>NZ_AFHI01000006.1 GCF_000217935.1 Rheinheimera sp. A13L
GCCCCTGCAAGTGCAGAGGCTTTTTAAAACTCAGAGTAAAACTTATGCTTTTTTCGATAAATCCAGCAGCAGCGCGTTTAAGCGGCTGACAAAAGTTGCAGGATTTTTCAGGCTGCCACGTTCAGCTAATAAGGCCTGGTCAAATAATACTTCAGCCCATTGTTTAAACTGCGTTTCGTCCTGCACATCGGCAATATGTTTGACCAATGCATGATCCGGGTTCAGTTCAAAAATAGGTTTCACGTCCGGTACTTTCTGACCCACAGATTCCATCAGCTTCATCATCTGCGTGCTCATATCAAACTCATCAGTGACAATACAAGCCGGGCTGTCGGTTAAACGATGGCTGGTTTTTACGGCTTTGACCTGATCACCTAAAGCTGTTTTAAAACGTTCAGTCACAGCAGCAAATTGCTTCTCTGTTTCTTCCTGAGCTTTTTTCGTTTCTTCGTCATCCAGCTTGCTGATATCCAGACCACCTTTGGCGATAGAACGCAGCTTTTTACCTTCAAAGTCAGTCAGGTGCTGCATTAACCATTCATCAACACGGTCGGATAACAGCAGGACTTCAATGCCTTTTTTACGTAACACTTCTAAATGTGGGCTGTGTTTAGCGGCTTCAAAGCTGTCGGCAACGATAAAGTAAATTTCGTCCTGACCTTCTTTCATCCGGCTGACATAAGCTTCTAAGCTGACATTCTGATCTGCGTTGTCATTATGAGTAGAGGCGAAACGCAGCAGCTTAGCTATGCTTTCTTTGTTGCCGGCATCTTCAGCAGGGCCTTCTTTCATCACCTGGCCAAACTCGTTCCAGAAGGTCTGGTACTCGCTTTGATCTTCAGCTTTAGACATTTTCTCCAGCATTTTTAATACGCGTGAAGTACAGCCTTTACGTAAGCTTTGCGTCACTTTGGTGTCCTGCAAAATTTCGCGGGACACGTTCAGCGGTAAATCGCTGGAATCCAACACACCTTTGATAAAGCGCAGGTAACTTGGCATAAACTGTTCAGCGTCATCCATAATAAACACACGCTGCACATACAATTTCAGGCCATGACGGGCTTCACGGTTCCACATATCAAAAGGTGCTTTTTTCGGCACAAACAATAAACTGGTGTAGTTGGTATTACCTTCCACTTTGTTGTGAGTCCAGCTTAGTGGTTCAGTCCAGTCGTGCGAAATATGTTTGTAGAATTCCTGATATTCGTTTTCAGTCACTTCTGATTTATCGCGCATCCACAGTGCGGTGGCTTTGTTGACCGCTTTCCAGAAGCCTTCAGTGGCAGGGATTTTTTCGCCTTCTTCGCCGTCCTGCTCTGGAGTGCCTTCCTGATACATTTCCACAGGAATGCTGATATGGTCAGAGTATTTAGTGACAATAGATTCCACTTTCCACTGACTTAAAAATTCAGTTTCTTCGTCACGTAAATGCAGAGTGATTTCAGTACCACGGCTATTTTTCACAATAGGCGCAATGCTGTATTCTCCTTCCCCATTAGATTCCCACTCTACAGCAGAATCGGCAGGCGCACCGGCTTTACGGGTTTTGACTGTCACCTTATCGGCAACAATAAAGGCAGAATAGAAACCCACACCAAACTGACCAATCAGCTGAGAGTCTTTACTTTGATCGCCAGAGAGCTGACCAAAAAATTCTTTAGTGCCGGATTTCGCGATAGTGCCTAAATGACTAATCACTTCGTCCTGCGTCATACCAATACCGTTGTCGCTGATGGTAATGGTTTTAGCCGCTTCATCCAGACTGATACGAACTCTTAATTCGCCGTCATTGTCATACAGGCTGCTGTCGGACAAAGCTAAAAAGCGCAGTTTATCAGCCGCATCGGACGCGTTAGAGACCAGCTCACGCAGGAAAATTTCTTTATTGGAATACAGCGAATGGATCATCAGCTGTAGAAGTTGTTTGACCTCGGCCTGAAAGCCGTGCTTTTGTTTTTGTACTGTCTCAGTCATATACAGCTCCTTTTCTTTAATGCAATGACTTTAATGCAAAAGCGCCTATGCAAGGGCGTAGCGCCTTTCGAATTGTGCTGGCAAGGATATGGGTTTAATAGCCACAAATATCAAGGGGGCAATATCGGCAAAACTCAGAACAAAATGGAGAATCAGGCAAGTGGATAAAGAATAAGCTGTTATTTGGTAGTGCAAGAGCGCAGCCAACAAGGTAACAGCTGCAAGGAACGAAGAGTCTGACCAAAGGCATTGGAGTTGCAGCGCGACGGCAAGTGAAGGAGTCCCTAACATACATAGCTTACTATGTGATTAGGGCGACAGAGCGCAGCCAACAAAGCTGCGGTTTCAAGGACGAAGGTCCTGACCAAAAGCATTGGAGTTGTAGCAAGGCCGCAAGTGAAGGAGTCCCCATGAGCATAGGCCACTATGCGATTGGGGCGAAAGAACGCAGCAACGCTGCTACAGCTTCAAGGATGAAGGTCAGATAGGTTTACGGCCACTAAAGGCGTGCGACAAGGTCGTCCCGTCTACATACTCCAAATCACCACCCACAGGTACACCATGAGCAATACGGGAGACATTGACCTGATACTTTTTACATTGCTCAGCAATGTAATAGGCTGTGGCATCCCCTTCCACTGTCGGGTTGGTGGCTAATATCACTTCCTGCACTGCACCTGTACCGAGCTGCTTTTGCAGTAAATCCAGGCCCAACTCTGATGGACCTATGCCATCAAGCGGAGATAATTGGCCCTGCAAGACAAAATAGCGGCCTTTAAACTGACCTGTTTGCTCTATCGCAAACTGATCAGAAGACGAAGCGACAATACAAAGACTTTGACTGTCGTTGCGTCGTGGATCTGAGCAAATAGAGCATAAATCAGTTTCGCAAAAAGTACGGCACTGCTGGCAATGCCCTACTTTTTCCATAGCCACAGCTAAAGCCTTCGACAACTGTACAGCGCCAGAGCGGTTGCGTTCCAGCAACTGCAGGGCTATACGTTGTGCCGACTTCGGACCTACGCCTGGCAATATACGCAAGGCGTCGATCAACTGCTGCAGCAAAGGGCTGAATTTGCTCATACTAAAACAGACAACAGCTTAAAACGGCATCTTAAAACCTGGAGGTAATTGCATACCACCGGTCACAGCAGCCATTTTGGCTTTATTGGTTTCTTCAACACGGCGTACCGCGTCGTTAATAGCTGCAGCTACTAAGTCTTCAACCATTTCTTTGTCATCCTGCATCAGACTGTCGTCGATGCTGACACGGCGTACATTGTGGTTGCCTGTCATGGTGACTTTCACCAGACCTGCCCCCGACTCGCCTGTAACTTCCAGATTAGCCAATTCCTGCTGGGCCTTTTGCATTTTATCCTGCATGGCTTGCGCCTGCTTCATGATATTGCCTAAACCGCCACCACCACCTTTGAACATAACTGTACTCTCTTTAAAAATGACTCGATTAAACTGGCGACAAGATAATGACTTGAGCCCCAAAATACAAGACGAATTAGTTGACGATAATACTGTCAGCGACTATTTCCGCCCCAAAATCTTTCTGTAGCTGCACAACCCAAGGGTCTTGCTGCAGCAACTGCTCTACATAAACCAGACGCTCCTGCTCAATACGCTGCTGAATAGCCACAGGGCAAGTCTCTACCCAAGGCTGGTATTGAATTTCTAACTGAACTGCTTTATTAAAAGCCTGACTCAGCTCTTTAATAATTTCGGCGCGGAATTTTTCTTTATCCAAATGCTGCTGACTTTGACAAACCAGCAGCTGCACTGTATCCCCTGCCCAACTGATGCAACTATGCAGCAGATACAAACGCAATAAACCACCTAAATTCAGACTATCAACCAAAGCGGCCCACTCATCGACCTGAGCTGCAAGACGCACAGAGAAATTCTCAGCAGTAATCACACCATCAAAACGATATTGAGCTTTCGCTTCTGGCGCAGCTATTGGCTGTGGTTCTGACGTAGGTTCAGATTGATGTTGCTGTTGAAACTCCTGCCAGGCCCAATCGGCAGCAAAATCAGCGTCTTCAGTGGCTATATCCAAAGCATCAGATTCATCCGGATAAACGGACATCTCAGGCTCTGGCTGCTCTGGCGCGGCAGCAGGCATAACCGGACTGTGCTGAACGACTGCAGGAGAGCGCTGAGGCTCATTGGCTTGCTGCGATACCATCGGCTGCACTTGCTGATGTAACGCAGGCTGCGGCTGTAATACGGGCTGATGAACTGCAGCTGGAGCAGCTTGTGCTCTTTGTATAGCAACAGGCTCTGCAGCCTTGGCTACAGCAGCAGCTGATTCAGACTTTTTTTCGTTCTGAGTCTCCGCTGTCCTATCCGTGCTAACAGCATCAACTTTAATACCACGACGCGCCAGAATAGAAGCTGCTATTCCTGCGGGAGCTGATGGCTGTGTAACTGCCGCCACAGCTTCTGCTGGAGCATGCTGCTCTGGGAGTATTTCAACTACAATTTCAGGCTCTGATGGCAATGACTCTGCCATAGCAAGCGCAGATTCTGGCTCTTTAGCCGGACTTGCAGTTTCAGGCAAATTAAATTTTGCTTTTAATTCAGCCGCATGAGACACCGGAGCAGAGGCACACATTGCTGGAGAAGTATCAGCTCCGGGCACAAAAGCCACAGCGCGTAATAACGCCATTTCCAGGCCAATACGTGGCTCAGGTGCAAAAGCTAATTCTTTTTTGCCTGAGATCAGTAACTGATAAAACAACTGTAACTGCTCAGGACTTTGCTGTTCTGCCAGTTGCTGCACAAAGGCGCTATGATCGGTAACCAGATCAGCGGCCTGCCAGTTAAACTGACTTAAAGCCGCTAAATGCAACAAGGCCAGCATATCATCCAGTACATGAGCAAAATGACTATGCTGCTGCACCAGTTGATCCAAATGCTGTTTCAATGCGGCTAAATCACGGTTAATCACAGCAGCTAATAGAAGCTCAGCCCATTGCTGTTCCAGGTAGCCCAGCATATCGCGTACCAGAGGCACAGTGATGTTGGAGTTACTCTGAGCTATGGCTTGATCGGTCAGGCTTAATGAATCGCGTAAACTACCTTTGGCTGCACGTGCTAACAAAGCCAAAGCTTCCTCAGCAGCCGGAATGCCTTCCTGTGCCAAGACATAAGATAAGTGCTGTTTAATCTGCTCTGGGCTTAATGCTTTTAAGCTGAACTGCAAACAACGGGACAACACTGTGACTGGCAGTTTTTGTGGATCCGTAGTCGCCAGCAAAAACTTCACATGAGGTGGTGGTTCTTCCAGAGTTTTCAAAAGCGCATTAAAGCTGTGACGCGACAACATATGCACTTCGTCTATTAAGTAAACCTTATAACGGCCTCGGCTGGGCGCGTATTGCACGTTATCCAGTAAATCGCGGGTATCTTCTACTTTAGTGCGGGATGCAGCGTCAATTTCTAACAGATCAACGAAAAAACCCTGATCAATTTCGACACAGGCACTGCAAACACCACAAGGCGTGGAGGTCACGCCTGTTTCGCAGTTTAAACTTTTGGCAAAAATACGGGCTATGGTGGTTTTACCGACACCTCGGGTACCGGTAAACAAATAGGCATGATGTAATCTGTTGTGATTCAGCGCATTGGTCAGCGCTGTTTTCACATGATCCTGGCCGACCAGTTGACCAAAATGTTGGGGTCGCCATTTTCTTGCCAGTACCTGATAACTCATGCCACCTGTGCCTGTGTTTTATTGAAATTAATCGCCTGCAAATTCAACCAGACTATAAAGGCTTAACCCCAGCTTTTCTAAACGCGCTTGTCCGCCTAAATCCGGCAGATTCACCACAAAAGCAGCGTCTGTGGCTTTACCACCTAAACGCTCGACTAAACTTGTTGTTGCAGCAATAGTACCACCTGTAGCCAATAAGTCATCCACTAACAGCACCTTATCTCCGGCAACTATAGCGTCTTTATGGATTTCCAGCGTGTCTTCGCCGTATTCCAGCTGATAAGACTGGGCAATACGTTCACGTGGCAATTTTCCCGGTTTACGCACTGGCACAAAAGGTAAGCCCATAGCATAGGCCAAAGGAGCACCAAAAATAAAACCACGGGATTCAGTACCCACAATTTTAGTAAAGCCTTTGCCCTGATACTGTTGTTTAAAGGCATCAATCACCTTTGCAAAAGCATCAGCGTCCAGCATCAGGCTGGTCACATCACGAAATAAAATACCTGGCTTTGGGTAGTCAGGCACTGCTTTGATCACCTGACTTAATAAAGCAGAAAGAGAATGTTCATTCATCATCACGATCCTGATTATATCCAGCTTAAAAGACAGCCGTTCTGAAGGATAGCTGTCGTGAAAAGTAAAAAAACCGCCAGCAGGCGGTTATTTCACGCTCGAAAAAAGTTTAAGCGATGATCCGCAGCCAACTGATAATAGGTGCCAGACACAATAAAACCACGAAGGCTGTGACTAACAGCACTAACTGGCCGATACCAAAAGATTCTTTAAAATTTTCGTCTGCCATGATCTGAGCTCATTCACTAAAAAGGTGGGACATGGTAATGAATTTTAGCCAGCTTGAAAAGCATGCACTATGCCTTTCTGCACAAAATCCGTCAGCAGGGTCTCAGCTCCTGTCGACAATTGGGCATAGTCCAGTTGAGGCACATAAGGTGATAGCAAATCGATAAGCCCTGCAAATGTAAGGCCCGGTTGCTGCTCCAGCAACTGCAGCAAGAGAGTTGTCAGTTGATTTAACGCAATAAACTTTACCTCATCCTGCGGATCCCGGTAGATCAACAAAAAGCTGGCTTGAGGTTCTGTCGGCTGAAACTCAGCGCAAATTTGCTGCACTGGATACTGATACGCCTGCACTGAAGCGAGTTCTGACAACTGCAATCTCTGCTGTTTCAGATCTCTTATGGTAAGTCCGGGTTCGGTTTTACGAGTCGCTAGCTCAAGTTCCAGCCATTCATAATGCGCCAGCTCCAGCAGAAACACCGGGTCATCAGGTTGTAATTGATACTGGTGCTGTAAAAAATCTAAAAAACTTTGGGCTATGGATAAAAAGAACGGATTGTTGCAGCGATATTCCGCAAAAAATAGCTGTAAACGCAGCTGCCATGCCTGCTCTGTATACAAAGATTTCAACACAGGGAAAGCGCTGCAAACAAAACCTGAAACATTGTTAAACAGCAACTCCCGATAAACATCCAGACGCTCCTGCTCTACATCCAGGGGTTTTTCGTGTTGCTCTGGCGAGCGTAAATAAGCGACAAAGTCCTGTTGAACCTGTTGGAATTTCATTTCAGGCCCTCAACTTGTTTTGCTTAGCTTGTTGCAAGCCACGAATATGCGCCAGCTCCAGTTGCAGTTGCTGCATATCAGGAATATTAAAATCCCGTTCCAGTAAAGTCGGAAATACACCATGATGCTGATAGGCCTCTGATAACAAGGCCCAAACCGGATCAGACACATCAGCACCATGGGTATCGATTAATAAGCTGTCACTTTGTCGGTAATGTCCGGCCACATGACCATAAGCGATACGCTCTGTAGGCAGGCCTTTTAAAAAATCCAGCGCATCGTAACTGTGATTGACTGAATTCACGTAAATATTATTCACATCTAACAGCAGTTTACAGTCGGCCAGCTCCAGCACTGCATTGGTAAATTCAAGCTCCGACAATTCCTGACCGGGCGCGGCATAATAAGACACGTTTTCGATGACTAAAGGTTGCTCAAGAATATCCTGCACCAGGCGAATACGCCCTGCGACATAAACTGCGGCTTCTTCGGTAAAAGGAATAGGCAGCAAATCATACAAATGCCCTGCAGCAGAGCAATAACTTAAATGTTCACTGTACAATTTGATCTGATGTTCTTTTAAAAAAGCTTTGATTTGTTGAACAAAATCCAGATCCAATGGATCAGGGCTGCCTAAAGACAAAGACAAACCATGGCATATAAAGGGGTAACGTTCAGTTAACTGACGAAACTTTTTCTGATAGGCGCCACCATAAGGCAACCAATTTTCCGGCGCTACTTCAAAAAAATCGATGTCGGTTTGAGGCTGTTCCAGCACAGTAGTGAGCATTTCACGTCGCAAACCCAAGCCGACTTCTGTCGCTGTTAAACCCAAAGGGACATCAGACATAAGCTCTCCTTAAAAGCAGTCAGCCTGCACTGGCAGGCTGACATTCTTCGGTGTTATACAGCGCCACCGCACTTGCCTTCACCACATTTAGCTTCTTTGGTTTTTTCTTTGTCTTTGCCGTCTTTTTTATCGCCACCACATTTGCCTTCACCACATTTGGCTTCTTTATCTTTGGCTTTGTCTTCACCACATTTGGCTTCTTTATCTTTGGCTTTATCAGCGCCACACGAGGCTTCTGCTGAGGCTAACTGGTAACCGGCATTCAACTGATCAGCTGAAAACGGATTCGCATTAGCAGTTAAACTCAAAGTGGATAAAGAGCCCAGTACCAAAGCGCTGATGGCAACAGCAGTAGTTTTATTCGATTTCATATCAATATTCCTTGTAGTTGCGTTAAGTTGCAATAAGTTGCGTTCAGTAGACCTGTACTACACAAAAAAAATTTCGTTTCGCTAAAAATTTATCAGAACACAGCACACCATAGGTTGGTTTTAACAGCTCGGCAAACTAAGCAGAAGTTATCATCCAGGGCTCTAAGCTTCTGAGTCATAGACCTCAAATTTTTGTCAGTTTCACAGCCACGCCTATCAGCCCGTCGTCATTGCGGATCTCTGTATAAACTGCAGAAGTAAAAAGCCCGGGCTTAGCAGCCAGCTTAGCATCCAGTCGCTGCGGGGTTAACACTACAGCCTGCTGCTGCAGTAAGCGCTGCAGATGAAAGCCGGTATTCATTTTTAACGCTTTGATCGCCTCTAAGGCTGCAGCATCCGATTTTAAAACAGCCTGAGCTGTTTGACGGAACAGATCTGAAAACCACTCTTGTGCTTCATCGGACTGATAGCTCTGATTAAACTGCTGCATAATAGACAATAACGCCTGATTGACCTGAGCAAAAGCAGGCACCTGATCAGGTGATATAGCTTTTTGCTTGAGCTGAAGAGTTAATTCAATCAGGGATATAGCCAAATCAAAATACAAACACTGGTCCAATAGCGAGTGCAAAATATTCACTCCCAACTGGCAGTCTTTGGAAATAAAAGAGTCTGGGTGATGAGCAATAAAACAAAGTGAAGCGCCTGATTTTAATACTCTGTGCACTTCAGTTAACGACAGATCCAGGTCCGTGTACTCAAAACCAAACTGAGAAATAGCTAAATCTAAAGATTGATCGACCAGTGGTAACTTTTCTATTGAGGTATTGTCGAGAAACTCTGCTTTTACCTTAGGAGTTAGTTTTGCTAATTGCTGCTTTACTGCAGAGAAATTCACCTGAGCAGCATCGATGCCATATAACACAAAATCTTTTTCTGCTGAGCTTGCATAACTGGCAGCAGCTAAAAGCAAAACCCCATTACCACAACACAAATCAGCAACTACAGCCTGTTCTGCCTGAGTTTCAAACACTGACAACCAATAGTCAGCTACAGCCCCTTTGTATCCAAACGCCATTTCGCCTTCAGCAAAACTGCTTAAAGCTTCTGTAGTACTCCAGAGATTGTCCCAGTGTTCCATAATCAACTCTTTTATCTACTCATCAGCAGTTGCTTTAAATAAGCACTACTTTGCATTAAAAAAAACCCCACCAAAGTGGGGTTTTACGTCAGCTTATACTGCAGTTGTGATCACAACTTAACAGTAAGGGCTTATCAGAAACGTTGAGTGTAACGAACGTAGCTGACACGGCCGTATGCGTCATACAGTGTGTAGTCCAGGTTACGACCAGCAGCACTTGATACACCGATTTGTGGGAACTTCTCGAACAAGTTCTGAGCACCTACAGTGATATCTGCGTTCCAGCCAGTGTGGTAAACCACTTGCAGATCATGCGTAGTCCATGAAGCAATATGGCCAGTACGGCTAGTTACATTGTTAGCTGTAGTCACGTTATTGAACTGTGAACCAATCACGTTAGTAGTGAAAGACACATCAAAGTCGCTGATGCTCCAGGCATGGTTCAAAGATATACGTCTTTGTGGGCTACCTGGGTCTTTTACTAAGTTACGGCCACCATCCAAACTATAGTCAAACACGTGACTGGCCTGGAAAGTTGACTTCAGTTTACCGAAGTTACCAAAATCAAAGTTGGTCGCGATGTTCACGTCGATACCTGAAGTTTCTTCAGTACCATCGTTCGCAGAACCTGTAGTAGATTCCATGATTGCACCAGTCACCGGGTCACGAACTACGCCTAAACCAGCTGGAATAGAATCGCCAGCACGTTCACGGTTGATCAGTGTTTGTAAGCCGATATAACGGATTGAGTCTTCAATTTCGATATTGTAGTAGTCAACAGCAAAGTTTAACCAATCTGTTGGCTGATAAGCGATACCAAAAGACATTTGATCAGACTGTTCTGACTTCAATTCAGGGTTAGCAATATCAGTAGTACGGATTTGACCTGACGGACAAGCTGTTACAGGTGTATTGTTACGGTCACATAACACAAAGTCTTGTACTGTTGGGTTACCAGGAGAAGGCTGTTGTGTCAGAATATCCAGACTTGGCGCGTTAAAACCTTTACCAACTGAACCACGTAATACTAAGCCTTCTAACGGCTCATAACGGGCAGATACTTTAGGTGCAAAGTCATTACCGTAGTCTGAGTATTTTTCATAACGACCGGCAAAGTTCAGTTCAAACTGCTCTGCTACTGGCACTAAAGTTTCAAAGTAAGCAGACTTAACATCACGACCGCCACCAGCTGAAGAACCAGCTGAACCACCTACAACACCAGCTTCAGACAGGGCATCGTATTTGTCTTTGTATTGCTCTTTGCGGTATTCAGCGCCAACTACTGTCTGAACTGCACCGGCTTCTAATTCCATCACATCAAAAGCAGCAGAAGCGAAAGCTTCTTCCTGATCAAACTGGCTGATACGAGAAATAGTTACGTTCATTGAGTTCAACAAGGCACGGTGAGCAGCCTGAGCAGCAGGATCTGTAAAACGCTCACCAAATGGGTCGTTTAACATGTAGGCACCACTTTCCATTGCAATGTTAGCAGCAGAACGCAGCAGGTAGCCAGTACCGATGTTATAGGCTTTGGTTTTTGCTTTACGTACACCAACATCGATATCGATGTCGTTTACATTACCTTCAAAACCAACCATGACGTCGTTAGAGTAGTTATCAACCTGTGTATCCCGAGTTCCTAAAGCAGCAAAACGGTGGAATACAGCAACTGAGCGCGCAGCACCACCAATTGAAGCATCATATAATGGGCTGTTTGGGTTAGTTGGGTTATTTGGGCTGTTTGCAGTCAGGATACTGCCTGGATCGTTCAGAGATGCAGCATAACGGCCGAAAGACTTAGTTTTAGCAACGTTAGCATTACCATAAACTTTCCAGTTGTCAGTAAATTCGTGTGTACCACGTAAGAACAATGACTGGTTACCAGTGGATGAGTCGTTGGCGTTGGTTTTCAGGAAGTCATAACTACACATGTCGCCACCAATCCAAGGGTTGGTTGCAGTGTAATACAATTCGAAGTCACAACCAGCAGAGATAGATTTAGCAGCAGTAGCTGAAGGAACACGACCAGTTGAAGTTAAATCAGCCCAGTTATTACCGTATGGAGATAAACCACGCTGAGATGCAACCCACGGGAAAGCACGTTCAAAAATGATGTCACGGTTGTTCCAGGAAAAACCAGCCATCAGGTTAGTTTTATCATTAGCAGAACCGATCAGGAAACTACCTTCTTCACGGTCACCGCCTTCTGAAGGGATACTTACACGTGAAGTACCTACTTTGATTTCAGCGCCATCGTAATCTTTACGAGTGATGATGTTGATTACACCACCGATAGCATCTGAACCGTAAACAGCTGATGCACCGTCTTGCAGCACTTCGATACGTTCAACAGCAGCCAGTGGTAACTGGTTTAAATCCTGTGAGCTACCGGTTAAAGGTGACTTAGGAACACGTTTGCCGTCGATCAGAATTAATGTTCTGTTGGCACCTAAACCACGTAAGTTAATTTCTGATGTACCCTGAGCAGCGTTACCAGAAGTAGTACGGTTAGAACCAAAAGAGTTGAAAGTGGTGTTACGTAACAAGTCAGTCACAGACAGCTGACCAGACATATCAATAGCAGCACGGTCAATAGTAGTGATCGGTAATGAACCTTCCAAATCAGTACGCTTGATACGTGAACCAGTTACTTCGATACGCTCAACGTCTTTTGCTTCCTCTTCTGATGCAGCTTCCTGAGCTACAGATGAAAAAGCAACTGAAGCTGCACCAAAAGCAACGGCTAAACGCACTGCCTTTGATAATTTATTATTTGTAAACATGTTTTTCTCCCTGGACCACTATTTAGTGATTCTATATTTTTACGATGACCAACCTTTACGGCGATTGGAACTCCGAACTTTTCGCAATCGAGGTGGACCCCGAAAACAACGCCCCGATAATAAACGCAATTTTTCAGCACGGTCAACAGCTTTTACGGAACAAATTTCATCGGGCGTTGTCAACGTGTGCGGCAAACCCCACCTTTTCTAGTCAGCGCAGTCAATAGAGAGGATAGATTTGCAGCGCTTCTCCCTATTTAGCCCACAAAAAAACCTCTTTTAGAATGTTTTTTAATCAATTTGAGATGTCAGCCAAATTTCGCACTAAAATTTGTAAACTTAACTCTACAGTCTATAAGTCAATTTTTTTCATTTATTCGCGGCTTTGAGTGCTATTTTTTATCGTCAATATCGATATTGCGCTGAACTAAAGGCTGACTTATCATAAACCCCTGTTTTTTTATCCAGATGTTTTAATGCTTACTGATGCTTTAAAAAGCCAAATTCGTGAAATTCACCAGCAGCTGAAAAGCAATCTGACGAATTATCAGCCCCGCCCCGGTCAAAACAAGATGGTGGCTGAAATTGCCAATACATTGGCTGGCAGTTACCACAGTTATGACAGAACCTTACTAGTCGAAGCAGGCACTGGTACAGGTAAATCTCTGGCTTATTTAATGGCTGCCATTCCTTTTGCGTTAAAACAGAAAAAAACACTGGTGATAGCCACTGCTACTGTGGCTTTACAAGAACAGCTGGTGCAAAAAGATTTACCTTTTTTCCTAAAGCACAGCGGCCTTAAATTTGAATTCTGTTTAGTGAAAGGCAGGCAGCGTTACGCCTGCGTCGAAAAAATCCGCCAGCAATTGCAGCAACCTGATTTATTACCTTTATTTCAAAGTACTGCCCCAGCAGCTTTACTACAGCAGTTACTGACCAACTGGCAGCAGCGTCATTGGCTGGGAGACAGAGACAGTTTAATAGAGCCGGTAGCAGATGAACATTGGTATGCAATAGCGTCCGATCCGGCGCATTGCAGCAAAGCCAACTCAATTCACCACCACTGTCCTTTTCATTTAGCCCGGGCTGAAATAGAGGGCAGCACCGTATTGGTGGTTAATCATGCTTTGTTATTGGCTGATTTAGATGCCGGCTCACAAATATTGCCGGAACCTGCGGATTGTATTTATGTGATAGATGAGGCCCATCATCTGCCCGACAGTGGCCGTGATTTTTTTTCCGCTTATGCGCCTTTGAGTTTCCCGGCGCAGTATCTGGAAAAACTGAAAAAAACCACCCAGCAGTTAGCTGGCATTTTGCCGCAACATGGTGCTATGACCGAAGTGTTGAAACTGGATGAACTTGCGACTGATTTTTTAAAACAGCTTAAACCTGTGCAACATCAGATTGAACTGAATCAGCATAACTGGTTTACCAAAGAGCCCCATTACCGTTTTGCCGACGCAGTATTACCAGAGACTTTTGCTTCTCATGCCGATCAACTGGCCGAATTAAGTGGTAAAGCTTTATCTTGTGTAGAAAAATTACAACAATTTTTATCCGAAGCTACGACAGAACATAAAGTAGCCACCAAACTGGTGCTGCCTCTGCAATTTGAACTTACGGCGATAGAACACAGATTTGAACAGCAGTCTGAACTCTGGCGGCTGTATTCAGTGCCACAACAAAAACATGTGAATCAGGCACGTTGGGTGGCTATGGACAGAGATAATCAACTCAGCAGCGCTTATGCCAGCCCTTTGTCAGTCAGTTTTTTGCTGGACGACTTATTATTTAGTCAGGCTTTTGCCACTGTGCTTTGTTCCGCCACTTTAACCACGCTGAACAGTTTCGACTATATCAAACAGGAATTAGGCCTTGCTCAGCACCCAGGCTTAAAAACACTAAAAGTCGACTCGCCTTTTGATTATCAAAACAAAGCCAGTTTGTTGTTGCCCAAAATGCAAACCGACCCCAGCAGTGATGCATTTACTGACGAATTGATCGATAAATTACCAAAATACCTGGATAAAAAAGCCGGTAACCTGCTGCTGTTCGCTTCGTATTGGCAAATGCAAAAAGTAGTCGAAGCTTTGCGAGCGAAAGGCTGGTCTTTTTTAGTGCAAGGCGAGGCTTCCCGTCAGTCGTTGCTGGAGCTTCATAGCCTGAAAGTAAAAGCAGGTGAAGGCAGTATCTTATGCGGCACTCAAAGTTTTTCTGAAGGTCTGGATTTACCCGGCGCTTTATTAACCAATCTGGTGATCACTAAATTGCCTTTTGCTGTGCCCTCCTCGCCTTTGGAAGAAGCTTTATCTGAAGCAATCACCAAACGAGGTGGCAATCCGTTTTTACAAATGACAGTACCAGCCACAGCACGAAAACTGGTGCAGGCCTGTGGTAGACTGCTACGCCAGGAACAAGACCATGGCCGTATTGTGATTTTAGACAGGCGCTTAGTCACCAAAACTTATGGCAAGGCCATGCTAAAAGCATTACCTCCCTTTTCACAGACAATTGAAGACTAAAAATGGAATTAGGTTTAGAACTCTGGGTCGTCGCCGCTTTATGTGTTGTGGCTTTAGTAGCTGGTTTTATTGATGCAATAGCCGGAGGCGGAGGTTTATTAACTGTACCTGCGTTGTTGACCGCAGGTTTACCGCCTCATCTGGTATTAGGCACCAATAAACTGGCTGCTACTTTTGGCTCCATTACCGCTTCAGTCACCTATTATAGACGCAGGCTTTTTGACCCTGCATTTTGGCGTACAGCGTTGATATTCACCGCTATTGGTGCTGTTTGTGGCACTTTAGTGGTGGATTTAATCAGCAAAGAATGGCTGGAACGTATTATTCCGTTTTTTATTGTGATAGCCGCTTTATACAGTTTATTTGCAAAAATGCAGCCGGATGATCAGCTTACTTTACCAGAGCAGACCCCCAACCATTTCTGGCAACAACGCGCTCAGGGTTTTACTTTAGGTTTTTATGATGGTTTGGCAGGCCCTGGCACTGGCGCTTTCTGGATGGTGTCGACCATGGCGCTGTATAAAATCAATTTACTGCTGACCAGCGGTGTAGCCCGTTCAATGAACTGTGTCAGTAATGTATTTGCGCTTGTGACTTTTGCCTGGCTTGGTCATATTTATTGGGCATTAGGGCTGGCAATGGGGGCCTGTTTAATGCTTGGGTCCTATTTTGGTGCCCGTTCAGCGATTCGTTTTGGCAGTAAGTTTATCAGGCCGATATTTTTAACTATGGTATTAGCTATTACCGCCCGCTTGTTATGGCAAGCCTGGAGCAATGGATGAAAGACTTATTGGCTGCGCTTGAGCAACAACTCAAACAGCTGACCCAACAAGCCAAAGCAATAGATGGTAAACAAAGCAGCTGGCAACAAAAAGCCTGGTTTGACAGCGACTTGTTTCAATCCCATTCGCCTTTTTTAACCGACTATGTGCTGGAAGCCGAAGCTATGCTAAAACGCTTAAAGCTCAGCACTGAGCAGCGCACCAGCTCAGCTCAGGCCTTAGCGGCTAAACTCAGCGCACAAATTCAGGCATTAAGCCGGGCTTTTCAAACCAAAGATTTACGTTATTTACCTGGTAAAGGCAAAAAACGCCCTGCATCCCCTAACGCGTCAGAGCAAGCTCAGGCTATGGTAGGGCAATTGCGCCGCTCTACTCAGGAATTGTATCAGCAACTGTCCGAATATCAGGGCTTTGAGCGACGTTTATTGGATATGCTTGAACTGGAACAACGCCAGTTGTCCGGTGGATCAGCAGATACCAGCGCCGACAGAGTGCTGGCTATTCATGCCCGTTTAGGCCGTTGCCGTAAAGCCTTAAGCGAATTAGAGGTAGAAATTCAGTGGTCCGAACAAAACCGCCGGGGCTGATTTATCACCCTATTTACAGTCAACTGGAACTGCCCTTTAAACACCGTTACCCCATAGGTAAATATCAGGCTTTGTATCAGGCCTTATTAGAGTTGGGTGTGCCTGTTGATCAGTTCACTTCATCTCAAATCGCAACTACAGATCAGCTAGGCTCAGTGCATGACCCCTTCTATACAAAGCAACTGATTTCTGGTCAGTTGGACGCAAAAGCTATGCGCCGTATAGGCTTCCCCTGGTCAGAACAATTAGTAACACGCTCTTTAACTTCGGTTGGTGGCACAGTGCAAACAGTGCAGCTGGCGTTACAACAAGGGCTGGCTTTGCATTTAAGTGGAGGTTATCACCATGCTTTTGTCGGCGAAGGCAGTGGTTTTTGTTTATTTAATGATTTAGCAGTAGCTGCCCGTTATGCCTTAACTCAGGGTGTGGACAAAGTGCTGATTTTTGATTGTGATGTGCATCAGGGCGACGGCACTGCCGCCATTTTTTCCGATGAACCCGCTATTATCACAGCCTCTTTACATGGCGAAAAAAACTTTCCGGCCCGCAAACAGCAGTCCAGTTGGGATCTTGGCTTACCAACCGCCTGTACTGATGGAGAGTATCTGGCTGCAGTAAAGCAAAGCCTGGAGTATTTATTACGTATTCATCAGCCCGATTTAGTGATTTTTGACGCGGGTATAGATATTCATCAGCAAGACGATTTGGGGTTGTTGCATATCAGCACTGCTGGAGTGGCAGAGCGCGACTGGTATGTATTAAACGAATGCCACAAGCGCGAAATTCCGGTTGCAGCTGTGATTGGTGGGGGTTATCAGCGTGATCTCGATGCCTTAACTCAAATCCATTTACAGCTGTTTTATGCGGCCTTTAAAGTCAGCGGTTTGTCCTTGCCAAATACAAACCGTTGGTTTCATGCTTTACGTGCTTGAAACAAGGTAGGGTGGATTCGCCACAGGCAATCCGCCATAAGTTGATGGGGTGCGCACTGTGGTGCTGTAGCGTAATGGTGCAATGTCACTTCGCGTCGATTGCACCCTACATCATGCCCTTCGTGCTTGAAACAAAGTAGGGTGGATTCGCCGCAGGCAATCCGCCATAAGTTGAAGGAGTGCGCATTGGTGCTGTGGCGCAATGTCGCTTCGCGTTGATTGCACCCTACATCATGCCCTTCGTACTTGAAGCGAGGTAGGGTGGATTTGCCACAGGCAATCCGCCATAAGTTGATTGCGTGCGCATTGGTGCTGTGGCGTCATGGCGCAATGTCGCTTCGCGTCGATTGCACCCTACCCTGCAGGCTGTAACAAAACCCGATAGAGATTTGTTTGGAATTTAAGACGGGCGGGGATAACCCCCACCCTACAATTTAAATCTGCTGGGCGCCAGCGAAATAAAATCCCAGTTGTTTACGCACTGTCAGAGGCAAATCCGGCAAATCCGATTTTGGCAGCAGGAAAGTTGCCATGTGGAACAAATCGGTAAAGATGCGGTTTTTTTCTGTGGTGCGTTTTAAATAATCATGACCTGAAGATCCGCCAGTACCAATTTTAGTCCCCAGCATACGCTGCACCATCATGGCATGTTTGTAGCGCCAGATGGTCATGTTTTCATCAATTTCAGTCAGACAGGTTAAGACCTGAAATGGCAGGTTAAACACAGGTTCTTCCTGATACAAAGTGATAAACAAAGCAGCCAGCATAGCGCGCTGACTTAAACGGAAGCTGCCTTGCTGTTGCAGTTCAGCATATTTGTCTTTATCCAGCAAAGCAGCAAACTTGGCTCTGGTGTTGACGATTTCTCTGAGCTGCAGTTCGCGTTCATGTTCGGCAATTTGTTCAATAGCCAAGACAGTGCTTTCATCTTCGTTCAGCATTTTTTCAGTTGCTTGCTGGTACATCTGCCAGAAACTGAAATCACCAAATTGCAAAAATGGCATACGTTCCAGCCACTTTTCCACTTGCTCAAACAAACTCGGCTGAGTTTCCAGTCCTTCTAAAAAGCTCCGGTCTTTTTCATTTAAACGGCTGTAAAAAGAGTTTTTATCAAAGTCGATGCGGTATTCACTTTTTAAACCCAGACCAATTTCCAGCATCTTAAACTGCACGCTTTGAAAACCAGAGGCAGGCACCAGGTAGTCGCGGAATGACATAAAATCCTGAGGCGTCATGGTTTCCATCACCCCAATTTGCTGGTTCATCAGTTGCTGAATGGTAATAACCCGCTTGAGTTTATGCACTACCCCTGTCAGTTGCTGATCTTTCACTTCATCTGCAGCAAAGACGCCAAGCACGGCTTTGAGTTCATGCAGCACTTGTTTAAACCATAATTCGTACACCTGATGCACCACAATAAACAGGGTTTCATCATGGGCTTCATTGGCATACTTTGCACTTTCAGGCGCCTGGGCTGTTAAAATTTTGTCCAGTTGCAGGTAGTCACCGTAGTAACAAGGGGTTGTATTCTTTTGCATTTTTTTAATCTTAGGCCATAGCCTGTTGTTTTGACCGCTGTATTCTATCAGCACAACCTGAAGTTCACAGCAGTCAGTAGCGTTTTATGTTCGAACTGATTATGCTTAGGCAGAAGTCATAAGCGGCCAGAACATAAAGTTCAGCCACACAAGGAGTAACAGATGAAGTTAGATGACGATATCCATAATTATTACGAAAAACTTCTGTTGGACCATCTGGTTGAGTTACGTTTAGATGATGAGCACGACACCGAATATTTGGCTGACTTATGCTGCATAGTACTGAATCTTTTGCCGCCTAAGTATATTCGTTATGAAGTAGATATGGCCTTTTATCTGCCTCAGACTGAACGTTTTGAAATGATCATGAAAGTGCGTGAAGCTGTTGCCAAGGCCAAAGGTTTTTTAGACACCCAACGTGACAAAAACTAAGCACCCTGCTTTATCAGAAGCACCACTTGAGGTGCAATTGGCTGTAGAACTGATCCTGTTGTTGGAGCAACAGGATTTGCCAGCCCACACTGTGCTTGCCGCCCTTGACATAGTGCAGCGTGATTTTAAAAAGAAAGCACAAAGTGATTTTCGCACTACATTAACCAAAACTTCGGCAGAGACTGATTAAATACCGCAGTTTTAATGAGGCTTTATGCTGACCCATTCTATTACCCTGTATCTGGCGACAGTGCTGATTTGGGGTTCTACTTTTTTTGCCATTAAGTTTCAACTCGGCGATGTGCCGGAAATGTGGTCTATTGCCTATCGTTTTGGTTTAGCGGCTCTATTGCTATGGTTCTGGTGTTTATGGCGTAAATTGCCGCTGCGCTTTAGCCGTCGTCAGCATGGCTGGATGGCGCTGCAAGGTTTGTTTTTATTTTGCTTAAACTACTTGCTGATTTATCTGGCCACTTCTGATTTAACCAGTGGTCTTATTGCTGTGGTGTTTTCCAGTATAGTGTTGATGAACATCCTCAATGGTGCCTTGTTTTTTGGCCGACCTGTGGACACAAAAACTTTGCTGGGGGCCTTGTTAGGTATTTTGGGTATAGCTTTTGTATTCTGGCCAGAGATAGCAGGGCTGGAAAGTAATGGTTCTGCTTTTTGGGGTTTAGTGCTCAGTATTGTCGGCACTTACATCGCCTCGCTTGGCAATATGCTGTCCTCCAAAAACCAGCAACAACATTTACCTGTAGTTCAGACTAATGTCTTTGGTATGGCTTATGGCGCTGGCATGATGGCCCTATTGGCTTTAACACAAGGCATTATGCCGGTCTTTACTATGTCAGCCAGTTTTAGCCTGTCCTTGCTGTATTTGTCCTTGTTTGGATCTGTACTGGCTTTTGGTGCCTATTTAACTTTGGTAGGCCGCATAGGCCCGGCAAAAGCGGCCTATACTATGGTGTTATTCCCTATTGTTGCTTTAGGTATTTCCACCTGGTTTGAAAACTACCACTGGAGCTGGTCAGCTCTTATTGGTGTTTGTATTGTGGCTTTGGGCAATTTAATTATTTTGTTGCCAGCGGCGAAATTAAAACGCCTTGTCCGTCTTTGATCACTTGTGGAAACTCTTTGTTGCCAGCACTGTGAAACCTGACTATACCTAACACAGTGTTTCTTAATCAGAGAAAGCTGACCATGCGATGGATTGTGGGTGTGTTTTTCTTTTTTGCCAGTTTCTCTGTTCAAAGTCAGGCGTTGCGCATCATCACAGTGGTGGAACCTCCGGCCAGTTATCTGGATAGCCACGGCCAGCTGACAGGTTTTTCTGTTGAGGTGGTACAAGCTATTCAACGCAGCCTGAATGACAAAACTAAAATAGAAGTTATGCCTGAAGCCCGTGCTATTCATATTGCCCGCACACAACCTAATGTCCTGCTGTTCAGCTTTTCCAAAACAGAACAAAGGGAACAAGAGTTTTATTGGATTGGACAGCTGGTTGTTAAAAGCTGGTCAGCCTATGCTCTGAGTTCAAATTCTGTGCAAATTAAAACGCTGGATCAATTGCGGAAGGTCAAAGCCATAGGTGTGGTTCGGGGGGATATCAGAGAAGAATGGTTACTGGAACAAGACTTTAACAACCTGCATCCTTCAGTCAACCATCAACAAAATATTCAAAGATTGCGCTCAGGCCGGCTGGATTTAATCGCTTACGAAAGTCAGGGAATTCAGCATTTGTTGTGGGAAGAAGGCTTGAACGCAGATGATATTAAAGCCGTGTATACACTCAGAACGTCAGAGGTTTACCTGCTGATGTCTAAATCAGGCACAGATCCAAAACTGATGCAAAGCTGGACATTAGCTGCAGAAAAATTCCGGAAAAATGGTCAACAACAGTTTATTGCGGAAAAATGGCAGCTGATTTTAAAGCAATACCACAATATTAATACCGAAGCTCGCGACGGTATTTTGTACTTCGAGTAAGCCAAACTCCTCCGTACTTAAAACCACCGTTTTGTTGGCTTCATGCAATAGCTCTGTGCAGAATTGAACGAAGACGGGCGGGTACCGCAGGGGCTGGGCTTGTCCCTGCCCTTTACCCGCCCCTACATGACCTAGATCTGACCCATATAGTCTTTTTTACCTACTTCAACACCATTGTGACGCAACAAAGCGTAACTGGTCGTCACATGGAAATAAAACTGTGGCAAGCCATATTGAGCTAAATACTGACTACCGGTAAAACGTTTTTCTTTTGGTGTGCCAGCACGCAATACAATTTCTTTTTCTGCTGCATTGGCAAATTGCTCTGCACTTAAGGTATCAAGGAAAGCCAGAGTTTTATCCAGACGTTGCTGCAGTTCAGCAAAAGTCTGCTCAGTGTCTTCATACCCCGGAACTTCAACACCAGCTAAACGGGCAGACACACTTTTAGCAAAATCGGCGGCAATTTGTACCTGACGCAGCAGCGGAAACATATCAGGGTATAAACGCGATTGCAGCAGCACTGCATCGGCTAAATCTTTTTGCTGGCTGAATTTTTCAGCTTTAACCAATAAGTCTTTTAAACTGGTGAGGAACTGTTTAAAGACCGGAACTGACGCGCTGTAAAAAGATAAACTCATGCTTTTTGCCTCATTGAAACCATCCTGCCCTTTGCAAGGATCTGATGACTGAAATGGGGATGCGAAAACCTATTACAAGGCTTCGAGTTGCTGAAATAACAAATCACAGTTGCGTTTTAACTGCTGCAACTGTTCTAACGGCAAACCTGATTGCTGAAAAATAGTTTTTGGGATATGACTGGCCTGAGCCTTTAACAACTGTCCCTGCTCAGTCAGGCGGATCTGCACTACCCGCTCATCCTGCTGGCTGCGGGTTCTGCTGACGAAGCCTTTGTTTTCCAGCCGTTTTAACAAAGGCGTTAAAGTGCCTGAGTCCAGATGCAGTTTTTCACCTAAATCTTTGACATTGAGTTCAGGTTGCTGCCACAACACCAGCATGGCCAGATACTGCGGATAGGTCAGATCCAAAGGGTCCAGCAATAAGCGGTAACTGCGCACCAGCCGGTGACTGGCGCTGTAAAGTGAAAAACACAGCTGTTTTTCTAATACTAAATAATCGTCGTTTTCTGGGGTCATCAGATAGCCGGACTCAATTGAATTGTGTGCAATATACTTCAATCCGGCCTGAAAAAGCCAGTTAAGGCAAACGTGAAGAATGCGATGCCTGTAGCTGCCATTGGTTATTCTGATAAAACCAGACCCGGGTAAAGCGGAATTCGCCCTGCCAGGCTTTACCTGCTGAAATGCCTTGCTGCTTAGTGCGTCCTGTTACTAAAGCTGTATTCTCAAAACAGCGGATCTGCACATCAAAGTTTTCAATTTGAGTGTTTACTCTGTTGCTGCTGGCTAAATCCTGTAAATAACTTTGTTTATCTTCCACTCTGCCATCGGAGTGAGTCAGTACAAAGTTGTCGGACAACAAAGGAGCCAAAGCTTTTACATCAGAATGCAAACGGAACTGGTTCCATTGTTGATCGGTGCTGCTATCAAACTGGCCTGGGCAGGAAGCCCACGCCATGCCGGAACAACATAAAAAAACCATAGCTACACAACGCATAATCAACCCTCCTGGATAAAAAACATCAGTTTGTCGCCATTTGCAGAAAAAATCTGTGATGAATTGTCAGCACTGCTTAGCCAAAAATCAGCTGCCAGAAGCTGGGTTTACGATGTTTATGGTATTTTTTCCGCAGTTCATCCATCTTCAGCAGTTGCTGCTTCGCCCCTTCCAAATCCTGCTGCGCTAATAACAATTGGGCCTGATCCACTTCAACAGCCAGTTCTTTTAAACCTTGCTGATACAGCTCTGCTTTGTCCGCCTGAAATTTGCCTTGCTGGGCTTGCTGCAATTGAGTTTCAAAACTGGCTAATGCCAGCGTCATCTGCTCCACCGACTGCGCTTCTTTAGCTTGTTTAAAGTTCAGCGCCATTTGCTTCATGGTTTTTTCCATATCCACATCATTCGCAAAAGCAAAGCCACAAAACAACAAGCCTGTTATCACCACAGAAATTACCGTTTTCATCAAGAATCCTCAAAAAAATGCTGAGGTATTATAAGCAAGTTCAGTCTTTCTGCTGTGTATTTCTGAGCTATGATGCAGCAACTTAAGGTTAGACAGAGGAATGACGCCTATGAAACTTCCGATTTATCAGGTAGATGCTTTTACCGATCAGCTATTTAAAGGCAATTATGCCGCCGTTGTGCCTTTGCAACAGGCCATTAGTGATGAACTGATGCAACAGATCGCCACCGAAAATAACTTATCTGAAACCGCCTTTGTATTGCCTTTGGCGAAAGATCATTATCAGATCCGCTGGTTTTCTCCTGTCACTGAAATTGATTTTTGTGGTCATGCCACCTTAGCTGCAGCTTTTGTATTATTTGCTCAAAGCAACAGTACCATCCTTAGCTTCAGTACCCTGGAAGTAGGCGATTTAGTGGTAAGCCAACAAGCTGATGGCTGGATCCAAATGGATTTTCCTAAGCGCCCTGCCAGCCCGGTCACAGCGCCAGATGCCTTGATGACAGGATTATCTATAACTCCGACTTTGGTGTTGCAAAGTGCGCAGGCTTATTTTGCGATTTATACCGATGAAGAGCAGGTAAAGCAGCTATCGACCAACAGCCATGAACTGAAAAAGTTGGCACCTTATGATGTGGTGGCCACGGCGCCGGGCACAGATTACGACTTTGTTTCACGTTATTTCTGGCCTGCCAATGGCGGTGATGAAGATCCGGTAACAGGTTCCATTCATGCGGGTTTAGTGCCGTATTGGGCAGAACAGCTTGGTAAAACTCAGTTAATGGCCTGTCAGTCATCGGCACGAGGCGGTGTATTACGCTGTGAATTGGCGGGTGAAAGAGTACTGGTTTCGGGTCAGGCCAAACTCTATTTACAGGGTGAGATTTTTTTAGCTTAACCTGTCATTTTGATAGTAAGAGGCAGACAACTCTGCCCCTTATTATTGTTTTAATCAAATCGCAGGAATAAAACTACTTAATAAACCTATCAGGCCACCAAAGACGCCGCCCCAGACTACCAACCAGCCTAAATGCTGACGGATCATCTGCTGCACTATGTCTTTCACCATTTGAGGTGTCAGCTCAGCTAAACGAGCCTCGACTACAGCGGCAATTTTAGGTTGCAACAAATCAATAGTATCGCCTTGGTGCAACTGATTTTTAAGTTGTTGTTGTACTTCAGGGCTGTCTGCCAGCTCGATTAAAGAACGGCTCAGGTTTTCGATAAAAGGCTCTTTTAACGGCACTAACATCTGAGCACCACCAAACATCGCCAGCATTCCACCTAAAGAAGATTTTTGGACTGTCTCCAGTAAGGCATCAAAAGCGGGTGATAAGTCGATGGCTTCAATCACAGGTGCCAGTTTTAAGCTGACTGCGTCTTGCTCATGTTGCTCAGCAAGCAAACGCTGCAGATTTTCTTTGCTGAAAAACTGCCCCATGATCAGATCATAAATACCTTGTTTGAACTCGCTGAAACGCGCAGGTATGACCCCAGACCCGTACAAGAAAGGCACTTTTTCAAACAACATATGAATAGCCAGCCAGTTGGTCACAGCACCGGAAAAGGCAAACAGACCAATAGCCCATAACCATGGCAAGGCGAAAATCCAGCCAGCAGCCATCAGTACTAAAGACAACAGATTGGTTAAAAGACTTTTATTCATCAGAACTCCATACAAACAGCGGAAATGGCAGCGATTGTAATCAGTGTACAGAAGAACAACAAGATCAGGATCTTAATGCCTGCAGATGAAGGCGCTGCGGCCTGATCCAGAGATCTGTGGCCTACGCCAGAGTATCAACCAGGGATCACAGCAAAACTTTCAAGCAGTAATACAAAAGCACCAGTCAGTACAACGGCAAAGCCCAGCCATTGCCGAATAGTTTTAAGCAGTTTGTTGGGTGTATTTTGTGGCTTGGGTTCTGTCATCTGGTGTATAGGCTCAGTAAAAAACTCAGATGATAATAATTCCCATTTGCAATTTAATCAATGATTTCTGCTTTTCAGACTTTTTTATACGAAGGCAGCAAGCGCGCAATAAACTGTACACCTGACCGTAGTTGCTGCTCTGAACTGTTGGCTAAGCCTATCACCAGGCCAGTACGCGCAGGCCCTGCAAATACATAACGGCTCAAAGGCTGTACTCTGTAGCCTGCTTTTAATAATTCGGCCGTTAACTGCTGATCTGCCACTTCATAAGGAAACTCAAGACTGATATGTAAACCGGCATAACGGGCGTGTAGCTTCGCCTCTGGCAGAAACTCTGCAAGAAGTTGCAGGAAAAACTGTTGTTTGTGCTGGTACAGCTGGCGCATTTTTCGCAAATGCCGGCCAAAATGCCCTTCAAGCATAAAATCTGCCGTCACCGCCTGAGGCAATAAAGCCACGTCGCCATACAAAGCCTGTAATAAAGCGGCCGCTTTAGCGGCCCAAAGTTTGGGTAACACCAGATAACCTAAACGCAAAGCAGGAAATAAGGTTTTACTAAAGGAGCCGACATAGATCACCCCTTGCCCTTGTGCCAGGCCCTGCAAGCTGGCAATAGGTCTGTGTTTAAACTGGAATTCACTGTCGTAGTCGTCTTCGACCAAAACACAGTGCTGCTGTCTGGCCCATTCAAGTAAATGCAACCTTTCTGACAGCGGCATAATACCGCCCATAGGGTACTGGTGGGCCGGAGTCACAAACAAGGCTTTACAGCCGTTCAGGCGAGGGAGATCAGCAGTGGCAAGCCCGCTGTCTGAACTGGCATCAATATAATGAATATCGGCTTCAGATAACTGCAAGGCCTGACGTAAACGGGGATAACCAGGCGATTCCATCGCCACTTTATCCCCTGCCTGACTCACCAGCTTAGTGGCAATAAACAAAGCAGCCTGAGCGCCTGGTGTGATCACAATACAATCTTCATCACAAAGCACCTGACGGGACTGGCGTAAATAATGATTAAGCGCCTGGCGCAGTGGTAAATACCCCATCGCATCCGCCATACCGGCTAAAGCACTTCTGCCACTGTGACCTTGGGTTAACTTTTGCCACAAGGCAAAAGGAAAGGCCGATAAGTCTGGCACTCCGGTTTGCAGCAAACCCGAAGCTGGCCCGGTTTTAGCTGTAACCCCATAGTCAAATACTGTGATTTGAGCCGGTGCCAGCGCCACTTGTGCATGTTCGCTTGCCTGAAAAAATTGATCCGGAGCCACAGCCACCACCTGATAACCCCGGCCTGGTTGGCCCAACAAATAACCTTCGGCCACCAGCTGTTGCAACACCTGATTGACAGTATTGCGGCTTAACTTTAAATCCAGAGCTAATTGACGGCTGGAGGGCAATAAGGCCTCTGCAGGCCACTGCGAAGTCAGCAGCTTTTCGCGTAATGCCTGATACAACTGCTGTTGCAGGGAGCCTTCACCAGACAGAAAAAAACTTCCAAGTTCTATACGCAAACTGGATCTCTCACTTTAACAAAACTGGCACTTCCTATAGAACCAGTTTAGCGATAAAACAGCGTCTTCTACAAGCGAAGAGGAATGTATATGCTGAGTTATCAGGTGGAATCCAGTTTTGATTTAGAAGAAATGCTGACTTTGTATAAAGCCTCTGGCATCAACAGGCCCACAGAGGATAAAAGCCGGATGGCAACCCTGCTGTCCAGCGCGAATTTACTGCTGACAGCGCGGCAAAACGGTCAATTGGTGGGCTTAGCCCGCTGCATGACAGACAAAGCATGGGTGGTTTATATCTGCGATTTGTTGGTCGATAAAAGCCTGCAACAACAAGGCATAGGTAAAGAGTTGTTACGTCAGGTGCAAGTAGTCACAGGGCCACAAGTGCAGCAGTTATTGCATAGCGCCGAAAGTGCGATGAGTTATTACCCCAAAGTGGGTTATCAGTTATGCCACAATGCTTTTGTCGTCAAAAGGGAAAGCTAAAACACTATGTATTTACCTAAACACTTTCAGAGCGACGATTTAGATCAGATCCGCTCTTTTTTACAGCAGCATTATTTTGGTTTGCTGTTGAGTAACAGCCCGGATTTGTATTACAGCCCCTTGCCATTTTTAATGGACTGGCAGAACGATCATCTGACTGTATTTTGCCATCTGGCCCGCAATAATCCGCAGTTAAAGCAGCTCAATGAACAGCAGGTGCAAATTGTGATTATGGGGCCTCATGCTTTTGTCGCAGCTGACTGTTATGGCGATGAGCAGGCTGTTTCAACCTGGAACTACAGCCTGGTTGAACTCAAAGGTACAGCTTTTACTTTAGATACAGAACAAACTCTGGCTTTAGTACGAAGGCAGGAAAGTTTTTCCGCACCAGACATGCTGCAATCTGCGGATTATCAGCAAAAGCTGGTGAACGGCATTTGTGGGGTGCGGATAGAAATCAGCAGCGTTGTTGGGAAAATGAAACTCTCGCAGAATAAATCAGCAGAACAGCGGCAAAAAGTCGGAGACTATTTACAGGCGACGGAACAACCTCAAAGCGTCTGGCAACTGATGCAACAGCTGGCTTTGTATCAAAAAAACTGACAGCGAAAAACAAGCAAAGCAGAAGACAGCTGCGGGTTCATTGTAAAACTGTCAACTGCCTTGCTTGAGTCTGGCTAAAATCAGAACTACAGATGAGTGGTGACACATCGGCCTAGTTATAACCAAGCTCAGCACAGTGATCTGTAGTGAAGTCAGGACTTTTGGATTTCACAGGCTCTGACTCAGCATCACTCCAGACTAAACTTAAAGCCCGGCGCTCTTGCTGGGTTAAATCTGTATCGTTCTTAGTGGCGTCAAAGGTAAAGGGTTGCGCACTTTTCTGTTGTTTGATTGCACTCATAGGATGCACTCCTGTCTTTTTACTTAAGCTAATACCTTATGGTATTGAGACTGCCCCGGGGTAATATCTAAACTTCATTACAGCCCCCACTAGCAGGTGGATTTTTAGTTTGCACCTGTAAATATGAGCCTAAGCTGAACTGTACGCTCATTTTTCAACCTGTTCATTTCAGGGCCTGACCTTTCCAACAATGGCTTTAAACAGCAGTAAGCTGCCGTTCAGTTACCAAAGGTACACTGCGGCCTTATGTGAACCGGGCAACTTCCGGTCTGTGTTTTAAAGAGGGATCATAACAATGAAAATTAAATTAACTCTGGCCACCTTAGTAGTCGCAACAGTATTCGCAGCAGGCGTTGCTCAGGCTGGTGAATTTGTGCCAGCCGCAGGTTTTGGCTCTCAGTACGGCGACTTAGGCGGTAAATTTATGTACCGCGAAGATAATATGGCTGTTTATGTGGGTGTAGGTATTGGCGGCGCAGCTGTAGGTTTTCATATAGCACCATCTGCTGGTAGTCAGCACGTATTTGGTGCTCAATATGCTTCAGGCTCTGATGTGTTTGATAGCAAATCTTTATTGCTGGCCACTTATGATTACCACTTCAGTGGTTTTAGCGGTCGTGGCTGGACTTTAGGTGGTGGTTTAGGCACAGCAGATTACGATGGTGGCCGTCGTGATGGCGACAGCAGAACTGTCGCAGTCTTTAACGCTGGCTATAAATTCTGACGTTCTTGTTCGACTAGCGCATAAAGTTGAGGCAGCCATTTGGCTGCCTTACTTTATTCGCCGCCATCCATGGCGCTCACCCTTCGGGCCAACGCTTCGCGTTGTTAAAAAACATTCCCGATGTTTTTTTAATCCCATTACAAAAACAGCTTGCTGTATTCTGCCGGCATTTGCTCTAAAGGCTTAATTAGTATGCCTTTATAGAACAGTTCTGCTGCTTCACTTTGCAGCTGAATTTTGCCTTCAATTAAAGGTTCAGTTTTGCCTTCTGGCGTGACATATCTGGAGTTACGCAACACCATCACCACATGGCCATTCACTATATGCAGGCTTTGACCTTCAAAAGTGATCAGTTCCAGCGTATTCCACTGCCCTGCCGGTTTTTCATGATTGTCTTTACGCAACACAAAGCCCTGCAGCTCTTCGCCTTTGCCCACTTTTATAAAGGGCTGAGTCTCATCGGCCACCGCATTCATAATTGACTCAGGTAAAAAAGCTCTGACATCAATAGCCGAGGTTGCTTGTTGCCAATAATCTCCGTTATGACCTTCCATGATTTGAAATTCCTGCGACAACATCCAGGTGCGGAAATACTCCTGACCATGTTCACCATTGGCATGATACAAAATACCGCTGTCTTTGAGTTTATTCAGACGTGGTGGCCATTTTTTATCACCCCAACGAAATTGCAGTTTTAAGTGATAATTTTTATAGGATTTTTTACTGGTCACAGCACCATAAATTTCACCACTGACTCTCAGCACTGGCTCATTGTTTTCTTGCTGCATAGTAAAAACTTTATGCTCGTCATTGCCCTTATTTAAACCTATAGGAGCTATAGGATTTCCCTGTTTATCTTTAGGCACAGAACCATCATAAGACTCTTTATGTTTATAGCTTAAGTAGGTATCCCACTGGCTCAGATCTTTATCCAGTAAGGGTTGCCAGTCAGCAGCTACAGCTGAATAACTGCACAAGACGATAGAAAAACACAGGAATTTAAGTTTCATAGCTTTTATCCAATAGTGAACGATTTCAATTGGATACCAGTTTAAACGCAAAATGTAAAGGCTTACATTTTGTAGCAGGAACAAAACCTGTTACGTTTTTTCGTAATAAGGGCTGAGTCTTGGCTCAGCCCTTAAAGCGATAAAAAATATCGTTACCAGTTCAGCTTTTGTGCGTCTTTGGCAATGCCCGGCTTTAAAGGCTCTGCTTTTAGTTCCGGCACAGCCTTTTGCTGCAGTTGTTTTTGCAGCAAACTGATGGCATAGGACAACTGCGCGTCCTGACCATTGAAGCTGGCATAAGGTAAGTTATCGACCATCACATCCGGGCTCACGCCTCTGCCTTCGATAATCCAACGGCCATCTTTATCAAACTGTGCTGTTTCAGCCACACGGGCCACCCCCATATCAGCTAATAAATTACGACCTGATAACCAAACCCCCGCTCCTGCGGTTTGCTGCCCAACTACAGGGCCTAAACCCAAACTTTTAATACCGGCGGCAAAAGTTTCACCATCTGAATAAGTCAGTGGGTCGGTCAGCACCACCAACTGGCCACGGAAACTTTGTTGCATATTGCTATAAGCTTTGCCCTGAGTTGGTTGCCAGAACGCCCAAACCCGGCGTAATAACTTTTCTATCACCCAACTGTCGATATTGCCGCCCCTGTTGCGGCGCACATCAATGATCAGGCCGGGTTTATCCACATTGGCATAAAACTCGCGGGCAAAGTTGCTGATGTCGCTGGCTGTCATGGCGTACAGATGCAGATAACCCAGTTGCTGTTTACCTTGTTGCTCCACCTGTTGTTTTTTCTGCTGCACCCAATGCTGATAACGCAACATTTGCTCTTGTTGCGGGCTGACTGGCACTACAACTTTTTTCAGGGCTTTGCCATTTCGCTCTAACTGCAACAGCACTTGCTGACCTTGTTGTTGTTGTAAAACCTGATGTAAATCCAGCACTGAAGCTACAGCTTTACCATTCACTGCCCGCAAGTGATCGCCGGTTTTCAGTTCCACTCCGGCTTTGTTCAGCGGACTGGCAATCGAAGGTAAGTCAGGGTCAGTTTGATAAATAGTCTGCAGTATTAACTTGCCATCCCGGCTGACAAATTCGCCTCCCAGACTGGCGGCTTTGCTGCTTTCGCTGGCTTTGGCATAATCGCCGCCCCGCACCTGCGAGTGCAATACAGACAACTCACCAATCAGCTGTGCCAGTAAATCATCCAGCTCAAATCTGTCGGTTACCCTTTCCAGCAAAGGCTGATAGCGTCTTTTGGTGGTGCCCCAGTCAACACCACGCATTGCCGGGTCAAATAAAAACTCCCTGTGCATCAGCCAGGCATCATGGAACATTTGTTGCCATTCAGCTTTTGGGGTGACGGTCAGGCTGATTTTATCAATGGCCCAGGGTTCAGCTTCTTCGCCTTCTGGCGCTTTAGCTGCGGCTGAACCTAAGAAAAATCTATACTTTCCAGGCTCTGTTTCGTACTGCAAAAACAGCGATTTACCATCAGCGCTACTTTGTATGGCCCGAACTTTACCGGCAAAACTCAAGAGCTTTTTGTTTTCCGGCTCTATTTTTAAGGCCCGCACTGAACCCGCATCCCCACTGTGTTCAAATTCATGCAGGTATAAATAATCAGAGCTGACCTGCAGTTTCTGATAATTTCCTGCTGCCGCCGGTACTTGCCATAACTGCCCTGGTAAGTCTTTCAATGGAACAGTTTTACCCTGGCTTTCAAGCCCGGCGGTTAATTCAGTTTCCGCATCAAAAGGAAATTGCGCAGAAGTGGTTAACGCATAAGCAAATACCTGGGCTCTTTTATCAAAAGCGGGTCCCATATTTCTGTCCCCCCAAGGTGAACCTGGGGTAGCCTTTAACTCGCGTTCGGACAAAAAGTACAGCCAGTCACCATCAGGGTGAAAAGCCGGGCTGTAGGAATTGTATTTATCTGTAGTCAGCAGTTTTGCCTGTTGTTCTTTCATCGAATACAAGCCAATTTGCTGACGGCCAGTGCCATCTTGTTCTGCAATAAAGGCCAATACATTGCTGGAACTGTTCCAGACCATATCGCTGTAAGGGCCTAACCCAAAACCAGTTTTGTGGACCAGTTGATTGCTTTGGGTTTTCAAATCGAACACCCAAAGCTGGCCTTGTTTGTCATCATGGGCCAGATAACGGCCATCCGGCGACAAGGCTAAATTCCAGCGAAAACCACGACCGTCTTTGGTCAGTTGTTTGCCTTTATCCGAACCATCTGCAGCATATTGCCAAATTTCAGGTTCACCGGATTGATCCGAAATCAGATACACCCATTTGCCATCCTGACTGATCACAGCGCTGCGGGCCCGGGCCGTTTCAGGCACAGCCAGTTCAACAATACGTTGTGGCGAACGGGATAACACCTGCACTTTGCTGCGAAGCGTCAGGATAAGTTTTTCCTTGGCAAAGCCAACAGAGCTGGAGGTTAAATACTTCAGAGGTTCAGTTAATAAACGCTGACGTTGCTGCGGTGAGTCTGTCACCAAAGCAGGAGTTTGTGTGCTGCTTTGGCCTGAGCTTAAATCCAGCAGTTTAATATCTGCCCCTAACTGATAGGCCACTTTGCCTTGGTCAAGACGGGCAGAACGTACGGAAAAATCCTGATGTGTGGTCAGCTCTTTAAGCTGTGTAGAAACAGGATCGTAAGACCATAAATTAGCATTGCCCCCTGCGTCACTGACCAGCACCAGCTGTCCTTGCCAAAGCATAGGATTACGTAAAGAGCCCTGATGATCTGCCAATAAGCGTTCTGCTTCGAGCACTGACCCCAGTTTCCAGCGCCACAACTGGCCTTTAGCTCCGCCCTGATACTGACGGGCGTTATCGCCGGTCAGTTGCAAACCGTAGCGGATAAAATAAACATAACCATTTTGCTGATCCAGCACTGCTTCAACTGCATCCAGCAGCGGCAAAGTTTCGGTTTGCTGAGTGTCTATATCCATCAGCTTCAGCACCCAGCTGTTTACCGGGCCTGTCATGGCATCAGTGCTGTACAGCAATTTGCCATCCAGGCTCCAGCCTTGCAGTTTTACTTTGGCATTGTGTGCTGTTAAACGCTTCGGCGAACCGCCTGTTAAAGATAAATAATAAATATCCGGGGTCTCGTCATAAGCCGCCACATAAACGACGGCTTTACCGTCAGGGGTAAATAGCGCCTGAGTTTCTTCGGCTGGATGTGTGGTTAAACGTTTGGCATCGCCACCGTTAAGTTGGCTTAGCCATAAATCACCTTCGGCAGTAAATACCAGTTGATCGTTTTGCAAAGCAGGTGAGCGGTAATAAGCAGCATCGGCATAACTGCTGGCAAAAAGAGCGGCGGTCAGACAAGCGACTAAACTGAGTTTCATAGATGGCCCCGGAGTTTTTGTTTTTTAGTTTGGCTTTACCTTATCAGCTTCAACCAAAAAAAAGCAGAGGGGGCCGCCTCAGAAATCAGTCAGTTAATCCCAGTCAGCCGCTGAAATTTTTTACCGCAGCCAAGGTCTGTTCAATATCTATTGTTTTGATATCCAGATGAGTGACCCAACGTACTCTTTTGTAGTTCTGATCGGCTTTGTTGTAATTACTGCTGGTCAGTTTTATGTTTTGTGCCGCCAAATAAGCCAGTAAAGGCTCTGCCACTTCAACAGCTATATCGGTAAATAAAATATTGGTATGAACAGACACCAGTTCCAGCTTGCCTTTGAGCAGTGGATGTTCAGCGGCAATATGCTGTAAACCATCAGCCAGTTGTTGTGCATGCTGATGATCCTCTGCCAGACGCTGAATATTATGCTGAAGAGCATATAAACCGGCTGCCGCTAACACTCCAGCCTGACGCATGCCACCGCCCAGCATTTTCCGAAGTCGTCTTGCCTGCTGAATAAAAGCATGACTGCCCAGCAGCAAAGAGCCAACAGGTGCCCCTAAACCTTTGGATAAACATAAAGAGAGCGAATCAAAACCAGCACAAAGTTGCCGCGCTTTTTGGATTGGATCTGAATCATCTGCCGTCGCTAAAGCCACTGCTGCGTTCATTAAACGGGCACCATCTATATGGCACTTTAATCCCAGCTCTTTAGCCAAAGCAGCGACTGAATTCATATAGGCCAGCGGCAATACCTTACCGCCTGTGGTGTTTTCCATCACAATCAATTTAGTACGGGCAAAATGTGGGTCGTCTGGTTTTACCGCAGCTCTAATATGCTCCAGTGCTAAAGTACCATCGGCTTGATGCTCAAGAGGCTGAGGCTGAATAGAACCTAACACCGCCATACCACCCCCTTCCCAGCGATAGGTATGCCATTGCTGCCCTACTATGGCTTCATCACCACGCTGGCAATGCGCCATCAGGGCTATTAAATTGGTTTGAGTGCCACTTGGCGCAAATAAAGCCGCTTCAAAACCTAAAAGTTCGGCCGCATAACGCTGCAGCTGGTTCACCGTTGGATCATCCTGAAATACATCATCACCCAAAGGCGCGACCAGCATAGCGGCTTTCATTGCTTCGCTGGGTTGAGTCACTGTGTCGCTACGAAAGTCTGTCATCTGGTGTCTCCTGAAATCTGACCTCTATCAGACCTGATCAAAGACAGCTCTGCAAGGGTGACACAACGGCTTTTCCCTGCCAGATATCGCTTTAAAAGGCCAGCTTCAGCGCTATGCCAGATAAAATCAACGCCACTACAGCATCAAACAAGCACCAGCGCAGTGGCGAACTCAGCCAGACTTTCAGCCTTGGAGCTAAACCTGTTAAGGCACTGAACCAACACAATGACGCCAGACAAGCGCCGACGGTAAACCAGAAAGGTTGGGCCTGAACAGACCCCACACTGCCAATCAATACCACTGTATCCAGATACACATGAGGGTTTAACAAAGTAATGGCTAACGCAGTGACTGCTGTTTTTGGCCAGCTACGCACTTGCACTTCAGCTTTTGCAAGCAAAGCGCCTTGCCCCTGCCAGGCCCGTTTTGCAGCTCCAAAGGCCAGCCACAATAGCATCGCAACACCAGCCCAGGTCAAAACTGGTACCAGCGGAGGCAACCACAGCTGGATCAACTGCACACTGTAAACTCCAACAACAATTAACGCGGCATCACATAAAATACAAACTGCAGCTATCACCAGCCGGTTTGCACCCGCCATGCTTTGGCTGAGCACCCAAATATTTTGTGCACCAATAGCCACTATTAAACTTAAACCCACAGTAAAACCGGTAAAAAACGACAGCATATTATTCGCCCCAAAAAAGCCATTCACTCCGTAAAAGTAGTAGCGCCAGCTTACCCAACCGACTTACCATGAATCCAACGAATAAATTTTATGCACCATGAGAAAAACTGATGATTGACTATCGCTTATTACAGGCACTTTCTGCAGTAGTGGAACAAGGTGGTTTTGAACGGGCCGCTTTGGTGTTGCATCTAACTCAGTCGGCCATCAGCCGGCGGATTAAACAGCTGGAATCTGTATTGGGTCAGCCAGTGTTGTTACGCAGCAGCCCGCCGGTGCCCACAGCTGCAGGACAACGTTTGTTAAACCATTTACAACAGGTGCGGCAAATGGAAACCGCTTTGGGATTGATTGACGATCCACAGGATCTGGTGGTGCGACTGGCCACCAATGCCGACTCTTTAGCCACCTGGTTACCCGAAGCTTTGGTCTTGCCTGAACAACAGGCGGTGCGTTTTGATCTGGTAGTGGAAGATCAGTCCGTTGGTTTAAAACGAATGAAACAAGGGGATGTAATGGCTTGTATCTGTGCCAGCCCTCAGCCAGTGAATGGTGGCGCAGTGATGGCTTTGGGAGCGCTGCGATACCGCGCTGTAGCAAGCCCGGCTTTTATTCAGCGTTATCAGTTAACTCAGAATTTAGCAGCTCAACTTAGCTTGGCCCCTTGCCTGGTATTTAATCAGGATGACCAGTTGCAGCATCAGTATCTGCGGTATGTAGCACAAGCAGTGCCGCAACGTTTTCATTTGTGCCCTTCGTCTGAAGGTTTTTTAAAAGCCACATTAGCCGGATTAGGTTTTGGTTTATTGCCAGAACTACAAATGCAGTCACAGCTGGATAGCGGTGAACTGGTGGATTTAACCCCAGGTTATTTTCTGGATACAGAGTTGTATTGGCATTACTGGCAAAGCGAAAGCCCGCTAATGTATCAGCTAAGACAAAATGTATTGCAGGTGGCGGGCAGGTTTTTACATCAGTCAGGTAGAAACCAATAAAAAAACCAGAATTTTCAGGCTCTGGTTTTTTCTGTTTACACAAAAAAGCTACACGAAACCGTAGGGGCAAGCAGCAAAGTCAACCACGCTGCGGTTTCAAGAACCAAAGGTATTAGTTCTTAGGTAACTCTTTCACACCCATATTAAACAAAGTAAAACCAAAGATATCCGCAGCTAACTCAATTTGCTTGGATACCGGCACACCAGCGCCGTGACCTGCATTGGTTTCAATGCGGATCATCTGTGGGTTAGGACCTGTGGCTTTAGCTTGTAACTCAGCGGCAAACTTAAAGGAGTGCGCTGGTACTACACGGTCATCGTGATCGCCTGTCGTTACAAGAGTTGCAGGATAAGCAACACCTTCTTTGACGTTATGCACTGGTGAGTAGCCTTTGATGTAGTCGTACATCTCTTTGCTTTGCTCTGAGGTGCCGTAGTCATAAGCCCAACCTGCACCAGCAGTGAAGGTGTGGTAACGCAGCATATCCAGTACACCGACCTGAGGAATGGCAACTTTCACCAGATCAGGCCTTTGTGTCATTACAGCACCTACTAACAAACCACCGTTAGAACCACCACGGATGGCCAGTTTGTTGCTGGAAGTGTACTTTTCAGCGATCAGGTATTCACCAGCGGCAATAAAGTCATCAAACACATTTTGTTTTTTCAGTTGAATACCGGCGTTATGCCAGGCTTTGCCGTATTCACCACCACCACGCAGGTTAGGCACAGCGTACACGCCGCCCATTTCCATCCATACCAGGTTGGCTACGCTGAAGGCTGGAGTCAGACTAACGTTAAAACCGCCATAACCGTACAACATGGTTGGGTTAGAGCCATCCAGTTTGATGCCTTTTTTGTGGGTGATCATCATCGGCACTTTAGTACCGTCTTTAGAGGTATAAAACACCTGCTTTGACTCGTAGTCGTCACTGTTAAACTTCACAGCAGCTTTGTAATAAGTGCTGGTTTCGCCGGATTTTGGCTCAAAAGCAAAAGTACTAGGTGCTGTATTGTAGTTCGTGAAGCTGTAGTACAAAGTGGTGTCTTTCGTTTTGCCACCAAAGCCAGACACAGTGCCTAAGCCTGGAAGCGTCACATCACGCACCAGTTTGCCGTCATAGTCGTATTGTTTAATCTGAGAGATCGCATCCACCATGTAGTTGGCGAATAAGAAACCTGCACCTTTGCTGACATCCAGCACATTGGCCGTTTCAGGGATCACATCTGTCCATTTGTCCGCTTCAGGTGCTGTCGCGTCAATTTTGATCAGTTTTTTATTCGGTGCATTTAAGTTGGTCACAAAATACAACGCATCACCACGGCTGTCGACAAACTCAAAGTCGGCATTGCCATCTGCGTACAAAGTGACAAAAGCGCTGTCGGCTTTGGTTAAATCTTTCAGGAAGACTTTGTTGCCAGAAGTTGCGTTAGCGGCAGAAACAATCAGGTATTTGCCGTCGTCCGTTACACCACCACCGACATAACGGTGTTTTTCAGCGTCAACACCACCAAACACCACTGGATCGTCTTTTTGTGCAGTGCCTAACTTGTGGTAATACAACTTGTGTTGATCAGTTTTTGCAGAAAGCTCACTGCCTTCCGGTTTGTCATAGCTGGAGTAATAAAAACCTTCGTTACCTTTCCAGGACACGCCACTGAACTTGACGTCTACCAAGGTTTCTTCAATTGGTTTTTTAGTTTCAGTATCGATGATGATAATTTTGCGCCAGTCGCTGCCCCCTTCAGAGATGGAGTACGCCAACGTCTTGCCGTCGTCAGAAAAAGACACATCAGCTAAAGAGGTAGTCGCATCAGTGCTGAAGGTATTTGGATCTAAAAAGACTTCAGCTTCGCTATCGCCTTTTTTACGGTACAACACAGACTGGTTTTGTAAACCGTCGTTTTTAAAGAAATAAGTGTATTCGCCTTCAATAAAAGGTGCGCCTACTTTTTCGTAGTTCCACAGTGCTTCTAAACGTTGTTTAATCTGGTCACGGTAAGCAATCTGGTCCAGGTAAGCAAAAGTCACTTTGTTTTGCTCTTTGACCCAGTTGCCTGTCTCGCTGCTGCGGTCATCTTCCAGCCAGCGGTAAGGGTCTGCCACTTTTTCTTCAAAATATGTATCTACTACGTCACCTTTAGCGGTGACAGGATAAGTAAAAGGGTGAGCGGCCTGAGTTTCTGTCATAAGGGTATCTTGTTTTTTTGTGGTGTCACTTGGTTGGCCACAGGCTGTTAACAAAGCCAATGCCACTGCGCTTAATGCGTATCTCATCTATCCTGTTCCCCGGATGTTATACCCTTCGCAGTGGAAGCAAGTGCTTCACTGACAAATGGGTGAGTGTTAATAAAATTCGATGCCGAGCATAACAAAACTGCCAGATCAAAGCACCCCTTTGAACCAAGGCTTTCAAAAGACGCGACTAATCACCAGAGCTGTGCGGTTTATGGAATTTCCTGCCAGAAATTTCACCTGAAGCTTTACCTTCCTTTATGCTGAATAAAAGACTGGTGGAGTAAGACTGATGTTCAGAATAAGTGCGTTGTTGTGGCTGGGTTTAGCGGTATTTTTTGCGTATGCCGATATCACAGTACCAGTAAACCCTACCCCCACTTATCCGGGCAGTTGGCAAGCCTCAGTACCAGTGCAGCATTGGCAACAGCAGCAACGAAAGTTTTATCTGGATGCCCTGCTCGCTCCGGCAACAACCCCTCTGGCTGAGGCACAAATGCTGCAGCAGGAAGACAGAGGACGTTATCAGGCAGAACTATGGCAAATCCCGTTAAGCAGCATCAGTCATACTAAAGCATTGTTGCTGACACCTAAAAATCAGCCGATTAAAGCCGCTGTGTTGTTGCTGCATGACCACGGTGCTTATTTTGCCATTGGTAAAGAAAAAATGATCCGGCCTTTTGTTGATTCTGCTGTTAAAACAGAAGCGCAACACTGGGTCGACAAATACTATGGTGGCCGTTTTATTGGCGATGATTTGGCAGAGCAAGGTTATCTGGTGCTGGCCGCTGATACCTTAGGTTTTGGCGAACGTGGGCCTGTGTTGTACGAACAACAACAGCAGTTAGCCGCTAATTTGCTGGCAACAGGGCATTCGCTTTCTGGTTTGTCGGCCTATGAAGATATGCAGTTAGCTCAGTTTTTAGCGCAAAGACCCAATGTGCCCAAAGGTAAAGTTGCTGCTATCGGCTTTTCGATGGGGGCTTACCGGGCCTGGCAGGTGGCAGCTTTGTCAGAGCATATTCAGGCCGCTGCGGCTATTTGCTGGTTTAATACCTTTGAACAGCTGCTGCAGCCCGGCGCAAATTTGACTAAAGGCCAGTCGTCTTTTTATTTACTGCATCCGGGCTTAGCCCGTCAGTTGGATCTGGTGGATCAGGTGAGTTTAATGGCGCCCAAAGCCTTGTATTTAATCAATGGCGGGCAAGACCCGCTGATGCCGGTGCAAGGGGTGGTAGAAGGTCACAGCCAATTGAAAAAAGTCTGGCAAGCACATCAGGCTGAACAGGCATTACGCACTGAGATCTGGACTGAAGCCCGCCACGAATTTAACAGAAAACAGCAACAGCAAGTCTGGTTATGGCTGGAACACTGGCAAAAACAGCACTAAAACAGTGCGGTTTAGCACCAAAAAAGTGCCATTTTGCACTGAATACGTATGCATTTATTAAACAATCATGTCATTTTGTTTACAAAACCATCAACTACTCATAACTTTTATCTGTCACCTGTGCATAGCGATGATGACCCGCAGGGAGAGCTCCGGGGACAAAAGCGAATAGCATTATAAAAGCAGCCATACACCCACAAGCCATCCAGGCCAGGGTTGATGAGCATGACGATAAAAAGAAGACAATGACAGGGTAAAACGAATGAAATTATCACTACAAGCACTGTTGGTGGGCTCTGGCTTACTGGCAGCAAGCTCAGCTCATGCCGATGTAATTTTGCATGCATTTAACTGGAACTACAGCGAAATCACGGCTAAAGCCACTGAAATTCAGCAAGCTGGTTATAAAAAGGTGTTGATAGCGCCGCCGATGAAATCCAGCGGTAATGAGTGGTGGGCCCGGTATCAGCCACAGGATTTACGCTTAATTGACCATCCACGCGGCAATAAACAACAGCTGCAAACTCTGATCCAAACTCTGACCAGCAAAGGCATTCAGGTCTATGCAGATGTGGTGCTGAATCATATGGCAAACGAAAGTGCACAGCGCAGCGACCTGAATTATCCGGGTTCAGCTGTGTTAAGCAGTTATCAGGCAAACTGGACTTATGCCAATAATCAGAAATTATTTGGTGATTTAAGCCAAAACTTCCTGTCCGGATCAGACTTTCACGCTCCGGCTTGTATCAGTAATTACCTGGATGTGTGGCAAGTGCAGAATTACCGCTTGTGCGGTGGCGGCGGTGATGCAGGTTTACCCGATCTGGACAATAACAACTGGGTGATCAGCCAGCAGCAAGCTTACTTACAAGCCCTGAAAAATATGGGCATTAAAGGCTTTCGGGTGGATGCAGTCAAACATATGAGCAATGCTCATATCAACTCTGTGCTGACGCCATCTATCATCAGCGGCATGCATGTATTTGGCGAAGTTATTACCTCTGGCGGTTCAGGTAATCAGGAATATGAGCTGTTTTTAAAACCTTATCTGGACAATACCAGCCACAGTGCTTACGACTTCCCGCTTTTTGCCTCTATGCGTAATGCCTTTAGTTTTGGCGGTTCGATGGATCTGCTGGTCGACCCTGGTGCTTATGGCCAGGCATTGGCCTGGAATAAAGCTATCACTTTTGCCATTACCCACGACATTCCAACCAATGACGGCTTTCGTTATCAGATCATGAACAGCACAGATGAAACTCTGGCGCATGCTTATATTCTGGGCCGCAACGGCGGCACTCCGATGATTTATTCGGATCATGGTGAAACCGCTAATTTAGATGGTTATCGCTGGCAGGATTTTTATAAAAGAGCCGATATTAAAAACATGATCCGTTTTCATAACAGCACTCAGGGCAGCGGTATGCAGGTGCTCGGCAGTGGCCAGTGTTTCCTGCTGTTTAAACGGGATAAAAAAGGCATAGTGGGCATTAACAAATGCAATACGCCACAAGAGTACTGGGTAGATACCTACGCCAATGAACTGAACTGGTATGTGAATTACACTGATGTGATTAGCGGCAACAGTTTTCAGGTCAATACGCAGTGGTTAAAAGTTACTATACCGGCCCGCAGCGCCCGGATGTGGTTACAGCAATAAGTGGATCAGGGTCAGAGCACAAGCTCTGACCCATTAACCGCCCTGCAAACGCACTCTTTCGATATCTGCTTTTGGTGGTGCACCAAATAAACGGCTGTACTCACGGCTAAACTGCGACGGGCTTTCATAACCCACTTTATAACTGGCGGTGGCTGCTTCTACCCCTTCGTACAACATGATACGGCGCGCTTCATTGAGCCTTAGTTTTTTCTGATACTGCAAAGGTGACATGGCAGTGACCGCTTTAAACGCCTGAAATAACGCAGATTCGCTTAGATGCACTTCGTCGGCTAAATCTTTGATCCGCAACGGCTCGTTGTATTTTTTCCGCAGTATTTCTATGACTTTACTGATGCGATGCCCCTGACTGTCCAGCAGCATAAAGTCACGTAACTGACTGCCTGAATCACCCAGCAATAAACGGTATAAAATTTCGCGTTTCAAGAGTGGATACAAGACTGGAATATCGGCGGGCTTATCCAGTAACTGCATCAGACGGCTAAAGGCAGACAATAAGCTTTCGTCCACCCGCCCTACACTCATCGCTTTTACCTGCGCTCTACTGCGCTCTACCCTGCCGCCTAAATCTATAACCAGATCGGCCAGCTCTTTTAAGTCGATGGTCATACGAATGGCAAGATAAGGTTTGTCGATACTGGCTTTTGTGACTTTGCCACTGACAGGTACTGTTACAGGCACCAATAAATAACTTAAAGGGTCATACACAATACGTTCATTATTCAGATACACCTCTTTTTCACCCTGCAACATCAGGCACAAAGAGGGTTCATATACCACAGGTGTTACTTCTGTGGTCACGTCAGTACGATATAAAAACAGCTCAGGAATTGGAGTTTCTATGCCGCCATAGCCTGGCATATGAGGTAAAACCTGGGCTTTTAGCTGCTCAAGTTGCTGTTCTATTAAATTGCTCACACTAAAACTCCTCTGAACCTCTGTAAACCCAGTATAAAAGCAAAGTAATACAGCTGCATCAGCCAAAGCAGGCCGCTGGACTTTCAGGCAAGAAGTGTGGAGCAACAGACAAAGCACAGCATCCCAGGTTCAGGTGAATTAGTCTCAAGCCGGGTGGTTATTTTACTTGCTCTGAGTTAAACAGTAGGCTGAACTAAAATAACAACAGTAAAATCAGGAAATTTATGAAAATTAGTCCACTCCTGGTGCTCGGCCTGTGCCTGAGTACCATCAGTTTAAGCTCAGCTGTTCAGGCAGACGAAGCTAAAACCGCAAAAAATGCGTCGATTCAAATAGATGCAGACTCAGTGGTGGTTACCGACCATAAAACCACTGTATTGGATCAAAGCTTTAACTACAAAGCCTACACTGGCACTCAGCCGGTATGGAATGAACAAGGCGAGCCTACCGCTGCCATTTTTTATACCTATTATGAACGTCAGAATGTAAAAGACAGAAAAAGCCGTCCTTTACTGATTTCTTTTAACGGTGGCCCAGGCTCTGCGTCTGTCTGGATGCAAATTGCGTACAGTGGCCCTAAAGCCCTGAATGTAGATAGCGAAGGTTACCCCTTGCAGCCTTACGGCGTAAAACAAAACCCTTATTCAGTGCTCGATACGGCCGACATTGTGTTTGTAAACCCTGTGAATACAGCTTACTCCCGCGTATTGCCGGGCAAAGATGGCAAAATGCCAAGCCGTGATGAGCAGCAAAAAATGTTTTTTGGTGTAAACGCCGATATCAAATATCTGGCCGAGTGGGTCAATACCTTTGTTAGCCGCTACAACAGATGGGAATCACCTAAGTATCTGATTGGCGAAAGCTACGGTACCACACGGGTTTCAGGTTTAGCTCTGGCGCTACAAAACCAGCAGTGGATGTACTTAAACGGCGTAGTGCTGGTGTCTCCCACTGACATAGGTATTAAACGTGACGGCCCTGTCGATGTTGCCAACCGCCTGCCGTATTTTGCGGCGACAGCCTGGTATCACAAAGCACTCAACAGCGAATTTCAGCAAAAAGATTTACTGGATTTTTTGCCTGAAGTGGAAGCTTTTACGCTAGACACCTACCTGCCCGCTTTAGCTAAAGGCAATTCATTACCTGAAGCTGAAAAACAAAAAGTTGCAGAGCAAGTCGCCAGATATTCAGGTTTATCAGTCAAAGCTGTACTGCAAAATAACTTAGATATTGATAACAACTTTTTCTGGAAAGAATTACTGCGTGAACGCGGCCAGACCGTAGGCCGTTTAGATTCCCGTTATTTAGGCATAGATAAAAAAGAAGCAGGTTCAGCACCGGATTACAACGCCGAACTAACCTCATGGCTGCATTCTTTTACCCCAGCTATTAATCATTACCTGAAAAACGAGCTGAAGTACAAAACTGACATTAAATACAATATGTTTGGCAACGTGCACCCTTGGGACAGAAGCAATGACAATACAGGTGAAAACCTGCGTCAGGCTATGGCACAAAACCCCTACCTGCATGTGATGACTCAGTCGGGTTACTACGACGGCGCGACCAACTATTTTGATGCCAAATACAATATGTGGCAGTTGGACCCAAGCGGCAAAATGAAAGACAGATTAAGCTTCAAAGGCTATCGTAGCGGTCATATGATGTACCTGCGTTATGACGACTTACGTCAGTCGAATCAGGATTTACGTGACTTTATCAAAGCCACTTTACCTAAGCCGGATCAAGCAGCTAAGTATTAATCGGCTGTAGTGTGCAATCGCCGCGAAGCGGCATTGCACCATCAAGCAGTCAATCACAACCAGCACCAACCTCAATGCAGCATTTCGTTTTGCCGCATAGGCATGGCATCAATCTCTGAGAATATCGCTTCTAAATCCATACGATCAAGCAAAAACTTCACCCCGCCATCTTTGCCAATCAGCATAATTTTACCAGACTTGATCGGGTAACGTTCTCTGGTGTTAGCTACAAAATCCGCTGACAAAGTCCCCTGATAGTTTGTCTGAACCTGATCGCCTGTAAGTACAAACCAGACCATATCCCGCTCGTCGATTTTACTTTTGTTTTTCTCAAACAGCGCCAAAATAGCTTCCTGACTTTGAACCTCATTTACAACCACAATTCTTTGGTTCCATTGCAAAGCAGCAAAGTCAGAAAGTACAACAGGTTCACTGCTGTGAGCGCACAGACTGAATACAAGGAAAAGAAGTCTGGTTATGTGGTTCATTGTTACTCTCCAACTAATTTTGGGGAAAAGTCACATGCCCAAAGCGCTTTACTGATTTAGCCTCTGTGAATTTAAAAGAAATCCCTGAATTTTCGAGTAACACAGCTAACTAAGGTAAAAATTTATCTATTCGAGTATCAGTGATCCTTGTAAGCCCTTAATCTTGAACTAGTGTAGATTTAATACTCATTCGGCTGTATAAAAACAACGCCCTCTTTTGTAATTTTCATTCTTCCGTTCATGTCTTTGTCATGCCACGAACCTTGTCCCATTTTTAGAACAGATACTTCTTCAGAAGATATGGTCATGGTGCTCATAGCATATCCCGCCTGCTTACGCATTGTAGATTCAACAGCATTTATCGGTTGGATAGCTGGGTAGTCAAGTTTTTCTATTTCTACGGTTTCTTCAGATGTTTTTACCTGCCAGAATTCGGACTGAGTAATCCACAGTTGATAAGTGCTTGGATACTTATTTCCAGATGGGGTCTGTATAGATGCAATCGACAAAATCCCACCGCCATCAGGAACTTGCATTTTAGCTCTAGAGTCCTTATACAACTTAAAATTACTCTCAGCTCCTAGTCTTGGATGGGAAGCACTCTCTTGTTCTATAACTTCCGCTGGTTTTGCATCAGAAAACTCCGGGGTTTTATTTGAATTATTGATAACTGCCGGAATTATTAACTGCAATCCTACATAGGCGACGAACACAAAAGCTATTGCAAATCCAAAGCCAAATACCAGACCACTTAAAAACTTTCTGAACACTCACGTTCTCCATTAAATATAATGTTGGGGTTAACCTTTTAATCTTCCCAAGCAAAATTTTACCAACAGTTCACACAAAACTAGCGCCAACCTCCCCTTATTTCAACAGCTTTTTCTAAAATCACTAATGCCTTATAAACCCAACCCCTACTGATTCAACTCCGAAAAATAGCTCAGCTGCAATTGGCTAAATAGCTCTGATTGTTTGATTTCCGCCAAAGCTTTATTAAAACGATCTGCGACTTCTGGGGTGCGGGCCAGCACATGGTAATGATTCGGCTGGAAAAAACTCAGAACTTTCAGGCTGCTGTCATCAGGCGCGGTTTGCCGGTAATAGTGCCAGAAGATATTTCTGTCCATTACCAGCACGTCCACCCGGTTTTTTAACAGCAATGAGGGCATTTGATGTTGCTCTACCACTTCCAGATAACTGCTGGCTTTGGCTACGGCTTCTGTATAGTCAGGTGATAAAAACTGGCGGGCATTTTGAAAGGCCATCACTCTAAGACCTACAAGGTCCTGCAGGCTTAAGATTTCTTTATATAAGTCCTGACGCACAATCAAAATATTCTGATAACTGATATAAGGCTCTGTGGCATAGAACCCAGCTGGGGTGCTGCGCTGCAATGAGACTAAATCGGCCTGCCCATTGCTGAACAAGGGGAGCAAACGGCCGTTTGGCACGTGAATAAACTGACTGTCAAAGCCCATACGCTTCACCACAGCTTTCAGCAAATCCAACTCGTAGCCGGTTTGAGTTGCCACTTTAATATAAGGAGGTTTTTCTACACCCACCAATAGCTGTAATTGCTGCGCCTGAGCCAGACCAATACAACTATAAATGCAGAATAAGCCAAACCACAGCAGTGTTTTCATCAATCAGGTTCCATCTGAAGCAGAATTCAGCATAGGCCAGACTTCAGAGCAAATACCACTATTTTCTTTTTCTCCTTCAGTTTCATCGAAATCGGTTTCCATAAAAATTACATTTCAATTACTTCATTTTGTCATCTTTCTTTCATTTCACTGTCATTAGACCAGTCCAGAATGGCCGCGCTTTCTTCAATTCAAACAACAATATGGAGTTTCACGTGGCATTACATCACAAACATCTGCTCGCTCTGGCAGTGAGTTCAGCCTTAGGTTTATCGGCACCTGCAATGGCAGAAGAAGCGGCAGTTGCTGCAGCCGACGAGCAGGAAGTAGAAGTGCTGGCTATTACTGGCAAACGCATTAGTTATGCGAATAACAGTACAGATGAAGCGATTAAAAACACCAAAGCTCCTATAGGTAACGTGCTGGATTTAGTCAGCCAGCTACCGGGGATCAGTGTAGGTCAGGGTGACGCTTTTGGTGGTGATGACTGGTCTACTACCATTTCAATGCGTGGTTTTAACGTGAACCTGAACGAACAACAATTGGGTATTACCGTCGATGGTTTACCTAATGGTGGGTCAGCTTACGGTGGTGGCAGCAAAGCCAACCGTTACCTGGATACAGAAAACACAGCTTATGTTGAAGTGGGCCAGGGTACCTCTGATATCGCATCCGCTTCATTAGACGCTCTAGGCGGCACCTTAAACTTTGTATCAAATAACCCTTTAGCTGAACAAAACTTAGCTGTAGCTGTGACAGGTGGTGATCACAATGCCCGCCGTTACTACACCCGCTTTGATACAGGTGACATAGGGGCGAATACCACAGCTTATGTCAGTTTATCCGACAGCTTTAGCAACAGATGGATAGGTTCAGGCAGCAATGGCCGTACCGATCGTCTGCACGGTGAAGTGAAAACAGTCACTGAACTGGACAATACCACCATCACAGCACGTTTTTCTTATGATGATACTGAAGAAGACAACTATAACACTGTATCTTTAGAGCAGTTTTTTGATAACCCGGACTGGGATCGTCTGACTAACGTCTGGACTGGCAACCCGGATATCGATCAGAACTTCGCCGAAGCCTGGTCTACCTTGCGGGAAAACAGCTTCACTTACGTCAAAATTGATACCGACTTAACCGACAGCCTGAACCTGACCGTCACGCCTTATATACATATGCAATCAGGCCGTGGTGACTGGTTGCCGCCTTATCAGGTCTATGTAGAAGACGCTGCGGGTAATCGCGTCAGCCGTGGCACGGGCAATGGCAACTTAGTTCGTTATCAGTATGTTAATGCGGCAGGTCAACCCATTCTGGATCCAAATGCAGATTTAACAGGTGCAACACGGGTCGCCTCTTACCGTCATACTCACTATGAAAAAGACCGTTATGGCCTGACCTCAGAACTGAAATGGGCAATGGACAATCATGAGTTACGTTTAGGTGCCTGGATTGAACAGCAAGACCGTAACGAAACCCGCGACTGGCATAATGTGATTGACCCGAAACAGTATCACTACTTCAACAACCAGCCGTATTGGGTGCATTACGACCGTAACTACGAAACTGATACGCAGAAAATTTATTTACAGGATCAAATTAACTGGAACGATTTAACAGTTACTTTGGGTGTGAAAAAGTTTTTTGTTGATGTCAGTCGTAAAGATAATATCGTTACAACCAATACAGATAATCTCGACAGCGATTCAGATGTATTACCAAGCCTGGGTTTTGTTTATCGCTTAAACGACAGCTACGAAGTATTTGGTGGTTATGCGGAAAACTTTAAAGCCATCAGCGATGCAATTTTAGAAACCGATCAGGATTTTGATGCTCTGGAAGCTGAAACTGCAAAAAATATCGACTTAGGTTTACGTTATTTTGGTGACGACCTGAGCCTGTCATTAACCTATTACGATGTAAAGTTTGATAACCGTATCACCTTTCTGCAACCAGGAGCCAGTGCGGGTGGCCCTGACTATCTGAACGAGTTAGACGGCACTTATGTCAACGTAGGTGGTATTGAATCTGAAGGTCTGGAAGCCAGCTTAAACTGGGAGTTTAACAAAGGCTGGAGTATTTACAGTGCCTTTACCAGCAATAACGCTGAATACAGTCAGACCATCAACCCTGTGCTAAGAGACGGAGAGGGAAAAATAGTGCTGGGACCGGACGGACAACCAGTACCTAACCCTGCAGCTATATTTGCAGGCGACAAAGTAGCAGGTTCACCTGAAACTATGCTCAGCCTGTCGTTGCGTTATCAGGGCGAAGCTTACCGTGCAGGTTTAACCGCCAAACGCACAGACAGCTACTTTGGTGCTGCTTTAGGTGGCAATAAAGACGAAATCCCTGCATCCACCCTGATGGACTTCTATGTGGGCTACAGCAAAGACTTGTCATCAAAAGATATGTTCAAAAGCATGGACTTATCTCTGGTGCTGAACAACCTGACGGACCAGGACTACTTAGCAGGTGGCCAGGAAGGCGCTTATTACTTAGGTGCAGAACGCACAGCGACTGTAACTTTAAAACTGGATTTCTGATCTAATCCAGAGTGACAAAAGCCGGAGCTTACACAGCTCTGGCTTTTTTATTGTGATGTAGCACCAGTTTGAGTGTTCCTGGGCGCAGCTGTCTTTCAAGATACCAATAGTTTGGTATTTATCCTGACTTCTTTTATGCTGGCGGACCATGGTCGTAGTCAAAAGCCTAACCCTATGAAAACCAAACTGTATTTAATCCCCGGTACTCTATGTAATGCCAGGCTCTGGACTGAGCTTGCCCCTTACCTTAGCGACTATGAACTGGAACATTTGCCTATTCCTTCAGGGGCGGCTCCGGAACATCTGGTGGAACATTTAGCCTCAGCTTTGCCCTCCCACAAGTCAGTCTTAGTCGGGTTTTCATTAGGTGCTTATTTAGCTGCATTATTAACGGTGCGTTATCCGGAAAAAGTTGCAGCTTTGATGCTGGTGTCCAATAGCCCCTGCCCTTTAAGTGCTCAAGAGCAGGTTTCACGTCAGTATAGCTTGCAGCTGATCACTGAATTTGGTTACAAAGGCATCAGCCAGAAAAAAGCTGAAGCCTTAGTGGACAGCGCGAAGTTAAGCCCTGATGCACTGCAATATATAGTGAACATCATCCGCCAGATGGATGCAGAGCTTGGCGAGGATACGTTAAAAGCCCAGTTGGGTGTAACGTCAGAGCGCAGGGATCTGAAAGATGAACTACTCAAGCTGACTTTGCCGCTTTGTTTTGTCTACAGCGAACAGGACCCGCTGATCAATACCCACTGGATGCAGCATTTTATGCAGAGCAGTCAGAAACGTCATCAGCCCAGCAGTCCGGTTGTTTTTCATGCCGTGGCAGGTTCTGGCCATATGTTGCCCTTAGAGCAACCTGCTTTACTTAGCCGCTACATAAAGCAATGGCTGGGTGAGATATAAGCGCTTTTACGCAGCCTTAAACCTATGGGGAACTGTTGTGTAAAAATTACCAGCAACGGGTAACTTCTACAGTCAGGCTGGAGGTTCGCTGAAAGCAAAAAACAGATAAAACACTGTTTTTATTGATATATATTAATTTGGCACAACCCATGCTCTAATTTAAACGTAAAAGTAAAACGCAAAGAGTAGAATGCAAAGAGTAAGATGAAAAGTGCAGCCATTGCTGCATTTCACAGTGTTCACCAAGGAGATTTATTATGGCCACTTCACAAAGTGCAACAGAGCAAGCAACAAGTAAAAGCAACAGTGCGTTAAATTCGCCTATTACAGAAAAAGCTATTGAAGCTGCACATCATGCAGTAGACGCAGTGGCAGAAAAAGCTGCAGTAGCTGAAGACACATTACGTAAAACAGCGGCCAGCTCTCAGGAAACGCTGACGCACAAACAAGAAGAAATTACGCAACAATTGCAACTGTCCTACAGTAAAACCCGTGAGTTTGCAGTGCAAAATCCACTGGCCGCTGCAGGTATCGCCTTTGCTGCTGGTGTATTGTTAACCGCTTTGCTACGCGGCAAATAAAGCCGTTACTGACGCAATACCAACCAAGGCGGATTTATGCAACCTAGTGAAAGCTCTGAAGCAGCTGCGGAACAACCAGGGCAGCCTGTATCCACACAGGCTGCCCTGACTAAATCGGCAGAGCAAGCTTTGGATCAACTGGCTGAAATAGCTGCGCTTGGCAATTCAGTCAAGCAAGCTTATGCCAGCCAACTAAAACTGACAGGGCAAATAGCAACGGCAGAATGGCAGCTCACAGGCCGCAGCCTGACCATTGCCGCGGCTTTAGTAGTGTGTTTTGGTGCAGGCATGATTTTACTCTGGGGCAGTATTTTGGCTGTGCTGGGTTATGTGCTGTTTCAACTAAGCAGTTCAGTCGCAATTACAGCCACGGCTTTGCTGCTGTTGCAGTTTGCTGTATTGTTTTGGTGTTGGCGCAGTTTAGCTTATGTGCTGTCACAAGCAGGCTTTTCAAATACCTGGCGGCAATTGCAATTGCTATTGTTCAGGCCACAGAAGGAAGACACAAATGCTGATCCAACGGCTACTGACTAAGCAGCAACAGAAGCTGACTGAGCTGACAGCACAAAGCCAGTTAGAGCAGCAATTACTGCTGATAAGAAAACAGCAATTATCAGAAGCAAGCCTTAGTTTTATTGGTTCAACACCGGGTTTAATGCTGAGTTTTTGCGCTGGTTGCCTGTTTCAGCTTCGCCACAACAGCGCTGTAAAAATGATGCGCAGCCTGGTGGGATTTCGCTGGATCACCAGGCTGATTGGTTAGTTCAGAGCTGGTCTGTACCTGATCTGAACTAGTAAAATCCCTGTCGTAACACCGTTTGCCAAAATCAGTTAAGGCTTACAACTTTGCCGGAACAAAGCACGTTGCTCCAAAGCTAAATCCGGGTAATCGGTAAAAAGCCCATCTATGCCTTGCTTAAACAGGGCCTGCAGTTCTTCGTTATAACTGAATGTGGTTTTGTCATCTTTGGGCATTAAATAATTTGCTTCAGCCCTGAACGTATAAGGGTGTACCTTTAAGCCCTGCTGCTGAGCCGCTTTGACAAAAGGCTTTAAATTCAGGCTGTGTTTTTGATACATACTGCTGCGCCAGGGGCCAATGCCAGCGGCATAGCTATGCATAAAGTTCAGGCCTTTGTCCTTCAGTAAAGCCGAATAATCCAAAGGTTTAGGCAATGCGGCTAAAAAACTGCTGTCTTTATAAATGGCAGCTAAATCAGCATTTTGTTGCTGATGATAAAACACGTCATAAGGTACTGAAAAACTGTCTTTTGGTGGTAAATAGGCTTTGTCTGTATCACCAATCAGCTGGATCAGCGGAAGTTGAAGCTTTAGATCCGGCATCCACTGCGTTTTAAGTTCCAGCAGGTTCTGCAGTTCAAAAGACTGAATAAATACGCGGCCTGGATCAGTAAACCGCAGCTGCTTTAATTGCTGCACCAGCATTTTGCTGATATCCAGCGCTATAGGTTTGCCCGCTGCAGTTTTTCCTTCATACCGAAAATAAGTCGGGTGTTTGGTTTCAATATAAAGCCCGACTTTACGGCCTGTATCTGCTTCAAACTGTTTTACCAGACTGACAATTTCAGACAAAGTAGCAATGGAATATTGATCGTTGTGATCTGCTCCCTGAGGGCGCAGCGCTGGCAAAGGTTCACGGGCTTTCAGCTGCTTTATTTCAGCCAGAGTAAAATCTTCACTAAACCAGCCGGTAATTGGAATGCCATCAATACGTTTGGTGGTTTTTCGATCGGCAAATTGCGGCAATACAGCCACATTGGTGGTATGAGTTAGATCATTTTCATGGCGACTGATAAGTTGACCGTCTTTGGTCGGCACCAAATCGGGTTCAATAAAATCAGCCCCCATCCGCATAGCCAGTTGGTAGGCCTCAAGCGTATGTTCAGGCAAATGACCACTGGCACCTCTGTGGGCTATAACCAAAGGAGCAGTAACACAAGCATCAGCGGCTATGGCAACATCAGAGAGTATAGTTACAGACAACAAGCTCAGAGGCAGCAGAGAAAAACCTTTTTTAATCAGCATATTATTCACACCTTTTGCAAAAACTTCATACTAAAACCACAGAATGACAATAGCATGACACAAAATGGAGGAGCGGGCTTGCCCTGCCCGGCTGGTGTTCAAAGCTGTATCATAGAGGTTAGATCAACGACGTTCCTGTACCCATAAATACAAACCACACGCCATAATAACCCCAGCGCCAATCAACATAGATAAACCCGGAAATAACTGCCAAAGCAGGATATCAAAGCCTAAACCCCATACCAGTGCTGTGTATTCAAAAGGCGCTATCACTGAAGCTGGCGCTAAACGAAAAGCCTCAGTAATAAACACCTGACCTATAGCGCCACTTAAACCCATCAGCGCTAATAACCACAGATGATCCGAGGATATCGACACCCACTGGGGATAAGCTAAAGCACCAGCGCCGAGGCCTATCATAGTCATCAGCCAAAACACCATATTGCCGCTATTGTCAGTGCGGGATAATACCCGAACCGTAATAGCGGAAATGGCGTAACAAAGCGCTGAAACCAAAGCCGCCAGCGCTCCTAAACTCAACAATTGATCACCTTCAGGTTTAAGCATAAAAAGCACAGCCAGCATACCAATGCCTATAGCAACCCATTGGCGCAGCTGCACATGCTCACCTAAAAACCACACTGACATAGCGGTGATTAACAGAGGGGCTGCAAAAAAGATGGCATAAGCATCGGCCAGCGATAAGGTCTGAATGGCATAAACAAAAGCGGACAACATGACGATGCCAAGCACTGCCCTTAGCAGATGCAAAGACCAGCGCGAATTCAGTAAATGCTGCACTCTGTTGGTTGTGACTAGCCAGATGACGATTAAGGGCCAGGCAAACAAGGCACGCAAACTGGTGATCTGCATGGGAGCATAATACTGCGTCAGCTGTTTCATACAGGCATCCATAGCGCAAAACATGCCCACGGCCAGCAACATACACAAAATCCCTTTAGTCGGCTGATCGACAGCGGGATGAAGCAGACTTTTCATAACTACCTGATTAATGCAGAAAACAGCGGGCTAGTGTTCAAAAATCTTCAGACTAAAGCAAGTGCAAAAGCAGCAAAGATTAAGCCTGCAGTGGAAACACTGTGATTCCAGAGATTGCATTACTGAAACCGCTCCTGTTTTTGTTACAAGAAGCGTCTGAATGTAAGAGAATTTAACAGTTTAGTGACTAACTGTTACCCCTTATTCTGAGCCCCCCAACCTGCTGATAGACTCGCATTTCCCCTATTCTCATCCTATAGGTAGCCTAGTATGCGATCAGGTTCTTTGTTATCTCTTATTGTTCCTTTTTACAATGCCGCCCACTATTTTGCTGAGCTACTTCACTCTATTGAAGTACAACTGACAGAAGCAATACAAGTGGTCCTGATCTGTGATGGTGCCACAGATGGCAGCCTTGAATTGGCACAACGGCACATAGGCTCTTCGGCGATACCACAATGTTATCTGTTGTTGTGTCAACAAAACAGCGGTGTCAGTGTCGCCAGAAATCAGGGGATAAAACATGCGACTGGAGAATACATTGGCTTTATTGATGCGGACGACTTACTACTACCCGGTTACATCAGTCAGCTACTGAGCGTGATCCAGCAGCACAAACCCGATTTGATTGAATTGGGTTATAAAGGTTTTAAGGACATATCTGAACTGAACCATGCCAAACCACGTTATCTGCATCGTAACGCCGGTTGGTTGTTAAAAAACAAAGCCATTACCGAAGTATATAAAGCCAGTCGTTGGTTTTCCTGCTTAAGGGTATATCGCAGAAGAATGGCACCCAACTTTCAGTTCCCAGCGGGCATTGCCTTTTGTGAGGATTTAATGTCTATGCCTTCTTTATATGAGGCTGCAGGACATATTTATCATTTGCGTTTGCCGCTGTATGGCTACCGAGAGCATAGTGCCAGTGCTTCTTTTAACGTAAAAGCACAACATCAGCAGCAATTACAGCGCTTTTTTACCGATGTTCAGTTAAAGAACTCTTACCCTGCAATGCCAGAGCTTTGGCGTCATTTATTGCTGTTTCATCTGGCTTATTTACTGTACAAATTCCAGTTAAATAACAAAAATCAGCAAAGCTTTCCTGACCAACTTGCTCAACAGCTGAAAGCACTGATCTATCAGTTTTGGTGGTCACCACATTTTTCAGTACGAAAAAAATTAAATCTGGCTTTTGCACCATTTTTTTTTCGCTGGGAGAGAAGTAAAAGCGGATAGGGGCAGAAGGCAGCAAAATTGGGTTTTTATTGTTTTATATCAAGGTACATAAAACAAAAAAAGTGCAGACTCTGCTGCGTTCTAGTTGTAAGACTGAACAGGTTGTAAAAGCGACAGGTCTTTTACTCCACCATTCCCAGCCTTGTGTATTTTACGCCTGACTACACCTCTGTCGTCAGGCGATTTTTTTAATTTTACATCCCTGTAAAATGCCCTTCGGGCCAGCTGAAGCTGTTAACAATATGCTCCAGGCAATTATTTACTGTCTGTAATATATGGGTTGGAAAACTGGACGGGCGACCATAAAGGTCGCCCCGATTTCGCATAGGTTTCCACTGTCTAATTTGCTGCTAACGCCTGCTGAATTTCGGCTTCCAGATCCTGAGGTTTGGTCAGTGGTGCCGCGCGTAAAATCGTTTTACCATCACGGCCGATCAGAAATTTAGTGAAGTTCCACTTGATAGATTCTGAGCCTAACAAACCTGGTTTTTGCTGTTTCAGATTTTTAAATAAAGGCGAAGCGTCCGGGCCATTGACATCAACTTTGCCGAACATTGGAAAAGACACACCATAGTTCAGTTCACAAAACTCACTGATTTCAGTTTCATTACCCTGCTCCTGCTTGCCAAACTGGTTGCATGGAAAACCTAAAATTTCCAGGCCCTGATCTTTGTACTTTTGATACAACTCCTCCAGGCCTTTGTATTGCGGCGTAAAACCACACTTGCTGGCGGTGTTCACAACCAGCAGCACTTTGCCCTGGTAGTCTTTTAACTGCACTGGCTGGCCTTTGATATTGGTCACTGCTAAATCAAAAATTGGGTTTGGCATCATATGCTCCTCTGTTGCGCTCTGCTGTTCGGGCTTCAGTGCTCACTGAAAGTAAAAACATAATGCCTAACAATTAAATTGCATGCAATTTAATTTTATTGATGTAACTGATGTAAAAAACCGAACAGAGAAACAGCCCGGTTAGCTGGCTGGCTCGCTAATAAAACCTAACTTAAGCAAACCCGATTGCTGCACAGTAGCCATGGTTTTGAGTACATGCTCATAAGGAGCTGCTTTATCCCCCCGAATATGGACTTCAGGCTGTGGCAGCTGTTGCGCCTGCTCTGCCAGCTTTAACTCCAGTTGAGCAGCATCAATGGGCTGATCGTCCCAAAATACAGCGCCATCGGCTTTGACCGTTAAAGTGACAGTTTGAGGTTTAACCTCCTGCTTTTCATTGCTGACACGTGGTAAATCGACCTTCACACTGTGAGTGATCACCGGCACTGTGATGATAAAAATAATCAGCAACACCAGCATCACGTCCACCAGTGGTGTCATATTAATTTCGCTCATCACTTCGTTGTCTGAGTCTAAACCACCACCAAAAGCCATCTATTTAGCCTCCTTTAATGGCACCACCACTCTGCTGCTTTTGGGGGCTGCCCCAGTCAGAAAATAGGCGTGTAACTGATGGGCAAAACGCTGCATTTTATTCAGCACTTCTTTATTGCCACGTTGCAAAGCGTTGTAGCCCAGTACAGCAGGAATGGCTACAGCCAGACCAAAAGCCGTCATGATCAGCGCTTCACCTACAGGGCCTGCGACTTTATCTATGCTGGCCTGCCCCGAAACACCTATACCCACCAGCGCATGATAAATGCCCCAGACTGTGCCAAATAAACCAACAAAAGGAGCAGTCGAGCCTACAGAGGCCAAAATGGCCAAGCCCTTTTGCATCTGCTCTGCACTTTCATCTATAGCACCCCGTAGACAGGACACCAGCCATTCAGTCAAAGGTAAGTGACCATGTAAATCTTGTTGATGACTTTGATGATGATCCAAAGCGGCCTGGCCTTCGTCAGCCATATAACGGAACGGATTCATAGGCCCTGCTGCGGAGTCGGCCGAACTTAAAATCCGTAGCCCTTCAGCAAAACTATGGGCATGCCAAAAATCATTGCTGGCTCTGCTGATGCTTTTTAAGCGCCATAAACTGATGACCCGGATCACTATCACAGTCCAACTGGCGACGGACATCAACAACAGCATCACAGCCACAGCCTTAATAACAAAGTCACCCTGAGCCCAGAGTGCGGCAATACCATAGGGATTTTCTTGCATGATGAACTCTCTAATTGATTGAATTTAAGTTAAAAACCACAGGCTGCACAAACCAGAAATCTATCGGCTGCCCCAGTTTCAAAGCGGGTTGGTAAGTCCAGCTGCGTACCGTATTTAAAGCCGATTGATCCAGCCTGGAAAAGCCCGAACTTTGTTTCAGTGTTAACTGCCCTACTTTGCCGTTTTTAAGCACCAGTACCTGTAAATACACAGTGCCTTGTTCTTTCAGGCGGCGCGACAACATCGGATAAAGTGGTGCTTTATTCACAACTTTGCTGGCTGAAGCTACAGGTGGACTGGTTTGGGGTTCAGGTGCTGGAGTTTCAGGAACTGCTTTGGTTTGTGCTACTTGTGCAAGAGGTTCTGGCGTACTGACGGCAGTGGGAGAAGCTTCTGCCACTGGGGCAGGTTTGACCGGAGCAGGTTTGGGTTTCGCTACTGCTTTTTTAGCTTCGGCTTTTTTATGCTTCGGTGGTATTGGCTTCGGCTTTTTCAGCTGTTCAGATAAAACAGGCCTGGGTTTTGGCTTGTCTGGCACTGGTGCTGCAGGAGCTGAAATAATCACGCCTTCAATGGCCTTTTCCACAGCTTTAGCTTGTGGTTCTGTTGCATTGGTGACGACTGCAGCAACTAAGCTTAAATGCAGCATCAACACCAGAAAAAACAACACAACAGATCCTTTCACCACTTTCCCACCAGACTAAAACCAGACAACAGATCTAAGCAGACCCAACAGACAGTTTTAAATCGTCATTGTTGAATACTCTGATCTGAAAAATTCAAAGTGGAGTCAGTGCAAAGAGGCAAGGATCCACCACAGCAGTACAATAAAGTGTTTATCGCACTCTGTTGACATAGCATTCATGCTATCGAGAATCATTCTCGTTTGCAACAAATTTAAATCAAATGGCGATCGGTACGCCTGGTCTGCAGGCTCTTATTCATCTTTAACGACGGCGGATCAGCAATCGAATCCCCAGCACAGTGGTGAGTAGCAGCAGGAGTAATCCAAGCACACCCACTGCCTGATCCAGACTTTTATATCCTGTCCATTGCAGGTAATGGGCTTTGTATAAATTGTTAATTAACTCAGTATCTTTGCCTTGTTGCGACAGACTTAAGCTGGCCCAGTTCAGTTGAATTTGTACCCCTGTATCTGTCACATAACCTTGATCTGTTTTTAGCAGCTGTTCGCCATAACGCTGAGGATCGACGCTGATTGCATCTTTAAGCAGCAATTGCAGTTCATCATCTGCAGGCTGGAGACGGACTGTGAAGTCTTGCGGGTTCAACTGCTGCCAGCCATCCGATTGTTTGACCAGCAGATGCACACCGAACACGCTTTGCAGCAGCTTAATTTCCTGCCAATCGGGTTGCGGATGGATCTGAATTGTAGTGCTGATGGGGTAAGTTTTAACGGTCAGGTAGGAAAAAGCAGCCTGATAACCAGGTTTAATAAAAAATACCAGGCCAGTGAAAGCCCAGATACAAAATGGCAAAATTAAACACCAGCCTAAAAAACGGTGAAGACGACGGGGTAATGACATGAAACACAACACTCAATAGCGTTTGAAAAACAAAAGTTTAACAGCAATAAGAGTGAAACTAACCGAAATTTTTGCCCGCTGAATCCAGTAACTCTGTGACACACCAAAGCTGATTGCCGCCTGCATGTTTGGCTCTGTACATAGCTCTGTCAGCGGCCGCTAACAAACTGCTTTGATCCTGACCATGCTGTGGAAAAAATGCGATACCAATACTGGCGGACAATTGCAGTGGGTGCTGTTCAAATAAAAACGGCTGCTGAAGTTTAGTCTGCAGGCTTTGTAAAGCGCTTAACACAGCAGCCTGATCCGTCACCGCATCCATCACAATAACAAACTCATCACCACCTAAACGGGCCACTGTGTCGGTTTCACGCACTGAAAACAATAAAAGTTCTGCTACTTTTTTTAAGCACAAGTCACCTGCTGCATGGCCAAGCTGGTCGTTCACTTCTTTAAATTTATCTAAATCCACAAAACATAAAGCCAACATGCCCTGCTCACGCCTGGCGCGTGCTAATGACTGTTGCAGCCTGTCTTCGAATAAAGCTCTGTTGGGTAATTGAGTCAAAGGATCGTAAAAGGCTATATGCTGCAACTGCTCTAACAGTTGTTTATGTTTGGTGATATCGCGGGCCACGGCCACCCGCACTTTTTGATCTTCAGACCAGCGGGCAGACCACTGGATATAAGCAATTTGACCGTCTTTGCGGATATAACGGTTTTCAAAATCGATTTTCTGATCCCCAGCCATAATTTCGCTGGCGGCCGATAAAGTACGCTCCCTATCCTCCGGATGCACTAATTCGATCATAGGCCGGCCTATCATTTCTGTGCTTTTATAGCCAAAAATCCGCTCACAGCCAGAACTCAGATACAAAAAATGGCCATTGGCGTCCACCACACAAATAGCTTCAAGTAATTGATCAATATAATCACTCAACGAGGCTAACGACGGGCTTGGCATACTACTCCTGGTTGGATCTGTTGAACTGCACTACCAAATACTGTTGCACGCCTGGCTACCCTATGAAGCTGGTTATTCGATACAAACTAAGCAAACAACCACCCACAGCCTCTTTACTATAGCTTTGGTATACCAGTAGTGAAACAGAACATAACAGAGTCAAACTAAGGACACAATAAAAACGATAAAAGTGAAACGGCATTCAGAGACAAATGGCTGCTATCTGCCGGGGCTATACCAAGCTGGACTATTTACAATGTTAAGGCTGCTTTAAATATTCGATATACCAGCCATAGGCTAAGGCTTTAGTAAAATAAATTTTTTCTGTGGTACTTCTTTTACCTTCCATATGAATATCGGGATTAAACTCAGCGATAACAGCCGGCTGGTAACTATAAGCCATATAAGCGCCTTCTCCGGCAAAAAAGGAAGACCATTCAGTAACAATCAGCGAACATTCAGCAGTGCCTTCTTGTAGCAGCGCCATATCTTCTTTGTCTACGTCTGCCAATAACTGGTCCAGCTGTTTTAATAAAGGCGCTAGCTCTGCCGGATACTGCTCTGCTGTATTTATATCGTAGCGATGAAACTTTGTATTAAGTGTGGCTTTTAAACTGCAGGCAGCAGCGGCCAGCTGCTTAAACTTATCCTGATGCAACTGAAAATGCTGAGTCATTTCATCCACATCGCGCCTTTCGCTACAGCTGCTAAGCAGAAGGCAACAAGCGAGCCCTGCTAAAAAATTGATTTTCATTTGTTTACATCTCCTGCTGGCAAAACACACCAGTGATAAATAAAGCGAAACCAGGCCTGATCTTTATTTTGCATCAGGCCTGGATTTTTTAAGGTGAGGAATGAAATTTACAAGCGGTCAGCAAATACTGGCAGTTAGACAAACCATGCGAAAAATACCACACACTGCAACTTGCCCATATCAGAGCACCGCCGCCTGCTTTTCCTGTGGTGGAAGCTGCGCTGCATTACTTTTAGCTTTGGCACTTACAGTGACTGAAATAGTGCTCAGACCCTGAGTTTCACGGTTATTAATAATATGAAAGTTGTAGTCAAGATGATTGCCGTCGGGCGATTTTTTCAGCTTTAAAATGGCCTTGTCGTGCTGCTGTAAGGCCACTTTGATAATATCGGGTTCAGAAAACAGCGTCTTACTGTATATCACTGTGCCATTGCCCAGTTGCAATGTCGCGGTATAACCTGCTGCAGCCACAGAGTTTAAGCCAGCTATTAAATTGTCGGCTGAAAAATAAGTTTCTGTTGAATGCAAATCACGCAATTGAATACAGATTTCACCATCACTGCGCGAAGCAGTTGACAAGGTAATTTCACTATTTTCCCTTAGTTCGACACAGGATGCTTGTGCGTACCCAATATTTAAAAACGCTAATACCAGAATGATGATGTTTTTAGTCACGTTGTTGACCCTCCTTTTCGCCAGCATTAAAACATTTGTTATAAATAAAATTCAAATGTTTATTTATTGATAATAAAAAATAAATTAAAACCCATAAGTCCTATCGTTCAATAAACAACCACACAGCACTTTTATTCTTTATTGGCTAACCTGCGGTCTGTGCTTATCAGTTACACTTTGTATCCAACAAGATAAGCTGATGACAGCTTTTGTATGTAGATGAAGATGCAGCTAAAGTGTTCAGGCAAAGGCAGCAATAAAGGCTTTTATGTATGAGATTTAACAACATAGTAGTGCTAACCGGAGCTGGGGTATCGGCGGAGTCTGGTATTAAAACCTTTCGTGATCATAATGGTTTATGGGAAAACCATAAAATTGAGGATGTGGCTACACCTGAAGGATATGCCCGGGATCCGGCCCTGGTGCAGCAGTTTTATAATCAACGCCGTGCTCAACTGTTAGACCCTAAATTAAAGCCCAATGCCGCTCATCTGGCGTTGGCGCAATTTGAACTGCAGCATAAAGCCAAAGGCGGCAACTTTTTACTGATCACACAAAATGTGGATAATCTGCATCAAAGAGCAGGATCAGAGCATGTCATTGCGATGCACGGCCAGTTGCAAAAAGTAAAATGCCCTCTGTCAGGCAAAAATCAAAGCTGGCTAAAAGATGTAACAGCCACAGATTTATGTCATTGCTGCAAAACCCCACAGCCACTTCGACCCGACATTGTTTGGTTTGGTGAAATGCCTTATCAGATGGATCAATGCGCAGATGCACTGATGCAGGCCGATTTATTTCTATCCATTGGCACTTCAGGCCAGGTATATCCTGCAGCAGGTTTTGTACAAATTGCAGCGCAGGCGGGCGCTCATACGGTTGAGCTGAATATGGAAGCCACCCGTGGCGACTTTGCTGAAGGTTATTATGGCCTTGCCGCTAAAATAGTACCGGCTTATCTGGCCAAACTTAGCTGAACACTGCGCTTGGTTTTAGCATTATTACAGAGCAAGTTCAGCAACTGCTGTTGATCCAACCATCCATCCCCCTGCCACAGCCACTGCCAGTCCGGCAAGGAATGACGTACTGCTCTGGCGTTCGCCTGCAACAACTGAAATAAATTCATCTGCATTTGATTTATCAAAAAAAGGGACTATGGTTTTGTAGCGAATTCCGAAAAAACTTCTCATCAGCAAGTTTTATTCAGGATCTTAGTTCACCATGACTCAAAAGGATTTGTGTATGTCCCCAGCTCTGCTCACAAAAACACCCCGCAGCCAAGGGTTTTTATCCTGTCAGCCTAAAAGATTTTTCCGCCAATCCGTCGCAGTGGAGCATCAGTCAACATGGTGTCACTCCAGGTCAAATTCGTCTGGACACAGCTCCAGCTCACTAATTTAAGCATTAGACAAAGCCTCAGGGTTTTGTTGTATTCAATTCACACAGGAGATTTTATGTCGCATTTTTTACTTCGCCATGCTGTAAGCCTTGCTTTGGCCAGTATGGCAACAAGCAGTTTTGCACTGAGCGCAGAACAACCCCGCCCTTTGCAGGACCCGCCTTTATTAGAAATAAAAAGAGCAATCCTGCCGCTGTTGACCAAAGCTCAACAACAAGCCGGAGCACCTCAACCAGACGAGGCAAGCCTGGACTGGAACGTTATGCTCACCCGCAGTCAGTTGTGGAACCCTAATACCAGCAGTTGGGATCAAGTAAATTTACGCAGCTATCAAGGCAGTAAGGTTGATCCCAAAGCACCTTTTGTGGCTCCTACTCTGCGGGTTTTTCCGGGAGAAACCATCAGGGCCACTTTACATAACAAACTGGATCCAGATCCCAGTTGCATCAGCCACAGTCAGGGCGTGAATGACCCCCACTGCTTTAATGGCACCAATATGCATACCCATGGCTTGTGGATTAATCCGGCGGGTAACAGCGACAATGTGCTGATTTCAATTAACCCTACAGTATCGTTTCAGTACGAATACAATATTCCGGCGGACCACCCGGCTGGCACCTTCTGGTATCACCCGCACCGTCATGGATCTACAGCTATTCAGGTGGCAAGTGGTATGGCTGGCGCTTTAATTATTCAGGGCACTCGTCAGCCCACCAAAAACCGTACTGGCGACATCGATCTGCTGTTAACCAGTTCCGCCAACCAAAGCTTTAAAGAACGCACTATGGTGTTCCAGCAAATCCAGTATGGCTGTTACATCAAAAAACCTGGGCAAGAACCTGTGCTGAAAATGGATGCCAATGGTGCTTATATTTGTGATCCGGGTGATATAGGTGAAATACTGAATTACGATGGATTTGGCCCGGGCGGCTGGAGTAAATCAGGCCGTTACACCAGTATTAATGGTGCAGTTCAGCCCTTTTTTGCGGATGCTAAAGCAGGCCAGATTGAACGCTGGCGTATGGTGCATGCAGGTGTACGCGACAGCATCAATTTAAAAGTAGTGAAATTAACAGGCTCACCATTACAAGGCCAGATCTCTGCTGCAGATGAGCAAAAATTACTGCAAAAATCCTGTACCGGTGCCCTGGTCCCCCAACATCAAATCGCTGCAGATGGTTTAACACTGGCCGAAATTGACTCCACTGAAGTGACTGTACTTCAACCTGGTTATCGCTGGGACACTTTGATGATGTTTCCTGAAGGCGGTCAATACTGCGTGATTGACGATGCCGCAGCAGCTTCAGCCAATGTGGATCAAACACCTTCTGAACCTCAACTGTTGGGTATAGTGCAGGTAGCAGCAGTTTCAGGACCTGTCACTTCAACTATTGGTCAGCAACTCATTCAAAGCGCTAAAATCAATATCAACCCGGATATGCAAAATGCAGTGATCTCCGACTTACAGGCTGGCCTGAAACTGAGCAACTTTGTGCCACATCAGGATCTGCCTGCAACAGAAAACAAGCAACTTCTGGAGTTTAATATCGATACCGAGGCAAAACCCACCCGCTTCGAAATCAATGGCGAGCCTTATCAGCCTGGTCGTATTGACCGGGAGTTGATTTTAGGCAACGTCGACGAGTGGATCTTAACGTCAAAACTGGCCAGCCATCCATTTCATATTCACGTCAATCCGTTTCAGGTGGTCGCAGTGCTGGATCCGAATGGTAAAGATGTCAGTGCAGAGGATGCAGTGGATGACTTTGACACCAGCAAAAAATTCCCCGATCCACAATACAGAGGCATGAAAGGCAAATGGAAAGACACACTCTGGGTTAAAAATGCTCTGGGGAAATCTTACAAAGTGATAGTGCGAACTAAATATCAGCGTTACATAGGCGACTTTGTTTTGCATTGCCATATTTTGGATCATGAAGATCAGGGCATGATGCAAAATGTGCGGATCAGTTTACCGGACGGCAGTGGTGGTGCCAGCAAGGCCCACCATTAAAAACCGGAACGCGGTGTAATCAGCTTACACCGCGTTTTTCCTGCGTTCAGTCGCTTTTATCTATAAAGTTAAATACTGCCCTTCATTTCATTAACAAAAAGTAATCTTACTGAAACAAACAACAGCTCTAATGTCGCGGCAGATTTCTAATTCAACCGACATCGGAGTCAAAATGCAGAACAAAAACTTCCAGATAGATAATTCGGGTATAGATCCACAAACTAACTTTTCAGATAACCCTGATTTTCAGTCCGTACTGGCCTCGCGCCGCAGCTTCTTAAAAGGCTCTTTAGGCGCAGCCATAGCTACCATTATGGGCACAGCTTTAGTCGGCTGCAGCAGTGATACAGCTGAACCAGTCACAGGCCCTGTTGGAATAAAACCAGAACCCGCGCCTGTGTTATTAGGTTTTGCCGCTATTGCAGCTAACCGCCTGGATGATATTACAGTGCCAACTGGTTACACAGCCCGTGCTTTTTTACCTATGGGCACACCAGTCTCGGGTAGTTACCCTGCTTATCTGGCTGACGGCAGTAATACTGGTGCCGACATGGAACAGCAAGTGGGCGCTCACCACGATGGTATGCATTTTTTCCCTTTAGATGCGCGCAGTAGCAACCAAAACAGCGACGAAGGTGTACTGGTATTTAACCATGAATATCTGGACGCCAATGTATTACACCCTATGGGTCCAACAGGTTTACCCCGCCCTGCAGACGAAGTTCGTAAAGAAGTAGCGGCCCATGGCGTCACTGTGGCTCATATCAAAAAAGATGCACAAGGCCAGTTCCAACTGGTGCAAGGCAGCCCGCTAAACCGCCGTATCACAGGTGCAACTCCTATGGATATCACAGGTCCTGTGCGTGGTGATGCCAAAGTGGTGACTAAATACAGTCAGGACGGCACCCGCACCCGCGGTACTTTAAATAACTGTGGTAATGGATTTACCCCTTGGGGTACTTATTTAACCTGCGAAGAAAACTGGGCTGGTTATTTTATGAATGCCGATGCGACCCAGCCACGCGAGCATAAACGTTATGGCGTAGGCAGCAGAAATGGCCGTTATTATTGGGAAACCGCAGACTCAGGTGCAGAGCAATATCAGCGCTTTAATGCAACCAGTATAGGAGCTGATGCCACTGAAGATTACCGTAACGAGCCCAATACTTTTGGCTGGATAGTAGAAATTGACCCATTTAATCCAGACAGCGTGCCACAAAAACGCACAGCTTTAGGCCGTTTTGGCCACGAAGGCGTCATTTTTGGCCCTGTAGTGGAAGGTCAACCGATCACTGTTTATTCAGGTGATGACTCCACTTTCGAATACATTTACAAGTACGTGTCCAATGCAGCCTATTTTAAAGCGACGGCGGGCGGTCATTTATTGAATGATGGAACTTTGTATGCCGCTAAGTTTAACGCTGACGGTTCAGGAGAATGGTTGCCTCTGGATTTCAATAACGAAACCCTGATGACCAAAGCCGCTGCTGCTGGTATCAACTTCGACAGCCAGGCCGACATTTTATTAAATACCCGTTTGGCCGCTGATATTGCAGGCGCTACAAAAATGGACAGACCTGAATGGGGTGCAGTGCATCCAACGACGGGTGAAGTGTATTTTACGCTGACCAATAATACCCGTCGTACCATAGAACAGATTGACGCCTCTAACCCACGCGCTAATAACGCCACTGGCCATATCATTCGCTGGAAAGAACATGCCGCAACTTCGGGTTTAAGTTTTAGTTGGGATATTTTCCTGTTGGCTGGTGATGTTGGCACCACAACACCTGGTAGCAACCTGACTTTAACAGCAGACAATCATTTAGCAAGCCCTGACGGTTTAATGTTCAGTGCAAACGGTTTACTCTGGATCCAAACCGATATGAGTGGTTCTCAGCAAGGCGAAGGCCCTTATGGCAATAACCAGATGCTGGTGGCTGACCCTGCAAAAGGCGTTATAAAACGCTTTTTTGTCGGCCCGGTAGATGCAGAAGTCACAGGCTTGGCTTTTACCCCAGATCTAAAAACTATGTTTGTTAACGTCCAGCATCCGGGTGACCGCTCTACCCCAACCCAGTTTACCAGTAACTGGCCAGCGAACGACGGCAGCAGCAGACCACGTTCAGCGACCGTGATTGTCACCAAAGATGATGGTGGCGTAATAGGTTCTTAAGACACTTTCAAAGCATAAAGCCGGTGTAATAACCGGCTTTTTTATGCGCTTCAGGAGGGCTTGCAGACTTAAGGCGTTTCCACAATAAAACTGGTTAGTTTTCGCACCAGCGGTAAAACCAGCAACAACACCGGATAAGCCACTACCCAGGATAAAGCCCAGGCCGCCAACCAGATATTCAGCTCAAAACCGCCAAAACCGGTACTTTTTAAGGTGCTGATCAAAGACACAATACAGCTCATAATAATGGATAAAATCAGCGGCATTATATAAGCCATAAAGCGGGCAGGCAGTTTTTTAAATACAGGTTTTGACATCATCAGGGCCAGACAACTTAAGAGGCCGTTATGATAAAGACTCACTTTATCTTTCCCCAACCCTAAACTATGGATTTGCGACTAAAACATAAAAACACAAGGCAGTTTCAGTCGTTTTAATTTTATCGCAGCTCTGCTTCGCAATGAGTCTCAGCGCATTTAGCAAAACACGCTGCATAAAACTGTTATGACGACTGCAATTCTGCCTGCTAAAGTTTTTCTGTGTCTGCGAACTTTGTCATACTGATACTGTTCACGCCTCAAATAGACCAACCAAGCCAACTGCAACAGGAGTAGCTTTATGTTTAAAGCTGTATTGAACATCTTCGCTCTGGTGCTGCTATCAGGTTGTGGCGGTGGATCATCAGGCAATACAAGTCCCACTATCCCTCCTCCCGCAGGTAACAGAGTCGTATGGGAAGTAACAGCAGGCAATGGCTGGCAAAGCAGTACAGCCGAAGCAGAACACTTTAACAGAACCACTTTGAACCAGGCGTTTCAGGATGGGCAAAACTTACCCTCTCTGTATGCCATGGTTGTAGTACGTAATGGTTTATTAGTCGGAGAAGCCTATTACCATGGCAAAACTGCCTCTGATTTATTACAAACCCGTTCTGTCACCAAAACTGTGATGATGTTATTGATTGGTAAAGCCATCTCACAAGGCCATATTCAAAGTGTCGAACAACCTATCACAGATTTTCTGAGTGACGACTATGCGACTTTATTGACTGACAAAGCGGATATCCGGATCCGGCATTTATTAACTATGACTTCAGGCATTAGCTGGGATGAAAGCACCACTGCTGGATATAACAACTGGGTATTGTCGGCAGATCCGACTCGTTATGTACTGCAACGAATGATGAGTAGCGCGGCTGGCACCAGTTTTAACTACAACTCAGCAGCAGTGCACTTATTGTCGGTGATCTTGCAAAAAGCGACAGCGATGTCGACTTCTGATTATGCGCAACAGGAATTATTCGACCCCTTGGGGATCTCCAACGCGGGCTGGGAATTACTTGAGGACGGATACATAAACGGCGGAGCAGGTTTAACCATCAGCGCGCGGGATCTGGCTAAAATCGGTTTATTGTTGCAGCAACAAGGACGCTGGCAACAGCAGCAGCTTATTCCTGCCAACTGGTTACAACTGGCAGCCAGCCCACACAGCACAGGACGCAACCAACTCAGCAACCTGAACCTGACAAACTACGGTTATTTATGGTGGTTGGGCACCCTATCAGGACAACAGGCGCAACTGGCCTGGGGTTTTGGTGGGCAGTTTATTTTGACTCTGCCAGAGAAAAACCTGACGCTGGTGCTATTACAAAACCATAGTTCAGGCACCAGCACTCAACAGCAGCAACAAGGTATGCAACTGCTGCAACAAGTTCTGACATCCGCCTTATAGAGCTTAACCTAATTGTGGCGCGTCAAAATTTTCCGGCTCATCGCTGTAAATGCACACATTCCAGTCCTGAGCTAAGCCTGTTTCAGCGAGACACCAGGTCTGGAAAAAGTCTTTAATTTCATTACGCTGGCAATGGGCTTCAAAGCTTTGGATATCAGTCCAGATTTCATTAAAGACAATAGGAAAACTTTTACCTTCAGCAAAAGGGCTTGAAATATGACGGGTCACTCTGTATTGCAGACAACCATCTTCGCGTAAGGTATTGGCCTCTAAACCTTGCAGCACTTTAAAGAGTTCAGCTTCTTTGCCTGGCTTAGGTAAAAACTGAGCGATGCAATACACTTTTTTAGACATTAGTTTTCCTTCGATTCGGTTATAACAGGCCAGCTTTGCAACTGGCGGGGTGATTCAAACTGATGATCCAGACCTGTCACTGGGTCAACAAAACTTAATCGTTTTGCCAATAATTGCAGAGGTTCGGCAAAATTCAGCTGCTGCTTCGGCAACAACACCGGGTAATATTTATCAAATAAAATAGGGCAACCCACAGACAGCATATGTAACCTCAACTGGTGGGTTTTTCCTGTATGGGGGCAAAGTTCAAATAATCCAAGTTCAGCGCGTTTTTCCACCAGCGTCAGGCTGGAAAAGGCATTCACTTCCCCATCCACTGATTGCATTAAAAAAGCCGGAGTTGATTTTTCCAGCCGGTTTTTAACCTGCCAGCGATTTGGCAATTCGAGTTGCTGAAGTTCTTCAGATAACCTGGCCACCGCCTGATAACTTTTACGGATATGCCCTTGCGCAAAGAGTTGATAATACAAAGGCCTGCTTTGGCTGTTGACAGAAAACAGCACCAAACCTGCTGTTTCTTTATCCAGTCTGTGCACTGCTACCACATCGTGCAACCCCGTATCACGCTTCACTCTTTCCAGCAGACATTCGTTAACAAATTCACCGCCTGGCGTCACGGGTAAAAAATGCGGTTTGCAGGCGACAATAATATGCTCATCCTGATACAAAATCTGATGGGTAAAAGGAATCACAGGCTCAACTGGCACTTCACGGTGATAACAGACGCGGCGACTGGGTAAAAACGCGGTGTTTGCGTCAATCAATTCGCCACCAAACCAATAGACTTTGCCATCAGCAACTCGTTGTTGCCAGGTGGCAGCATCAATACGATGAAATTTTTCAATCAGAAAACTCAGCACTGTCCCCCACCCCAAATCTTTGGGTGGCAAGGTAATTTCAGATGGTTTTGTTGCTTTGCTCATACAGCCTCACGTCAGAGGGCCTGAGTTAAGACAATTCAAAGCTTTGAGTCAACCTGTTTTAACTTTTTGTACTGAATAAAGCGGGCAACATACGCTTTAATGTGTTGTCTTTAGCAATATAGTGATGTGCCAAGGCCCCCAAAACATGTAAAGCAATAAAAACGTAGCCTGTTTTACCCACAAGCTCGTGCACTTCTTTAATAAAGGCCGCTACATCAGGATCCGGCTTTATCAATGCAGGCAACTGAACACCCCAAAAAGGGATGATGCTGTCTGCAGCACTTAATAGCAGATAACCTAATACAGGCATCAGCAGTAAAAATACATAAAGCGCAGCATGCATCAAAGCTGCGATTTTTAAAACAGCTGCTTTAGGTGCCGGCTCGATCAGAGGAATAAGACTAAAACGCCTGACCAACAAGCGAAGCCACGTAATACACCATAAACTTAAGCCCAGCACAAAATGTACTTCTTTGATCAAGTCACGCTCCAAAGAACCTTTTACAAAGATCACCCTGAACTCAATGCTGGCATAAATAGCAATGATCAACAGGACCGTCAGCCAATGCAAACGCAACATCCAGGCACTGTAACTTTGTTGTGAAACCGACATAACCACCTCTGTGTTTACTTGCTTGCTGAATTTTGCCTGTTCAAACTTAACAGAAACTTAGTTTCTGCGTAGTTAGCTTCATGCAGACCACTCAAGAAAAACGAAACAACAGCAATCCCGCCAGACTCAGCACCAGCATGGCTGCAGAGATTCGCAGTGCAAGGTTTTGAGTTCCAGCCACCCATACCATGGTTGTTTTCACCAAAGAATTACTTAAGATAGCGATGCCAATAGCAGTAGCCGCCAGCTGAACAGACTGACCACGACTGGCATAATCGGCAAGAGATAAACTAATAGCATCCACATCAGTTAAACCCGCCAGAGCAGCCAGCCAATACAAACCCTGACCTGGTGCATAATGCTCAGCCAGTTTAACCAGCAGCAGTACCAACGCAAACAACAAAGCAAACTGGATAGCCGACCATAAACTAAAAGGATTATTCACAGGCACAGCAGTAGCAACAGAGGCGGATTGCAGTCTGTGACTGGCCAGAAAAAAAGCAATTGCCAGTACTGCGGTGACTAAAGCCAATCCCACTAAAGGCCATAACAGTTGCTGCATTAAAGGCACAGATATAGCAGTCACAATAAGAATCACGCGGCCAAACATCACCAGCCAGGACATTAAAATGCCAGCTGCCAGCCGGTTAGCGGCTCCACTATCATTTTCGATTTGACTGCTGCGGGCAAAACTTAAGGTCATAGCTGTGGATGATACCAGCCCACCAGTCAGAGCAGTGATCATGGTGCCTTTAACTGAACCTAAAGAACGTACAGCTATATAACCCACTAAAGACAAAGCAGAAATTAATATCACCAGTAACCAGAGTTTATAAGGGTTGAGTGCCTGCCAGGGGTCTATTGCTTCATTCGGCAACAAGGGCAATACAATAAAGCTGGCAATCAGCAATTTCAGGCCTGCATACAGATCATCAGCACCAATTTTGCTGATCAAGCCATGCAAAGGCTCCCGAAACGCCAGAATAGCCGAAGTGAAAATAGCCAAAGAGACGGCGATTTCTGAAAAACCAAAAATGACAGCGCCGCCTAATAAACACACGGTAATAGCAGACAACTCGCTGGTTAATCCCAAAGCCACAGCTTTGACTTTGTTTTCCAGATAATAAGCACAGAGTACTGTCACAGAAACAGCCGACAAAGCCGCAATAAACAACCATGGCGTTTGCAAATGCACAGACAACCAGGCACTGACAGCCCCCAATTGAGCAAACAAAATGTAAGTACGGACTCCGGCAAAAGAGCCGGGGTGATCATTGTGTTTGTGTTTTTCCCGCTCAATGCCAACCAAGGCACCAATAAGCAGCGCAATCAAAAAGTTTTGCGCCAGTGTGAGGTCAAATCCGGCCATAATTCATATTCTTAGGTATTTGATCCCAGCATAGCTGAATTTTTGTGTTGTTCGTTGATCTGTCACAACCCTAAGCCTGTTTGCAGCACTTCACCGCAAAAAATAAAGCATCGGGCGGCAAAATCCGACTAAATAGATCACAAGACTTGAATCCACAAGGTACTGCACCCATTGCTGCATTAGTTTCATACCAATCGGTATGTAATCACAGCATAGCGGAGCACCGATGATCCCTTTTTCTATTTTAGATTTAGCCCCTGTCTCTTCTGGCAGTTCTGTTGCCGACAGTTTTGCCAACAGCAAAGCCCTAGCGCAACTGGCAGAGACTTTGGGTTACAAGCGGTACTGGCTGGCTGAACATCACAATATGCCGGGCATCGCCAGTGCGGCGACCTCTTTGTTGATTAGCCACTTAGCTGCTGCTACTTCGCGTATTCGTTTAGGGGCTGGTGGCATTATGCTACCCAACCATTCACCTTTGGTTATTGCAGAACAGTTTGGAACTTTGGCTACTTTGTATCCGGACCGCATCGATTTAGGCGTAGGCCGGGCTCCAGGCAGCGATCAGCAAACCGCCCGGGCATTGCGGCGCAATAGAATGGAAACTGAAGATCAATTCCCAACAGATATCCTCGAACTGCAACAGTATTTTGGTCCTGTCAAAGCCGATCAACTGGTGCAAGCGGTACCGGGGCAAAACCTGAATGTACCTTTATGGATTTTAGGTTCAAGCTTATATGGAGCTCAACTGGCCGCTCATTTGGGTTTACCTTTTGCTTTTGCGTCCCATTTTGCCCCCGCCATGATGTTTCAGGCTGCAACTTTATACCGCAAAGAATTTAAAGCCTCGGCTCAACTGGAAAAACCCTATCTGATGTTGGCGCTGAATGTATTTGCCGCAGAAACTACAGCAGAAGCCCGGCATCTGTTTACCTCACCTCAACAGCAGTTTGTCAATTTAGTCAGGGGTGTACCGGGTTTATTACCAGCACCAGTCGACGATATGAACCACATCTGGCAAGCGCATGAAAAAGCTTATGTTGAAAAAGCTCTGGCTTGTTCAGTGATAGGCAATCCGGCTGAAGTGAAAAAAGGTTTGCTGGATTTTATTGAACAAACCCATCCGGACGAACTGATGCTCACCAGCATGATGCACGACCCAAAAGCACGGCAAACCAGTTTTCGGATTGCATCTGAGCTTATCGGTAACTAACAGCCATGGAGAGGCAGAGCTAAAACTCTGCCTTAGGTGGACTCACTCAGAATTTGGCTCCTATGCTGAGTTTTTGATGTAAATCGCGACTGTCGACAGGAATCACCTGATCCTGTGGTAACACCAAATCAATTTTTGACCAGTCAAAATCCACAGAAAATGACAAACGAATACGTTCCGTCAGGTAATAACTCAGGCCCGTACTCAAATTCACATCCTGCTTAAATTTGAGAAAACTCACGGGTTGATTCACTGGCTTTAAATAACTGCCTTCGTTAAAAAGCTCAAAACTGCTGCCGGGCCATACATAACGCAAATCCCACTCCAGCTGAATATGGCGAAAATCCAGACTTTGCCTGTCCCCCAGCACCAGTTCCAACCCGGCCGTATCTTTGAAGTAAGTCCGTTTGATACCGGCCAGAGCTATCAGCTCTACTCTAAGCTCAGCCGTGTCATAAAAGCTGTAACCCAGGCCTGAACTTAAATCGACATTTTTGTATTCTGAGGCAATAAAATCCTGAGCGTAATCCAGTTTATTACGCCAAAACAGCTGAGGTTGAAAAAAATAGTCGGCACCGGGATTCAACAGGTATTTGTGGGTTTTCTTCAGCGAATTACTGGTTTCGTAATCGTACTTTCCATCAAAGGTCAATCGCAAATTATCATCACGTTGCTCAAATGCAGTTTTAAAGCCCAGATTATCCGTGCTGTTGCTACTGCGCTTTTTGCCCGCTGTTAAATCTACACTGGACTGTCTGACTGGCTGGTTTTTTACCACCGCAGCTTCTGAAGGGACAGCAGCAGGCTTCACTTCAATAGCCGCTATTTTTGGCTGCTCAATACGATCAATCTGAGTTCTGGGTAATTGTACTTGTCCTGAATAAGGCAAGTTCAGAAATACAATTTTTTTGTCCTGCTGGGTGATAGTGCCAGTTAATCTGTCACCATTTTTCATCCACACTACAGCAGCCTGCCCTGTAGACGCTTCACAGCATATACACCATAACAAAGCCACAAAAAGCAGCGTTTTCATCACAGCCATCTTCCTTGTGAAGACCAAACCAAACTTGAATAGACCGTGAGTTTAACAGCAGTGGATTTGTCAATGCAGCTGCCTCCAGCAAAAAGATATAAAAGAAAAAGGAGCACAAGGCTCCTTTTCAGTCAGTTTGCGAAACGGGTTATTTTGGCAAGACAACAGCATCAATCACATGAATAACACCATTACTGGTTTCAATGTCAGTGCTGATCACCTTAGCGCCGTTTACATAAACCACACCTTCTTCGACTGCAATTTTCAAATCCTGACCTTGTACTGTGGTTGCTGAGGTTAATTTCACCACATCTGCAGCCATCACTTTACCTGCCACCACATGATAGGTCAGCACATTAGCCAATGCGGCTTTGTCTTTGAGCAAGGCCTCTAAATCTGCTGCCGGCACCTTGGCAAAAGCTGCGTCGTTTGGCGCGAACACGGTAAAAGGGCCAGTACCTTTTAAGGTATCGACCAAATCAGCCGCTTTTACTGCAGTCACCAGTGTGTTGAAACTGCCTGCCGCTACTGCAGTATCAACAATATCAGCCTTGGCAGAAGCGTAAGATGCAGCAGAGACAACTAAAGCTGCAGAGAGAACGGTTAAATTCAATAATGAGCGAAATTTCATTCTGATTTCCTTTTTTGTTGAACATAAAACCCGCAATAACAAACGGGACAGATGTTCAAAAGGATCAGAAGTATATTTCTTTATTTTCCATAAACTTAAGCTAAATTTAACCGTAATACGCTGTAAAACCAAAATGGTTTATTTAAGCCAGTTTTGAAAATTCAGCTTTTGTCTTTTTGTGTTTGCGTAAGTTGCCAGCAGCGTGACTCATGCCGTGTTACAGCCCCGAAGTCAATTGAAAATCCATTCGCTTCCAGCGCAGCTAAAGCTTCATCCTCATGATCTGTTGGATGAAAAACTTCAGAGGTGTTTTCGGCATTTAAGCTTTTTAAGGTTTGCTCAATTTGCCAGCGGCCTATGACATCAGAAGGCCAAAGTACATATTCCAGAGTCAAACCTCGTTTTAAATCCTGTTGCAGCAAATGCACCATCAACTGCTGACTCTGGGCTGCAGTAACAGACCAATGGCGTAAATCCACAATACGAGCCCATGGCTTGCCTTGCATAGTTTGGCAAAACTGCTCCAAAGCTTCGGCATAGCGGGCCGTCAGATAGTCTTCGTGAATACCTTTAAAACACACATAAAGCGCATTTTTGCTGCACCTGAGTTCCAGTGATGACAAAAAACCATTCATAACAAGTCTTGATTAATCAGCTCTATCTGAGCATAGCAGCAGATATATACATCATCCTTGAACCTGCAGCTTTGTTGACTTCACTCCTCGCCCCAGTCACATAGGACGACTATGCTCCTGGGGTCTCGTTTACTCGTCGCCTCCCTGCATATTCAATGATTTCGCCTACAAATGTACCGACCGGAACAAAATAAAGATTGCATATCGAAAACTCGCGATATATAGTTCGTTACATCGCGATATAAGTATATGGATTAAACGATGAGCTCTGCAGAACTCGACGAGATGATCAAAGCCCTGTCCCACCCTGTGCGGCGGGACATTTTAAACTGGCTGAAACAACCTGAAGTCTATTTTGCTGATCAAGAGCACCCTCTGAGTTTTGGGGTGTGCGCCGGTAAAATTGACCAGAAAACAGGCTTGTCTCAGTCCACAGTCTCAGCCCATCTGGCCACTTTGCAACGAGCTGGATTTATCAGCAGCAAAAAAATAGGCCAGTGGAGTTTTTTCTCGCGTAATGAAGAGGTTATTCAACAATTTCTGGCGCGGTTAACTGATCAACTTTAAGGAATTACAGATGCCAACTTTATTTGATACCCTCACCCTGGGTGATTTAACTCTGAAAAACCGTATTGTGATGGCGCCTTTAACCCGCTGTCGCGCCGACGAAGGCCGTGTGCCCAATGCCATGATGGCTGAGTATTATGCCCAGCGCAGCAGCGCAGGTTTAATTTTATCCGAAGCCACATCAGTCACAGCTATGGGTGTGGGTTACCCTGACACACCGGGTATTTGGTCTGACGCCCAAGTGCAAGGCTGGAAGCTGATCACTGACGCAGTGCACGAAGCGGGCAGCCGTATTTTCCTGCAGCTGTGGCATGTAGGTCGTATTTCCGATCCATCTTACTTAAATGGCGCACAACCTGTAGCACCAAGCGCAGTGCGTCCGGCCGGTCATATCAGCCTGGTACGTCCGCTGAAAGATTATGACGAACCACGGGCTTTAACTCTGGCTGAAATTAAAGAGGTAGTACAAGCCTATCGTCAGGGCGCTATCAACGCCAAAGCTGCTGGTTTTGATGGTGTGCATATACATGGTGCCAATGGTTATTTACTCGACCAGTTTTTACAGGACAGCACTAATTTACGTGACGACGAATACGGTGGTTCCTTAGAAAACCGTGCCCGTCTGATGCTGGAAGTGACAGACGCCTGTATTGACGTCTGGGGCAAAGACAGAGTCGCCATGCATTTAGCGCCCCGGATGGATGCTCACGATATGGGTGATTCCAATCGCACAGCCACTTTTGGTTATGTCGCCACAGAGCTGGGTAAAAGAGGTATAGCTTTTATCTCTACCCGTGAACATGCAGCTGACGACAGCATCACGCCGCTGATCAAACAGCTGTTTGGTGGACCAGTGATTGCGAATGAAAAATTCAGCAAAGCAGAAGCGAATCAGTGGCTGGCCGAAGGTAAAGCCGACGCAGTAGCCTTTGGTATTCCTTTTATTGCCAACCCGGATTTACCAAAACGCTTAGAGCTGGATGCCCCACTCAACGAGCCACGCAAAGAACTGTTTTACGGTAAAGGCCCGTTAGGTTATACCGATTATCCAACCTTAGCCTAGTTTTCTTCACAGAAACAAAGGCCAGCTTCCATGCTGGCCTTTTCGTTTTAGTGCAGCCAGGACCTATTCTGCCAGAACCTCAGCAGAACAAAAGCAAACAACGACAATACCAGTAGCGGAAACAGCATCACCAACAGCAGCAAACTCAGCTTTAAGCCCCAGGGTAAATTATCTGAGCTTTGCAAAGCTGGTAACCAGCGTCCTGGTTTTCTGCGTCGCCACCATAGGGTTAAACCTGCAATTAAAGCCGTCAGTACCAGCAAACAAAACAGCAAATTCAGCCACTGATTCCAGACCCCGTATTGCCGCCCTAAATGGGTCATAGTGCCCCACTCCACCACTTTGGCTAAGGCCGAATAACGTTGCCAGCCAATATCATCCAGCAATTCTCCATTAGCAGGATCTATATAGAGTGTCTGCTGGCCTTCGGCTTTGTCCGGTATATAGTTGATTTTAAATACATCTTTTTCTGTTGCCGGATAAAAAATCCGTACACCCGGACCATAAGTTTCCAGCGCCAGTCGGGTCAGATAAGGTTCCGCCTTGCTGATATCCGGCTGTTGTGGTTCAGATGTTAATCCGTGCAACTCCGAATGTTGAAGATGGGCTGGTTGCGGCGCCGGATACTGCTGTGTCACCCAGGATCCATTGCCTCCGGTAACATGCACTTGTGCTGAGTCTGTTGCAGACTGCGCCAGATGTTCATGATGAGGATCCACAGCTCTGCTTTTCACAGTGTCGGGCAAATGAAAGTTTGGCGATGGAGTGACCCAGTGCCACTCTGGACTAAAGTCTCGACCTAACTTTGCAAACTGCTGACCCCAAAAGGTCGACCATGGCATACCGCTGAGTACCAAAAATGCCAAAGCGAATGAGCTGACAAGCGCCAGAACTGCGTGCCAGTCACGCCAGTGCACCCGACCATCACCGCGTTTTCTTGGCACTAAAACCCCGGCAAGCCGCCAGTGTTTCGGCCACCAGAGCCAGCCACCTGTCAGCAGTAAGAATAAAGTCCAGCATGACATCCACTCGACAATATAAGCCCCTGTTGTGCCAGCTATCAGTACAGCATGCAGACGCCGCATTATGGCCATTGGTTGAGTTGTGGGGTCAATATCAGCCTGCACTGCTAAACGGTATGGGTCCAGATAAATCAGATGTACCGCATCAGGCGCGGTAAGTTGCCAGCGCACGGCCTGAGTTGGAGCCTGAGCTAACATCACTCTGTTGATGCTCCAATCCGGATACTGCTGACGCAGGTAGTCTTGCTGCTGCGCTAATGTGGCGGCAGTACCTTGTGGTTTTACCTGATAGGCATCCTGCTGCCACCACTGATCAAATTCACGGTCAAATAAGTAAGCACAGCCGGTGACCACCAAAACCAACAATACGGGCGCTATCATCAGCGCAGACCAGCCATGCCAGAAAAAAACCGCTCTTTGAGCAGCGGCGGCACGCTGTTCTCTCTGCTGCTGTTGTGGGGCAGGAGTAGTGAGTTCAGCCATAATGATCATCAGCCATAGCTGAAAAAGAAAATGCAGAACAAAGCAGACTTAGCAGAATGCGACGGGGAAATGGCATAAAAAATAACGCCTTAGCATGAAAAGGTTAACTGGGCGTTAGTTTTACACAAGGGGCAGTGTCAACCCATGCGACATATTGTCGCAGTTAAAGGGAGTAGATAAATTGTTTCACTGACCAGTGTAGTACTACAGCGCCTTGCCCATTGCGGCATAGATCAGTATGCTACCGCGATTTTTTAACAGTGCAGTTTTACTGCTTAGCTGGCAAAAACTGAAAACCGCAAGGCTAATGCCGCCGTATACTAAGTCGTGAACTAAAGCTTGTCCTGAGGCAGCTTAAATAGTAGTGGAGTGATAAGTGCTGACCGATATGTTGTTATTTACAGCCCGACTGGGTTTGTTACTGCTGTTGTTGATCAATCTGATTTACGTGTTTTTCCCTGGTGCAGAGATCACAAAAGAGAAAAGAACAGAGCAATTGATCGAACATTGCATTTTGGCAATGACTGGCCTCGTTGGCTTAGCCGTGCTTCAATTCGTCTGATTTTTTGGCGCAGCATCCCCCCTGATTCGAATGCCTGCTGTGCAGGCGTTCACTCTTGTGCTCTTTATCAGCCTGCAGATTGACTCATTTTTATCACATCAGTTACCCATCTGGCAGGCTACACTGCTGAAATACCAGATTTCTGCACGCCACTCAGCTTTGTTTTCAGAAAAATATCACCGCAGAAACACTGCTGTAACCTGCGTCATTTAAGCTTCTGAGCCTTGGAGTGACAGCATGCGACACTGGGGCGAATTCAAGTTCAGCCAGCCCTGCTAAACGCGGACATAAAATTCATAGATACAGGTGATTTTTTTTCGGGCAAATCGGAATAATTTCCTGTATATTGTCGCACTATTTTCAAACCCTAGTTTATAGAGATTACTATGTCAGCAGATTTATCCTTATACAGAAACATTGGTATCTTCGCCCACGTTGATGCCGGCAAAACCACTACTACCGAGCGTATCCTGAAACTGACCGGTAAAATCCACAAGCTGGGCGAAGTTCACGAAGGTGAATCAACCACTGACTTCATGGAACAGGAAGCTGAGCGTGGTATTACTATCCAGTCAGCGGCAGTAAGCTGCTACTGGAAAGGCTACCGTTTCAACGTTATCGATACACCAGGCCACGTTGACTTCACAGTTGAAGTGTACCGTTCTCTGAAAGTATTAGATGGTGGTATCGGTGTATTCTGTGGTTCTGGTGGTGTTGAACCTCAGTCAGAAACTAACTGGCGTTATGCGAACGACGCAAAAGTATCTCGTCTGATTTTCGTAAACAAGCTGGACCGTATCGGTGCTGATTTCCTGCGTGTTACAGAACAGGTGAAAAAAGTTCTGGGCGCTCAGCCGCTGATCATGGTTCTGCCAATCGGTCGTGAAGATACTTTTGTTGGTGTTGTTGATCTGCTGACTGAAAAAGCGTACGTGTGGGATGACTCTGGCCAGCCAGAAAACTACACTGTGACTGATATCCCTGCTGATATGCTGGACGACGTTGAAATGTACCGTCAGCAACTGATTGAAACTGCAGTAGAACAAGACGATGACCTGTTAATGGCTTATATGGAAGGTGAACAACCTACTATTGAACAGATCAAAGCTTGTATCCGTAAAGGTACCCGTGATCTGGCCTTCTTCCCAACTTTCTGTGGTTCAGCCTTTAAAAACAAAGGTATGCAGTTAGTGCTGGATGCTGTTGTTGATTACTTACCATCACCAACTGAAGTAAACCCACAGCCACTGACTGACGAAGAAGGTGCTCCAACTGGCGAATACGCTATCGTTTCTGCTGATGAGCCGTTCCGCGCTTTAGCATTCAAAATCATGGATGACCGTTTCGGCGCCCTGACCTTTATCCGTATTTACTCTGGTGTACTGAACAAGGGTGATACCCTGCTGAACTCGTTCACAGGTAAAACAGAACGTATCGGCCGTATGGTTGAGATGCACGCGAATGACCGTACTGACCTGACCACTGCTCAGGCTGGTGACATCATTGCGCTGGTAGGTCTGAAAAACAACACCCAGACTGGCCACACCCTGTGTGATCCAAAACACGAATGTACTTTAGAACCAATGATCTTCCCAGAGCCGGTAATTTCTATCTCTGTAACTCCAAAAGACAAAGGTTCTGTTGAGAAAATGAGTATCGCGATCGGTAAGATGGTTTCAGAAGATCCAACTTTCCGTGTTGAAACTGATCCGGATTCAGGCGAAACCATCCTCAAAGGTATGGGTGAACTGCACTTAGATATCAAAGTAGACATCTTAAAACGTACTTACGGTGTTGAATTAGTAGTAGGTCAACCACAGGTTGCTTACCGCGAAACTATCACTCGTGAAGTTGAAGACAGCTACACGCACAAGAAGCAATCTGGTGGTTCAGGTCAATACGGTAAAATCGACTACCGCATTCGTCCGGGCGAGCAAAACTCTGGCTTCAAGTTCATCTCTTCTACTGTTGGTGGTAGCGTTCCAAAAGAATTCATGCCAGCCATCGAGAAAGGTTTTGCTTCAATGATGAGCACTGGTACTTTAGCTGGCTTCCCGGTATTAGACGTTGAAGTTGAAGTATTCGACGGTGGTTTCCACGCAGTTGACTCTTCAGCCATCGCGTTCGAAATCGCTGCTAAAGGCGCTTTCCGTCAGTCAATTCCAAAAGCTGGCGCACAACTGCTTGAGCCAATCATGAAAGTTGACGTCTTCACTCCTGAAGATCATGTAGGTGATGTAATCGGTGACTTAAACCGTCGTCGTGGCATGATCTCTGGTCAGGAAGCTGGCGTAACTGGCGTACGTATCAAAGGCGACGTACCACTGTCTGAGATGTTCGGTTACATCTCTACACTGCGTACTATGACTTCTGGTCGTGGTCAGTTCTCTATGGAATTCTCTCACTACTCACCATGTCCACAAAACGTGGCTGATACTGTGATTGCAAAAGAGAAAGAAAAGAAAGCTGCCGCTGCTAAGAACTAATTAGCCGCTAAAGCATAAAAAAGCCCCGCTGGTGAAAACCGCGGGGCTTTTTATTAACCTATATTCCGCTATTGCATTTTTTTCCGGCTTCGCTGGCTTCCATTAATTTAGCCAGTCGGGATAAACGGGTTTCGGCTTTTTTAGCGCTACAGATCCAGTGCAGCAGCACCTTTTGATAACCAGGTGGAGTGCTTGCGAAAAACGACCAGGCTGCAGCATTGCTCTGAAAAATCTGCAGTTCTTCTGCTGACAAGCTGGCAACAGTAGCTTGCTCATGTGAATACACTGCAGATTTTTGCTCTGTCCTGTAAGAGAAGGCTAACTCCCCTGCAGCTGTCATCCGCCCTTGCGCGCGAAGATCTGCAATCTTATCTATATTGATTTGACTCCAGATAGAGCTCTTTTTACGGGGCGTAAAACGTATGCTGTAGCTTTGCTCATCAATACGCTTGCGCTTGCCATCGATCCAGCCAAAACATAAAGCTTCATCCACAGACTCAGACCAGCTCATACAAGGCTTATCCGTCGTTACCTTATAAAAACCTACCAATAACTCTGTCGCAGTAGCAGCGTATAACTCCAGCCACAATCGAAAGGCCTGTGAGCTGTCAAAAAATAACGGAGTTGTCATCTTGCTCCTCATCCATTCTGGAAAAGCGCACTCTAACTGACTTAACTTTCAAAGAACAGCCTGAACCTTTGCGTTGAGTGAAAACCCAATTTCGGATAATAGTCATGGATAAAAAGAGGTTTAATTCAGTACAGAAAAACTGATTGGGCAGTCAATATGTTTCAGCATCTGGTTCACTATCACTGGCAGAGTAAAACTTGTGGTGTTGGTTAATGTTGCATTGATTAAAATGTCGCACTGGCTGAGATTTATCCCCTGGCGTACATAAAACATAGTAATGGCTTCGATGTTTTCCGGTGTCAGTATGACCAAAGCACTATAGTTGCGTGGCTTTGTATTTTTCTCATTGACTGTAATTTCCGTACCGGCTTCATCTGCTGAGTGTTCAGTGTAAGAGGCTGAATCCAGTTCGCGGCACAAGGTCAGAGCCTGCATTTTGTTTAACTGACGAAATCGAAAACTGATGTCCATCATTGAATTATTCATCTTACTCATCTTTATCTTTTTGGATCCAAAGCTGCTTTTCAGAGCTCATTAGTCCGGTTCTGTATCACTGTGATGCCGGAACAACACCACTTGCCGATCAGACCCTTTGGCCTGATACATGGCTGTATCTGCGTGTTTAATCAGCAACTGAGCTGTATCACCGTCAGCCGGAAAGAGCGCAATACCTATACTGATTTTTACGTGCAACGTCATACAGTTAAAAGTAACAGCTTCAGCCACCCGCACAGCTAACTTTTTAGCCAGAGTCAGCACATCATTTTTGTCTTTTACTTCAAGCAGCAAACAAACAAATTCGTCACCGCCCCAGCGACTAACCATATCCCCTTCGCGAACAAAAGATTGTAACCGGTTCGCCACCATCAACAATACTTTGTCGCCCATCTCATGACCGTGACTGTCGTTAATGTGTTTAAACTTATCCACGTCAATAAACATCACGGCCAGTCCCCAACCCTGCCGCTTTGCCTGAGCCAGCCCCTGGTTCAGAGCCAGCTCATAGGATGCGCGGTTCGCTAAGCCGGTCAGAGCATCGGTTAATGCCAGTTGTTGTGCCTGTCGTTCTGTCACCTGAGACTGTAATAAATCATCCCGCACTGTGGCTAAGTCTGCTTTCATACTATCAAGTTCAGATTCAATACCTATACGCACAGCTATTTCATTGGCAAGTTTAACATTCACCCTTTTTAAATCCTCTGCCGCTTTTGCCACTCTGATTTCAGCATCTGCATTTTGAGTAAGGGCTATCCTCATGGTTTGAATTGAAGCATTCCGTTGCTTTAAAACATCATTCACCGACGCCAGTTCACCGGCAGCCCTGCCAACATCTATTTTAATTTCTTCATTTTTTTTCAGTACACCATGCAGCGTCGCCCTTTTGACGGTCACCTTTTTCACGGGCACTTGCGGTTTTGCTGACATGGTTACCTCTTTATAAAAACAACAGCTTCAGAACCAGCTTAAACCGTTGGCAGTTTGACCACAGGAATAGCGGCTACATTAGTGATCACTTGTCGTTGTGGCAGATAAGGCAGTAATAATTCAGTTTCCTTTTTAACTACGCCGTAGCATTCACAACTCAAGGTTTCCAGTTTGTCTCTGTCCAGCACCTTAATCAGGCCACGCGAATAAGAAATGACGCCCAGCTGTTGCAGCTTTAATGCTGCCTGAGTAACGCCTTCACGGCGAACACCCAGCATATTGCCAATAAATTCCTGCGTCATAGTCAACTGATTGTGCGATAAGCGGTCCATAGACAATAACAGCCAGCGGCAAAGTTGCTGATCGATGGAGTGGTGCCTGTTGCATACTGCTGTCTGAGCCACCTGGGTGATCAGGGCCTGGGTGTATCGCAACATCAACAGCAATAACTGGCCGTGCCGGTTAAATTCTTCTTTCACCATAGGCCGGGGTAAACGATAGGCGTGGCCGGCACTTTGCACTATAGAGCGGCTTGGTGTGCCCTGTCCTCCCATAAACAAGGAGATGCCTAATAACCCCTCATTCCCCACCACCAGAATGGCTGTAGAAGCACCATTTTCCATAATGTACTGTAGCGATACTATGGCGTCCGTTGGAAAATAAACATGGCGCATAGTACGGCCTGATTCGTACATCAAAGAGCGCAGTGGCAGCGGCACCAATTCCAGATGCGGAAACAAACGGGCCTGAACATCAGGTGCTAAAGCCGCCAGCAGATGATTTTGCTGCGGATGCGGTTTGGGTTTTGTTGACATGCAATTCCTCTGATTGGAATGGTGATCAGGATCCGGTTAAACCGGCTGAAGATACTGCTTAGCTCAAAACAACTTCTGTGCGATATCGCACCCAAGCTCAAAACTTCACTTAACAAAACACCAGGTCAAAAACCACTGGTAAGTGCATTGCAGTTAAAGGAAAAAAGCAGATGTTTTAAGCCAGGATGCAACTGAAAAACCTTGTGGTCTTTTCACTTACAAAAATCATATAAGAACTGTACGGATCGCCCTTGCAGGATAGAGGCGAAGAAATGACTAACGGCGCTTAACATAGCACAGTAATGAGACAGAGTTACGGATATATCGCGGACAGCTGAAGCAGGATCAAGCCGTCAGACTGAAGAGGTCCGAATCATAGTAAGCCTTGCAGCAAACAGAGGCCAAAGCAGTAGCGCAATACTTTGACCATACAATTTATACAGTGACCAGATTTGCGGACTGACAACTATGCTAAATATCCATCCAAACAATGCAAGAGCGATAAAGAGCACTATCAGCATCAGGTTAAAGCTGCACCATGCCGCAGCGTGAAGCTTGAGCCTGCGTCCCCATACCAGATAAGTTAAGCCTTTGCTTTGCATCAGTGAAGCCAGAATAAATAACAGGCCAAACATACCCCAGAAAGCGGTTGGCCATAAGGTTGTCGTATTAACCAGCTTGCCAACCAAACCAAATGAGTCATTTAACAACGCCATGCCGGGCAATAGCAGCATTATTAAAAACAGATATCGCCAATACAATGCCCACATTTATTTATCTCTCTGACGCCCTCGGAACACTTAAACCAAAGCCGCATACACACTATTTAAACCAGCTGCAGCACCACAAAACACAGCTGAAAGCAAAGCGACAACACGAACCCGCTGATGATACTTTTGCTGCTCAATAGCCAGAGGCTGCACTCGTTGTCTGCCTGTCATAAAAAGCACAACAGACAAGAGCAATAAACCAGGCATCAGAAAAGGGGCTTGACTAAACACAACAGCTATCGCTGCTGCAGCAACCAGCAGTGACAAGCCAAACCAAAGGCTGGCAAGCACTATATTGTGAGGTGGTTTTTCTGTATACAAAGGCTCATCTCCATTTTAGAGCAGCTTCAAAACCACAGAAAACAGCGGTCTTCGGCTGCTTTCTGTGATGAATTAGTTATGCTTGCAAAGTGACTGCAGCACATCCTATTTACTGTAGCGGCGTATCACTGATACCTTGCCAGCTTCAAGCTCCAACACATCCAGTGCAGTTTTAGCGTAACTAAATTCTGAGCCATCGGCACGTTTTCCGCTGGCTGAAAACTTATGTTTAATCACCACAGCATTGTAGCCAACTTCATAACTCATCAGTTCAGCCTTGTATTCAGTATGGCCGCCTAAATAATGTGTCATGCCCTTACGCATCAGTGCTTTGCCGTCAGGCTCACGCGAATCATCAGGCGCATTTGGAAAATGCTGATTGCCCACATCTTCAGTCAAAAAAGACAGGTAATGTTCTAAATCTTCTTTGGTCGCATCAGGCTGCTGAGTCGCCACCTGAGCCTGATAATAAGCTTTTACAAAAGCGTCATAGTCAAAATCATCCGCAGCAACATGTGCATGATAAAAAGCAACCAACCCAAACAGCGCTACCAGTACCTTTTTCATCTAAGTTCCTTTTATTAATCTGTATCAACATAACAATAGAGCGCAGCCGACAGAGAATTAAACTCTGATTTGCAGAATGCGCAAAATATTATTTAATTTCAATACCATGCTGAGCGTATTTTTCTTCAAAATCGTTCACTGTAACTGCTGTATATTTTTCTACAAAAGCAGCCAGATGACCAATGTTGTTAAAGCTGTTGGCAAAGGCTTCTTCCTTGTCGTGGTTTGCTCTTGATATTTGTACAGAGTAGCCTCCAGACTCTTTCGATAGGGTCACTGTTGTTTTGTCCGTACCGTTCAGCTTTTCGACAACCAAAACAGGCTCAGCGGTAAGCAATGTCTCAAGCAAAGCTGCTTTTAAATAATCTTTGTTTTTCAACCAGACAGCACTATCGGCCTTGCTGTATTGATACAAAGCATAGATGACTGGCAGACTCAATACAGTCGCTACTATGACCTCCAGTGATTGTTTCTCGTCGGCCCAAAAAGCCGCGACCAGCTGTATTAAGGTTGCAATAGAAACCAAATAAAAGAACCGACGCCAGACGGCCGCATTCCAAATCCTTTTTTCCAGTGCATAACCAAAAAATCCCAGCAAATAGATCACCGAAAGCAAGGTGCTGATCATATTGGCTACTGAAAACTGCCCTACTAAAATGCTGCCATAAACACTGAAGGCAATAAGCACCAGGTAAACAATGCCATAGCTTACTAACAAACTTTTCTTCATCCAAAACTCCACCTATATGGCATCTTTCACTACAGCCTTTGTCGTTCAATAAACTGACCAGTGATTAATCTGACTCTGATTTCTCCAGCAATAACTGCAGTTCACTGAGCACCAATTCCGGCTCATCAAACTGCACGTAGTGACCGCTTTTTTTGGTTAATACAGCCCTGCCTTGCGGAAATGCTGTTGCCCATTGCTGCCACATCTCGCCCCACATCTGGCGGGCTTGCTCGGTGAAAAACAGGTTGCCTGGCTTTTCATGAGTTTTAACCGAAGCAATAACTGTGACTGGCATATCTTTGATTTGCGGGTAATCCGGCAGCGGTCTTTTACTCCAGAAATCCAGATACTGGTTCGACATACCATTGGCCATATCATCCAGCTTGATTTGCGCTATTTCGCGATTCGCTCGCTGCAAATCGATGGCACGCATAATATCGACATCATGCTCAGAGGAAGGGTCTAGCATCAAGAGTGCTTTCACCTGTGCTGGGTAAGTTGCGGCGAAATCCCGGGCTATACTGCCACCATAGGAATGCGACACCAGTATAACTGGCGCTGTTATATTCAGTTTGAGCAGAAGCTCGCTGGCATAATCGGCGTAATCACGTGATGTAAAATGGCGTTTTATAGCGGTGGAGTTGCCGTTGCCAGCCCTGGAGTAACGGATCACAGTGGCCTGCTTTGCCATACGCTGAAATACCGGTTCCCAGTCTGACATTGCAGCACCACCACCAGCTTCCAGCAAAATAACGGTTTTACCTCTCCCCGCCATTTCATATTCAAGTTCAGCATCTTTCACTTGTACTAATTTGCTGCCTGCGGCAGAAAGGAAAAAAGACAACAGTGCACAAATCACCAGAATAAACTTCAAACTAACTCCTTACTCAAACTCAATGATAAAGAACCGACCAGAACACTGCGCTCTCACTACTGACGAATCAAACGCAGAATTTCTTTTTTACTTTTCAGCATTTTCAGTGATCAGTAAAGTAGTACAGTCTGGGCTTTTAAGCTGAACTGGCACAAAAGAATTGATATCTGCTGAATAGATATCGCCAGACCAGAGATTAGGCTGTGCGACGTCAGGAAGCAGATTTTTCACCACAGTTAATCCCTCAGCCCCGGCGTTCAACGAATGCTGTTTCACTTTAATTGTTTGCAGGCTGGTATCAAGCACCAGAGAAACATCTTTTTCCGCGTGTTTCCAAATGCCGGCAATATCACAGGACTGGCTAAATACTGGAAATGACACAAGAGCAATAATGAAACTCAGTGATATAAATGCGGTGTAAAACATACTCTTCCTTGTTTAAACCACTTTCGAAGACCGCAACATTCTATAGTTGAAAAGCGGTTCAGGTGAGCGTTTTTTTCTGCTGTTTAGCCAGATAATGTTCAATTTCGAGTGCCGACTGCTGAATAGTTAATCCGGTGCTGTTGAGATGGAAAGTTTCAACTTCAGCTATATTCACAGAAAAATCGAATCGGTTCAGATAATCCTCAAGATAAAGTTTCGACTGAATTTTATTGGTGTTTTTCCGTTGTTCAGACGTCACCCGACTAATGTGTTCTTCCAGATCACAGGATAATCTGACAAAGTCGGCCTTGATCTGATGCTCATTGAGCAGCTCAAAAAGGCCTTCGATAAAGTAATTACTGGCCGGATAAACGTAACAGAAGGTAAAAACGATTCCTGCGACTTTCTTGTCAATCAGCGTTCTGAATGCGTCTAAGCAAATCTTGCGTTGGTACTTTTCAAACCCCGTATTACCAAAGCCCACAACAGCACAAGCAATGTCAAAAGCCAGATGCTGAGGAAATAGATGCCACTCGTTTCGTTTTGCCAGCTCACGTCCGACGCTTTCTTTGCCGACGCCTGAGGCACCATAAATCATCACAAATTTCATGCTTATCTTCCTTGAATAATAAAACGCCGCATAAAGAACTGAAACTCACTCTTTACCGCTACGGCCTTTTGGCCGAACAACAAACCAGCTAGCCAAAACCAATAAGCCAAAAGCGCTGTACAGCAGAATAAATACCCATTCCGGCGCTGTGTAAAACAGCAACTGATGTAACCAGTGCTGAATAAAAGAGCCTGAGTAAGTCACAGCTCCGGCTTCTTTTCGAAGTGCCATTTCCCAAATGGTTAAAGGGCAAATCACACCCAACCAGGATTGCAGGACCACTATGCCAATAGCAAACAAATGCAGCAACCTGAAGGCCAGGTTTCTGACCCACAGCCAGTTCAGGAAATACCCCAGATAAATAGCCAAAAGCCCAAAGACGACAAAACAGACAAAAAGCACATGTACCAGCAAAATCGCATCAGCCACTACAAGCAGCAGCAGTTCTCTGGACATGGCATTTCCTCTCAATGTCTATTTATTGGCAGTGACCAGACAAGTTTAACGTTACACGCGCTGTTAGTACTGCTCTGCACGACGACCTGAGCGCATGAGTCTGAACGGCAACATAATCAGCATATTTAATAACAAAGCCAACACCACACCAAACAACAAGCCACTTGCATTGAGCGGTATTCCCACTTTGAAATTCTGTAGCACTTCTTTCACCACATGAACTCTGTCGGGATGCAGCATAAAGATCATCTTCTCTAACAAATTGCCATGGGCAAAGATATCCATGCCGCTGGTTAACTCCTGCAATAACTCAACAGTTTGCCGTTTTTGTTCTGCATCCGTTCTGACACTGGGTTCAGCGTTTTTCAGGTGGTTATCAATCATAGAGTTCACGTCAGCAAACTGATGGGCTTTTGCAGTGGCTTCGTAGCCATCCACTTGCCATTTGGTGGCACTGTAGAGGCCTGACAAATACTGATGATAATGATCGACCAGCAAAGGCATTTGCAGCGCTAAAATTAACGCTGCACCAAAAACCAACTTATCGAGCAGTCTTCCAATCAAAATGAAGCGTCCTGTATCCGGTTATCGAATTAAAAATAGTTATGCGGTGAAAATAGTTATGCTGTGAAGGCAAACACCAGGGCCAGCATTAAAACAGCCAGTCCCCAGGGAAATGGCGACGCCCACCAACTGAATGAATTTTCCCGCGCCGCAATGGAATCCTGTCGCAGTTGTGCTGTTTTTTCGTGAGTGGGTTCAAACTTTGCTTTTAGTTGCGGCCCGGGAAATAATCCAAAGGTAACCCCCAGTACTATCACATACCAGCCAGCGTTAGAGTGAGCCGGAAAATACCAAAGCATAAAGAGGCCAATACTCAGCAACACGCAAAAGCTTATCAGTTCAATTTTTGTAGGTAGTTTCATCATTTTAACCCGTCTGGACCAACAGATTAAAAGGCAGCATTTTGCACTGAACTCCAGTGCAAAATGCTGATAGCTAAGCTGTCAGTGACTATTTAACTTAGAACGAATAGCAAAACGGATTTGCTTTTCAGTTTCAACAATGGCAAACAAGGCTACACCTATGGCAAATACCAATACGCCGTCCCAAAAGGGAACCGACTCTGTAGCAAACACAGTTTGCAGTGCTGGCAGATAGGTAATGGCAAACTGCGCTGCTGTCACAGCAATCACCACCATCCATACCACTTTTGTGCCACGTATTGCCTTCCAGGTCAACGAAGTGCTGTAGATATTTCTGATAAAAAACAGATGAAAAATCTCCATGGCAACCAGGGTGTTAAGCGCTAAAGTTCCAGCCAGTTCCACAGAATAACCTCTTTCTATGGCGAAATAATAAATACCGTAAACGCCAGCTAAAAAAAGCAATGAGACAAAAATGATATGCCATATCAGTTCACCGCTTAACAAGGGCTCACTGCGCGGACGGGGCGGCCGGCGCATGGTATGGTCTTCAGTGGGCTCGAAAGCTAATGCAATGCCCAAAGTAATGGCGGTAATAAGATTGATCCACAGGATCTGTACCGGAGTGATGGGCAAGGCAATACCTAAAAGCAAAGCCACAATAATCACCATGGCTTCACCTGCATTGGTCGGCAGTGTCCAGCTAATCACTTTTTTAAGATTGGCATACACAGTACGTCCTTCACGGACAGCAGCAACAATGGAGGTAAAATTGTCATCGGCAAGCACCAGCTCTGCCGCTTCTTTGGCCGCTTCAGAGCCTTTAAGCCCCATGGCAATACCAGCGTCAGCGCGTTTTAATGCAGGTGCATCATTCACGCCATCTCCTGTCATGGCCACCGTCATATCCTGAGCTTGCAAGGCGGTCACCAGCCGTAGTTTATGCTCAGGACTGGTACGGGCGAAAATATCACAGTCAAGAACAACGGCGCTGAGCGCCTGATCGTCCATCGCATCCAAATCAGCACCTGTCAGCACTTTGTCCGGATTTTGCAGGCCAATTTGACGACCAATGGCTGCTGCTGTTTTCGCATGGTCGCCGGTAATCATTTTTACCCGGATCCCGGCTTCATAGCACTCTGCTATAGCGGCGATAGCTTCAGGTCTCGGCGGGTCGCTCATTCCTACCATGCCCAGCAAAGTAAGGGCTCCCTCCACATCCTGATGCTGCAACACTTTATGGTCTGCTGGCATTGCCTTCAGTGCAAAAGCGAGGACCCGTTGCCCCTTCGCTGCTATAGCTTCAGCTTGTTGCTGCCAATAGCCGCTATCAAGAGCTTGCTCTGTGCCATCGCTACCCATTTGCTGCTGACACATACTCAGAATACGTTCAGGCGCACCTTTGACAAATACAAAGGCATTTTGGTCAGGATCATGATTTAAAGTCGCCATAAAACGATGTCGGGCATCAAAGGGAATGGCATCAGTACGAGTCCAGTCCTTTTGTCCTTTGCGAACTTCCATGCCCATTTTCCCGGCGAAAGCAAGCAAAGCCCCTTCCATTGGGTCGCCTTCTGCCTGCCATTGACCCTCTTTTTCATGCAATGCAGCATCATTACAAAGTGCGGCGGCCCTGGCCAGTTTGTCCAATACCCCATAGTCAGACGGGGACACATAAGTGTCGTCCAGCGACAATAGACCTTCAGGTGCATAACCTTCACCTTCCAGGCTAAACAAGTGTTCTGAAGTCAGGACCGAAGTCACCACCATTTCATTGCGGGTTAAAGTGCCTGTTTTATCTGAACAAATGACCGAAACCGCCCCCAGTGTTTCGATGGCAGGCAGTCGTCGTACTATCACCTGTCGTCTGGCCATAGCTTGCACGCCAACGGCCAGAGTAATAGTAAGTATGGCGGGTAAACCTTCTGGAATAGCAGCAACGGACAAGCCGACCACTGCCATAAACAAATCCGCGAAGGCAGTGTTGGCAACAAAATAACCATAAAGCAGCAAAAGCGCCGCAATACAGAGGATCAGCGCAGTCAGCCACTTTGCAAAGACACTCATTTGTTTAACCAAAGGAGTGCTGAGCGTTTCTACTTCTGATAAAAGGTGACTGATCCGTCCTATTTCTGTATTTCCCGCTGTGGCCACCACAACACCCTTGCCCTGGCCAGCAACCACCAGAGTCCCGGAAAATGCCATACAGAGACGATCACCAAGAGCTGCATCTGCTGCCACTGCTTTTGTCTGCTTTTGAACAGGCACAGACTCACCTGTCAGAATAGCTTCCTGTACTGACAGGCCATGGACACTGAGCAAACGTAAATCGGCAGGTACCTTATCGCCAGCCTCCAGCAGCACTATGTCACCTGGCACCAGCTTTTCTCCCTCAATACTGGCACGTTCACCACCCCGAATGACATTGGCACGAGGCGCAAGCATCTGACGAATAGCATCCATTGCCTTTTCTGCTTTACCTTCCTGAATAAAGCCCATAATGGCGTTAGCAACCACAACCGCCAGAATAACCCCGGTATCGATCCAATGCCCCAGTATTGCGGTAATAAAGGCAGAACCAAGCAAAACATAAATGAGAATATTGTGGAAATGCAGCAGGAAACTTATCACTACACTGCGTTTTTCCGCTTCGGGTAAACGATTAGGCCCATTTTTTTCAAGACGCGCTTGTGCTTCTTGCAGCTCCAAACCTGAAGTGGAGCTGTTCAATTCATCAAGCGACGACTCTGCTGGCTCGCTGTGCCAACTGGTTTTCTGCTTATCCAATTCTGATGTTTGCATTTTTTTCCCTGCCTTGTGTTGCACTCTGAACTGTTGCAACTGGTAGTGAGTGATAACTCTTTAAGTTTGCCAGCTTCATATCAGCCATACCCCAGCCGGGCAAAGGAGAATAACTCTGTTAATGGATGTGATCGGCGCTCTATTTGTGCGCGTAATAAGCCTGCCCCCAGCATGCTGTAGGTAATGCCATTGCCGCCATAAGCCAGAGCAAAGACTACACGAGGCCCGTACTGGGAATGCTGACCAAAAAGCGGTAATCCGTCTTTGGTTTCAGCAAATTTACCAGCCCAGGCGAAAGCCGGCTTTGCCTGAAGTTGCGGAAATAACAGTGCGACTTTACGCTGTAAAGTTGCAGCTTTGCGGTCAACCAACTTGTCTCTGCGCGCCGGAATATCGCAGTCATCATCTTCGCCGCCTACCAGAAGGCGTCCATCCCCAGTGCTGCGTAAATAAATATAGGGCCGTGATGACTCCCAGACTAAAGTAGTGGCCAACCAGCCGAGTTGAGCTGGATCAACAGGGTCAGTGATATAGGCAAAACTGCTGCGATTTTGTGCCACTTTTTGCTTTAACCAGCACTGAGCTTCATAGCCACTGGCGATCACCAGATGCTTCGCCTTAATCAGCATGCCCTGATCTGTGGTGAGCTGAACCGAACTCTTTGTTGCTGTGATAGTTTTCACTTCGGTGCGATCAAATACAGCTGTGCCCTGCTGGCGCATTCTGTGCAGTAGTTTTGACGCAAGCCGGTAAGGATCAACCCGGGCAGCCACAGTGCTTAAAATAGCCGCTGGAGCTGTCAGTTGGTACTCTTCTTTCAGAGCCTGTCTGCTCAGCCAATGCACAGGAAAACCATGGTTTTTACGCCAGGAAAATTCGTCGGCAAGGCTCGGTGTATCTTTAGTTTTACTGGCGTAATACAGGCTTTCACAGTGCGCAAAATCAACATCACCTATCTGTTGGGCTAACACCGCAACCCGGGCTATAGCCTTCAGGCTGGATTGATAAGCTAAAAGCGCTGAAGCCTCACCGTAGCTTTTGGCTAATTCTGTGGCATGAGTGTCAATTTCATACTGCAGTAAGGCGGTACTGGCTGAGGTGCTGCCCCAGCAGACATCCCGCTGATCAATCACGACCACATCATGCCCATGTGAAGCCAATTCATCGGCAATAAGCGCCCCGGTGATACCAGCGCCCATCACCACCACATCGCAGCTAAGGTTGCTGTCAAGTTGCGGGAACGCATGCATCAGACCATTTTTGATGGCCCAATACGGATAACCGCTTTTTAAATCCACAGCTCGCTCCTTATGCTGAACGGAAAACAGCTTGAAGCCTGCTCAGGCCTCAGCTCAGATCTTTTTGTTGGGTTTTGTCTTGCTGGCTTTCGTTGCTCTGGCCCTCGTTTTGTGGTTTTTCATTGCCTGAAGCTCCAAGCAAAGCTTTAGCCGGGCTCATAAACCTCAGAGTAAAAAACGTCAGGGCACTGAGCACCAGTGCAATTTCGAGCCTGCCTGTCGCCACTGAAATGCCTATGGCACCGGTTAACCATAAACTTGCCGCTGTTGCAGTGCCGGACACTGAGCCTTCTCCTTTCACTGCATTTTTAAGAATGGCGCCACCGCCAATAAAACCTATACCAGCGATGATGCCTTGCATCACCCGGGCTTCAGCATCTGTTGAACTCAGCACCTCAATACCCACCAGCATATAGCCACAAGAAGCCACAGCCACCAGCGGAAAAGTACGCAAGCCAGCAGTGCGCTCTTTTTTTTCCCTGTCCCAGCCAATAGGCAAAGCCAGGATAAAAGCAAACAACAAGTCGCGGATATGTAAAGCAACCACAGTCAATTCAAGGTCGGGGATCAGGTTCATAGGCCTCAGCAACAGCAGGTGAAAGTGGATAAAAAAAATCATCATCAATAGCTGTTTATCCGACTTCAGATACAACACAACAGTTGATTGATAACCAGCCTGAGCGATGCAGGCCAGAGCGTCGGTGCGCTGTCACACTCAGGATGAAATCGGAACAGTCAAGCCAGATCAGGGGTACAGCGAAGGTGCTGAAAGAGAGTTCGTTATCGAACAGACACCACCTGCCAGCGGCGTAAGAATCGATGCAGGTTAGCGGTTCCAGCGGCAGTTCTTTTGCCTGCCGTCCACATCTCACCGGAGAACAATTATGACGAAGAATAAAAAGCCAGATAAGTCGTCGCAGCTGAAAAACAAAGATGCACCATCAGTCGTCACAGCACCTGACCAAGGGGCTGTACTCAAAACAAACGACATAGTGGCAGAGCAAGCCAGTGCTATAGACGCTTTGGTTGGCGCAGTGCCCTACAATAGCAACAAAGCGCTCGAATATGGTCACGACAACGCTTTAATGCCGCAGCCTGGAGCTACTGCAGTGCCACGATCCATTGCTTTGACGGCAAGCACTGCGACGGAAGATACAGGCACAGCTAAAAGCGGCAGCGCAGTGCGCCCTGGCACTAACCCAACAGTAGCTTCGCTGAACAGAGTCAGGGTAGATGCAAGTGACCGGCCTTTAACTACTAATCAGGGTGTTCGTATCAGTGACAACCAGAACAGCCTGAAAGCCGGTTTGCGTGGGCCAAGCTTGCTTGAAGACTTTATACTGCGGGAAAAAATCACCCATTTTGACCACGAGCGGATCCCCGAGCGCATAGTTCATGCCCGTGGTTCAGGTGCACATGGTTACTTCAAAGCCTATGACGCACTTGGCAAATACACCAAAGCAGCGCCTTTCGCCGAAGAAGGCAAAATCACCCCTGTTTTTGTACGTTTTTCGACGGTCGCAGGAGAACGGGGCTCTAAAGATACTGCGCGTGATGTGCGTGGTTTTGCGGTGAAATTTTATAGCGACGAAGGCAATTGGGACCTGGTGGGTAACAATATGCCTGTGTTTTTTATTCAGGATGCGATGAAGTTTCCTGATCTGGTTCATGCCGTCAAACCTGAACCCCATCACGGTATGCCTCAGGCCGCATCGGCCCATGATACCTTCTGGGATTTTGTCTCTTTGATGCCTGAATCTACCCATATGCTGATGTGGCTGATGTCAGACCGCGCTCTGCCGCGCAGTTATCGCATGATGCAAGGGTTTGGCGTTCATACCTTCCGCTTGGTGAACGAAGAGGGCCAATCCATATTCTGCAAGTTTCACTGGAAACCACTACAAGGCACTCATGCGTTGCTTTGGGATGAAGCAGTGAAAATATCAGGCGCCGATCCCGACTTTCACCGCCGTGATTTATGGGAAGCCATAGAGTCGGGAGAGTTTCCGGAATGGGAGCTGGGTCTGCAGTTATTCACAGAAGAACAAGCCGCTGGCTTTAGTTTTGATGTGCTTGATGCCACCAAGCTGATCCCGGAAGAACTGGTGCCAGTTCTGCCGGTCGGATTGATGGTGCTGAATCGTAACCCTGACAACTTCTTCGCTGAAACCGAACAGGTTGCGTTCTGCACAGCACATATTATACCGGGCATAGATTTTTCTAATGACCCGCTGCTTGCAGGCCGGATCCATTCCTATGTGGATACCCAAATCACCCGTCTTGGCGGCGCTAACTTTCACGAAATTCCAATCAACTCGCCACTTGCCTCAGTACAAAATAACCAACGAGATGGCATGCACAGGCAAGCGCTGAATCGTGGCCGTGTTGCTTATGAGCCGAATTCATTGGCGGGTGGTTGCCCTTTTCAGGCCGGAGCCAGTCAGTCAGCCGTCAGTCAGGCCGGTAACGGCGGTTTTATGTCCTTTCCTGACAGGATCAGCGAAGACAAAGTGCGGGGCAAACCAGAAAAATTTGCTGAACATTACCTGCAAGCTATGTTGTTTTTTAATAGCCAGACTGCGGTTGAAAAAGCCCATATTACCGATGCGTTTCGCTTTGAACTGAGCAAAGTGGCGGTGCCTGCCATTCGCAGCCGCATGCTGTCCTCTCTGGTCAATGTATGCCCTGACTTGGCCGCTGAAGTGGCAGCTGGTTTGGGCATGGATCTGCCAGACGCCATGCCTAAAGCCATTCTTGAACCTCAACTGCCTGAAGTCACAGTCTCAGCCGCCTTATCTATGATGGCGTTGCCGGGCGACTGTGGTATTCGCACCCGTCAGGTAGCCATTTTGATTGAGGATGGAGTTAGGTATAGCTCGCTGCTTTGCCTTTATGACGCGCTGACAGAAGCTGGCGCCGTGGTTCATTTTGTTGGGCCACGCATAGGCATATTTACCTGCGCTTCAGGCGAAAAAATTGAAGCAGACCGCTCATTGGAGAACTCTCCGGCCGTATTGTTTGATGCCGCTGTATTGCCCGATGGCAACGAAGCAATCCGGGCACTCGCAGCCAATAAGCATAGTCTCGGATTTATCCGCGACTTGTACCAGCACTGCAAAACCATCCTTGCTTTGGGGGATGGCCGGGAACTGCTTGATATAGCAGGCGTTGGGCCTGGTGTGGATGAAAACGAGGGCATTTTGATGGCAGACAGCAGCAGTTTCGCCGCCATAGTGCCGGAATTTATCCATGCTGTGGCAGCGCATCGCCATCCATCCCGGGATCCAGCTACTAAAGCTGTAGCCAGTTAATCACTCCATCTGTGTGCGAGGTCTGCGCACAGCCTGCCACGGCTTCAAGTGGTGTTACCAAAGGATAAAACGATGAAAAAAACACCTTACATCAAAAAGCAACTGCACGAGCTGTTGTATCAGGCGCTAGAGACAGAACGCGGCGGCATAAAAATCTACGAAACAGCACTGCTGTGTGCACAAAACAAGGATTTAAAAACTGAATGGCAAGAGTATCTGGAACAAACACTCAGCCACGAAAAAGCACTGGTGGATGTGTTTGGTGAGCTTGGACTGGACCCCGACACTATAACGCCAGGCCGTGAAGTCGTCGCTCACATTGGCGATTCGCTGGTGAAAGCCATGCTGATGGCCAAAGCACGAGGCAGTGCTGCTGCAGCACAATTGGTCGCTGGCGAGTGTGTGGTTTTGGCTGAAACTAAAGATCACCAAAATTGGGAGCTGATTGGGCATCTGGCAAAACACGGCCAGGGTGAAGAAACAACTGCGCTTTTGGCTGCATTTGAGCTGGTAGAGCAGGATGAGCACCATCATTTGTATCACACCAAAGGTTTTCTGCGTGAATTGTGGATTGAATCCCTGGGTTTACCTGCCGTTCTGCCGCCTCCGGAAGAAGTAAAAAAAGTAGAAACGGCTATAGGCGCAGCCCGGGCAGAACAGGATCGCGACAGCATGCTGAAGTCGAAACACTGATGAATACCACAGCAGGGTTGCACCCAAAACAATTCAGCCAGCCACAAAGAACCTGCGCTGTTAAACCGCTGTTTTCCAATGACGCTAACTATGCAAACACCAACAGCCTCACTCACTTTACGATTTTATTGATCAATAACAGAAATGGAGAATCTTATGTCATACGTTAACCAGGGTTTGGACCCGATAGCAGAACGCCGTGTTCCTTCCCACATTGTTGATGCATCCGGAGGCAACCAGAGCGCTGTTTCATGGGCAGCGATTTTTGCCGGAGCTGCCGGAGCTGCCGCCTTATCATTGCTACTGATGATACTGGGCACTGGGCTTGGATTCTCTGCTGTGTCGCCATGGAGTATGGAAGGTATCAGCGCGACCAGCTTTGGGGTGGCAGCTATCATCTGGCTGAGTTTCACCCAGTTGGCTGCATCCGGCATGGGTGGCTATTTAGCTGGTCGTTTGCGTACCAAATGGACAGACTTACACACAGACGAAGTGTACTTCCGCGATACAGCCCACGGTTTTCTTACCTGGGCCGTCGCATCACTGCTGACAGCGGTCATCATGACATCAGTCGTCAGTGCAGTGGGCAGTGGTATGCGTGCCAGCGCTGAAATGGTTGGTGGGGCAGCAGGTGTTGTAGCCGGAACAGCTGCAGGTTCAGCGGCAACTATGGCAGCCAATGAAAACGGCTCTGGCGACAACAAAGATGCTCTGGGCTATTTTGTGGATTCATTATTCCGTACTGATGCACAAAGTTCCACCGAAAATACAACCTCAAGAGCAATCCAACCTTCGCCTGATGTTTTGGCTGGACGAGTCGCCTCATCAACAAATGCACTGACTCCTGAAGCCCAGGCACAAGGAGCTATAGCACCAGCAAATGAAACTGCCTCACAAGTTCAGACGGAAAGAACAGCATCACGCAGCAATGGATCGGATCAGGACATTCGTGACATTCCTGCTGGTGAAGTGACACGGATATTTGCCCGAGCCTTATACGCAGGTGAATTACCACAAGAAGATCAAAGCTATATAGCTCAATTGATTGCACAGCAGACGGATCTGAGTCAGCAGGACGCTGAGCAACGTGTATCTGAGGGCTTTGATAAAGTAAAAACCATGCTGGAAAACGCCGAAACTACGGCTCGTGAAGCTGCAGATGATGCCCGCAAAGCATCAGCTTATGCCGCACTCTGGATGGCTGTAGCCCTGCTGTTTGGTGCCTTCGTCGCAAGCCTGATGGCGGTTTATGGCGGTCGTCAACGTGATGCGTAAATCACACTCACTCGATTAAAAGGAGATCGTTATGCGTTCAGTATTACTCTGGTTTCTTGGGATCCCAATTCCCATCATCATCTTAATCGCCATACTCTTTTAGAGCATGCGATTCCCTTTACCAGTGTGCGTGGTGCTATCTGGTAAAGGTTTTTTATCAACCACACAAGAATAAACGGCAGAGGATTCTCCCCTGCCCTTTACTCATACTGAACAACAATTTTAATGGATAACTTTGCCTTGATGGATCACCGCAGAAATCTTTTGGCTATTGCGAATATCTTCAATGGGTGAGCTATCCAGAATCACCAGACTGGCCTCTGCACCAGCTTGTAAGCCTGCTGGTTTGCCCAAAAAAAGCCTTGCATCACTGGTCGCACTGGCCAGCGCTTGCCAGGTGGTTAGTCCTGAGGCAACAAACTTTTCCATTTCCCGATGCACAGTAAAACCTTGTAAAGTGCCATAGTTGCCTGCGTCAGTGCCGCTCAATAACAACACATCAGCCGCCACCAGATGTTTCATCGACAAGTAGTATTTTTCAGTTCTTTGTTTCGCTTGTTGCTTTTGTTCGGGCGTCATATCACTGGCTGCTTTTTGATAACCTTGAATAATACGGGGGTCTGCTAATTGTTTGGCAAGAGCAGATTGCAGCACATCGGAGAACATAAACTCATATTCATCGGTATCACAGGCAAGAGTTGGAATAACAACCACTTTATGGGCTGCCAGCCTCTGCGCTAATTCAGCTGTGATCGCTGCATCATCCGGCAAGTGGGTGATGGCATCAGCACCTGCTGCTATGGCACTGTCGATATCAGCCAAAGTATGAATATGCACTATGGTTTTTATACCCCGCTTTTTCGCTTCATCCACTGAGGTTTTAAGTAAAGCAGGAGAAAGCGATGGCAAGCTGCCGCCTATAGTACTGACCAGCTTAATCACATCGGCTTGTTTAGCTGCTAACTCAGCAATCTGCTGCCGGGCTTCATCTTCGCTTTTGATGGTCCGGGTTTTACCAAATTGCGAGCAGTGCCCGCCGGGCGCGGTTAAACAAGACAAGCTGGTATAGATATCAGCACCAGCTATTAAGCCCTGTTGTTGCAGCCGTCTGTGTTCAAACAGCTGATCTTCATTGCCAAATAAATCAACAAACCCCGTTACTCCTGCATGCAACACCACTTGAGCTGTGGTGCCTGGCCCCATAATTTCACTTTGAGCATTTGGGCCACGATTACCAAAAGCATGGGTGTGCATATCAATCAACCCGGGGATCACAAACTTGCCATTAATATCCAGCTGTTGCCCGGTAAAATTTGCCGGAATACTGTCCAGTCTGGCAATAATGCCGGTTTCATCCAGCAGCAGATGTTGTTTGGTGATGCTCTGATCGCTGGGGTCCAATAAAGTACCATGGGTCAGAAGTAGCTGCCCGGCAACGACGGGTAATGCTGAAACACAATAAATACAGAGGAAAAGTGTGAGTTTTATCAGGCTGTTCTTCATACGGCACCTCCATGTGCCGTACCAAGACCGGCAGCCTGCGGCTGTGAAAATTGTCTATCCTGCCAATTTTTCATACGGCACCTCCATGTGCCGTACCCTGAAGAGCAGCCTGCGGCTGTGAAAATTGTCTGTCCTGCCAATTTTTCATACGGCACCTCCATGTGCCGTACCCTGAAGAGCAGCCTGCGGCTGTGAAAATTGTCTGTCCTGCCAATTTTTCATACGGCACCTCCATGTGCCGTACCCAGACCGGCAGCCTGCGGCTGTGAAAATTGTCTGTCCTGCCAATTTTTCATACCGCACCTCCATGTGCCGTACCCTTTAGAGCAGCCTGCGGCTGTGGAAATTGTCTGTCCTGCCAATTTTTCATACGGCACCTCCATGTGCCGTACCCAGACCGGCAGCCTGCGGCTGTGGAAATTGTCTGTCCTGCCAATTTTTCATTCTTAATCCTTTAGTTCAAACGGCTTATTGTGGAAAAAAATATTGCTCAGAGGCCCACACAAATGAGCCACCAAACTTTGTTTACACCACTTAGTCGTAGCAAAAAGGGAAAAGGTTTGAATGTGTTTCAACTACTTATAAAAAATTGTCTGCCAAAGGTGTCTCTGTTTTTATCCTTAACACTTGGGCCCCAAGGTTAGTTTGGCTGTATTTGTCAGTGGGCTACAACTGAATCACAGCTAACATATCCTCGCCCTCTTCATCCATACCCACCTCAACAAAACCAAAGCTGGCATAAAAATCCCTGGCTACCGGGTTTTCGGGGTTGTAACAAATTTCAATTTGCTGCAGACCTGGACTTTGTTTTATCTGCTCCACTGCAAGATTTAAAGCAATTCGGCCTATACCTTGTTGTTGATGGTGTTGGTCCACCATAAAACGCCAAATTGACACTTTTTCGCTGGACTCTTTTACCCACATTAAAAAGCCAACGGGCCTCTCATACAGACAAATAGCTCTGGTTTCATAACCCTCGTTAAACATAGCTTCCACCAGTGACCACATAGAGCTGGCCACATAGTCCTGTTGATCCTCTGTCACATCCAGATCACATACTGCTTCGTAATTTTCTTTAGTGACTTGCTCTAGCGATACCTGCACGGTTTGTCCTTAAACTTGGTTCGGCGCATCAGGCCAGACTCTTTACTGGCGATAAAATGGCTTGGAGTAAACACTGAGCTATACACACGGAGTTATGCACAAGATCGGATATAAGCAGCCAGCTTTTCGAGTTCGCTGTCATTTGCTCTTTCACAATCATGGGTTGATAAAAAGCCTTCATAGCGGCGAAGGAAAGGCCCTTTGGTCCCGTCAATAGCCTGAAAATTTGAATCATTGCCAGTGCCATGCATAGGTATCAATTTGCTATGTAAATGATCGACTTCATATCCCTCATAGGCCATCCCGGTCCGGGCCACCCCATCAAGAGCTTTATCCAACAGCAGAGCAACTTTTTTACTGGCAAGGGTCAGCTTAGAGACAACTTCATCTTTCTGAGCAAAGATATAACTCGGGTAGTGTTTTTTTGGAATAACAACTGTAAAACCTGCAGTGTTTGGGTAAATAGACAAAAAAGCCAGGTGCTCATCATCTTCCCATACTTTATGGCAAGGAGACCTACCGGCAACTATGTCACAAAAAATACAACTCATATCTATCCTTGCAATAAATCATCCAGATGGATCAGCCTGCCAGGTGTTGTTATCCAAAAAACTAAGACGGCTTTTATTTTTTGTAAGAGAACCCGGCTCCTGTTCAGCTTAACTTTGCATATACAGACGTTGACCGACCAGCCATCGAAAGCGGACTATTTCCCCACTACAGTTGGCTGGTGGCGCTCATTTAACAAGCAACAGAATAGAGTATTCAGCTATTTTGTATAACAAACTCATGAAACTCGTCATTTTCCGGAGGGCTTAATTCTTCCACTGATTTAATTGGGAGTTTTGCAAACAAATGTAGCCAAAAATCATAAGCGGTGCGATCTTCGTTATAGACAGCCACATGCCACTCATTACCAGAATTTAATAACAACTTATCAATCACAAAAGTAGCGATCCCGAGGTTGCGATATTTTGGTAACACAAAAATATCTGAAAGCTCAGGCATTTCTCGGCCAGCTATTTCTGTAGATTCAAGGGTAACAAAGCCCGCAACAGCATTATCAACGCAAATTAACCAGGCTTCGCAGTCTTCGATACCTTGAACAACATCGGCCAGATAGTCATCGTCAATATCAAATAGTCCCTTTTCACTGACACTATCTCCATTAAACGTACTTTGATGATATGCATAAAATTGCCACAGACTGGACAACAACCCGACTTCATTTTCTTTGAATTTTCTTACTTCAATTTTCATACAAACATCCTATCTGATGAAATATCTGAGATGGCGATAACCAGCACGCCCTTGTGATTCTCTTGATTGGACGTGAAAAATAATTTATTTATCAAAGACTTTCAATAGCGAATACCAGAATTTTTGGAATTCGTTTCAGAACCATTCTCCGCATCATGCTACTAAGCTGAACTCTTACCTTTTACCGCTATTAAAAACACCAGAGTACAAGCTACAACCATCAGATCCATGCCGATAGCCGGGGCTGCTTTTTGCAAAAAGCTCTGGCCGTATATAAAGAGCAGCACCACAAAAATCAGTTTGCTGATGGCAGCTACTGTTGCAGCGAAAACTCTGTGTTTTTCATTGAATGCACCATAAATCAACATCAGACCTATAAGGCCAACCAAAGCAGACCAGCTACGGATAATCAATGATTCAAGTTCGCCATCAAATGAGCTGCCGAACATGGACTGCAGCGCAGCCTGAGGTGCAAAAAGGCCATAGAGCATAGTGGAGGTCAGCACACCGGACAGCAGCATCAGCCATTTAAAATTCCGTAGTATAAAATCCATAATATCCTTTTATGCTTTTCGTTAGGGTTGCGTTTTCAATTGACTGTATCGCCTGTACTGCCTGAATGGCAAATATGGTATTTCAGAGTAAAGATTGATGTTGAATGAGCAGTGAGCGCTTTCAATCATCATCCACTCACCTTTCCTTTTTATGTACTGGTGAAGCAGATAACTCTGCGCTCTTAGCTGAAAAATCAGCAGCATCTTCAACCACTTTAAGATCTTCTGCGATATTCAGCGCAAGATGAGCCCGCTTCAGGGCCAGACGGCTGTGGTACTCTGCAGCTTGCCGTATATCGGCATCCTGACTTGATGCCAGAGACTCAAGCGCTTTTTGTAATCTTACAGCCACCTCAATGACTCCAGCGCCGTCGCGGGCTATTGCGGTGAAGGCGTCATCAAACATATCCCGCACGGACAACTCAGGCACTGCTACACGGTCATACTTCGACTCCAGTTTCCCTTCAGCAGGTTGGGGTTCACCCCACAGGGTAAAAAGCCGGACAAGTACTCCAATAATACAAATGGCTGTACCAGGATCATTGACGGCGGGAGACAAAGCACGACCAGAGATTTCCGACAGTACCACCAAACCAAACCGCGGATCATCATCGAAAAGGCGTGAACTCCCCATTTGAAATGCCCCGGCAACAGCGGTGTTATCAACGTCAGTTGGCGCCCCCTGATCGGCAATGATATAAGCCAATGCTTTGTTTGGTGTAGCAAAAGTGCCGGGCAAAGCAGCTACAACTAACAGCGCTTTGTTTTGTTCTGCCCAGCTTTGGAGCGCCGCTATATCTATGTATTGGACATAACCCACATTCGCTGCATACACCACATGATCGCTCTTTTGTGAACTCACAGCTACCCCACAAAGATGTGGAGCACTCCACCGCCGTTTCAAAGCTGCGGCAGTGGCATTTTCAACTTTATCAATGGTTGTTCCCATACGTCCAAGGCGCGCAATACGGTCGACCCAGCGCACAAAAGTAACCACCACCATACCGAATATAAAGGCTGTCAGAACAAAAAGAATAAACAATCCTGCCCTCTCAAAATAGTCGTTCTTGACCGCGGTCAGCGCTACTATGCTGAAAATAAATGCGCCAACAAAAGTAGAAAGTGCATTTTGCGATGCGTCGTCAGAGACAACCAAAGTGAATGACCGCGGCGTTGCGGTGTTGGCTGCGGAAGCATAGGCAGAGACCATAGACGAGACGGAGAAAGTGGCAATAACCAGCATGCTGGACGCCATAATAGAAAGCAGAGCCTCTATCGAGTCCAATGAAACTTCTGGTGTAAATTTTGCCAAGCCAGTGCCATCTGCAAATTTTGCGACGAAGGCTACCGCAACAGAGAGTAAACAAACAGCCAAGGGTTTTACCCAAAGCCGGTCACGAAACTTGTTAAAAACAAGCCTAAAACGTTCTGTTAACACAACAAAGCTCCTTTGGTTTTTGTCTGGCACTGGTTTTCAGCTATCGCCAAAGGGTTCAGTACAGCTCTGCACTCATTATGCTGACTATCTGCTGAGACCATTCAATTTTCCAGCATGTTGTTTTATCCCTTACGACAGATTTTTGTTTTTACACAGCCACTCTTGTCTTTCAAGTTTGTAGTATTTGACCCCAGGTTCAGAAACAACATCATCCCTTACATACTGAAAGCCACTTTTGGTGATCACTCTGCCAGAGGCCGGGTTCCCGGCAAGGTGCCTTGCATCAATACGAGACAAAGCGTAGTGGTTAAAACCAAACTCAAGGATCCGCATAGAAGCTTCTGTGCAATAACCTTGTCCCCAATAAGGCAGTCCGATCCAATACCCCAGGTTCCCGCTCTGCCCTGAAATTTGCGTAATACTGACAGCACCTATAAGTTCGCCGCTTTCACGGATCACAATAGCAAACACGACCGCCTTTCTGTTTTTACACCAGGCATCATGCAACCCAATCCATTCCTCTGCCATACCATCCAGATAAGGATGAGGTATGTTTTCTGTCATATCGGCAATTATTTTTTCACCGGCAAGCGACTGAACTTTTGGCGCATCTTCAGCGTTAAAAGGTCGGAGAATTAATCTCTCTGTCTCTAATGTCGGTATCATTGTTGTCCTCAGCTATGTCCATCCACAGGTTCATCTGACGCGGCTACCCGCTGGTCATAATATTTGTTTGCCAGCTTAGCACTCAACAGGCAAAGCACTGTTACTTCCCCAATCCGACCAGGAGCCATCGTACAAAATCAGATGACTGTAGCCCACGACAACCGCAGCCAGCAAGGTAATGCATGCGGTGATACCAGAACCACATGAAAATACGAGCCTTGTGTTATTGCTTCCGGTCAGGTTTAAGAAGATCTCAGATAACTGTTCAGGGCTTTTAAAACAATGCCCATTCAATACCTCTGGAAACGGCAAGTTTAAAGCACCGGGAATATGACCACTGCGGACACCTGCCCTTGGTTCCGGAACTAATCCCTGGAATCGCTCCTTCGAGCGCGCATCAATGAGAGTCAGCTGTCCATTTACTATTTTGTCCATGATGTAATTTGAATCGCATACAAAACCTGACTGAAGCTTTCCATTCATGTGACCTGGTACTGCTTCATCAACAGATAAACCCGACACCACCGATCTTTTTTCGGACAACCATTGAGGTAAACCGCCATCCAGCACAAAGCTATTTTTGCAGCCCATTGCCTGAAAAATCCACCAGGCCCGTGGCGCTGAATAAATGCCCTGATTGTCATAAAAAACAACGATACTTTCAGCATTTATACCAAGCCGCTGAACCTCCCGCGTGAATTGCTCTTCCACAGGAAAGGCGTGAACTTGTGTTGACGTTAAATCACACAATGATGTTTCTAAATCAAGATGCTGGCTATTTGGTATAAAAAGTGGTCGGCCATATTCAATGGCTTTTTTACCCACCACTTTACTCATACTTACATCAATAAGCACAAGCTGCGGATTGTTTAAATTGGCCTCGAGCCAAGAGGTTGTGACGAGAGGGAATTCCATTTTTTCTCCTGGGTAAAATGGCACACAACGCAGCAGATGAGGCATAACCAGCCCGTCCTGTATGAATTGGCAGTAAAACTACTGAGAAAAACCAGAAAGTACAACAGTTTAGTGGCTCAGGCATGCAAAGCTCAGAAATAATACAGCAACTTTTCCTGACAATGCAGCTGTCTGCTTTTTGCAGAAAACCAGTTTGCAGACACAAAAAAGCCCCGGCTTCGGGGCTTTTTTACTGATGGCTTACTGAACGACTTACTGCATTAGTTAAGCTCGTTCAGGAATACGCTCCAGCACGGCGAGCAATAATTCCCAGTACTGACCTACAGTAGTGATGTTGACCATTTCATCCGGACCATGCGGGAAGCGGATAGTCGGGCCTATCGACACCATATCCATATCCGGATAAGGCTCTTTAAATAAACCACACTCTAAACCAGCGTGGATCACCATAATGACCGGCTCTTTGTTATAAATATCCTGATAGGTGTCGCGCACTATGGCCATCACTGGTGAATCCGGGTTCGGTTTCCAGCCAGGGTAAGCCCCACTGAACTTCACTTCTGCGCCCGCTAACAACGCCAGTGAACTTAACATGCTTTCAACCTGTTCACGGCCACTGTCTATTAAAGAGCGGATTAAACAGAGCACCTGAATGCTGTTTGTTTTAGTACTGATCACGCCCATATTTAATGAGGTTTCAGTCACGCCTTCTACTTCATCACTCATCCTCATCACGCCATTAGGGCTGACATTTAATAAGTGGATCAGTGTAGTTTGAGTCGCAGCAGTCAGTACCTGAGCCGGAGTAACCACCTCGGCCAGACTGAGTTTTAATGCAGGTTCAACCGCAGCTAATTCAAACTGCAACAAGGCTTCAAATTGTGCTACCGCTTGTTGCAACCGGGTCAGTTTTTCCGAAGGAACAGTGAGCGTGACTGTCGCTTCACGTGGTATCGCATTACGCAACGAACCACCGCTAAAGCTGGCGATGGCCAATTCGAGTTCTGTTGCATTGTCAGCTAAAAATCGCGCCAACAGTTTATTGGCATTGCCACGGCCCAGATGAATATTCACACCTGAGTGACCACCTTTTAAGCCTGTTACACTTAAATCAAAAGTGGTTACAGCATCAGACGCGGCTTGCCACACGACTGGCACTGTAAATTCAGCGTCCACGCCACCGGCGCAGCCCATGTAAATTTCGCCTTCTTGTTCAGAGTCGGTATTGATCAGAATTTCTGCATCCAGCATGCCAGGTTCCACACCAAAGGCACCTGTCATCCCTGCTTCTTCGTCTATGGTCAGCAGCACTTCCAAAGGACCGTGTTTAATCTCATCACTGCCTAAAATAGCTAAAGCTGAGGCCATGCCTATACCGTTGTCGGCCCCTAGTGTTGTGCCTCTGGCTTTTACCCAGTCACCGTCGATATAAGCCTCGATAGGATCGCTGGTGAAATCATGGTTTTTATCAGCGTTTTTTTGCGGCACCATATCCAGGTGAGCCTGGATCACCACCACTTTACGATTTTCAAAACCTGGTGTTGCAGGCTTTTTAATGATCAGGTTGCCCACTTTGTCTTCAACAACAGTTAAGCCTTTGTCACGCGCCCAGTGTTGAATATGCAAGCTTAACGCCTGCTCATGTTTCGACGGGTGCGGAATAGCACAAATTTGACTAAACCATTGCCATAACGGCTGTGGGTATAAGGATGATAATGCTGACACAACAACTCCTGATTAAGACGCTCAGCTAAAAACGCGGGCATTTTAACATAAAGCACAGCTGGTGCAGCGCTAAAAACTTTGAGTCACTATTCTGCAAAAGGGTTGTAGTGTAAAGGTGGCTTCAGTCTGCCATTTCTAAGCCCGACTCTCACACGGGACTCCTCAATAGACTTTGGTTGATTTCAGTAAGCCAAAAAACCTGAAATGTTTTTAATCCCTCTCCAATTTAACTTTTAGACATAGTGAGGTACAGCCTCACTATTCTTAGCTGCTGTTTTTTTGTGCGGCAATTCTCTTGTGTGTGCTACCGCACTGAAATCATATGAACTACAGCAGCATGATCTGGCCGTTTTTTTCCTCGTTACGCTCATTACACCTTATCTGAGGGCTTGAATGTCTACAAAAACTATACCTCAACCGCAGCATAATCATTTACTGGCAGCGCTGCCGCCTGAAGTTCAGGCTCGTTTATTTCCGCACCTTGAATTGGTATCTCTGCAACTGAATTCAGTCATGTATGAGTCTGGTAGCCCTATGCGTCATGTCTACTTTCCAACAGACGCTATTGTCTCACTGCAATACATTATGAAAAACGGTGCCTCGACGGCAATTATGTTGGTGGGGAACGAAGGCTTGTTAGGTATTTCGTTATTTATGGGCGGAGCGAGCACGCCAAACCGTTCGCTGGTGCAAAATGCCGGCTATGCATATCGCCTGCCACGCTTTCATGTGAAAGATGAACTCAACCGAAACGGCCAATTATTGCAATTAATGCTGCGTTATACTCAGGCCTTGATCACCCAGGTGGCTCAGACCGCGGTCTGTAACAGACATCATTCCATTGACCAGCAACTTTGCCGCTGGCTACTGCTGTCGATGGATCGTTTAACCCACAACAACCTGGCTATGACGCAGGAGTTTATGGGCAACATGCTTGGTGTTCGCAGAGAAGGCGTGACTAGAGCCGCATTAAAGCTGCAAAAACAAGGAGCTATTACTTATTCGCGTGGCAATATCAAAGTGCTGGACAGAATTCAACTCGAAGCGCTGAGCTGTGAATGTTACGAAGTAGTAAAAAAAGAAACAAAACTCTTGTTGCCTTATCTGCCGCAGCGGTAAGTACATCACAAATGTAGCTGCTATTTCTCAAGTGGTTTTGCCAACCACAAAAGCATGAAGCAGCAAACAGTGGCTATAACACGAACATGATCTGGCAGTCCTTCCTTTTTAAACCTTGTTAAGCATAAAAATTAAGCAGACTTCCATGGTGGTTTGCTTCAATAGAGTTCTTTTTCAGGCACCTCAGCTATTCACTTATCTAAGTGTTCAGTGTGCCCCGCTCAGATTTTTTCAATAAGTAAAGTTGCGTCCCCCACCGAACAGAGACAGCTGAAGCAGCTGGTTAAACTCAACCTATGGTGTTTGTCATCTTTTAACATCTTAGCTCCCAAAAAATGGCGTTATTTTTTAACTGACATCGACTTTATCTAAGCTGCAACAGCGCAAACCAGAGGTGTTTAAATGCTTGGATTTACTGCATTAGAGCTCGCCAGAATACAGTTTGGTTTCACTATTTCATTTCATATTATATTTCCCGCCATCACTATAGGTTTGGCCAGTTACCTCACTGTGCTGGAGATACTTTGGCTTTCAACAAAGCGTGAAGTTTATCGGGATCTTTATCATTTTTGGGTAAAAATATTTGCAGTAAGTTTTGGTATGGGCGTGGTTTCTGGTCTGGTTATGGCGTATCAGTTCGGCACCAACTGGAGTTATTTTTCAGATTTCGCCGGCAGTATTACCGGGCCTCTGCTGGCCTATGAAGTACTGACTGCATTTTTTCTGGAAGCAGGATTTTTAGGGGTGATGTTATTTGGCTGGCACCGTGTTGGCCCCAGAATGCATTTAATGTCTACCGCTATGGTTGCTGTCGGCACACTCATTTCTGCGTCCTGGATCATTGCCTCCAATAGCTGGATGCAAACGCCCCAGGGCTTTGAAATTATTGATGGACGCGCAGTACCTACCGACTGGATTGCCGTTATTTTTAATCCATCATTTCCTTATCGCCTTATTCACATGAGCATTGCAGCTTATCTGGCAACCGCCCTACTTGTGGTGGGTTCAGCAGCCTGGCATCTGCTTCGTGGCAATAACAATACATCCATCAAAAAAATGTTTTCGATGGGGTTATGGATGTTGGTTCTGGTCGCCCCCTTACAAGCAGTGGTAGGTGACTTGCACGGATTAAATACACTGGAATATCAACCTGTAAAGCTCGCGGCAATAGAAGGGCATTGGGAGAATAAAACCAATGGTGAAGGTGTGCCATTGATCCTGATTGGCTGGCCGGATATGGAGCGGGAAGAGACCAGATACAAAATAGAAATCCCCCATTTGGGTAGCCTGCTCCTCACTGGTACATGGGACGGCCCCATACCTGCGTTAAAAGACTTCCCACCTGAAGACCGACCTAATTCGACCATAGTTTTTTGGTCCTTCCGTATTATGGTCGGATTGGGACTGTGCATGATCCTGATGGGCATATGGGGTGCTGTGCTACGTTGGCGGGGAAAACTCTGGAGCAACAGAGCATTTCAGAAATTTGCAGTGCTTATGTGGCCCACAGGGCTTATCGCCATACTGGCGGGTTGGTATACCACCGAAATTGGCCGCCAACCCTGGACTGTGTATGGCATTTTCCGCACTGCCGATTCGGTATCCAATCATAGCGCGGGCCAACTCGGCTTTACCTTATTACTCTTTATTGTGGTGTACATCGCCATATTTGGCACTGGTACCGCTTATCTGTTTCGCCTGGTCCAAAAAGGACCTGTGCCCTTTGAAGGACGACAAACCGAAGAAGGCGGAGTTGGTCAGGAACAGACCCCTATGCGGCCGATATCCGCTGCGAAAAAAAGCGACCGTGATGATGCACCAGATCCTGATGAGCGAGATAAATAATGGGTATTGAACTTTCGGTGATTTGGGCTCTTATTATTTTGTTCTCCATCATGATGTATATCGTCATGGATGGCTTCGATCTGGGTCTTGGCATTCTTTATCCCTTTTTTAAGGAAAAAGAACAACGTGACATCATCATGAATACTGTCGCTCCGGTATGGGACGGTAATGAAACCTGGCTGGTGATGGGCGGAGCAGGGCTAATGGCCGCTTTCCCATTAGCCTATTCTGTGATCCTCAGTGCACTGTATTTACCTGTGATCCTGATGCTGCTCGGCCTGGTATTTCGTGGGGTTGCATTTGAATTCAGATTCAAAGCACTCGACCATGAAAGGCACTTTTGGGATAAAGCCTTTATAGGAGGTTCAGTCGCAGCCACTTTTTTTCAGGGCGTGACTCTCGGCGCCTATGTTCAGGGTATTCCGGTGGTCGATCGTGCTTATGCAGGCAATGCCTTTGATTGGCTATCGCCATTTTCGATTTTTACCGGAATAGGCCTGGTGGCTGCATTTGCTCTGCTGGGAAGCACCTGGTTAATAATTAAAACGGTGGGAGAAATTCAAAACCGTGCTTATAAAATCACTTCCCACCTCAGTTGGATACTGTTGGGTTTTATTGTTGTAGTCAGCATTTGGACACCGCTGCGTGATGCCAGTATTGCAGAGCGTTGGTTTTCTTTGCCCACTATTCTTTGGTTTTCTCCCGTTCCCGTATTGGTACTAGCATGTACCTATTTGTTGAGACGCGCTGTGGCTCAACGAAAACAGATCCAGCCGTTTATTTTCACGTTAATGTTGGTGTTCCTCGGTTATAGCGGACTGGGTATCAGCTTGTGGCCCCATATTATTCCCCCCTCAATCACTATTTGGGATGCAGCTTCCCCGCCACAAAGCCAGGGATTTGCCTTAGTCGGTGCCTTGTTTATTATTCCCTTTATTTTGGTTTATACCGCATGGGCCTACTACGTTTTCAGAGGAAAAGTCACTTCCGGGGAAGGTTACCATTGAATAAAGCATTCAATTTCACTGCGCCACTGTGGCTTAAACAAATAGGCTGGCTGGTGCTGATTTGGCTGGCCAGCGTCGCGGCACTAGCCATAGTCGCATCTTTATTGCGGTTTTTTATGTCTGCAGTAGGAATGACGGCCTGATCGGCCACCATCATCCATTCAGCGTAGCTCTACCGACCTCTCTAAAAGCATGCCCGCGCCTTGTACGACAACGAACAGACTCCCCTGCTGATGCAGCGCACTATATAGCCTCGGGGCAGTGCTCGGATCGCCAACATTCACTGCCCTCGCGACTAAGATAGGATATAGATCAAAGGACATGGATATGATGTATTCAGTACCACATAACATTCAGCCGACAACACCCGCCCTGCTTGCACCACTTCAAGTGGATAGCAGGCAGCTTTATTTTGCCATGTTAGACGAGGGCTCTGGCATAGTAGGCCAGATTGACGAATTATCAGGCTCCACCTCGCGTAGCTTCCTGCAGGAACAACTTAGCATAGCCGCTGCAACCCACTCCGACTTTCCTGCCACTATGCTGTCATTGCCGGCTGTGCTGTGCAGTGCTCAGGATCAAGTGGCACAGGAGTACCGGCACTACCTTGATGAGCGGAGTGCCGGGTCGCCGCGGCGTTACTTTGGCTGCCGCTCGCATGCGATGTATTTTCTTCGCGCTGTTGCCCCAACCAAACTTGTGGACGGTGCCTGGCTTTATGGCTTGCTGCAAAGCTGGCAGGATCCGCGGCTGACACCTCTTATCCGCACTTATCTGGAAGAGCTGGGTTGCGGCAATCTGCAACAAAACCATGTGCTGATCTACAAACGATTACTCGCCCGCTATGGTTGTGAGAAATGGCAGGACGGCCCGACAGCACACTTCACACAAGGAGCTGTGCAGCTCGCTCTGGCCCATCACGCCGATGAGTTTTTGCCGGAATTAATAGGTTTTAATCTGGGCTACGAACAGCTGCCTCTGCACTTGCTGATCACAGCCTACGAACTGAACGAACTCAACATCGACCCCTACTACTTTACCTTGCATGTGTCTATCGATAATGCCTCTACCGGCCACGCGCGTTTAGCCTTACAAAGCCTGCAGGATTGCACACCGAGGCTTGGCGATGCCAAAGAGTTTTATCGTCGTGTCGGCAATGGCTACCGCTTAAACCAGGTTGGCATGGGCACGCAGCAAGTGATTGCATCTTTTGATCTTGAGCAAGAACTACTGCGGGTTATCTCTGACAAGGCCCAGACCGGAGCAAAACTGCATTCTGACTATTGCCTGGTCGGAGGCCGGCTGCTGAGTGAATGGTTGTCTTCATCGGCTGAAATGGCAGATCTGCTGAAGACTTTGCAATCCACTGGCTGGATCCGCCGCGGGGAGAGCCTGGAGCAAAGTCGTTTCTGGCACCTGTTAACCGATGAGCAAGCCCCTATGTTCGGCGTCTTCGATGGTTACGAGCTACAACTTCTGAAAGATTGGATCCTGAACGATGCAAACAAGACGCCCACTATAAACAGATTTCGTATTCGCGCCACTGGCAGCACTATTGAAAGCTCAGCTGCGCCGCAAAGCGATGCCAGCATCAAACAAATCATCGCTCATCACGCCAACAAGGCCCCCCGCACCGGCAACTGTGCGGAGGTTGATATTCTGTTCAGCCAGTTAACCGGGGTTGACACTAAGGCTGGGGCCTTTGCCGTTTTAACGGGCCTGCTCTCGCCAGCAAATCACCCTACGCCCGCAGGTCTGGCAGCAACCAGGCTCTATGCCGATCTTTTTCTGAACCTGAGCTAAGTATGAATAACGACTCTCTGCTACGTCTGGCTATGGAGCTAAAAGCCACAGGCTACTTTTTTACCACTGTCACTCCGGCCACCCACGCACGGGTTAATTCAAGGTTGCAGGGCAACTGGGCAACGAATCTGACGGATGTCTTTGGCTGGAGCCGCCCTTTCCGGCAAGAGCTTATAGCGCCTCAGCTTTTTGAGGCGATGCGCCATGCCAATGTACTGAGTTTGCAGGGTGATGGCTGGATCTCGCGGGTACGAGCTTCAACCCTGCACGGCCAGCTTTTTCTGCACTCGGCTTATCCGACAACAGCCTCAGACGCCATCTTCTTCGGTCCCGACACCTACCGCTTTACCAACGTAATAGCCCAACATCTTGCCGGTGATGCACAAGTTCGGCGTGCCGTTGATATAGGCTGCGGTGCTGGCCCTGGTGCCGTGCTTATTGCACTGGAACGGCCACTGGCACAAGTCTTTGCTGTGGATATCAACGACATGGCCTTGAGGTACAGCGCTGTTAACGCTTGCCTTGCTGGTGCGGCCCGGGTAGTGACCCAAAGCTCCGATCTGCTGGACAATGTTGAGGGTGATTTTGATTTAATAGTCGCCAATCCGCCTTATCTGCTCGATGTGCAGCAACGCATTTACCGGCACGGTGGTGGCAGCTTCGGCGAAGGACTGTCGCTGGCTATTGTCAGTCAGGCTAAAACGAGGCTGGCCCTTGGCGGCACTTTGTTGCTCTATACAGGCACAGCCATCATCAAGGGCCATGACCGCTTTCGCACTGCGGTTGCCTCACTTCTCGGGGGTTCCAACCTCGAATGGGACTATCAGGAGCTCGACCCTGATGTATTCGGCGAAGAACTGGACGAACCGGCTTATGCCGGAGTCGACCGTATTGCTGCAGTGTTACTCAGAGCCCGCAGGACAAGGTTGTGAAAATTCTCAACAGCCGCTTTCTGCGCGGACCAAACATTTATGCCATGGAACCCTGCTTTGTCACGCTAATTGACCTTAAAAGCCACAGTACAGTCGGGGTCGAAGTTTTGCAGGAGGCCACAGCTCTTATACACAAACTGATGCCAGGCAGCTTCGCTCCGATCGCTATTGACCAGTGCGAAGTGCCATGGCTGCTGGTGCGACTGACCTGTGCGGCTCAGGCCTGGCTGGGCAGTACTGCGACATTCTGCAACGCGCTGGCTTTTTCTCCTTCAACACCCAACTTGTATCGCTTGATATCTGGCTATCAGCACGAAGCCGTAGCCGAAGCAGCGCTTCGGCTTGCAGTCGGGTTTATCACAGCGATACTGCACCAGCAGCAGTTTGACCTCGAAGGACAACTCGATGAGTTGAAAAAAATAGCCGACACCAGTGCCCATAGTCCCGCAACCTTCTTTTCGCTAAATACCAAGGACCACATTCCTGTGGTGGCCGTCACAGGGACCAACGGTAAAACAACCACCACACTGCTGATTTCACATGTGCTTCGCGCCAGCGGCTTGCGTACGGGCACAACAACAACACAGGGCATTTATATCGACGGACAGTGCGTGAAAACCGGCGACTGCTCAGGCTACTGGTCGGCACGCAGGGTGCTTAGTGATAGCTCTGTGCAAGTGGCAACACTTGAAACAGCACGAGGCGGGATCCTAAAGCGTGGTCTTGGATTTGATCGCTGTGATGTGGCCGTCGTGTTAAATGTCAGCAGCGACCACCTGGGGCTTGATGGTATCGAGACACTGGAGGATCTGGCGCAGGTTAAAGGTTTGGTGGCGCGTTGTGCACGTGACTCTGTGGTACTGAATGCAGACGATGCACTCTGTGTCGCAATGCGCGACAGCCTTGCCCCCCGGTGCAAAGCGGTATTTTTTGCCATGGACCCGCGTAATCCGGTACTTCTGGAACATCTGCGCTCTGGCGGCGCAGCCGCCTGCCTTAACGACGATGGCTGGCTTCTCTGGTGTCACGGCAGTGAGTCTTTACAGCTGATACAAGCGGTGGATCTGCCTTTTACCATGCAGGGCCACGCCAGGTACAACATAGCCAATGCGCTCGCCGCATTCGCAGCGCTCTGTTGCCTTGGTCTGGAGCCAACTGCTATTGCCCGTTCTTTGGCCTGTTTCGTCTCCAATGCACAAAGCAATCCGTTGCGGGGCAACCTGTTTGAAATCGATGGAGTTCTGCTCATAGTGGACTATGCGCACAATGCCGTTGCCTATAGTGCGCTCTGTGAAATGGCACAGTCGATGCGCCAGGGCAACGCCAGACTGCTTGGCGTTATTACGGCTCCGGGAGATCGTCGCAGCGAAGATCTGTACAACACCGGGCTGGTATGCGGGCAGAATTTCGACGAACTGGTGGTTTACGAACATGATCCGCGTGGCCGCAGCTCTGGCGGCATTGCCAGTGAAATACTGCGGGGCGCGCGAAGTATAGCCCCCAACAAATTAATGCACGGCGAACCCGGCATTCGGCAAGCACTGTGGCTGGGCCTGAGCGCAGCGCGACCCGGTGATGTGCTGGTATTCACCTGTGCCGGAACCTTAGACGATCTTGTAGAAGGCATTCGCCTCAAAAACCCGGCCGAGGCAAATCGGATAGCGCTCGGGATCTCAGCCTGACAAGGTGAATTCCCCATGTAAGGGAAATGATGATTAAGGACAAATGATGAAAAAAGACTGCAGTACTACTGTAGAAGGCCCGCGCACTGGTCACCTGGTGATCATCGGCGGCAAAGAGAACCGTAAAAGTGACATGGTTATTCTTGAGCGTTTTGTTGCTTTGGCCGGAGGCCCTGATGCCAATATCTTTGTGCTTACGGCAGCAAGTGATAAACACGATGAGATGTGGAGCCTCTACGAAAACGCCTTTACCAGCCTGGGGGTGCGTCAGGTGACCACATCGAACATAAAAAACCGCGAGGATGCCTGCGGGGAAGCCATAGCAGCCAGAATTTCTGAAGCGGATGGTATCTTTATGACAGGTGGAGATCAGAAGCGGCTAATGGCACTGATTGGCGGCACCCGGATTGATCATGCTATGCACAGTGCATTACGTCAGCGCGGAGCCTGCATAGGTGGCACCAGCGCCGGGGCATCAGCCATGTCGGAGCATATGCTGTTCAATGGTAGCAACGACCTGCTGCCGCAAAAAGGTTCGGTTCATCTGGGTGCAGGGCTTGGATTAGTGCGTAGGGTGATTATCGATCAACACTTTTCAGAGCGGCAAAGGCTCGGCAGGTTGTTGTCGGCAGTTGCTCAGAACCCCTACTTGCTTGGTGCCGGTATAGACGAAAATACCGCCTTAATAGTCCGGCCTGGCCAGAGCATCGAGGTGATAGGCGATGGTGCCGTCACGCTGATTGACGGCCGGGAAATGTTGTCAAATTTCACCGAAGTAAAAAACAGCGAAACACTCGAGCTTGCCGATGTACGCCTGCACTTGCTCCCTGCGGGCGTGAGCTATGATCTTGCCTCTTTTACACAAGAACCCGACAAGGATGAAACCACAGTGCCACTTTCCCCGGGCTTGGGTGACGCTATAGCCGCAGTCACCTCCTGGTGTGGTTTGTATCGTGAGTCAACAGAGCAGAAAACAGCCGGAGAATCCTTATGAAGGTGATCGAACGCCGCGCACTGCGGGGGCCGAACATCTATTCGGCGCGACCTGTCTACCTCGCCATTATCGACCTGGAAGCGCTGAACGATGTTGCTTCCACGGCAATCCCCGGCTTTACAGAATCGCTGCTGGCGGCAGTCCCCACTTTGCATGAACACCGCTGCTCACCAGGTTACGTTGGTGGTTTTGTCGAGCGTCTGCAGGACGGCACTTATATGGCCCACATTGTCGAGCATCTGGCGATCGAATTGCAATGCCTTGCCGGTTTGTCGGTAGGTTTCGGTAAAGCGCGTATGGTAGCGGGTAAACCAGGTCTTTACCGCGTGATCTTTGCTTACAAGGTTGAGTCAGTGGCCGAGGCCGCTTTAAACCTTGCTATCGAACTGGTTAGCGCTCTTACCCAAGGGCAGCCCGCGGTGCTGGAACCCGGACTGACTCAACTTTGCAAGCTGGCGCAGGCCGAAACTCTGGGCCCCAGCACCAGTGCCATTATTGAAGCGGCCAGACAGCGCGGTATTCCAACGCTGCGGTTGAGCGAACACTCCAGCCTGTTTCAGCTTGGGTGGGGAGTCAAACAGCAACGTATTCAGGCCACCATGACCAGCAATACAAACCACATCGCCGTCGGCATTGCCAGTGACAAGGACTTGACCAAATGCCTGCTAAGTGATGCTGGCCTTCCTGTGCCTCAAGGTCAGGTGGTATCAACCCCCGAACAGGCCCATAGGGCACAGCGCGAGTATGGCTCTGTAGCGGTTAAACCACTGTGTGGCAATCAGGGCAAAGGCGTGACGACCGCTGTGTCGGATGCAAAAGCAGTCGGGGCCGCATTCAGCTACGCACAGCAGTTTGGCTCTAAAGTGATAGTCGAGCAGCATATCGAAGGGAATGACTATCGCGTGCTGGTGATTGGTGACAAGGTTGTTGCGGCATCCCGCCGTTTGCCACCAGAAGTGATCGGCGACGGCACTTCAACTATTCGCCAGTTGGTAGCAGCAGTGAATGCCGACCCACACCGCGGCAAGGGTCACGAGAAGGTGCTCACCAAAATCCGTCTCGATCAAACGGCTGTGACTGAATTAACCCGGCAAGGGCTCGAAGCTAACTCTGTGCCTTGTGCCGGGCGTGTTGTCAGTGTGCGGGGCAACGCAAACCTGTCGACCGGCGGCAGTGCAGAGGATGTGACCCAAAAAATCCATGCTGATACCGCCCTTGCCTGCATGCGGGCAGCCCGGAAAATTGGTCTGGACGTGGCAGGCATCGATCTGGTGTGCCGTGACATAGCACAGCCCTTGCAGGCTCAGGGAGGAGCCATCATTGAAGTGAATGCAGCTCCGGGTATTCGTATGCATGAACATCCGAGTTGCGGCGAACGCAATTATGTAGGCCGGGCTATAGTCGACTCTCTGTTCGCACCGGGCAACGACGGCCGCGTGCCTATCATCGCGATCACTGGCAGCAACGGCAAGACCACAACAACACTGTCAGTAGCACACGTGCTGCAACAACTGGGTTATGTCACAGGTGTTGCAACCACAGAAGGCATCAGCATTGCCGGGCAGAGCATCAGTACCGGCGACTGCTCAGGTTATTGGTCGGCGCGCACAGTGCTGACGTCGCCGGAGGTGGAATTTGCGGTGCTGGAGACGGCCCGTGGTGGCATCCTGAAGCGCGGCCTTGGTTTCGATCAATGTGATGTTGGCATAGTGCTGAATATTCACAATGACCACCTTGGTCAGGACGGTATAGAAACACTGCAAGATCTGGCTCGGGTTAAAGCCATTGTGGTGGCGACTGCTCGCAAGGCCGTGGTACTGAACGCTGACGACGCTCTGTGTGTCGAGATGGCGCGCACGGCGCCAGCAGGCACTGAAGTGATCTTTTTTGGCTTCGATGTCACCCATCCCGTTTTGGCGGAGCACCTTGCGCAGAACGGACGCGCAGTCTATCTGGATAATGACATCTTGATCTGGGCTGACGGCGATAACCATCTGCCGTTGACCAGCCTCGATCAACTGCCAAATACGCTCAATGGTCACGCCCGTCACAATATTGCCAATGCTATGGCGTCCTTTGCCGCTTTGCTGGCGCTGGCTGTGCCAGCACAACATATTGCATCAGCGCTCTCAAGCTTTAGCCCGGGTGAACGCCAAACCCCACTGCGACTGAATCTGTATCAGGCTGGTAATGTCACGCTGATGATGGACTATGCACACAATGCGACTGCTTATGAGGCCATTATCGCTACAGGACGGCAACTCACTCAGGGGCGGCTCATTGGTGTCGTTTCAGTGCCTTGCGACCGGCGTGAGACCGACCTTATCGCTATTGGTCAGCTCTGCGGCGCTGGTTTTGATGAACTGGTGGTCTATGAAATGGATGACCTGCGCGACACTATGCCTGGAGCAACAGCTGAGTTAATAGCTCGCGGCGCACTTGCTGCTCAGCAAACCAAGGCTTATGCGGCCAACGGTCAGCAATGGGTGCACACCCATCTCGATATTCGTGCAGCGATACGCAGCGCATACAGCAAAGCGGAGCCAGGCGATCTGATCATTATTGGCTGCGCCAGCTATGTCTCAGAGTTGTGGGATGCTTTGGGCAATGTTGGCTTGACGAGGATAGATGCCTCAACTCTGGCGTATTCGGCGGGTGAAAGCTCAGACTGGAACTTCAGCCCTTACCACCAGTCGGGCAGTATGGATTATGCACAACCACAGATAGCAGCGTCTGAAGGAAAATAAGATGAACTATGCCGAAGCAGATACTACTTTCACAGCTTCAGATCCGCCCTTGCAGGAAGTGCCGACACAGGCCGCATCCTGAAGATTAAACTCAAGTGAACAAGAGGACATGCCCCGCGTTTTCAGCAACTCTAGGCAGGCGCTGAAAGCAGGGGCTGCTCCGGAAACTTCGGCAGTCCTTAGAGTGGGCTTGCGCTGCAGCCAATGAACAGAGTCAGCACCATTGCATCTCCAGATTGACCAGCTACCCCATCAGCGGTTAATAAAACCTGCAATAAAGAATTCAACTTTTCCACAGGATTTACAGGCATACATATCTAAGTTTTCTTTATTGACAAAGAATTCGCCCAGCTCGCCTAAAACGCCCCAACGTGTGCCTTCGTGAAAACCTTTAGTGCCTAAAAAAGTTAAAGCTGACTTGCACCGGACACAATCGGGACTGATATCACGCAAAGATTGAGCAGGCGCAGTCTGACCTTTTTCACAATTACAGTTCCAACAAACTTCAAATTCATCATCATCAATAGTGGTATTACAATGTTGGCATTGCCAGGACATAGGTTTTTTCCTTAAATTTTGATCGACCTACGACTCCACCTTGTCAGCAGAGCCGTAAAGCCAGGCACTAAAGTTGAGAGTTAGCCAGCCGCACTCTGCGTCAGCTATTTTTTCTGCTCAACTCAGGCCAGCGTTGGTAAGTGCCTACCGCATAAAAAGTACCCATAATTAAACAGATAGCTGAACTGACCAACCAAAATGTCAGGCTGTTTTCCGGGAACATTGGCATTAAAGCCACAAAAGAAAAACCTCGGATCAGGAAGATGCCGCTAATAACACACAAGGCCAGTCGTAACAATGGCAATACTTTGATGAGCCCTGCACCAGAAAGCCCATAAAGCGACCATAACCCCAGGACAACAACAAGGACTGAAGTGACAGCAGTTGGATACCAATGCCCGGCTTCAGCCATTCGCGCCATTTGTTCTCCGGCACCAAAAAACCTGTACCAGTCTGCGCCAAAAACAATACAGCCCAAATGAGCTAAGGCTGCAATAGCGCTAAATACTGCGGCAGCGCCAAGAAACTTATTATAAGTACGCACTTTTTCTCCTTAAATGCATAACACCAAGGGCTGGTGCCACAGCAGCTATACCCATAACATGACAGCAATAAAACGAAAAATACAACCATAGATCTCATAGATGTACTCTGAACAATGAATGTAAAACTAAGCAGGCTGTCAGCCGACAACTGCACTACACAGTGTTAATGCACTGATGATAAAAAAAACCAACCAAGACAAATGTTTACCTTTTGTATAGACGCCAGACAAAATCCCACTCAGAGCAAAAACAAGGCTGACGGTCAATAAAACAGCAGTCGAGTCAGGCTGTACTATAAGCAGTGCGGCAAAACCCAACCAGGCCAGAGTTGTGAGATGCCAGGCAAATCGAAGTGTTCCTTTGGTAAATTGATCACTGCCAAAAAGATGTGGCAGGTTATCCCGCTTAAACAAGCGGCTCAGAATATAGCGCTCTCCAAGAATGGAATGCACCAATCCACACAACACGAGTAATAACGACGCAATTATCAGCACTATATTTCCTTAAAGGCTTAAGTCTGAATTGAATGCGACAACAGGCAGGCGCTGCCTGACTAAAGCCCAGCTTCAACCATAGATTTAATTTTATTAGCTTTCTCAAAATGATTGAGCTTGTGGGTTTTTATCCACCAGGTTGCGGCTTCCATAAGAAGATCAGGGTCATCATTTTTGTTGGCAAAAAACGCATAAAACGAGACGCCAACAGCCTCCCCCTTGCTCAGTATTTTACTGGCGCACACCCTGGCAATTTTATCTCTCAGCTCATGTCTCATTTGTTTGCTCCATTGCCTCTGAACCTTTGGCAGATCTGACATTTGTTTAAAATAAAAAGGGTTGTTTAGTCTTCGTCCCCCCTGATTTTTTCACAATTTCTTTTGTCTTTTTGCCAATAGCCTTGACGGTATCCCTTGAAGCATGTCCTACTTTTTGGTTACATCCCTCCTGGTATGGCCAATTGTTTTGCCCGTTTCTTTGATACCGACACAGGATGCCAGCAAAGATACAGTCACAAAGCATAGGATAATGTTCATTAGCTTATGCAATTTATAACTTCTGCTCCCAAATGCGATAAATCTGGTCACTCCCAGAAAACAGCTAAAGGAATCAACAAAAGTCGCCAATCCTTCACTCAGCTGCGCCCTGAAATACTAAGGTCTTAAACAAACGCACTTAATTTGCATCTGACAAAAAAGCTACAGTGTAGTGGCAATTATCAATTTTATTCAATCGTACTCTTCTTTGATGATTCAATGCACAGAGTTCAATTTCAGCTATTGATTATATATCCACTTTCAATCTTTCTTTTTCCAATAACATATTTAATATGCCATTCCAATTGTAAGTCAGCTGCATTTTCGGATTTAAAGATCAAAACCAACGTGCTATTGTCTGCCGCCTCACAACCTACCTCTAAATTGATGCTAAGTGATTTCGCTCCCGCAACACTGTCACGGATGTTTACATTGGTGAGAGATATTTCCTTGAGTTCATTTGTTCGCAAGTATGCCCGATACAAGGTAAGGTAATTATCAAAGCCAATATTAATTCTTTGGGTTTCTTTTATATTAGGCAATGGAATAATAGGAGGCAGAGGAATTAGCGGCGACACCATAAATCCATCTGCGATTTCACCACAATAAGAAGAAGGTAAAAAAGAAAATTCATTCTCATGCAAAGCTGTAAATTGAAGGTACTGCTGCCTGCTCATCACTGAGGCTGCACACCCTTGAATTAATAAGCAAACGGACATTATCAAAAATATCTTCATACATTCCTCATGACACTTATTATTATTTTAACCACAACGACCAGCATTCATTGGTCAGATAACTTATCTGTCTGATTTTCACTTTGCAAAATGGGTAAAATATGATTCCGGCTGAGGCGGTGATGTGTTGCATTTGCATACTTAGTGTTATGCGCGTTGAGCAACAACACGACCAATACATCACGGCCCGGTATAAATTGAATTAATGCAGTGTAACCAAAATCTGTACTGCCGCCCATTTGAATGACTGATTCACCCTGGATATCAAGTTGGGAAAAGCTACCCAATAACCATTTTTCATTGGCTTGAGTAAAAGTCAGATTAGGTGCGGAGTCAGGAAACAGAGTTCCATCTTTTAGCGCTGCAAACCAGGAGGCTAAATCATCCACTGACGTAACCATACCCCCAGCGCCTATAAGCGCCCAGGTTAGCCCTTTCTGATAAGTTGTTTTTCCCTGATCATCACCGCCATATCCACGAGCCAGCTTACTGACCGGAATAATTGAGTCCTGATAAAAGCCAGTGTCAGCCAGTTTTAACGGACTCAGCAGATGCTGCTGAACATACTCCTGAAAGCTTTGGCCTGTTGTTTTCTCAACTATGGCAGCCAAAAGCGTATAGGCTGCATTTGAATACGCAATCTTTTCGCCCGGCGCAGCAATCAATGGCATGGACAAAATTCTGCGTTCTGCCTCTGTTTTATCCATCAGTTCAAAGTCTGAATCGTTATGAAAGTTATCCAGACCACCAGAGTGCCCCAATAACTGCTCAATGGTGACAGGTTTTAGAGCATCGGCAGCTTCCGGATATAAATCTCCGACCCTGGTGGACAGCTGCAATCTTTGATTGGCAACAAGCTGAAGTACTGCAGCGGCAGTAAATGTTTTAGCAATAGATCCCATATCCGAGACAGTAGTAACACTGTTGCTTACCCTGTGTTGCCTGTCTGCACAGCCGTAAGCGGCCTTAAATACCGCGCTGTTGTTCTGAGCAAGAAGTACCTGCCCGGCAAAAGTACCAGCCTTGTGCTCACGCTGAAGTTCATCAGCTAAGGCAGTAACCACTTCATTATTTGTCTGAATGACTGGTGCAGTGTCCGTCGTGCAATCAGGTGTTCCACTGCAGCCAGAAACTGCCAATAACAACAAAAAAACTGTCCATCGATATGTAAGATACATAAGTTCCCTGATGTTTAAAGCTGTTGCAACGCCTGACTTTCAGGCGAATAAACTATTGCACAAAACAATGAACAATCACAGCTTAAAAGAAATTAAATAAACTAAATCAATTAGTTAATATTGGTTATAACTTTGGTTATAACTAATTTTCGCCATAATTCACAACAAATTCGCAGCCTGGTTATCGCTAGTTTTTTGCTCCGTGGTTAGTTTGCAGCAACACCCATTTGCAAACTAACAACACAGTAGACGGAGTCGAATTATGAGTACTAAATATTTCACCTTAACACCACTAAGCATTGCCATTGTCGCTGGCTCATTGATGCTATCTGTCAACGGTTGCTCTAACAATGCTGCTTCACTTACTCAGGCAACACTATCTGCTCCGGCAAGTCAGCAGTTAAAAGTCAGCCCCAACGATCAGCGCCAGTACCAGGCGATCACCTTAGCTAACCAGCTACAAGTGGTATTGGTATCAGATCCTGCCGCAGAAAAGTCATCCGCAGCGTTGAATGTGGATGTCGGCTGGCTCAATGATCCAAAACAACAACAAGGATTAGCACACTTATTAGAGCATATGCTGTTTATGGGCACAAAACCTTACCCTGAGCCAGATGACTTTATGAAGTTTATGGATCAAAACGGTGGCAGTCGTAATGCCTTCACCAACCAACTCACCAACTATATGTTTGAAATTAACAACAGCCATTACGAAGCTGCCCTGGACCGCTTTTCTGAGTTCTTTAAATCGCCACTGTTATTACCCGACTATGTCGATAAAGAGCGCAACGCGGTCCACTCAGAATGGTCATTAAACCGCAATCAGGATTTCTGGGCACAACGTCATTTAGCTGCGGACCTACTAGGGCAGCATCCGGCGAATCAATTCTGGATTGGTAACCTCGACAGTCTGAAAGACAAAACCGACAGTCAGCTGCACAGTGAACTGGTGGCATTTTATCAGCGCTATTACTCTGCAAACCGGATGAAGCTGGTGCTCATCAGCCCGGAACCACTGGCGAAAATGCAGTTATTAGCACAGCGCTATTTTGCTGATATTGAAAATAAAAAGGTTGAGAGCCCAAGACCAACGGCAAAAATTGATTTTAATCACTTTGGCCCTAAGCGGGTGCACTACGTGCCCAATATAGAGGCACAAATGCTACAACTGGAATTTACCATCGACAATAACCTGGGAGATTTTGCAGTAAAACCCAATGAATTTGTCGCCCATTTACTGCGTTCTGACATGCCAGGCACACCAGCACAACAGCTGAAAGCAATGGGATTGCTGGACGCACTCTATGTTCATTTTGATCCCAAATTTTATGGGAACTACGGCACCCTGCAAATTGAGATGGCATTAACTGAAGCCGGAATGCAGCAACGACCGGCCATCACCGCTATCATGATGCAGTATCTGGAGTTAATACGGCAAAAAGGTGTTGATCCCAGGTACTTTGAAGAAATTCGCACTTCGCTGCAAAACCAGTTTAACTTTCTGGAAAAAACGGACGGTTTTAGTTATGCCGCTAAGCTAAGCACAGCCATGCAATACTACCCTGTTGCCTCAGTAGTCAGCGCACCTTACCACTATGAAAAATTTGACCCAAAGGCGATCAGTACCTTGCTCGAACAACTGGTACCTGAGCGGTTAACGGTTTGGCATATTGGCAAACAGGAACCAGCAGAACATGCATTGCAAGATTTTAATGCTCGCTATTCTGTTGCTGAAATCAGTCAGGAAGAAAGGCAAAGCTGGCAACAGTCTAAACTGCCACTCAGTTTGCCAGAGTTAAACCGCTTTCAGCCGGAAAGCTTCGCCCTGCACCACAGCAAAAACAGTACGCCGATAAAAGTGCTGGATAAGTCAGGCATCGAAGCCTGGTTGGCGGGCAGCACCCATTTTGCTGACCAGCCACGTGGCCAGTTGCTTATGCAATGGCATCAGCCTGAGGCCAAACAAACAGCGAAAGATGCGGTGATGCACGGTTTGTGGCAGCTGACTTTTTTACTGAATAATCAGGCCTTGTGGCAAGAAGCCAGTGCAGCAGGCATGACATTGCAACCAGAGGCTGATCAATACGACCTGGTGTTAAAACTGTCGGGCTTTACCGATAAACAAGCCGCTTTGACCCATTACATTGGTAAAGCACTGGCCGCAACAGTTACAGAGCAGCAATTTGGTCAAAGTATGGATTTGCTGCAGCGTAGTCTGCGCTCGAAAGAGCAACAAGTGCAGTACTATCAGGCTGGCGAGTTACTAAAAACCACACTGTTCTCCGGTCGCTTTGAACTGCCCGCTTTATTGACTGCAGCGCAGCACATCACTGCAACAGAGTTTAATGCTTATATTCAGCACAGTCTGGCCGCCAGCCAATTACGCATACTGGCGCAGGGCAATTACACCGAAACACAAGTCACAGCTTTTGCCAAAACTCTGGCTGGCTCCGGAAAAACACAGCGGCAGTACCAGCAATTTAAACGCTGGCAACCTGAAGCGGGTCAACGTTTGACAGTGCTGCGCAGTAGTCCGCAAGATGACACCACAGTGTTCTGGGCACAATTTTTACCCAAGTCTGGCGATGCGGGTAAAGCTGCAGCAAAAGTGCTGTCTGGCCATATACATCAGGCATTTTTTAATCAGTTACGTACCGAAGAGCAGTTAGGTTATGTAGTGCAGGCGCTTGAGTTACCCTTGAATCCGCATGCTGGCTTAGGCTTTATGATCCAAAGCACTGTGTTATCCGGTATGCAATTGCAGCAACGGGTCGATTTATTTCTGCAACAGTATGGCAAACAGCTTGAACAGTTAACTGAAGCCGACTTTGCCAAGCTAAAACAGGCCCAGCTACTGGAACTGCAACGTGCACCAGCCAACTTAGATGAAGAATTTACCTCGCTTAGCGATGACTGGTTAGGTAACAACTTGAATTTTGACAGCAAACAGCAATTGATAGCAGCCGTGAATGCCCTTACGCTGGCCGATATACAGCAGTTTTACCGTCAGGCTTTCTTGTCGCAACAAGGTGCCGCTTTGCAGGTTGTGTTGCAAGGCAAAGCCAAGCCACAAAGCTCAGACACCCTGCCCGGATTTCGCTTAGTGCATGATGTAACCAGCTTTCATCAGACGTTTTAACCAGCACCGATAAAACATCAGGCCCTGCAACTCAGGGTCTGATGCTGCTCCTTTAACCAGCCGCTGTAACCTTGCCGCTGCTCTTAATGACAACGACAAGGCGGCTGTTAACTTCAGGCATTAGTTGTTTCTTCTGTGTTATTTATCAGTATAATCAGTGCGATATTCGTTTTTGTTATTGCATTTGAGATCACCCTTGTCCAGTCAATTACCTGCACAAATACAATTAGGTGAGTTTACCTTTGACACTGTACAGCGACAGCTCAGCCTCGCTGGCACTGTGATTGTTCTGGAACCCAAAGTTTATGATCTGCTGTGTTATTTAGTGCAGCATTCAAAGCGTTTTGTGTCCTTAGCCGAATTGCATCAGCAGGTGTGGGCCGGGCGTGTGGTGACCGACACCGCAGTGCGGCGCACCATCAGTAAATTACGCAGCGCGCTTGGCGATACCGACACAGATCAGCCACGTTATCTGAAAACACAAATGAAACTGGGCTATCAGCTGATTTGTGAAGTAAACGCCGACACCAGCACTGAACTATCGGAAAACCAATTCACAGACAAGGAACCGACAAAAAACGAACCTAAAGCTGCTGCAGACAAAAAATACAGCCTTTTTGTCGCGGCTCTGCTGCTGTTCATTTTCCTTGTAGCTGCAGGTTATTTTTTCTTTTCGGATAAATCAGGATCAAAACTATTTGCTGCGCAGCCAGAAGTTTTACTTGATGTAGACGGCGTGATGGTCAATCTGAGTCAAAGCATGGATCAGCGTTATCTTGCTTTTGTCGGTCAGTTGAACAATGAACAAAGCTGGCAGCTTTACCTCTTTGACACGAAACAAAACTTATTGCGAAAAATTGCCACGCCAGCAGGGCAACCTCGTTTTGTCAGTTTTATTGCCGCCGATACAGAATTGGCAGTCACTGTATTTGATCAGCAACAAAAAGCCAGCCTCTATCGCGTCAAGCTGGATGGCGAAGATCAGTTTACCAGCGTTGCCGGTTTAACCGGATTAGAGATGCTGACCGCAGCTACAGCTTTAGATGAACATACTATTCTGATAGGTGGTGTTTTACCTGGCAGTAACAGTTTGTTTCAGTACAGGTTGAATCTTTTGAGTAACGACTTAGAGCCCTTTACCTACAGTCAGCAACCTGTTGAAGATGCGTTACCTAATCTGTCACCTGATGGCAATAAAATTGCGTTATTGCGACGTAATCTGGCGGATAACAAAATGTATCTGCAGTTGTACGACAGACATAAAAACTTGCTACAGGACATGCTACTGGCGACAGAAGAGGGTTTCTATCGTTTTGACTGGCTGAGCGATCAGCATATTTTGCTACGAAAAAATCAGTATCTTGAGCTGATCGATTTAGTCACAGAGCAGCGCCAACCGGTAGAAGAACAGGATGCCATTGCTGCTGAATTTATTCTGGCCAAAAACGGCAGTTACAGTGCTATCCAGCGGATAGTGAAACACAAGCAGTTTTATCTGGGCCCCTGGCCTTATTCAGGCCAATACAATACACATTTTCAGTTGGCAAGTGCAGTAAGTGCCGTCACCTTTAGTCAGCAAGATGGCGTGCTTTGGCTTACAGATAAAGACGATGATGCCAATTGGCTGCTGCAACACTATCACCTGGCCACAGGCCAGCGCAGTACAATATTCAGTGCAAAAGAGCGATTTAATTTTGTTGCAGCACACAAAACGTCGCCCTGGCTGCTGTTAGAACAAAGCGGCCGCCTGATACTGCTGAACCAGAACACTCAGCAGCAACATGTCGTTACTACTGCAACCCAAGCTGTTACACAAGGTGTATTCAGTACGGATGGGCAAAGTCTGTTGTATCCGGCGCAGCTGTCCGGCCAATGGTTTATCTATCAGTATCAGATAAACACCAATACACATCAGCGCTTTTTAGCCAACTACAAAGCCCTGTTACCGCTGGACGATGGTTATATAGCTATTGCAGCAGATCATAGTGTCGAGCAACTTACCGCTGATTTTGCTGTAGCGCGGGTCCTGTTTACCCCAGCTCAACTGGAAGGTCAAAACTCGCGTGTATTTTTAAACGAAAACCGGGTTAGTCTAATCACTCAAACCACCTTGTCAGATTATGTACTTCATACCTTTGATCTGGACACAACAGAGCGTTTTCAGGGGCAATTACCTTTAGACAGTTTTGGCGATGAGGTATCCATAAACAGCCAGGGCACACAAGTCCTGTTTTCAACCGGCGTCAACATGAAATATCAGCTGGTGCGTGGTAAGTACAATTTTAATTAGAGGCCTTGTATGCGTTTTACAGTTTTTGTACTGGCTTTATCAGGCTTTACCGCAAAGGCTCAGGCTCATTGCTTTTCACTGGGGCCAGCCAGTTACGGTTTTTGCAGCACTGCTCCTGACGCTGTAAAGTACCAACTGACCTGGATTGTTGTGCTATGGCTGGTAGCAGTCATTAGTTACGGCAAATTATTGTATAACCCACGTGTACACTTATTGGTAAAAGTAGTTTTGTTTTTGGCCTCTTTTCCTGTAAGCCCTGTTTTAACACCCATTTTAGCGCTATTACATTATCTGGAACGCCGCCTGGGTTGGCACCATAAAACGGATGTAAATACAGTCAATAATAGTGCTAAATCGGATCTGCCTTCCGAAGCCCCTCCTTTGACAAGACTTGGGGAATTTCAGTTGGACACCATGACGCAAAGTCTGCACAAGAACAACAATGTGACGCAACTGGAACCCAAGGTATATCAGTTGTTGGCCTACTTTTTTGAACAGCAAGGCCGTGTGATCAGTCTTGAAGAGTTGCATCAGAATATCTGGCCGGGTCAGCTAGTGACCGATACAGCTGTGCGTCGTACCGTCAGCAAGTTACGACAGGCACTTGAAGATACCGATCCACAAAATCCACGTTTCATTCGGTCTGTGATGAAGCGTGGTTATCAATTTACAATAAACTAAGCTATTGAAATAAAAATGGTTACATCCTGGTTATAACTTAATCCGCACAAGGTATTCGCTTGGTTGTCGTAGTTTCTGCTGCTCTTTTTTATGCTGTTGCTGGCTGGTATTGGACCAGCCTACACAGAATAAGGATGCGTTATGGACTATATAAGCTTGTTTGCATTATTGAGTATGGCGGCCGACACGACCGCAGAGCTCGGTCAACTGGCAGCTGTGGCGGATGCAAGTATCACAGAGAGCAAAACATGCTACCGACAAGGTGCTTTTAGTTTTGGCAATTGTGATCTGAGCAGCATTTCTGATCAAGCCGCACTGAGTTATCCCTGGATTATGGTTAACCTTTTATTTGCTGTTATCTTTTTTAATCCAAGGGCAAAGCCTGGCTGGAAAGTGCTGGCATTTCTGGTTGGCATGCCCGGAACACTATTTATTGCAGCCTTTATGCAGCTATTTGGAAAAAAACAGCAGCCCTAATGTTTGTGGTGAGCGGCGATAATTTAAGGGCTTGCTTTGAATTAACCCTGAGCCGCTTTGAACCTTCCATTTTGTCAGGATAGCAGCCGCAAAGGGCAGGTTGATGCCCGTGTTTACATCAGGTATCTATCTTCCGCAGCACAGGATAACCAATTAATATGGCTAAAATTGAAAACACGATGACAAAACCTGGCTTTATTTGTCCTGCTTACTTAGCTTGTTGTATACCTGCTGACACCTGACCTGATGATCACTTTCTATTGAAATAACAACGCGTTTATTAAATTCGTTATTAGTAACGTAACCGCAACTCCCCTGATACACCACTGAGTCCGTGTCTTTGATGTTATAGCTGTAAACACCATCACGTTGCTGCTCCAGAGAATAATGAAGAGTATTGCTTGAGCCATTAGCAATTGAACCAAAATCTAAATGACTACCGGGCAAATCAATCTCCACCAGAGTCAGCTCAGCTCCCGAACTATTTACCATGGTGATACTGGGTAAAACATAGAAGCTTGAGTAATAGACAAACACCAACAAAGCGACCACTGAAAACACGATTTTATACAGAAGTTTCATTATGTCTCCATAGGCAATGAAGGTTCCAGACATGCACCAGCCTGGCACTAGTCACTTGAGCCTGCCTGATACAAGACTCATAACAAAATAGCGACCTAGCCATAAGGTTTGTATTTTCGCTAGACGCTGTGTTAAATGCCTTCTGCACTTGCTTTGAAGAACTGCACTTTGTCAGACAGTTGCTTGAATTCCCAAGGCGGGTCGATGACCGAAATATTACCAAGGCCCAACTTTTCCAGATCGTCTAATTCGTAATACCATCCAGAATAATCACCAGAATCCAGTTCCTGCTGATAGCCTGGGTTCTGTCCCAGATAAGTTATTTTTTGATCCACCCCAATCATTTTGAAAAAGTTTTCTTCCCGGGAACTTGCTGCCTTCAGGTACTCATCAAAACCAGCTCTTGCCGCTTTTTGCTGAGCTTCAGGTAACTTTTTCAAGGTATCTTCTGCAACCTCAGCCATTCCTGTTGTGCCTCCGTGAAACCCAATAACAGCATGGTTGGAAATACGGCGTTTGCTTGCTGAAGAAAAAACATAATTAGCACAAGAAGACAGGCAGTAATCAATAACTTCAACACCGAGCTTATTTTTAAAGATAATTTCAGCTAAATCCATGCCTTTATTCACTTCGCCGCCTTTACTTTTAATCGATATCCATTCAATGGATCCGGCACTCTTTTCAAGCAGTGAGAGTAGCTTTAGGTTGGCGTCCTCAGTTAACAAACCTTCATAGAAAATTTTGTTATTTTTCAGGCTGACTTGAGTTTGTTCTTCCGCTTTTGCGCTCACCAGAGTGCTCAAGACTAAGGTTGATAACAGTACGTATTTATACATGCTTTTTCCTTTTAGCATTTGACGATAACGCTATGAGTGCGAACCGCTGAGCGTCGCCGTGGGCATTCAGTCACGTGGCTTGTTATATTTCAATGAACTCAGAACGGAGCAAACCGAAACATTTGAGATCATGAAACTTGTTCTTCCAATACCCGCATTCACGCCTGAGCCCTTCCTCTTTAAAACCAAGCCGGCGTAATAAAGATTCTGAGGCACTATTGCCAGGTACTGTGTCTGCCTGGATCCGATGCAACTCTCCGCAAACCAATGATCCCGCAAATCCGGCAGCAATAATGGCACGCACCGCTTCCAGGGTATAACCCTGCCGCCAAAACTCAGGAAGCAAATCATAACCAATAACAGCATGACGCATTTTGCTGCTCCACGAATTAAAACCGCAGGTGCCGATCAATTGACCTGATGCCTTCAACCGGATGGCCCATCTGATCCCCTGCTTTTCTTCATACCTGGATTTAAAAAGACTAATTAAATTAGCAGCTTGACTATATTCACTAAAGGCATCTAAGTCATAGTATTCGACTACAGACGGATTGGAAAACAAATTGAATAAATCAGCTTCGTCATCAACACTAAGCTCTGTGAGCACTAGTCGCTCAGTTTCCAGTGACGGAAATACCATCTGAATTCCTTATTGAAACATGACATCCACAACACCAGCCAAAAAGCCGCACAGCGAGTGTAAAACCCAGCCCACGAAGCTGCGTTTTGACTGAGAGTATTATGTACCGGCCGCAGCATCTGGCTCACACCTGAGACCATACTTAACCTGGACTAGGGATAATGAGTGTCGAACGACCTGGATTTAACAAATTGAATTAATAAGATAAGACAATTCGTTTGAAAAGAAGGATCTATTTCCTGGCTGCGGCGCTATTCAAGATCCCAGTCTAATTGCACTTTCACTCCTGTCTCTGTCACTGCAACACCATTGACTATTTTTGGCTTGTATTGCCATTTTGATAATGCACAGATGGCCGGTGCATCAAAAACACCTTCTGGTTCAGATTTTATCACCTTGATATTCACTGGCTTGCCTTCAGTACTTATATCAAATCCTAATTGCACAAAACCTTCTATACCTTGCCTCGCAGCTGAAATAGGGAAACCGCTATCACAGTTTTCTGAATCAGTGGCAAAAACACCACCACTGAGAAGAACAAGGGTAAGTAAACATATTTTCATTATTCAAAATCCTTTTTGGAAACGAAAGCGCCTGCAAAGGCGAGCAAGTTATGGTAAGTACAGCACACTTAGTAAGTTATTTTAATGGCACAACAGGCCGAAAATACCACCTATGATCAGTCACTTTGCTTACCATAAGTGAATGACTTTAAAATCTCAGCTGATAGGTTTTCGATGCTGTAGCCGGGGAAAAAATTCTGCCAAAACTTAGGCACTTTGTTTGATAACATCACTATCGCTGCATCGCTATTTTTTGCACAAATCACGACAGATTTTTGCCCCATAGTTTGTCCGTTATGCCATGCAAAATCACCAAGTACGTCATGACTGGAAAGCATCCAAGCCAGTCCAATATCATCACATTTGGGGTCGTTAAAAGCGGCAGCAGTTGTCTTAGCCAGCAGGTTCTTCCAGCGTTCACCTGAATAACCCAGGTGCGCTTTCAAAAATACCATCATATCTTTGCTTGTTGAGCGCCATAACCCGGCAGGTTCCATACTATTCCACTGAAAATGTGGCACCACTTTACCATTGCCATTATGCCCAGTGGCCAAACGCTGTTCAGCATAAGCAGTAAACGAAATATGCGTATCCGTCATGCCAAGCGGCTCAAGAATGTACTTCTTTACCGCATCTTCATAGCTGCTACCCATATGATCAGCCAGAAGATTCCCCAGCAGTGCCATCCCGATATTTGAGTAGTTAAACTTACCGCTCTTTAACGGCTTATTGAGCCCATTTAAGAAATTAGTGTAATCGGCATGGCTGAACTTCCTTAGCGCTTTATCGCCGCCTAAGATAAATCCTTTGAAAGGATCTCGTGGCAAACCAGAGGTATGGGTCGCCAGCTGCAATAAGGTGATGTCTTTGGCAAAAGGCAGATCCGGCTTATATCTGGCTAGTTCATCATTTAAATGAACCAAATTATGTTCAGCAAAAACTGCGAGTAAGGTCGCTGTAAATGTTTTGCCAACTGAGCCAATTTCAAAAACATCGACCTCAGATTTCGTCTCACAGCCATAAGATAAATGGTGCACTCTACCATGATGCCAAAGTCCCATATCCAATTGAGGGATAGAGGATTGAGTCACCCATGCTTGAATTTTATCTTCGAGCTGCTTATTCATTCTGATAGTCCACTTCCCTTGCCCATCGCTTTGGCCTGTTCGGGTAACACAGGATCATCCACATCGTTTTGATGGTTCGGCACACCTCAAATTTTCGGGGCTTTGCAAAAAATTACTCAGCCTTTATTCCGACAGCCGATCGACTTTGCGTTCAAGCTCCTGAACCTGTAATTGAAGCGCTTCAACCTTAAGCTCAAGATTTTTACGGGTTTTGCCATTTTTTACATGAGCTCTTATCCAATCAGGTAGATCAAATAATTCAATTAAAAACATCATGACTATCATGGCTGCAAGAAAACTGACCATCTCCCACATGTTTCACCTCCATTTATTTGTGTATCTAAAGTATCAACCACAGCGGTTCACGCATTACTCATGAGCAGCACAGGCCATCCCGTGCAGGCCCACTGTCAGCCTGCTTACGTACACTTTTTAAAGCTGAATAGACGATAAACCAAATTATTAGTGCAGCTAAATTTACGGACAATGAAAAACTATCAAAGGACAATGAAAAAGTGAATTGAAAACCGAAACTCAGAGAAAATATAAAGTATTCGGTTTCAAACCCAACAATTTGCACACCATAAAGCCACAAACACAGAATCAAGGCTTTTTCACTGAGCTTACATATTCTGTATGCAAAATATGTATTTAAAACAAGCATAGCCAAAAGAGCAGAAACCAATATATGCATAAAGCTTGCCGATTGGTTTGTTATTAACTGAGTCGTCATAAGGGTTATAGTTACGACACCTACGAGGCTACTTACAGCTAAAGTCCAATACGCTAATTTTGTATTAAAGTTATGATATAAAAACATATTTTCCTTGTAAGGCTAACCTACTACTCACCGGAAAACGACAAGCGCCAGCGAGTTATTTTTCCGATGCAGCAACTTGTGAGCTGCTCTGCGGAATCATTTTATTTAATAGTGATAACGGGCTGAAATGATAGTAATAGCCTGATCATCAACTAGATAGCTTAAACGATTTGTATCATCAATGCAGCGTGACCAGAAGCCGGCTAGGTTTTCTTTTAATGGCTCAGGTTTACACGTCCTTCAAAAGGTGAGCGCTTTCTGTCACTTATAAGTTTGTTTACCCGTTTAAGCGTTTTTTTGTCCTGAGTTTGCTAATAAAAGTAATAGCTCCATGCTTCGCCAGTCCACGAAAGCAAACCACTACTCATCAATCAGGTTTCTTTGCGTTGCCTGACCAGCTTTGAATTATTCAATTGAGTGATTCAAATGCGCAGCATTTGCTGGTGAACGCAGTAAACGCAGTAAACGCACAGTTTTCATCACGCTGTTGTACCAGTCCAGCGACATAACAACAGCATCTTCTGAATCACGACGAGCAATCACAGCAGTATCAGCATTATTTACTACTGAATCGAGCACTGCTTTTAAGCTATTTTGTGCTTCTGTAAA
>NZ_AFHI01000005.1 GCF_000217935.1 Rheinheimera sp. A13L
CCTGCGGGCCCTTTTTACATCTAGTATAAAAGCAGCAGCCTGTTTATTCGCTTAAAAGCGCAAACAACTCCACCCTGTTACGGCCATTACGTTTAGCCATATAAAGCGCTGAATCGGCCTGCAAATACAATTCCTCAAAATTGCTTTCGCCGTGAGTTAAGGCAATTCCAATAGAGGTAGTCACACATAACTCAGCGCTACCAGCTTTGATTGGATAATCCGCCAGAATCACTCTGATCCGTTCAGCCACATGCAGCGCTGTTGCCGGATCCGTTTCTGATAAAAACACAGCAAACTCTTCCCCGCCTATACGGCCAAAAATATCGTATTCCCGCAAGGCTTTTTTAACACGGTTGGCAGTGGCCTTCAGTACTTCATCTCCGGCCTGATGACCGTAAGTGTCATTCACAGATTTAAAAAAGTCTAAGTCCAGCAGTAACAAAGCGGCAGGGTTTTCATTGCGTTGACAACGGGCAAGTTCAGCGTCCACTGAATCTACAAAACAACGACGATTTGCTACTTTGGTCAATTCGTCTGTTAGTGCTAACTCACTTAAAGTAGCTACTTTGCTGTACAGCTGATGCTCCAGCACTTTCTGCTTGGTTATTTCTTTAGCCTGGATCAGCATTTCACCTGAAGGCAAAATTTGTTCAGAGAACAAAAACCAGCGGCCATCCGTTAAATCCACTTCAAACAATCGAAAGGGGTTTTGCCGCCTCTTTTGCTGCGCCTGAGCCAGCCATTCTTCGATGTTGTCCGCTTCAATCCGGATGCCTTTACGCTCTTCAAAAGCAAGCCGCATCAGACCATCAAACGAAATACCCAGCATCTTGCGCTGATCCTGATAAAAAATATCGCAGAACGCCTGATTGCACCCCAGCATTTTGTCGTCTGCCGTTAAAACGGCATAACCGTCAGTACAAACTTCAATAAATTCCAGTAGCTTCTGCTGAAACTGCGGCGAAGAGAATGGCATAACAACCTCAAGCGCGGGCTTTGATTGTTAAACACTAGCAGAGGTGTAATGGAGTGCCAACGAAGATGATATAACTTGATTTTGCTAAGAGATTTAAATAACAAAGGGACATTAAATGTCCCTTTGTGTCAGGCTGAATTCATTCAAGCTCTGGCCGCTTACCAGGCCAGGCAGCAAGTACGGTTTCTGCAACCTGCTTTAACTCAGCGCAATTAGCACCACTGGTCGCCTGCACTGCCATGCCCTGAAGTACGGCAAGTATATAACGTGCCAAAGCGGCAGGCTCAGCATTAGCGGGCAAATCGCCTTCTGCTTTGGCTTGTTCCAGACGAGTGCATAAAGCCACTTCACCGGCACGACGTTTGGCAATCAGCGCTTCTTTGACAAAAGTAGCGGATTCGCTGCAGGCCAAAGCGCCCTGCACTATAACGCAGCCCGGTGGATTATCCGGATCAGCATTGGCGCTGGCTGCACCACAAAGCATATGCTGCACCACTTCATAAGAAGTAATCCGCTCCAATGCCGGATAGAAAAACGCACAAGGGCGGTTTTCGTACAGCTCTATGGTTTTTAAAAACAGCTGTTCTTTATTGCCAAAAGCGGCATACAAACTGGGTTTGTTAATGCCCATAGCTTCACATAAATCGGGCAAGGATGCGCCTTCATAACCTTTACGCCAGAAAACTTCCAATGCCTTTTGTAAGGCCTTCTCCATGTCAAAAGCGCGCGGGCGTCCCACTGTAGGCGCTGGTGTTACCCCTGTTGCTGACATTTCAAACTCCGGATTAAAAACGATGCCCTAGCTTAAACTGCCTGGCAACACATGTCCAGAAAGGAATACCTACCAGTCGGTACATTACTGTATGAAATAGCAACTTATCTTGACAGACCAGTTATCTGGCCCTGCTTGGCTTCGTTACTCTGGGGTAGTTTTAGGCAATACGACGCGGCTTTTGGATATTCAGCAAACACAGCACAGATTTTATGCTGTAGGTCGTGAACAGAGCCTCCGGCAGTAGTCCTGCTCACCAACAAAACTAAAGCTTATAACCAAAGTTTTTCTGCTCAGTCCAAAAGGTTCTTTAGTTTTTTACCAATCAGTACAAAATATTAATTGACTCTTGATTGAACTTCTATATATTTACCGACCAGTACAAAACTAACAGATGAAACTAGTTTGTACAACAAAAGTTGAAACCAAATCTCTTTATTGACCCAATTGAACGAGGAAACGTCATGAGCAACAACACTATCCGAACCTTTGTACTGGGAAGCATAGCTGCCTTAGTGTTATCCGCTTGTGGCACGCCGGAAGCCTCAGCACCTGGCGCTATGGCAGCACCAGAAATCAATGTGGCTACAGTAGTACATGAAAAAATTACTGAATGGGATGAGTTTACCGGTCGCTTGCAGGCGCCTGAAACTGTCACTTTAGTACCAAGGGTATCAGGTTATATCGAACAGGTGTTTTTCACTGAAGGCGCTTTAGTCAAACAAGGCGACCTGCTGTTCCAGATTGATGCCCGTCCTTTTGCCACTGAAGTAGCACGCTTAAAAGCTGAGTTATCCAATGCTGAAACAGCGCAAAAACTGGCCGACAATGATTACCGTCGTGCTGAAGCCTTGAAAAAACAACGGGCGATCTCTGAAGAAGTATTGGATACCCGCTTAAGCCGTAAATTGCAATCAGCAGCCACTGTGGCTTCTGTTAAAGCCGCATTACAGCGCGCTGAACTGGACTTGTCTTTTACCCAGGTGAAAGCGCCAATTTCGGGCCGGGTTTCTTATGCGCAAATCACAGCGGGTAACTTTGTTCAGGCTGGCAGCAGCCAACTGACTACGTTAGTCAGCACCAGCAAAATGTATGCGTACTTTGATGCAGACGAACAAACCTATCTGAAGTATGTTCAACTGGCCGCTGAAGGCAACAGAGCCGAGCAGCGCACAGCCCACAACACCGTTTATATGGCACTGGCGGGTGACAGCGACTTTGGTTATGTCGGCAGCATCGACTTTATCGACAACAGCATCAACGCCCAGACCGGAACCATCCGTGCCCGCGCTACCTTTGAAAACGTCGATAACAAATTAATTCCAGGTTTATTCGCCCGCTTAAAACTGGTGGGCAGCAATGCCTATCAGGGCATTTTGATCGACGACAAAGCCATAGGCACAGACTTAAGCAACAAATTTGTATTGGTCGTCAATAACGAAAACCAACTGGAATACCGTGCTGTCACTTTAGGTGAAAAGGTCAACGGCCTGCGCATTATCAGCAAAGGTTTAAATGCCTCAGATCGCATTGTGGTCAATGGTCTGCAACGTGTACGTCCTGCCATGACCATTCAGCCTAAGCAGGTAGAAATGGCAACTGTGCAACAACTTTCCGCTTTAAAAGCAGAACAACAGCAGTTAGAGGCAGACAGCAAGCTGGAGCTTACCGCTGCGGCTGAACAAGCTGCTTCTGTGCAACAAGCAGCTAACCAGGGTTAAGGAACGGATATGTTATCGCAATTTTTTATCAAAAGACCCATTTTTGCCGCTGTGCTGTCGCTGCTGATTTTTATCGGCGGCGCCCTGGCAGTCTGGCAACTCCCCATCACTGAATACCCTGAAGTGGTGCCACCTACTGTGGTCGTGACGGCCAACTATCCGGGCGCTAACCCAAAAGTGATAGCTGAAACTGTCGCCTCGCCTTTAGAGCAGGAAATTAATGGTGTCGAAGACATGTTGTATATGTCTTCTCAGGCAACTTCTGATGGCCGTATGACCTTGACCATCACCTTTGCTATAGGCACAGATGTAGACCGTGCTCAGACGCAAGTGCAAAGCCGGGTCGACAGAGCCAGGCCTCGCTTGCCGCAGGAAGTGCAACGTTTAGGTGTAGTCACTGAGAAATCATCACCAGACTTAACCATGGTGGTGCATTTAACCTCACCGGACGACAGATACGATATGTTGTATTTATCAAACTATGCGGCGCTGAACGTGAAAGATGAATTAGCCCGTATAGAAGGTGTTGGCGCTGTACAATTATTTGGTGCCAGCGAATACAGTTTACGCATTTGGCTGGACCCAAATAAAGTCTCGGCTGTAGGTTTATCGCCTGCGCAAATTATTGCGTCTATTCGCGAGCAAAACCAACAGGCTGCAGCAGGTTCTTTAGGGGCTCAACCTGCAGGTGACAGTGATTTCCAAATCCTGATAAATGTGAAAGGCCGTTTAACCACAGAGCAGGAATTTGCAGACATTATCGTCAAAGTCGGTGAAAACGGCGAAGTGACCCGTATCCGCGATATTGGCAGGGTGGAATTAGGTGCTCAGTCTTATGCCTTACGTTCTTTATTAAACAATAAAGACGCTGTGGCTCTTCCTATTTTCCAGGCTTCAGGTTCAAACGCAATTCAGATTTCTGATGATGTGCGCGCCACTATGGCTGAACTGTCTAAAGGTTTCCCTGAAGGTTTAACTTACGACATCGTCTACGACCCTACAGTCTTCGTACGTGGATCTATTGAAGCTGTCGTGAAAACCTTGCTGGAAGCTGTGTTACTGGTCGTGCTGGTGGTGGTGTTATTCCTGCAAACCTGGCGCGCTTCTATTATTCCTTTAGTGGCTGTGCCTGTATCTTTGGTCGGTACCTTTGCTTTTATGCATCTGCTGGGTTTTTCGCTGAACGCTTTATCCTTATTTGGTCTGGTATTGGCCATAGGTATAGTGGTGGATGACGCCATAGTAGTAGTCGAAAACGTTGAGCGTAATATTGCTGATGGTTTATCTCCTATGGCCGCTACCCAAAAAGCCATGAAAGAAGTGACAGGCCCTATAGTTGCAACTACTTTAGTGCTGGCTGCTGTGTTTATTCCTACCGCTTTTATGTCAGGTTTAACAGGCCAGTTTTATAAACAATTTGCTTTAACTATCACTATTTCTACCTTTATCTCTGCGCTGAACTCATTGACCTTAAGCCCTGCTTTGGCGGCTCTGTTGCTAAAACCTCATGGCTCTAAGCCTGATGCCTTAACCCGTGGCCTGAACAAAGCTTTTGGCAGCTGGTTATTTGCCCCTTTTAACCGCCTGTTTAACAAAGCGTCCAAAGGTTATGGCCTGATGGTGCGTAAAGTGATTCGCTTTGGTGGCATTATCGGTATTTTGTATATTGGTTTAGTGGGATTAACTGCAGTGCAGTTCCAGCAAACCCCTACAGGTTATGTACCAGGTCAGGATAAACAGTACTTAGTGGCTTTTGCTCAGTTACCGGACGCTTCGTCTTTAGACAGAACCGAAGCTGTGATTAAAGAAATGTCCCGTATTGCGGCTGAACATCCGGGTGTGGCGAACTCAATCTCCTTCCCTGGCTTGTCGATCAATGGTTTTACCAATAGCCCAAGTGCAGGCATAGTTTTTGTTGGTCTGGATGACTTTAGCGAACGAGGTTCAGCTGAATTATCAGGCAATGCGATAGCCGCTGCGTTAAACCAGAAGTTTGCTGGTATTCAGGACGCCTTTATCGCCATATTCCCGCCACCACCAGTACAAGGTTTAGGCACCATTGGAGGTTTCCGTCTGCAAATTCAGGACAGAGCCAATATGGGGTATGAAGAGCTGGCTGCTGTGACCATGCAAGTGATGCAAAAAGCCTGGGCGACGCCTGAACTGGCGGGTGTCTTCTCCAGTTATCAGGTGAACGTACCCCAGTTGGATTTAGACATAGACCGCACCAAAGCCAAACAACAAGGTGTCAATCTGGATGAGATATTCCAGACGCTGCAAGTTTATATGGGCTCGGCTTATGTCAACGACTTCAACCAGTTTGGCCGGACTTATCAGGTGAATGTGCAGGCGGACGAGCAGTTCCGTCAGGACCCAGAACAAATTCGTCAGCTGAAAGTGCGCAATAACGCCGGTGAAATGATCCCGCTGGGTTCCTTCATTAACGTGAAGCACTCGGCTGGTCCTGACCGTGTGATGCATTACAACGGTTACACCACGGCCGAAATTAACGGTGGTCCAGCTGCTGGTTACAGTACAGGTGAAGCGCAGGCTGCTATTGAAAAAATTCTGGCTGAAACCTTACCTGTTGGCATGACCTACGAATGGACAGAACTGACCTATCAGCAAATTCTGGCAGGTAACGCTGAACTGCTGGTATTCCCGTTGGTGATACTGCTGGTGTTTATGGTGCTGGCGGCGCAGTACGAAAGCTTAACTTTACCACTGGCTATTATCCTGATTGTGCCTATGACCTTGTTGTCGGCCATGACAGGGGTATGGATCTACGGCGGTGATAACAACATCTTCACTCAGATAGGGTTGATAGTTCTGGTGGGGCTCGCGACGAAAAACGCCATCTTAATAGTCGAATTTGCTAAAGAGCTGCAGGATCACGGCATGAACACTATGGATGCCATTCTGGAAGCGGCCCGTTTACGTTTGCGTCCGATTTTAATGACCTCCATCGCCTTTATTATGGGTGTGGTGCCTATGGTGTTCTCCAGCGGAGCAGGTTCGGAAATGCGTCAGGCCATGGGTGTAGCTGTGTTCGCCGGTATGATTGGTGTCACTATCTTCGGCCTGATCTTAACCCCGTTATTTTATTACGCTCTGGCCAAACGCCGTGATCGCCAACTGGCCCAAGGCAGTTCAAAAGTTACAGCAACTGAGGAAACTCATCATGCGTAAAACCATTCGTTTAACCGCTATCAGTATGGCATTAGCCTCACTGCTGTTTGGTTGTGCTTCAGTAGGCCCAAGCTATGCAGCGTCTGCGGCAGCCAATCAGGTGCAACTGCCTGCTGAATATAAAGCAGCAGATAAAGCCCAAAACTGGTGGCAGCAGTTTAATGACCCTGTGCTTGATCAACTGATAGAAAAAGCCTTGCTGAATAACCAAACTTTAGCTGCGGCAGAAGCCAACGTAAAACGTGCTTATGCAGCCTTTGAAGACAGCGACAATGATGGCTGGCCTCGTATGGATATTACGGCGAGTCAGCAAAACAATCAGATCCCTGACAGCGCAACACAAAACGCAGGGCAAATTCAGCGTCAGGCGAGCCTGGGTGGTGCTTTGAGCTGGGATTTAGACTTATTTGGCAAACTGCGCCGCGCGTCAGAAGCGGCCAATGCCAGAGCACAAGGAGCTGAACTGGCCTGGCAGGAAGCCAAAGTGCAATTATTAGCTCAGGTCGCCGCCAGTTATGGCGACTACCGTGGCGCTCAGCTGCGTCTCACTGTAGCAGAGCAAAACCTGGGGAATTTACGCCGTACCAAGCAGATTATTCTGGCACGCCGCGATGCAGGTTTTGCGTCCGATCTGGAAATCAGCCGTATCGACGCACAGATGTATCAGTTGCAAAGCACAATGCCACAGTTTCAGTTTGCCAAAGCTCAGGCTAACACCACTATAGCCGCTTTAGTGGCGCAAGCTGCAGAGCAGTTTGTGCTTGATGGCTCTTTGGGGAAAGGTGAAAAACAAAGTCTGCCAGAACTGACAACACCTTTGTCTTTTGCCAATCAGCACAACTACTTAAAGTTCAGAACTGATGTAGCAGTTGCCGAACGTGAACTGGCCGCCAGTACTGCAGATATAGGGGTAGCCACAGCAGAGCTATACCCGGAAGTTTCTGTCACTGGCTTTTTAGGTTTTATTGCAAGCCCTGGCCTGAGCCTGGGTTCACACAACGAAGCCTGGAGTATAGCGCCTAGTTTGCGCTGGCAAGCCACAGAGCTGAGCTCAATTCAGGCCCGCATTCGTGGCGCTGAAGCATCTCAGCAGATGGCTTTTGCCCGCTTTCAGCAGACCGTATTTGATGCTTTGGCTCAAATGCAAAGCTCATTACACGGCTACAGAACCAGCCGTGAGCAGCAGTTAAGCGCGCAGCAACAAGTAACTGCCACTGAACAGGCCGTGCAGCTAACCCGGGCTCAATACGAAGCAGGCACCACTGAGTTTCTGGATTTACTGGACGCCGAACGCGACTGGTTAGCAGCCCGCGATCAGCAGGCAGCATTGTCGACTCAAAGCTTCCAGCGTTTAGTCTCTGTCTACCGCGCCTTTTCGGGTGGTTTAGAACTGGAGCAAGGCACTGCACAAATAGCCTTAGTGAAAGAGTAAAGAGTTTGAAGGCTGGCTCCCCGCCAGCCTTTGTAAAAAAGTAACCTTTTGGGCGTCCGGTCCCATTCCCAACGGACGCCCCTTTTTTTAAACAGTTAGCTTTATTTAGTGGTCTGTTTTACAAAAAATCCATCTACTTCTCCCCTCCCCTTAGCCGCAAGCCGTTCAAAAATGGGTGGCCAAGGTTTTAAGACGAGGAGTGTTTGAGCGAGGAGCGGTAGCGACGAACGAGTTGCCGAGTCGCCTTGGACGCACTTTTTTGAGCGGGCTTTCGCAGCGGCCAGGGTCGCCTTTTCTTTGGATACTTTCTTTTGGCGACGCAAAAGAAAGTATCTCGCCAACGGCGAAAGCGTTAAAAATTCTGCTTCATATGACTCAACCTGAATCCTTATATGTGCATCGCTAAAGTAAAAACACAGGCCGTGTTACCACAGCCAATCACCGCAAGACCATTGATAACCATTCTTATCCGCATTACTATTGGTACCGTTTTCATTGTTCATTGATAAGGCTGAACGTCCGGTGTTTAAACTCAAACAACGCTTCTGGTTTTTATTGCATGGCTGGGTAGGTTTACCTGTCTGGCTTATTTTTTGCGCTGTGTGTTTAACGGGCACCATTGCTGTTTTTAGTCATGAACTGACCTGGCTGACCAACCCCAATGCCAGGGCGGAAAATCCACAAAACTTGCCAGTGAAACCTGCCACTGAACTGATTGCAGCGGTAAAAACTGAAGTGCCTGACGCTGAAATTGGTACTGTGATGGTAATGGAACCTTATCTGGTGAATGCCATTGTGTTTTCCTCAGCAAAAGCGCCATTTGGTATAGCTTATGTCAACCAGTACACAGGCAAAGTGCAGGAGCTGAATTATGGCCTGAACTTCATCAGCTTTATGCGATCGTTACACGGTTGGTTGCTCTTTCCATGGCAAAGCAGCTACAGCCTTGGTTATTACCTGGTCAGCGGTATGGCACTCTTGATGCTGGCGTCTTTAATCACGGGTTTAGTCATTTATAAAAACTTCTGGCGCTCTTTTACCCAACCTAAAGTGCGGCTGGATCAGGGCCGTAAAACCCTGCTGACCGACTTACATCGTTTAGCTGGTGTCTGGTCAATCTGGTTTTTAGTGGTGATGAGTCTGACGGGTTTATGGTATCTGGTGCAGGCTATTTTATGGCACAACGACATAGAGTTTTACCATGAAACGCAAATTCTGACGGCAGCTGAAGTGCCGGCCGCAGGTCAAAAACAAACACCACCTTATTCTTTAGAAGACGCCCTGGTGATTGCCAAACAAACCCTGCCAGAGCTACAACCTGCTTATATTGCCATGCCAGAACACAACCGTGATTTATACCGTATTTCAGGTTCTGGCGATTCGATATTTTTTGATCAGTATTCTTATTCTGTGGCGATAAACCCATGGACAGGTCAGGTGACTGACGTACATACGCCGGAGCAAATGGGCGGCCTTGAAGTGCTGAGCCATATTGCTGACCCGCTGCATTACGGCACCTTAGGGGGCATTTGGACCAAAATGATCTGGTTCCTGTTTGGCTTAGTCTTATCTGGTATGTCAATCACAGGTTTTATGATCTGGGGCAGTCGCACTGTCAAAGCGGCCCGAGCTGAACCCATTGTCAGTTACAGTACTACAGAGGTAAATTCCTGATGGCTCAACGCTCAGACACCTGGTGGCAACGCAATAAATTTAAGCTCAATGCTTTAGTGCTGATTTTGCCATTCTGGTTTTTATACGACTCCTTAAGTCCGGTATTTCCACCATCATGGCCTACTCAGAAAGTGGGAGCTTTTGAAGTTACGCCAACCCCTCTCACCAACGACGGGCCATACCAGCATCATGGCGATTGGGTAAAAGATTTCAGCCTGCAATTTTGTGAAGGTTGTGTGGCCAATATCCGTCAGGCTTATATGGCGGTAGCAGCAGAGCAACCTTCCATCGAAGATTTTGCCAAAAGCGATTTGAGTATTTTGCATGGCAGCTCTTTTGCTCAGCATGTGCATGCCAAAGCCACAGCTCAACCTAAAGCCGGTGATAAAGTCTGGTTACTGATTGAAGACTGGCAGGGCCAGCTGCATGTTGGTTCATGGGACTGGCCACAATCTTAATTTTTGTTACAAAACCAAGCACAAATTAACCTGCTAAAGCGTTACACTCAGACAGTTTTATTTACGAGGTTGGCTATGAAACTGTTTTGGTTCGTTTTGCTGCTTGGTTATTCTGCTCAGGGCACTGCTTTGAGCTGGCCGGGTTTTGCCAAACAGCAGTCTTGCCTCGAGCTTTACCCCACTTATAAGCAACTGGTTGATGAGGTCCGCACTTACACGCCCTGGTACAGCATGGATCACTGGTTAATGCCCTGGTTGCTGCCCAAAGATCAATTCGAAGTCACCCAACACCAACTGCATTGCGCTCAACTGGAATACCAATCCGATAATCTGTTGGTTCAGGCCTGGGGTTTACAACCTCACAGCAAAAGCACTAAAAAATGGCCTGTGATTATTTACAACAGAGGCGGAAATGCGGCTTTAGGCAGGCTGGATTTTGTCTCTGTGTTACGCCAGCTAAGCCCTTTAGCACAGCAGGGTTTTATTGTGTTGGCCAGCCAGTACAGAGGCTCTGTACCCCAAGATCAAAGCACCTATGGCAAAGATCAGTTTGGTGGTGATGACGTGAATGACATTCATCAGTTGATTGAGCTGGCCAAACAGCTGCCAGAGGCCGACGCCGATAATATTTTTTTATACGGTATCAGCAGAGGCGGCATTATGAGTTATCTGACGGCACGGCAACGCGATGATATCCGCGCTATGGCCATTACTGCCGCGCCCACAGATTTAGTCACTGAACTGCCCCGTTTGCCAGAAATGGAACTTATTTTCCGTAGCCTGATCCCTAACTACGATCAAAACAAACAACAGGCACTGCAACAACGTTCTGTTTTGTATTGGGCTGAAGAATTACCTGCCAGCTTACCCATTTTATTGATGTATGGCGCAGAGGACCAAAGAGTTCATCCTGACAATTCACAGCGACTGGCAGCTAAACTGACAAAACTGCAACGCCCGGTAAAATTAATTGAATTTACCGATGCGGACCACTTGTTAACAGACTACAAAGAGCAGGAACGCCAGGCCATGTTGCAGTGGTTTCGTCAGCACCAGCAGAATGAGCAAAAAGCAGCCGCAGCTCCTTAACCAGCAATCTCAACTCTGTTCCGTCCTGACTCTTTGGCTTTATATAAAGCTTGATCCGCGCGTTGTAACAACTGCTCCAACGGGCTTTCCACTGAACTTGCAATACCTATACTTAAACTGCTTTCTAAACCTGATTGCTGCATCTGCTGCTTAAATTCATGCTGTACCCGTTGTGCCAAATGCAATAAACCTTGTGCATCTGTATCCGCAGCAGCCAATACAAATTCGTCGCCGCCTAAACGACAGGCAATATCACTTTGTCTGGCCACCGCCGCCAACACAGTGGCTAAATGCTGCAATGCCTGATCGCCGGTTTCATGGCCATGCTGATCATTCAGCTGCTTAAACTCGTCGATATCAATCATCATCAAGGCTAAAGCAGTGCCCTGAGTTTCGGACTGAAGCTGGTATTGTTCAAATTTGGTTTGAAAAGCCCGGCGGTTATCCAGGCCTGTTAACTCGTCGGTATGAGCCAGGTTTTCCATTTGCTGTGCCTGTTGGTACAGCTTATCTATGGTTTTTTCTGCCACTTTGGCCTTTTTTTGTTGCAGTTGCATCTGTTGGTCCAATGCCATCTGGTAAGCGATGGCGTCTGCAATCAGTTTCAGGCTGATTAACGTATGGTCTTTAATAACCACAAGGTTGTTACTGGCACCACACAAAGTACCTATGGTTTTACCTTCAGATAACACTGGCAAAGCAAAAAAACTTTGCATCCCCAAAGCCACACCTGCTGATCCGGGAAATAGCTCTGGCACTGCATCTGACTGCTCCAGTTTTGCATCAAACAACAGACGGCACATCGAATCGGACCATTCAACCACAGCACCTTCCTGTACTGGAACACTGAGTTGTCCTTCCACGAGCACCACTTGCTGGGTCAGAGCTTTCCAGTCAATACGGGTTATAAAGGTGGTATTCAGTCCTGTTAAATGCTGCACTAATTGCAACAAAGGCCGGGCTGCTTGTTCAAGAGCTACACTGGTATAAAGTTGACGTTGCGGCATAACGACTCTGATGGGCTGCAGGATGTAACATCCCTTGTAGCACTGTTTTCTCCCTGATGTGTGATTAGTACGTCGTTTTAGTTCTGCTGGAGCAAATAAAAAATATTTTTTTCAGGCTGTCGAATTCATTCAGGTTAAGCCGACTACTCAGTGAATCAACCTAAGGAGAACACAACATGACTCAATCCATTCAACAGTTATCCCAACAATGGGCCAGTGCAGTAGCCAGCCAGTCGATGGAACAGATCATGGCTTTTTACGCCGACGAGCTGATTGCCTATGACGCTGTCGCTCAATTGCAGTTTATTGGTAAAACCGCCTACAAAAGCCATTGGCAACACTGTATGGAATTCTGCCCTGGTGGCCATTCTAAGTTTGAACTGCGCGATTTAAACATTCAGCAAAACGACCAACTGGCATTCAGTCATGCGCTGGTGTACTGCGAGGGCAGCAATGAAAAAGGCGAAACTCAGGGCTGCTGGATGCGCCTGACTCAAGGCTGGCAGATGCAACAAGGTCATTGGCGCATTATTCATGATCATTTTTCCGTGCCTTTTGATATGGTATCAGGCGCCGTGTTGTTTGAACTGACACCAGAGGCTTAAGGAGCAGCTATGAAATATTTATGTTTAGTCTACAGCGATGAAAAGCTGCTGCACTCCTTGCCCGACAGCCCCAAAGACGAAGAATGTTTTGCTTATGCAACATCAGTGCAAAACAGTGGCCGTATGCTGGCCGCCGAAGCGCTTCAGCCGATAGACACAGCCACCACAGTGCGGGTTCGCGCCGGTAAAACCTTGTTAACCGACGGCCCTTTTGCTGAAACTAAAGAGCAACTGGCTGGTTTTTATCTGGTGGAAGCCAAAGACTTAAACGAAGCTATTCAACTGGCTGCTGGTATTCCGGCAGCCCGGGTTGGTTCTGTTGAGGTTCGGCCTGTGCGGCAACTGGAGGTGTGATGTGAGATTTATGTTACTGATGATCCCTAAAGGCTATGAAAGCGCAGCACCAGGCGCTATGCCCGAAGCCGCAGCTGTGGAAGCCATGATGGACTACAACAGAAAATTGCACAACGCTGGTATTTTGATGAGCTGTGAAGGTTTACATCCACCTTCTATGGGAGCCCGCGTCAGCTTTACCGCAGGTAAGCCGCTGGTCACAGACGGGCCTTTTACTGAAACCAAAGAAGTGCTGGGTGGTTTTTGGATGATTAAAGTGAAATCCAGAGCCGAAGCTATTCGCTGGGCCAGCTTATGTCCAGCTGGTGATAACGAAGTAATTGAAGTGCGGCAAATTCAGGACATTGAAGATTTTCCTGAAGATATTCAACACATTGCTGCTGACTTCGCCACTATGCAAAGTTCGTAAGCTGTTGAATAGCAAGGTTACAGCCGAAACTATCTCGGCTTTATACCAACAAGAAAGCCGCAGGGTGCTGGCCACCCTGATCCGGCTTTTGGGTGACTTTGAACTGGCTGAAGAAGCACTGCAGGAGGCCTTTGCCTCTGCTTTACAGCAATGGCCCGTTGACGGATTACCAGAACAACCCAGAGCCTGGCTGGTCTCCACAGGACGCTTTAAAGCCATAGATAAAATTCGTCAGCAGCAAACCCAGCGTAAATATCAACAACAATGGCTGTTTGAGCAAGATGAAGACAGCGAAGCTTTTCAAGCCGATGAAGCAAATCATCAAAACTGGCAAGACGATGAGCTGCGACTGATATTTACCTGCTGCCACCCGGCTTTATCCACCGAAGCTCAAATTGCCTTAACCCTAAGAGAAATTTGTGGTTTAACCACAGAGCAAATTGCCAAGGCTTTTTTAACCAACCCTGTCACCATAGCCCAGCGAATAGTGCGGGCAAAAAACAAAATCCGTGACGCCGCTATTCCTTATGAAATCCCAGTTCCAGAGCAATTACCAGAGCGGCTGGATGCCGTGCTTAAAGTCATTTATTTGCTGTTTAACGAAGGTTATAGCCAAAGTTCGGGCGATCAGCTGCTATGTGCAGAGCTCTGTGCTCAGGCAATACGGTTGGGTTATTTATTGCTGGAGTTACAAACCGACTCTGAAACTATGGGCTTATTGGCTTTATTGTTATTACAGGAATCGAGGCGTCACGCCCGTATCAATCAACAGGGTGATCTGATTTTATTGGCCGATCAGGACAGAAGTTTATGGGATCCAACTTTGATCCAACAAGGGGTTCAACTGGTCGAACGCTCTTTAACGGGCCGTCGTATTGGCCCTTATGGTTTGCAGGCCGCCATAGCTGCACTGCATGCCGAAAGCCCCACTGCAGCAAGCACCGACTGGCCACAAATTGTGGCGTTATATGATGTGCTATATCGCTTTGAAGCCTCACCTGTAGTGCTGTTAAACCGTGCTGTAGCTATCAGCATGGCGCAAGGCCCGGCTGTGGCATTACCACTTTTACTGGCACTGGAACAAAGTGGCGAATTATCACAGTATCACCTGCTCGACGCCGCTTTAGCCGATATACACCACAAACTGGGGCTAACCCAACAAGCCCGGTTTTATTACCAGCAAGCCCTGAGTAAAACCAGCCAACAGGCTGAGCAGCGTTTTTTGCAAAAAAGATTGGAGAATTTGTGCTGACTCTCGTCTGCAACTCCATATCCGGAAAAACAGCAAATAAAAAACTCCCGGACCATAAGGTTCAGGAGTTTTTTTGCTCAGCCCCAACAGAAGCCGTTTAATCCAGATCCGGCATATTCTGATAACACACAGGCCGTAAAAACCGCTGTAAGGAATTACCGCCTACAGCACTGACTCTGCTGTCTGTGGCTGCCGGGAAAGGGCCGCCATGCTGCATTGCTGCAGACACTTCAACCCCTGTTGGCATCATATTGGCGATAAGACGGCCAGCCTTTAATTCCATTTGCCGGATCAGCGCCTTATGTTGTTTAAGCTCATCTGGCTCTGCAAAAAAGCTGCTGGTTAACTGACCAGCAAACAAGGTCGCCAACATTTGCATTTGAGTGACATCCTGACATAACACCAGGACTGTGGCCGGGCCAAAAATTTCTTCCATCAGCGAAGGCTGGCTTACGACCACCGAGCTGTCCGTTAAAAACACCCTGAGCCTGCGATCACAGCCCAGCTCCTCTCCAACTCCTTCAACCAACAGCTCAACCCCGGCCATTTGCCTGAACTGCTCTGCGGTTTTGCTGTAACCCGCTGCAATTTTGGCACTGAGTAAAGGCCCAGCCTGCTGGGTACTGACCAGATCTCTGAGCTTTTGTAAAAACCTCTGCAATGCCGGACCCTGAGGTAACAAGACCAGACCGGGTTTAGTGCAAAGCTGGCCCTGACTCTGACTGACAGAGTGCACCAACATCTCAGCCAGCCGTTCTGGCTGGTGCTCCAGATACCCTGGCAATACAAACACAGGATTCAGCGAACCCAGTTCCGCATAAAAGGGCACGGGTTCAGCCCTTTGTTGCAACAGGTTGGCAAAATGCAATCCCACTTGCTGAGAACCGGTAAAAGCTACAGCTTTAATTTTTGGGTCCAGCAGTAACTGCTCTGCACTTTGGTAATTTCGCGCCTGGATCAGGTTAAACACTCCGGCAGGCATAGCACAGTGATCCGCAGCCCTGGCAATAGCTTTGGCCACCAGTTCAGAGGTGGCGGGATGAGCACTATGGGCTTTCACTATCACAGAACAACCTGCCGCCAAAGCCGCAGCACTGTCTCCTCCTGCCACTGAAAAAGCCAAGGGAAAATTACTGGCAGCAAACACCAGCACAGGTCCAAGCGGAACCTGTCTGAGTTGTAAACCAGCTTTAGCCACAGGCTGGCGTTCAGGCAAAGCAGCATCGTTGATCGGCGCTAACTTCACCATTTCGGCCGCCAGAAAACTCAGTTGAAAACAAGTTCTTTGCAGCTCAGCTTCCACCCTGCTTCTGCTCAGTGCTGTTTCAGCCATCACCACCGGGATCAATTCGTCCGCACAGGCTTTGAGCTCAGCCGCAATACGTTGTAAAAAATCAGCCCTCTGTTGTGCTGGCAATTGGCGATATTGCTCAAAGGCCATCTCGGCCGCACTGGTCACCTGGTGTAACTGCTCAGCACTGGCTTCGGCAAAAGAATAAGCTAAAGGGCTCGAACTGGCCGGGTCAAAGGACTGAATGCCCTCTTCCGCCTGACCACACCAGTGGCCGGCTATATACTGTTGTCCGCTAATCATCATTTCACCTCAAAGCCATAGGCATAGGGATCTGTGTTATCCACCTGGATCTGATTAAAACCATAAACTTTGGCCCAGCCTTCAATAGAAGGGATAATGGCAGGATGCCCTGCTACTTCGGTTTCTGCTTCAATACGGCCTATAAACTGACTGCCAATAATACTTTCATGCACAAAGCTGTCCCCCAGCTTTAACAAACCTTTGCTGAACAGTTGAGCCATACGGGCACTGGTGCCTGTGCCACAAGGCGATCTGTCTATGGCATTTTCGCCGTAAAACACCGCATTAGCTGCATCAGAGCCCGGATTTCTGGCTTTGCCTGTCCATTGCACATGCCGTATGCCTCTGATACTGGGATCCAAAGGATGCACCACCTCAAAAGCTGCATTGACGGCCTGGCGCACCAAGGGGCTGTACCTTAAAACTTCAGCTGCACTCCAGTGTTCCAGGCCGGGGAAATTAGGCTGCGGCTCAATAATGACGTAAAAATTGCCCCCATAAGCCACATCAAAACGGATCTCTCCCAGTTCAGCTACATGCACACTGGCATCCTGAATGGCGAGATACGAAGGAACATTGCGGATTTTCACAGAGCTGACTTTACCGTCCTGCTGCTGGTAATGGATCTGCACCTGACCTGCAGGCACATCCAGCACCAGCTCTCCGGGCACTTTGGCCTGCAGCAAACCCTGCTCCAAAGCTGCGGTGACTGTTCCTATGGTGCCATGGCCACACATTGGTAAGCAGCCGCTGGTTTCAATAAACAACACCGAAGCGTCGGCATTGTCTGAGCAAGCCGGGTATAAAAAGGAGCCAGACATCATGGCATGACCTCTGGGCTCAAACATCAGAGCCTGACGGATCCAGTCAAAGCGTTCGATAAAATCCAGCCGCTTTTCACTCATAGTACGGCCCCGTAACTCAGGGTGACCACTGGTGACCAAGCGGACAGGGTTACCGCAGGTATGAGCGTCTATGCAAAAAAATGTTCCTTGTATCATCAGCTTACTCCGCTGCGGTCGTGGATAAAGCCTGCAGATCCGGTCTGTTGGTCAGCGCTGCAGCCACCACTTGCTCTACATAACGCCGCTCTTCTCCCACTAGTGTTAAACGGGGTAAACGCACATTTTCATGACCCCGCCCTACTATCTGCTCCGCCAGCTTGATGCATTGCACCAGAGTAGGCACTGTATCCAGACGCAACAAAGGCATAAACCAGCGGTACAACTCCCTGGCTTCAGCCAGCCGGCCTTGCTGAGCTAAGCGAAATAAGGCGACAGACTCACGGGGAAACACATTGGTTAAACCAGAGATCCAGCCTGTAGCACCAAGCAGCACAGACTCCAGCGCTATATCATCCACGCCACAGAAAATGACAAAACGCTGGCCAAACCTTTGATACAACTCACTGATACGGCGGGTGTCAGTGGTAGATTCTTTGATAGCCACAATATTCGGCTCTTCCGCCAATATCGCCATCATATCCAGATGAATATCCACGCCATAACTGACCGGATTGTTGTACACCATAATGGGCAATTTAGTGGCTCTGGCCACCAGTTGATAATGCGTCAGCACTTCCCTGTCCGTGCCGCGGTATACCACTGCTGGCAACAACATAATGCCATCCACACCAATTTGTTCGGCGGCTTTGACATAATCAATGGCCTCGCCTGCACTATGTTCAGTACAGCCAGCAAGCACCGGAATACGGCCATTAACAGTGCGTACTGTATGCTGCAGAAATTCCCGCTTTTCTGCTGATGTTAAAGAGGCATTTTCTCCCACAGTACCCAGCACAATAATACCGTTGATCCCATCCTCAATCAGTTGCTCCAGCATCCTTCTGTTGGCCTGATAATTAATAGATCCATCTTCATAAAACTGAGTCGAGATTGCCGGGTAAACCCCTTGCCATTTGTGGTGCATATTTTTTCCTCTTTGGTTGCGATCGACAAAAGAATATTGTATACAATCTACAATATCAAGTATTTTTAGGATCCATTGATGCAACAAGTCACGATCATAGGGGCAGGAGTTATAGGTTTAACCACAGCTGTGTTTTTACAGCAGGCTGGTTTTCAGACCTTATTACTGGATCAGGCCGGGCCAGGTTCTGGCTGCTCCAGAGGCAATGCGGGGCATTTTGCTACTGAACAGGTATTTCCATTGGCTCAGCCATCTTTGCTGAAGCAACTGCCAGCCATGTTATTAGACCCTGTTGGCCCGCTTAAACTCAGGGCCAATTATTTGCTGCAATCTTTACCCTGGTTTGGCCGCTTTCTCGCCAATATGAGCAAAGATAAACGCCTTGCCCATCAACAGGCATTAAGTCAGCTCAATCACCAAAGCATACGAAGCTGGCAAACATTGCTGGAGCTGTGCCAGCTTTCCGATCAGATCCAGTACCAGGGCGCTTTACTGGTCACAGAGCAACACAACAGCAAAGAGCTGCAATCTTGTTACCAGAGTTTCCGTCAGGCAGGTATAGATGTCAGTTGGCGGGACAAAGCTGCTTTGCAGCAACTGGAACCTGAACTCAGCGGCTCCTTAACAGCAGCACTTGATTTTACCGAAGTGGCGCACAGCCCGGATCCTTACCTGTTGTGCCAGCTGTTGTTTGATAAGTTTTGCCAGTTGGGAGGTCAATGGCAACAAAGCGCAGTGCAGCACATCAGTGTCAGACCACAAGGGATCCAGATCCAGACCGGACAACAACAGATTGTCAGTAAGCAACTGGTGATAGCGGCAGGCGCCCATTCAGGTCATTTCACCAAACAGCTGGGCTGGATTGTGCCATTGACAGCAGAGCGGGGTTACCATTTGATGGTACAGCCCATAGCGTTGAAACGTCCGGTCAGCTCATTGGAACGCAAGTTTATTATGACCCCTATGCAACAGGGGCTGCGGCTGGCCGGAACTGTCGAATTTGCCGGGTTGAACTCGGATCCGGACTACCGCAGAGCCCTGATATTAAAACAGCATGCCGAAGCTCTGCTGAACCAGCCTTTACAAGCCAGTAACACAGCCCTGCCCTGGGCTGGCAACCGGCCTTCCTTACCCGACTCTTTACCTGTACTCGGCCCCTGCCCTGTGCATAAAGGGGTGTTTTATAACTTTGGTCATCAGCATCTGGGCTTAACTCAGGCCGCATTTTCGGCCGAGCTGCTGACCAGTCTGTTTCGTGCTTTACAACCTGCGATTTCACTGACGCCGTACCGGATCAACAGGTTCTAGTTTTTTCAGCAGTTGCCTGACAGCTGCTGAATTTTTGCATCCGTGCAAAAACATAAAATATACAATATCCATAATACAAAAAGAGGATTTATGAACACACTCAACAGGGGTAACTTATTTAAACTTTCATTGCTGGCCGCCTCATTGCTGCTGAGTCTGGGCACACTATCAGTGCAGGCTCAGGACAATACAACGGGCATGCTCAAAGGGGTTGTCAATCAAACCTCAGGGCAAACCAGTATCACCCTGACTCACAAAAGTCAGGGCTTCAGCCGCACAGTGCAAAGTAACGCACAAGGCGAATACATACTGCGAGCCTTACCTGTAGGTGAATATCAGCTCAAAGTTCAGCAAAATAACCAGACAGTGCTGGATAACTACAGTATTCAGATCAAACTGGGCCAAACCGTTATTTTTAACCCTGTGCTGGGAGGCGTAGAAAACATAGAACGTATTGCAGTTCAGGGCAGCATGATCCGGCAAATTGACACCTCAGACTCCACTGCAGGTTTAACCTTTGATCAGGTCACTTTGGACAAAATGCCCGTCAATACAGGCTTTGAAAACATAGCCTTGCTGACACCAGGTGTGGCCCGCAGCTCTGAGTTTGACGCCTCCAGCTTTGGTGGTGCCTCCTCAGCTGAGAATGGCTATTTCCTCAATGGTATGAATATCAGTGCACTGCGCACAGGTATAGGCTCTATCGATCTGCCATGGGAAGCTATAGCTCAGACACAGGTAAAAACAGGCGGCATTTCCGCTGAATACGATCGTTTTATCGGTGGTGTGGTCAATGCAATAGCCCGCTCTGGTGGCAATGATTTTGAATTTGGCGCTGAATTAAGATACGACCCTGCTGCATTGTTTTCTGCCCATGATTCGGTGTACAAAGACAATCGCAGCTTTGCTATTAATAATGAAGAGTACGAAGACAGTTTTCGCGAAGCCAATATCTGGGCCAGCGGTCCATTAATCCAGGACAAATTGTTTTTTTATGCGCTGCTCAACCCACGCCGCTACCAGTCAGAATACGCCAATTCTGCAGCCACTGTATTTACCAACCATAAAAAAGATGAAGATCGCTGGTTCCTGAATATGGACTGGTATATTACAGATGATCATGTGCTGACGGTCACAGCGCTCGACAACACTGTGGATAACAGTTATCAGAATTACAAATGGACCACTGCTGATGGTCGTGGTGAAGAGACAGGCCTGACCCAAAGCGGCTCAGGTGGCAAAATGTATTCGGCCCGTTATCAGGGCTTTGTCACAGATGAACTGTCCGTCTCCGCTACGCTAGGCCGGGTTGAAGATAATACCCACACCAAACCCACCAATACCTTTCCCGGAATCTGGGATTATGTCAATCTGAATGGCCAGCGCTACGGCGACTGGACCACCAATAATCTGGTCAGCGAAGCCTATCGACGCGATCAGTTCAGACTGGATCTGACCTATGCCCTGGATAACCATACCTTGCAGTTTGGCATTGATGCAGAACAGCTAGATGTGGATTATCTGGAATTCCAGAATGGTGTCGCAGATGCGCGCGGCTGGTGGGAATACCGTACTTACACCGCCATTCCACGGATTGACCTGCCAGCCGGTACTTATGTGCGGCAGCGCCAACGTGATGTAGGAGGTAAAACCGAAGTTAATTCTTTGGCTTTTTATCTGCAGGACAGCTGGCAGATCAATGATTCACTGGTGCTCAATGCCGGGCTTCGTTACAGCAGCTTCGAAAATACAGCAAGTACAGGTGAAGCTTATCTGGATTTAAAGCAGCAAATAGCGCCACGCCTGCAGTTGATCTGGGATCCATCAGCCGATGGTAACAGCAAAGTGTTCACCACTTTTGGCCGATACTACCAGCCTATTGCCGCCAATATGAATATCAAACAGGCCAGCGGGCAAAAAGATGTGCATTTTTATTATTTACCTGATCAGTTGAACCCGGATGGGACTTTGGTACTGAATGCGGATGGTTCGCCAAGCCACGGCGATTTAGTGGCAACCAATGTGGTCCAGAGTGGTGCAGTGGATGTGGATCGTATTGCCGCTGATGATCTGGGCCCTATGTACTCTGACGAATTCACCTTAGGTTATGAACAACAACTGGATGACAACCTCAAAGGTGGAGTACGTTTTGTTTACCGCGAGCTGAAACAATCGATTGAAGACTCAGATCTTGGGCCTGTTGTTGCTAAATGGCTGGAACAAAACAATATAGAGAACAAGGCCAAAGAACATTACTTCTACACCCTGCTGAACCCGGGTAAAGATGTCACATTCTTTTATGATTTTGATTTAAATGGAACAAAAGAAAAAGTACAGCTGTCGGCAGAAGATTTACGTTTACCCAAACCTGAACGCAAATATCTGGCCTGGGAATTTAGCCTTGAGGGCAAGCCCACAGATCATCTGCAACTCTGGGCATCTTATGTCTGGTCACACAGCTGGGGCATGACAGAAGGTTTGGTGCGCACTGACAATGGTCAGGCCGATCCGGGCTGGACCACCTCCTATGACTATGCCGATTTGATGGACCATGGCAGAGGCAATTTACCTAACGATCATCGTCATGCGCTGAAACTCAGTGGTATTTACCAGTTGGCTGAGCAGTGGGATCTGGGTTTTGTTGCCAGAGCTACATCAGGCTCGCCTCTGAATAAATTCAGCATTCACCCTTCAGGAGTGGACACCTGTAAAGAACCCAGTTTATGGGCACAGTGGTGTGCCAGCCAATGGTATAACGAAGCCTCTTTCTACGACTGGGATGGTACACCAGCCCCACGAGGCTCAGCTGGCAGCCTGAAGTGGTTGTACGAGTTTGATCTGTCTTTGACTTATCACACTCAAGTGGCAGATGGCGATCTGACGTTAAAAACCACTGTCTATAACCTGTTCAACTTCGACACCCCTGTGAATGTCAACGAAGTGGCACAAATCACCAGAACCGATGGCAGCTTTGCCGCTAACCCGGACTGGAATAGCCCAACGGCTCTGCAAAGCAACCGTCTTGTGTCTTTTGTGGTGCGTTACCAATTCTGATCCGGCTCAGGCCTTTGCTGTGGCAAAGGCCTTTTTAATGATGAATCCAAAAATGAAATTTCACACTTTTGTTTTCTTTCTGCTGTGCTGCTGGTCAGCCTGGCCACACTTAGTTCAGGCTAAAAACCATTCAGCGTTTTATCCTGCGCTGCAGCAATTGCAACACAGTCTGCAGCAAAACCCTCTGTCTGAAACCGGGGTGACTCCGGCTTTACAGCAGCTAAGGCATTTGTCTTACCAGCATGCAGTGACAGAGATGCCTGCGGCTGAACTAAAATTGCTGCACCAACTGCTGCAACAACTCAGTCAACAGCCAGAATTCAGTCAAAGCAAGCTGCCTGGCTGGCGCTTGCAGGAACACTATGCAGTGTTGCTGTACCGTTTTTACCCTGACACTGAACTCAAGCCGCTTTGGCCTGAACAGCTAAAACCTCTGCTGCCGCTCTTGCAGCAGGAGCTGATCTTATCTGACGAACTGCAGCAGCATTACAGCTGGTGGGAACAGATCCGTAGCCTGGCATTTGGCCTCTATTATGGCCGTTCTGATCCGGACTTAACTCAGGCTTTGTTGCAACTAAAGCCCGCCAGCTTCTTGCTGCAATTAACTCCGCTAAGCCAGGGCTGGCAATTACAGCATCTGCTGTGGACTCTGGCCTATCTGCACCCTCTGATGGATGAGGCAGAACAAAAGCAGTTGGATCAGCAGGTTCTGGCTTTATTGCAACAACACAAAGACGTAAGTCCGACAGAGCGGAAACAACTTTTTAGCCAGCTCTATCTGGTGAACTCTTTCAGGGTCAGAGACAACTGCGAACAGGAGTTTGCCGGCCAGTGCCTTTATCCGGACCTGACACAAGCTTTGCCGCTGAACTACCACTGCTCTGAACGTTTGAAAATCCGGGCTAAAAGCATCACAGAATCTCAGCTCAAACAAAGCTGTGAACAACTGCAAGGGCTGGAACATAAGTTTCATTCATTGCTCGATACCCAACAACAGCCTGTAGCCAATGATCTGAATCAGCAACTGGAAGTGGTAATTTTTGACCATTACAGCGACTACAACCTCTATGGATCCCTGCTGTTTAATATTCATACCAACAATGGCGGTATGTATATTGAAGGTACACCTTCGGATCCGGACAATCAGGCGCGCTTTTTTAGCTTTCAGCATTTCTGGCAGCAGGACTTTGCGGTCTGGAACCTGGAACATGAATATATCCATTATCTGGATGGCCGTTTTGTCAGTTATGGCCCTTTTGAGCATTTCCCGACACAAATGGTCTGGTGGAGCGAAGGCCTGGCGGAACTGATTGCCAAAGGCCAGCACAATGACAAAGCCAGAGAACTGCTGGCAAAAACCAAAGCAGAAGAGCGCCCTTCGTTAGAACAAATTTTTGCAACCCGCTATACAGATGGTCTGGATCTGACCTACCGCTGGTCTTATTGGGCCTGGCTGTTTCTTCAGCAACAGCAGCCACAACAGCTCAGACTGTTAAAACAACATTTGAGTCAGGACTTTTTTGCCGGTTACCAACAGCTGTTACAGCAACTGGCCTCCAGCTCAGAACTGCAGTTTCAGCAGTTTTTACAACAGCAGGTCTCCCAACCCAAAGCGGAAACTACAGCAGCCCTTTACCTCGGAAAATACCTGTATCGCAGTTATTTGCAGCCCGCTCATTTACCGGTCAGCGCTGAACATTTTCATCGGCTGAAGCAGGATGAACCACAAAAGGATCCCCTATGAATTCCAGTTCAACACCACAGTACCTGGGCCATCCCAGAGGCTTATTTTTATTGTTTGGTACAGAAATGTGGGAACGTTTCTCTTATTACGCCATGCGGGCTTTGCTGGTGCTGTATTTAACAGATCAGGTCAGCAGCCATGGCGGGGGACTGGGCTGGGATACAGCCCGAGCCTTGCAACTTTATGGCAGCTTTACCATGTGTGTGTATTTAACTCCGGTGCTCGGTGGTTATCTGGCGGATCGTTACCTCGGGCAACGGCTGGCTGTGCTGGCAGGCTCTCTGTTGATGGCTTCTGGTCAGTTTATGCTGGCTGTACCTCCGCAGTGGTTCAGTCAGCCCGACCTGTTGTTTTATCTGGGATTAACGGCACTGGTGGCAGGCAATGGCTTATTTAAGCCCAATATTTCCACTATGGTTGGCGATCTGTACCACAACAAGGACCCACGCAGAGACAGTGCTTACACCATTTTTTATCTGGGCATTAATTCAGGCATGTTTCTGGCAGGTATAGCTGTAGGTTTAACCATTGAGCAGTTTGCTTATCAGGTGGAAGGACAGGAATATCGCAATTATCAGGCTGGTTTTTTGCTGGCAGGCATAGGCATGCTGCTGGCTTTTGTCTTACATTTTTTACTGGCGCCGGGCTGGTTAGGTGACATTGGGCTCAAACGAAACCTGCAGATTTCAGCCTCGCCTGTTTTGCCACTGACGGCTGAAGAACAAAGCAGATTAAAATCTTTATTGCTGCTGGGGTTGTTTACCGTCATTTTTTGGGCTGGTTTTGAACAGGCCGGAGGCTTAATGACCATTTATGCCGACCGTTTTGTCGACAGAGAACTCTGGGGAATGGAACTGAACCCCACTTATTTTCAATCGCTGAACCCATTCTTTATTCTGGTTTTTGCGCCAATACTAGCAGGCATTTGGTTAAAAGCCGGTGATCGTGGCCCCAGTGCCCAGCAAAAATTTGTGTTGGGTTTACTCTTTCTCAGTGCTGGTTTTGTTTGCCTGGTGCTGGCAGGTTTGCAGTATCAAAGCGTCGGCAAAGCCAGTTTATGGTGGCTGGTGCTGGCTTATTTATGCCACACCCTGGGCGAGCTCTGTATTTCTCCTGTGGGTTTATCTATGGTCAGCCGGCTGGCACCACTGCGGATGGCCTCACTGGTGATGGGGATCTGGTATCTGTTTATTGCCATGGCCAATAAAGTGGCAGGCTGGTGTGGTGCTCTGATCGGCACCCAACAGAATTCGGCCGAACAGATGCAACAAAATGCCATGGCCATCTTTGCAGGTTTTGCCATTACAGCTGCAGTTTCAGCTCTGCTGTTATGGCTGCTGTCCGGCCGCCTGCTGCTTTGGATCCAACAAGGAGAACTGAATTGTCAGGCAAAAGCTGAACCCGGCACCTGACGGCCTCTGCACCGGAGCTGTTTTTTTAGTGGCAGCTCCGATGCCAGCACAATGACAAACTTAATCACAGTTTGCTATCGGTATTTTTCCGTCCAGCTGCCCCTCTGCATCCAGCCTCAAACCGCCGCAGTTCAAGCACACAGCCTGAATTTGTGACATTATAGCGCCAAATAAGTTATATATTCATTAATTAAATATTGTATACAGAATATCATATGCTATTTTAAATTGGCATCTGGGCAAATTTTAATCAAAATAAAATCACAGGATCTAACAACATGAAAAAATCCAGTCTATTGCTGAGCCTGCTCGTGGGTTCAACCGCTGTGTGGGCGCTAAGCCCATTCAGTGCCGCAGCACATCAGCACCACCAGTCCAGTCCGGAGCGACAGAGCTCTGAGCTGGATCATGGTATTCCTGAACTTCAGGCGCCTTTGCCTCCCCGCAAGGTGTCGCCTTATCAGTTTGAACAACAGCAACAAAACCTGAAAAAAATACCAAGCGTCAGTGCCAAAGTTCAGGTACAAAAAAACGCACTGCAAAGCAGCGGTTGCACCAACCCGGCTCAATTGCTGCCATTGCAGGACCAAGCCCTGATCCAGGCGATAGAGAGTGCCAATCTGACCGGCTGTTTGTATGGCTTATACAACGCCGATTTTCTCAATAGCGACTATTTTACTGACAGCAAACTGCTGACTATTGTACAAGCCATCCACAACAGGATGGCGCAGTTTGATGGCTCTGATGCGACCGGAGCCGCCGAACTGGAAAAGCTGGTGACTTACCTGCGTGCCGCTCATTGGGTGGAGTCAGGTTCAGGCCGCGAGTTTCAAAGTAACTACCTGCAACAACTACAGCACGTCTTTGATCAGTATTTTGCCGCTGAGCATTTCGTTCGATTTGATGGCGCTGTGTCACGCAACTTTATGCTGCGCTACGAGATGCTGGTACTGGTCAATAGTTCAGGTACCAACAATCTCAAATACCTGCGCCGTTTCAGTCAGGCGATTAAGGGTTATGCCAGTACGGTCAATCGGCAGAATAACTGGGGCGTCGGCTATGAAGAAAATGGCATGACCCAGTTGCTGACCCATTATTTTAATGCCAGCAACAGCAATGCAACTGCATTACAACAGCTGATCACTACACAACCGGATATCATCACCAATCTGCGTGATTTTGTTTTAAGTGACGGGCTCTGGCTGGTTGGCCATACCCGTGAATACCAATGGGCCGACGCAGTGACAGAACTGGGCCGTTTTTTAAAATTCGGTGGTGCTGTTGCCGACTCAGTTCGCCCGGCCATGCAAAGTATTTTATCCAGCTATAGCTTTGGGGGCACAGGCTCCAAAGGCTGGGTAAACGCCCAGCGTATGGTCAGCCTTTATGATCAGGCGAACTGTGCTTCCTATGGTGAGGCTTGTGCCTTTGATTTGGAAGCCACAGTATTATCCGGACAACATATTTGCAGTGATTCTTTAGAAGTACGTTTTCAGCCCCCTGTCAGCACTGGTAATTTGCAACAAATCTGTCAGCAATTACATGGTCAGGAGCAGCAATTTCACCTTGAATTTGGCACCAATGCCAACAGCCCTGTCAGCAATGATCAAAATTCTGCGCTGGAGATTGTGATTTTTAACTCCTCTGCTGAATATCAGAATTATGCCGGCAGTTTTTTTGGTATAGATACCAACAACGGCGGCATGTACCTTGAAGGCACACCTTCAGATCCGGCAAATCAGGCGCGTTTTATTGCTTATCAGGCCACCAGGTTGCAACCTGAGTTTGTCGTCTGGAATTTAAACCACGAATATATCCATTATCTGGATGGCCGCTTTAACCAGTGGGGCAGTTTTAGCGATCAACCTGCTAATTTAGTCTGGTGGGGCGAAGGACTGGCGGAATATCTGTCGATAGGCGATGACAATCCAAAAGTCGTCGATATCATTGCCAATAAAACCTACAGCTTAAGTCAGTTATTCCAGACCACCTATGCCAATAGTAATACCGAACGTACTTATTATTGGGGTTATCTGGCCACTCGTTTTATGTTTGAACGCCACAGAGATTTAATCGACAACCAGTTGCTGCCAAGCATGCGCGCTGCCAAATATTATATTTCAGACCTGCCATGCAGCTTTGACTGGGGCTGGCGCAGCAAATCTGAAGCCATAGCCAACCAGTGGAGCTGGTTGTATGACGACAGCGCCAACTCCGAAGGAAATTGGGTCTGGACCTGCGGTCAAATGCAAGATCCTAATGTACCAGAGCTGCCACCTTATACGCCGTACAGCGCTATTCTGGCCGCATGGGGCAGCAACTTTGATCAGGAATTTGATCAATGGCTGGACTGCCTGCTGACGTCTGAAGACTGCAGCCAGACAGAACCTGCCATACCGCTCTTGCTGAATGGCCAGTCTGTGGCGATTTCAGGCCTCAAGGACAGTGAACAGCACCTCAAGATTGAATTGCCTGCCAATGCCTATGATTTGAGTATCGTCAGCTCAGGTGGCAGCGGTGATTTGGACTTGTATGTGCGCAATCAGCAGCAAGCCAGCCTCAGCGAATGGGATTATCGCCCTTACGCCATTGGCAACAGAGAAAAAGTGGAAGTATTGCAGCCAACAGGCGACTACTTTGTCATGGTGCATGGGTATAGGGACTTTAACGCAGCCAGTCTGACAGCCAGCTGGAAAGAAGGAAGCTTGTCACAGTTACAGCAATGGCCAGGCCTGAGCAGCACTTCTGCTGTGTATCAGTGGCTCTGGGTTCCTGCTCATGCCAAAGCTTTATATTTTACCCTTAGCGGCGGTACTGGTGATGCACAGTTGTATGTGAAACGTGTTGGCTGGCCAGCGCCAAATAACTATGATGCGGCTTCCAGTATCAGCAGAGGCACCAGCCAGAAAATAACAATGAGTTCTGTTGTGCCAGGCAGCTATTACCACATTATGGTGAATACTCTGCAAGGTTTTAACAATGTAGAACTGAAAGTACTGATGGTGGAATAAGGTCGAAAATATAAAACTGCAGGGCCGGGCTTAGGGCCCTGCGTTCACTGAGTTATTGAGCTGCGTCGGCATCCAGCTTTTGCACCAGCAGGTTAATTTCATGAGCAGCGCCGAGAATATGCTGCTTTAGCACCACACAAGCTTGCTCCACCTTGCGCTGACGGCACAAGTCCAGCAACTGTACATGCTCAGGCCCGGCTTTGGTAACTCCACCAGCCAACATCAGGTGTACCCTGATATACCGGTCTGAATTACTGTTCAGGTTTTGCACCATTTCAAAGGTCAAAGGCCGGTTGGCCGCTCTGTATAAACTCAGATGAAAACGGCTGTTCAGTTCACTCCAGGTTCCTGAGGTGGCAGATTGCTGATAAGCGTCATTCATCTGCTGCAAAATAAGTTCGGTTTGATCCAGTTCAGCATCTGTCAGTTTAGGGATCGCCAGCCGTAATAACTCGGTCTCCAATAAAGCTCTTAACTCAAACAGCTCTGTCACCTGTTCTGCGGATAATTTTGTGGCTGTGGCGCCTTTATGAGCTTCAAACTCAACTAATCCTTCAGCTTCAAGTTGCAACAAAGCTTCACGTATAGGAATCCGGCTTACTTTCAGCTCGTCTGCCAAAGCAGCCTGACGTAAAGGTTCACCTGCTTTAATTTCCCCTTTCAGGATTTTTTCCCTGATAGCTTCCACCACAACCTGAGTTCGGGTTTTGTATTCAATGACCATGTCGTTGTTCTTGTTTACTGTACATAGTATGCAGTATATCAAATGCCGATCCTCTGTCGACCATAGACTTTAGTTGCAGCCCCACAGCAAGCAGGATATTGTATACAAAAAGAGGTGTTCCATGCGTTTAGAACTATTTCGCCAGCAAATGAAAAATCAACAGGCCGATGCTGTGTTGGTGACTGAACCACTGAATGTGCGCTATTTATCTGGTTTTACCGGATCTGCCGGACAATTATTAATTACCGCAGAGCAGGCGATCCTGATCACCGACTATCGTTATATTGAACAAGCTCAAACTCAGGCCACAGCTTTTCAGTGTTACTGCCGTGACCGTGCCCGCCAGAGTTTGGGTCAGGCCATCAGAGCGCTGCTGATAAGCCAACCCGCTCAGCTCCAACTGGATTACGATCAGGTACCAGTTGCTTTGTATCAGCAGTTGCAACAGGAGTTGCCTTGTACTCTGGCCGATTCCAGGCAAATCACTGAGCAACTCAGGGCCATCAAAGATCCACAAGAGCTGGCGGCTATCCGTCAGGCTGCAGCCATTGCCGATCAAGCCCTGAGCTGGTTATTGCCTCAGCTTAAACCCGGAGTGTCTGAGCAACAGGCCGCGCACTGGCTTGAACAACAACTACTGGCTTTAGGTGCAGAAGCTCTGGCCTTTCCCACTATATTGCTGTCAGGACCACGCACTGCCCTGCCCCATGGCAAACCTTCAGAGCGGCGGTTTCAGCAGGGAGACTGGATCCTGATCGACTTTGGCGCTCAGGTTCAGGGTTATAAATCAGACATGACCCGCAGCTATGTGCTGGGCAAAGCCAGCCCACAACAACAAGACTTTTATCAGACGGTAGAGCGGGCGCAACAAGCCGCTTTAGCTGCTGCCAAAGCCGGGATCCGGGCAGATCAACTGACAGAGGTAGCGCAGAAAATCTTAGCCGACTCCGCTTTTTCTGCTTATGCAGGCGAAGGCTTAGGCCACAGTATTGGGCTGGCGCTGCATGAACAGCCTCTGATGCGTTTTGGCTGCCAGCAAATACTGCAACCAGGAATGGTGGTGACTATTGAACCAGGTTTGTATTGGCCAGGCTTTGGTGGGGTGCGACTGGAAGACGATATACTCATTACCGCTGAAGGGGCTGAACTGCTTAGTCATAGCCCCAAACCTATGGAGTTGCCATTAGAGTAAAGCCACAAAAATAGCCTTACTTTTATAGGTCTAATCCAACAGAGCGCTGTATCCTCAGCGCTCTCTGCTTTGCTTCGCATTTGAAGCACTTTGAGGCTACACTGGCTGTGCCTGAAAACTCCAGAGCTAAGCCCATGACAAATCAAACAAATAGCGTTTTTTCGCAACTCAAAGACAGCAGTCTGGTACATCACAGCAGCTATATAGCAGGACAGTTCCAAAGTGGCCGCAGTGGTCATTTTGCTGTGCATAACCCGGCTGATGGCGCTTTGCTGGCTTTAGTGGCCGAAGCCGGAGCTACAGAAGCCGAACAAGCAGTCACTGCTGCGGCTGCGGCTTTTCCTGCCTGGTCAGGTCATACAGCAGCAGAACGTGCAGCTTTGCTTATGCGCTGGTATCAATTGATGTTGGATCACCAGCAAGACTTAGCCCGTATTTTAACGCTGGAGCAAGGCAAACCCTTAGAGGAAGCTGCGGGTGAAATTGGCTATGGTGCCTCTTTTGTCAGCTGGTTTGCTGAAGAAGCCAAACGTATGAATGGCGATATTATTCCGGCCGCTAAAACCAGCCAGCAAATACTGGTGCTGAAACAAGCCATAGGTGTGGTGGCAGCTATTACGCCATGGAACTTCCCTAATGCGATGATTTTACGCAAAGCCGCTGCGGCTTTGGCTGCTGGTTGTACTTTTGTCGTCAAACCCTCTGAGCTGACGCCTTTATCCGCTTTGGCTTTAGCTGAACTGGCGAGTCGTGCCGGTATTCCGGCAGGAGTTTTTAATGTAGTCACAGGCACAGATGCCAAAGCTATAGGTCAGGTGCTGACCAAAGACAGCCGTGTGGCTAAATTCAGTTTTACCGGCTCAACCCCTGTCGGCAAAACCTTGCTGGCGCAATGCGCTTCTACCGTAAAAAAAGTCTCGATGGAGCTGGGGGGCAATGCGCCTTTTATTGTATTTGATGATGCCGACTTAGCCGCAGCTGTGCAGGGTTTACTGGCGGCAAAATTTAGAAATGCCGGTCAAACCTGTGTTTGTGTCAATCGTGTTTTTGTCCAGCGCCCTGTCTACGATGCCTTTTTAGCTCAGCTGATTAAAGCCACAGCGCCACTAAAACTGGCCTCTGGTTTAGAAGCTGGTTGCCAGATAGGGCCACTGATTAATCAGGCTGCTGTAGATAAAATAACCCGGCTGTTGGATCAGGCGCTGGATCAAGGTGCAGAACTGCTGTTAGGCGGCGCCATTGATGCCGACTTAGGGCCATTGTTTTTCCAGCCCACTATAGTCACAGAAGTCACTGCGGATATGCAGATCAGCAAAACTGAAATTTTTGGCCCTGTGCTTTGTATCAGCGTGTTTGATACGGAGCAAGAAGCGATAGAGCTGTCTAACCATACGCCAACAGGCCTTGCCAGCTACTTTTACAGCCGCGATATAGGCCGGATTTTTCGTGTCGCTAAAGCCCTGGACTACGGCATGGTAGGTGTCAATGAAGGTTTAATCTCCAATGCAGCAGCGCCTTTTGGTGGAGTCAAAGAGTCAGGTTTAGGCCGCGAAGGCTCCAGCTATGGGCTGGATGATTTTACGGAGTTGAAATATATCTGTTTGGGCGGTTTGAGTTGAGTACATTGTGGGCTGAGTGCATCAAGCTAAAAGCCCGGTGGTTATGCCGGGCCTTAGTTAAAATCAGTTCAACACATCAATCAGTATGTCTGTGATCACAGCTGTGGCAATAGACACTAACACTATATCTGTGCCAACCACTTGCCATTCATAACCCTTGTGTTGTGGCAGTTCAGCGACCATAGCCGCAGGTACCATCTTCTTTGCAATACCTGGTGGCAGCGGTTTGCCTTTCGCCAGGTTCTTACGAATGCCTGGTGGTAACGCACTTTGGCCTGTCAGTTGATATCGTGTTGCCAAAACTCGCGCATCCGCCACACTGATCCCAGCACTGACACTGAAGTCAGCCGGATTAAGTTCAGTGACCTTATCTTTACCCTGATGTTTTAGCTGTTTTTCAACCGTTTTGGCTTTATGTTTATGCTCTTGTTTATCGTCAGACGCCATCACTTGCTGTGTTAACAAGGGCGCTATTAAAGCAACCCACAATGTAGTTCGAGCATTCATGTTGTTTAGCCTTAAAATTCAGTTGTTCTTTAGCATAGTCCTGCAAACTGGATGCTGGCTGAATGGATTTGGAACCAAAGGCTTCTAGAGCTGTAGGTTGTAATCGCCGCGTAGCGGCATTACAACAACGAAACTAGCGGTAATAAACAATTTAGGATTATTGAATTCAAAGCGTTTCGCCTTTGGCGAGATACTTTCTTTTGCTTCGCCAAAAGACAAGTATCCAAAGCAAGAAAGTGCAGGAAGCACTTTCTAACAGCCGGAGGCTGGCCCGCAGGGTGAATTGCAGGAATGCAATTCATAAAAGGCGACCCCAGGTCGCAGCGAAAGCCCCAATGGGGATTTGGTGCCAGTAGTCGGTATTCCTCATCGCTTATTGACTTTCAAAACGTAAATGACGCAAATCGCAAAACCAGCACCCACACGTTAAGCTCAGTTATAAACCTCTTCTACGGCAATAATAGAGCTTTTAGGTATGTTGCTAAAATTGCTGGCAACAAGAACATGCTCATCATCCTCAGGAACCGCAGGACAAGGCACTAATTCATTAACCCTGTAAATAGTCACGTTATCTTGATGCAATTGATGTATGGAAAGCTTAAAAACATAGCCCTTATGCGATTTACCAGCAGACAGAGCATAAAAGCGCGCCCTCTCGAAATGAGGTGTTGAGGATATTCCAGAAGTTGGAATTGCGGCTTGTTGCCATTGGTGTAGAACAACTGCGTTGATGTCTGATTTACCAAAAACAATTCCAGAACCCCAGCCTGGGCCGCACTCATCACGAAAACAAGCTTCTGATGCAAACTCGTCACCGCTTTTCTTCGGAGAGAGTATCCCCTTTAGCTCTTGATAACGCTCTTCACATACACCTCGATATAGAAAAAACATACATTGCCCCTAAATACTTAAGAATCCGTTTTCAAAGGAACTCTGCCAACAAGTCGAATATTTCGCTGCATACCGATAAGTCAGTGCTAGCTGTAAAAACTACCAGCCCCTTCCAATTTTCCCTACCTATGTGGCGCATCCGCCACTGAATCCCTTTCCACCAACTGCGGTATAAATAAATGCGTTCTGCTTTCTGGTTCTATGCTGGTGTCGCTTAGTTGTATTGCCAGTTTGGTGGCGTAGCTGGCCATTTCTTCGACTGGGTAATGCATAGTGGTTAAACGTGGACGGCAGGCGCGGCTGACTATTAGATCGTCAAAACCTATCACCGATACATCTTCTGGTACGCGCAGGCCTGCGGCAAATAAGGCGTGAATGGCGCCTATCGCCATTAAGTCGTTGTAGGCCAGCAAAGCTGTGAATTTTATGCCTTTATTCAGTAAGGCCTGAACTGCTTGCTCGCCACCTTCCATATTGGCGGTGGACTCTTCAATAGCAGCTTCAGCAAGCTGCAAACCTGCTGTTTTTAATGACTCACGAATGCCTTGCAAGCGAAAACCCGGGTCGCCGTTTTGGTAAATACTGGTGATCACCGCAAAATTTTTATGGCCTCTATTGATTAAATAATCTGTCGCCTGGCGCGCTCCTGCCACGTTGTCCAGCCAGACACAGCGGTTGGCAATAGCTGGCATATAGCGGTTGATCAGCACCAGCCCCGGGATTTCTTTTGCCAGCTTCAGCAAGGTTTTTTCATCTGAATATTCGCTGTGCAGAATAATGGCCTGACAGTTGTGATCCCTAAGCGAATCAATAGCTTCCTGCTCCGATTTGGTCTCGTATAACGAGTTACTCATCAGCAGTTTGTAGTTGTTTTCACGCGCACCTTTTTCAACACCACTGGCCAGGCTGCCAAAAAATGGCATCGACAGTTTAGGTGTCACCACGCCCAGCGTATTGGTGGTTTTGCTGACCAGAGCACGGGCATTGCTGTTGGGTCTGTAGCCTAATTCGGCAATGACCTTTTTCACCCGCGCACGGCAGGCTTCGCCCACCTGATGACCGTCGTGGATCACCCGGGACACTGTAGCTATCGACACCCCAGCTACTTTTGCTACATCTTTGATTGTGACCATAATTTCTGCTTTTCTTTTTTTATTGTTGCTTTAAAAGGGCTGATTAAATGGATTCTGAACCCTGATTTTGATCTTTTGTTTTAGCTAAAGCCAGACTGATTTGCTGACTACCTTGGGCATCCAGATGATAACCCCGGACTATCAGCAAAGAACACAAGGCAAACAGCATAGTGCCCAGCGCTAAAATAACCCGCATAGCGAAAATACTGTCCGGGTTTTGTGCTGCGGCTTGCTGTGCATCAAAACCAATCAGGTTGAGTGACAAACCTGCGACTAATAACGCCAGCGCTGCACTTAAACTGGTGACCCAGCTATGAATAGCCACAAAGACCCCTTCGCGGCGCTGGCCATGTTTTAGCTCATCTTCATCACATAAATCCGCCATCATAGAGGGGATTAACATGGTCATAGCAGTCCAGGCTGCGGTACACAAAAGTGCATCCAGCCAAATCCAGCTGTAGCCCTCTGGCGTAAAAATAAACCATTTGCAGGCACCGCCTGCTAAAGTCACCACATAAATCAGCTGCATCGCTTTAATTTTGCCAACTCGGGATGATAAAGCATAGATCAGGGGCACTGTCAGAAAACCAAAAGCGGCATAGGCCATCGACAACCAGCCTTTAAAAATTGCGCCCTGAGCTATATCGCCATCGGCAATAAAATACACCAAGAGGTAATAATCCATACTGGCAGTAAAAGCACCACCCGCCATCTGCAGCACAGTTAACAGCAATAATACCCGTAAGCCTTTGTTTGATTTCAGCGTTTTTAAGCTTTGCCGTAACGTCACTGGCGGAAAAGCTACGGAAGAACGTTGGACTATTTCTTTGCTGTAACAGGCCGCTAAAGTACCCAGAAGGCCAAAAATAAACAAGGCAACGCCCCAGCCGACATAACGAATACCAACAAAAACCGAACTGAATATCGCCAGTTGTGCCAGCGGAAATAACCATTGATACAACAAAGAACCCAGCTTCAGAAAATAGGTGGTAAAACCCATAATTTCAGTGCGCTGATGATAATCCGGGCTCATTTCATAGGATAAACAGGTCATAGGCACGGACATAAAAGTGGCAGCAACATAAAACAGCAGGGAAAAAACCACAAAATACAATAGATGAGCCAATTCGCCCCAGCCTGAGGGCACCATCCAAATCAAACCAAAAAACAAACAACAGGCCCAGCTGGCGGCCAGAATAAAAGGCCGTCTGCGGCCAAAGCGGCTTTGATGATGATCAGATAAATGCCCCACCCATGGGCCTAATAAAGTGCCAAGCAGCAGTGGTAAAGTAAGAGCCAGCCCCAGGAGAAACGGGTCTACCCCCAGGGTCATCTGATAAAAAGGAATAGCCAGCACACTGACACTTTGCTGAGCAAAAAACATCGCAAAAAAGCCAGCGCCAAGCGCCAGCTTCTGAGTGCCCGAAACCCGGAGCGATCCTGATGTTGAGCTTGTTGTGCTTTGCTGCAGTGGCTTTGCCATAGCACTCCTGTGCTGAGAGGGATAAAATCAAAAACAAAGCCGATTATAGGCCTGTGCTGAAAACTGACGCAACACAGGCCCCTAAACTATGGCTTTTGGATCAAACTCACTTCCGCCAGCTCAACACCATGCCAGCCCTTGGCTGCCGCTGGGCTGTAGGCGCTCTGATTAAACATCAACTCTATACCCTGTAACTGCTGAAGCTCATTAAGGTTCAACCCTAAGCCCTGCTCCACTTTGGGCGCAAAGACAGGCATAAACATAGGGTAGGCCTGAGTCATCAGCGTATCGGTTTGCTTTAGTTTATGCAGAGGAACTAACAGATACTGCCAGTCAGTGCCCACTTTCAGCTCTGTGCCATAAGCTATACCGTCTTTATCCAATAAAGCGAACTTCAACTGTTCCGGCTGTTTGACGGCACGGATTTTCAGCGCCACAGTGTCGTAGTCTTTCAAATTACGTTGTAGCAGGCTGTTATCAGCAGACAAAGTGGTTTTAAGTATCGCTGCAGCTTGAGGTATTTCTAAAGAATCCACCCCTAGTTGCAAGGCTAAACCATCACCTGAACTGTCAGCAACAAAACGCTGAGTGACAGTGGCATCTTTTGGATAGAGGCTGTTTTGCCTGTCCGAAGTTGCATCAAACAAGGCTACTGGCTGGCCTTGTGGTTTGACCGCCATGGTCCAGTACGGCGCTTTACTGACATAATCCCAATCCTGTGGTGAGCCAGCAGCTGCACCAGGGAAAGTCTGTTTTTTGCCGTTAGCTGTCACCACAAAGGCATATTCCAGTAAACCGGTCTGAGTCCAGTCTTTTGGCATAGTTAAATGATAGTGACCACTAACATCAAGGCTTTGCTGCATATCAAAAGCGGTAAACTTGTGGTGCCCAAGATAACGTAACATCAGCTGCACTTTTTCAGGCTTCACCAAAGCGCCGATGTCCACCTTAAAGCTGAACGGATCGCCCACATGGCTTTGACGCTGATTTTGATGCACTAAAGCCAGTTCAGTGGATTGTGGTTTTGGCAGATAAAAATTTGTCTCGACCTTATTCGCATACTGCTGTGCCAACGCGGCTTGGGCAGTCAGTAAGTACACACCGGGGCGCACTGTCACTTCGCCATTTTTAGCCGAAGCAGTTAGTGTATTGCCACTATTTAAGCCTTTGAGTTGATAGCTGTTACCCAAATCCGCCAGCGTCAGTTTCAGTTGCTGAGCAGCAGGGTATAAACGCCCTGTTTCGCGGCTTAAACTGGAATTCTGATAAGGGTCCTGCAAGGTCAGTAAGTCAGGGTAGACTTCCAAACGCCAGACACCATCAGCTACTTTATCGAGGAAATAAGCACCAGAGCCGCTGTATTTAGCTACAGAAGACGAACCAACACCGGCAATAGCTGTCAGCTTAGCTGCAGCTTTTGGCACAACTGTGGTGCTGTTGCTGTAGAAAAACTGCTCTGGGGTATTCAGCACAGACAAATTCTGCTGATAATCCAAAGTCACAGCAGCAAAGCTGTTGCTCGCTGGATAGTCCGCTGCCTTTTCAGCACGCTTCTGAGTACGAAATACTTCAGCAGCAATTTTTAAGCTGATGGCTTTTTCCGGTGTATACAACAAGTTCAGATGGTGAGTGTTGTATTCAGAGTTGGTATGAGCCACAGCCGCAGCATCATAAGCAAACTGAGTGGCCCACTGAAACCCAGCTTCACGAAAACTGCGCGCCATAGCCGGGAACATCACAGAGCTTGCTACATCAGCTGCGTCAAACTCGTACACCATTTTGGCTTTAGTAGCGCACTGGCTGATGCCGGCAAAAGGATTAGTGTAATGCGCAACAGCGGGCAACATATTCGCCAGAATAGTACTACCTTTGACTAAACCTGTTGGATACCACTGATAAGACACACCATCTATGCTGGTATTGCATAAAGCCTGGGCAAAAGGCTGATCGTCCCCCTGCTCACTGGTGTTGTAAAACAAAGGTTTAGTCACACCGGCAGCACGAATGGTACTGATTAAGTCTTCAATATAAGCCGCACTTTGCGCAGGTGCTATTTCGTGTTTAGGTTCGTTAAAGATCTCAAAGGCGATGATATTGTCGTCCTGCTGATAGCTTTTCCCTGTCAGCGGATTGACGTGCTTAAATAGCTGAGTCAGATAGTTTTTCTGCGCTGCAATAGCATCAGCCGACTGGTTCATCTGGCTTTTGCTGTAGAAAGTAGAAAAACCATATTCCACCGGATCTGGCTCAGGGTAACCACTGCCCCACCAGCCGATAGGCGTAATCACTACCTTGATGCCTTTTTCTTTTAAGCGCAGCAGCAAGTAATCAAACAATTGCAGGTGGATATTGTCCTGCAAATTGCCCTCTTTATCGGCCAGCAATCTGTCCCATAAATGCACGCGGTAAGCGTCCAGCCCTAAGCGGGCAATATGATCCACATCCATGTCGATGGCAGCGCGATGATCCACGCCAAGACGTTCAACAGAGCGATAACCATAAGCAAAAGGCACACTGTAATTCACACCAAAAAGCGCAACTTCAGAACCGTCTTGCCACAGCATGACGCCATCTTTTACCGACACAGGGTTAGCAGTGGCGGCGGCGCTAAACAGTGTTGCGGCTAAAGCGGTGAAAAGTAATTTCCGTTTCATTGTTACCACCATGCCGTATAAAAGGCGGCCACGATCAGAGTGATCAGCACAGCATGGAAGTTAAAGCTTGGGCGGGTGTCAAAGCTGATATCACCTAATTCCACCGCATGTGGATGCTTGCCCTGACGCTGGAATAAAGTCACCAGCACAGCTAAAGCTAAACAGCACAGGAAGACTAAACCTACGCGGTCCATAAATGGCATCTCTGGCAGCGTTATTTTAAAAATCCAGCTCAGTACTGCGGAACTAATAGCCGCCACTAAAGCGGCTGTTGCAGTAGTACGGGCCCAGAACATACCTAATAAAAACAGCACCACAATGCCTGGCGTAAAGAAACCGGTGAATTCCTGAATATACTGGAAGGCCTGATCAAATTCGCCCAGTAATGGCTTAGCTGCGATGACCGCAATCACCAAAGCGACCAGACTAACAATACGGCCTACTTTGACGTAGTGCTGCTGGCTTTGATCTTTCTTAAACTGAGAGTAAATATCCATAGTGAAAATGGTCGCGACGCTGTTGGTCATCGAAGCTAAACTCGACAAAATAGCCGCCACTAAAGCCGCAAAAATTAAGCCTTTGATACCAGATGGCATCATGCTCAGTAGTTGAGGATAGGCCTGATCCGGCTTGCTTAAATCCGGCAGTATTAACACAGCAGCAATACCAGGCAATACCACTATCACCGGCATTAAAATTTTCAGGAAGGCCGCAAAAATAATGCCTTTTTGCGCTTCAGCTAAGTCTTTGGCCGCTAAAGTGCGCTGAATAATATATTGGTTAAAACCCCAGTAACTCAGGTTCATAATCCACATACCACCCAACAGCACAGATAAACCAGGCAGGCTGACATAATGTGGGCTGTCCGGCGTTAAAATCATATCGAATTTGTCTGGTACTTCAGTGAGTAAGCGGTCAAAACCAGCCCATAAACCGTTACCTGCACCCAACAGTTCCAGCGACATAAAGGACAGGAACAAACCACCGCCCACCAGTAACACCACCTGAATAATGTCGGTATAGGCCACAGCTTTTAAGCCGCCATATAAGGAATAAGCCACAGATAAAGTGGCCAGTATCAGCATGCTGGTGGTCATATCCACACCAGTGACTGTATTAATAGCCAGAGCACCTAACCACAAGACTGCAGTTAAATTAACAAAGACATACACCGCCATCCAGAACAGCGCCATAGTGGTGCGTACTCTGTTGTCAAAGCGCTGCTGCAGGAATTGCGGCATGGTATAAATTTTACGTTTGAGGAAAATAGGCAGGAAAAACTTGCCGACTATTAATAAGGTAATGGCTGCCATCCACTCGTAAGCAGCTATCGCCATACCTATGGCATAACCTGAGCCTGACATACCAATAATTTGTTCAGCCGAGATATTAGCTGCAATTAAAGACGCACCAATAGCCCACCAGGGTAAGGTATTACCGGCCAGAAAATAGTCGTTGGTGTCTTTATCATGTCCCTTCTTTTCCCGGGAAATAAAATAAGCCAGTCCTACCAGCCCAAGCACATATATGACGAGGATCGTCAAATCTAAATTACTTAAGGTCATACTAATCCTTACCCTGTTTTACCCGTGGTTTTTGGTACTGCGCTGCAACACCAGAACAGCCGGGCATATCTTGTTGTTATTGTTACCAGTTTTTAATTAACTGAACTTATACACTATTTGTTGCTGATACAACTCACCTGCTTTGAGTTGAGTGCCAGGAAAGCCAAGTTGATTAACAGCATCAGGCCAGCCTTGAGCTTCCAGACAAATCCCCTGCCGTGCTGTAAAAGGTGCGGCCAGAAAATTACCTGTATAAAGCTGCAAGCCAGGCTGAGTACTTAGCACTTCAAGCTGACGGCCACTTTGGCTGGAACTTAACACCGCCATCGACTTTAACTCTGCAGCATCAGAGTCTTGCCAGATAAAGCAGTGGTCAAAACCATTGGCAAGAGCAAGCTGCTGATCCTGCTGGCGAAGTGCTGGCCCCACCAATTTAGCTTTGGTAAAGTCAAAGGCAGTGCCAGCCACAGCACGACGCTCTCCGGTTGGAATAGCGCTGGCATCTGTTGGCAAATAATGTGTCGCTGAAAGCTGCAACTGATGGTTTTCAACAGAACTGCCATCGCTGTTCAAGTTGAAATAACAGTGGTTGGTTAAATTCAGCAGCGTATCTTTGGTAGATAAAGCCAAAAAGGATAACTCGAGCTGTTTATCCACAATACGGAATTGCTGCCAGACTTGCACAGCGCCCGGATAACCCTGATCGCCATCGGCTGAGCGCAAATACAATTGCACCGAATCAGGCTGTTGTTTCAGCACTTGCCATTGCTGACGGTTAAAACCAGTCACACCACCATGCAAATGATTAGGACCATTATTACAGTCCAGTTGATAAGCCACACCATTGAGTTCAAAACGGCCTTTGGCAATACGGTTAGCAACCCGGCCTGCGGTAGCCCCCAAATAAAATTCATCGGTTTGATACTGAGCCACGTCCGGATAATTTAACGTCAGCTCCTGACCAAATAAACGGATAGAGCGGATTGTTGCCCCTAAAGGCAACAGCTCCACTTCTAAACCCTTATTGCCACCCAGTCGGATCACTGAGCCATCAATGTCATCAATTAAAGCAGCACTCATGCCAAAATCTGCTCTGCGCCCTGACTGGCGGTACAAACAAAAATAGCTGCGGTTAAACCTGTTTGTGCCGGGTATTCACGCTCTACTAAAGCACGGATTTCATCAACCCGACATTGAGGTACTAAAGCCACCACACAACCACCAAAACCACCACCAGTCATACGGACACCACCTGTATCACCCAGGGTGTTGCCAATCATTTCGACCAGCGCATCTATAGCAGGCACAGTGATTTCAAAATCATGTTTCATCGACAAGTGAGATTCCGCCATTAAGCGGCTTAACAGTTTGATGTCGTGATCAGCTAAAGCTTTAGCTGCTAATTCAGTGCGATCGTTTTCAGTAATGACATGACGAGCCCGTTTGGCCACTAATGGATCCAATTCGCTCTGCTTAGCCGCAAAAGTGCTCCAGCTGACATCCCGTAAGGCTTTGACGCCAAAAATGGCCGCAGCTTCTTCACACTGACGACGGCGGGTATTGTATTCGCTGTCCACCAGGCCACGTTTTACATTGGAGTTAATAATCATCACGGCCATATCTGTGGGCACTGAGACAGGCGTGCTGTCGAGGCTGCGACAATCAATCAATAAAGCGTGAGCGACTTTGCCCTGCGCAGAAATCAGCTGATCCATAATGCCGCAGTTACAACCAACAAAGTGGTTTTCTGCATGCTGACCATTGAGTGCATTGTCACGGCTGGAGAGTTCGATGCCAGCCAAAGTGCTGTACGTCAGGCCCAGAGCGACTTCTAGCGAAGCTGATGAGCTTAAACCTACACCTTGTGGCACATTGCCGCTGATGGCTAAATCGCAACCGGCCAGGTTAAAGCCTTTTTGCATCAGGCTGTTGGCCACACCACGCACATAGTTTGCCCATTGATACTCCGGATGTTTATCCAGCGGGAACTTGAGTTCAAACTCATCCACTTGCTGCTGATAATCCAGCGCCAGCACGCGGACTTTATTGTCCTGACGCGGTGTTGCCACAACCACAGTGTCGTAGTTAATAGCGCATGGCAGCACAAAACCATCGTTGTAATCTGTATGTTCACCAATCAGATTAACCCGGCCCGGCGCTCTGAACGCAAATTCGCCCTGCTGCTGGTAATGTTCGGCAAATGCCTGTTGTACTTGCTCTAATAATGCCATCTGGTTTAAACCTTGCTCTGCTGTTTGTAATGCACAGGGCTTTGCTCTTTTAAGCGTTCAGCGGCCTGTTCAGGAGTCATATCACGTTGGGTTTCAGCCAGCATTTCGTAGCCCACCATAAATTTCTTAATGGTGGCTGAGCGTAATAACGGCGGGTAAAAATGGCCATGCAATTGCCAGTGTTCGATGTTTTCAGCGGTATCAGCACCAGCATCGTTTTGATAAGGCGCACTGTGCCAGCCCATCGAATAAGGGAATGAACACTGGAACAGGTTGTCGTAGCGAATGGTAATTTGCTGCAGAATATCGGCCAGCGCGGCTTGCTGCTCTGTGGTTAAATCTTCCATCCGGCGTACATGGGCTTTTGGCAACACCAGAGTTTCAAAAGGCCAACTGGCCCAGAATGGCACCACCACTAACCAGTGCTCGTTTTCAACCACAGTGCGCTCGCCACTTTGTTGTTCCAGTGCGGCATAATTTAATAACAGGTTTTTGCCATGTTTAGCTAAATACTCACGCTGCGCTGCGTCGGCTTTGGCTGGCAAGGTAGGCACAGTGCTATTGGCCCAAATCTGACCATGAGGATGCGGATTGGAGCAGCCGTTAATAGCGCCTTTGTTTTCAAACACCTGCACCCAGTTGTAGGTCTTGGATAAGTCTTTGTACTGACGGATCCATTCTTCCACTATGTGCTGAATATCAGTAACACTCAGCTCTGGCATCGTCAGGCTGTGATCCGGTGAATAACAAATGACTCTGCTGGTGCCACGCTCGGCTTTTAATACAAATAAATCATCATCTGAGCGCTGATAAAAAGGCGTATCTGCGGTTAAGGCGGCAAAGTCATTGGTAAAGACATAAGGCTTTTTATAGTCAGGATTCAGATCACCGGAAATACGGGTGTTGGTTGGACATAAAAAGCAGCTGTGGTCATAAGACGGATTCTGCTCTGTGGCCGCAGTTTCAATCTGCCCCTGCCATGGTCTTTTTGCTCTGTGTGGTGACACCAGCACCCAATCCCCTGTCAGCGGGTTGTATCTGCGGTGCGGATGATCTTTTGCATTAAATTCAGACATCTGTAATTCCAACCTTTTTTTAATTCTTCGGATAACCCGCAGGGTTTAATTTCTGCCACTTCCAGCTATCCGCCACCATTTGATCCAAACCACGTTCTGCTTTCCAGTTGAGTTTTTCTGCGGCTAAAGACGGGTCACCGTAATAACAACCAATATCACCAGCACGACGAGGAGCCACCTGATAGGCAATCAACTGGCCTGAAATACGACGATAAGCCTCAACCATTTCCAGCACAGAGACGCCCTGACCAGTACCTAAGTTAAACACATGAAAACCCGTATTCTGATGCAAAGTTTCTAAGGCTTTGACATGACCTGAAGCTAAATCACTGACATGGATATAATCCCGCACGCCCGTGCCGTCCGGTGTATCGTAATCATCACCAAACACAGATAAATAAGGTCGGCGGCCTATAGCCACCTGATTAATAAAAGGCATCAGGTTATTTGGAATACCGTTCGGGTCTTCACCAATCTGGCCTGACTCATGCGCGCCTACAGGGTTAAAGTACCGCAACACTATGGCACTGAAATCGCTTTGCGCCACCACCAGATCAGACATCATCTGTTCAACCATCAGCTTGGAACGGCCATAAGGACTTTCAGGATGCACAGCAAAATCTTCCCGTATAGGCGAAGAGACCGGCTCGCCGTAGACTGTGGCAGAGGAGCTGAACACCAGCGTTTTCACCTGATGTTTTAGCATCACCTGCATCAATAAGCCTGAAGCGCTGACATTGTTTTCATAATAAAACAGTGGTTTAGCGACAGACTCACCCACAGCTTTAGAACCGGCAAAGTGGATGACTGCATCCACTTTTTCAGCAGCAAAAATAGCAGAAAGCGCCTTTTCATCACGGATATCAGCCTGATAAAAGCAAATGCTCTGGCCTGTCAGTTGCTCCACCCGCTTTAAAGCTTCAACACTACTGTTGCTCAGGTTATCAACCACCACCACCTGATGGCCGTTGTTTAATAACTCCAGACAGGTATGAGAGCCAATATAACCAGCACCACCAGTGACTAAAATACGCATACAGTTACTCCTTAACCGCAAAAACTAAAGTATCGCTTTGAATAGCCAGTACTTTGGAGCTGGCCTCTAACTGTGCTTCGGCAAATTTTGCACCTAATTTCACCAGTACCGCGGCTTTGCCTTGTTCTGTAAAAGCAGGTTCAGGGTTGATGATTTCAATATCACCACTGCTGTTAAATTCAATAATCTGATTATTTAAAGGCACAGTCTGGCCGTTTTTATCCAGCACCTCTGCATAAACAAAGACCAGATCACCAGGCACAGGAGCCACACCACTGGTATCTAGAGTCAGCTTTAAACTGGCAGCGATATCGGCTGTGCTGACCTGATGAGTCGCCACTTCTTTACCTGCAATATAAGCTTTTGCCAGCAACTGACCTGCTTTAAATTCTTTGAGATCAAATTCAAAAGGCGGATGCGGTAAATGAGTGGAAAACTTATCCACAGACGGCTTATTACGGCTGACTAAAAAGCCATTTAAATACAGCTCCACTTCTTCGGCATTACTAAATACCCGCACCTGAGCGCTGGACCCTGACTGCCACTCACTGGCAATAAATACCATAGGACCAGACTGGTACTTGTCTGATTGTTCTGAAGCCGGGCGCTGACTCTGGAAAAAGTAGTAGCTGTACTTCGGCAGACGATAAATACTCATCACACCTGAAGCTTCCAGATCATTGGCATAACCTCTGTTGTAATCAAACATCACCCAGTAGCCATCGGCATAAGCAGGTGTCGTCAGGTTGTCGTTATGAGCTTCCTGCACATTGCGGGCTTGTTGCAACAAACGAGCTTCACCATGGCTTAATAACTGACGACTGGTGCGGGCTTCTTCTTTTAGATCGGCCCAGCTGTCCTGATTCAAACCCGCATTTTGTGCATAGTATTCCCAGTCGCCGTATTCAGACACATTGTAAGGAACAGTGGGCGTTTCATAATGCATCTGGCGGTGCTGACGCGCTTGCAGATACATATCGTAACCATGCTGCCAGCCGGCAGAATAAGCGCCCGGAAACTCTTGTTTGACGGTGTTATGCAAAGTAGCAACAAATTCATCCGGCATGTCCGATTCGTTCAGCGAACATTCCCAGGCCAATACGCTGGCATGGTTACGGTCGCGGCGAATTAAGTCGCGGCAACTTTGAATGTTTTGTGCTCTAAAGGCTTCGGCAGGCTGATAATACTGCCAGCCTAAAATAGCGTTGATCAGCACTAAACCCAGCTCGTCCGCCGCCTGCATAAAAGCTTTCGAATGCGGGTAATGCGATAAACGTACATAATCAAAACCAGCAGATTTAATTTTTACCGCATCCCGATAGTCCGCCTGAGGCGATATGGCATAACCAACGTGAGGGTATTCCTGATGGCGGTTAACGCCCCGTAAGAAGGTGACTTCGCCATTAATCAGCAGTTGATGTTTGTCGTTAAAGGCAAAACTGCGAATACCAATCTGCTGATGCTGACGCTCTATCACTTCGCCATTCTGTTTCAGTACTGTGTGCAAACTGTATAAAAACGGACTGGCCGGGCTCCATAAGTTGGGTTTGCTCACCGTCAGCTGTTGTTGCTGGTCCAGTTTAGATCCAGCGGCCAGTTGGATTGGGCCTGAGCTGACTTCTGTGACCAATTGCTCACCGGCAAACAACAGCTGCACCAGCTCCAGCTCGGCGTTGAGCGCTGATTTATTTGCCAGCTGCGTTTTTACTGCGACTACAGATCCTGCTTTATCTACTTTTGGATAAGTGACAAAAATACCGCCCCCTGCCACTTCATTCGCCAGCATTTCATCTGTGATATGAACAGGGTTTTTAATCAGTAAACGTACATCGCGGTATAAACCACCGTAGGTATTAAAATCCAGTTGAGCCAGCGGCTTAGGCCCTGTTATTTCGTTGTCTCTATTATCCAGTTTTACCTTCAACTGATAGGTCTGGCCTGCGGTGACATAAGGCGTCAGGTCTATGGTAAAAGGCAAATAACCGCCTAAATGCTCACCAATCTGTTTATCGTCTAACCAAACTTGGGCATGGTTCATAGCCGCTTCAAAACGGATCAACAGCTGTTTGTTCTGCCACTCTGGCGCTATGGTCAGAGACTTTTGGTACCAGGCAAAACCCTGCCATTGGTTATTCACCAGCAAAGGTTCAATTTGTGGCGTATGAGGTAAATTGACCTGTTGCCAGTCTTCTGGTGTTGCAGTTAAATCAGCGGACTGACTTTTGAAAAACAACCAGTCGGCATTTAAATTCTGCTCTGTTGCTACTGCAACTTTCGGTGACTGATCGTCTTTCGATGCCAGGTCCCCCTTAGAGGATTCGGCAACCGGGCTGCAGGCGAACTGCAGCAGTAACGCCAGCGCAGCCAGAGATGGGTAAAAGTACTTCAACACTGGAGAATTCCTTTTAATAAATAAGCTAGAGGACTTAACAAAAATTGGTTTCAATCTGGGGCCTTAGCACCAACTCATGAATATGGGCTTTGGCAGAGCTGCCTAACATCAGCACAATAGCGGCAGCCACCTCTTCTGCAGACAAGTAATCTGGCCGGCTGGCCGAACGAAATCCGGTATCCACACCACCAGGATACAAAGACAACACTTTTACTCCTGTGCCGTTTAACTCTTTACGCAGCACTTTGCTGTAGCTATCAAGAGCAGCTTTGCTGGCGCTGTAAGCCGAAATACCAGGGTTGGAAAACAAACAAACGGTAGAGAGTACATTCAGTACTATGCCTTTGCCTTGTTGCTGCATCCCAGGCACCAGTTGCTGGATAAAATGCAGCGGCGCATAGAAGTTCAGCTGCATCATTTGCTCTAGCGCAGGCCAATCCGGTTCTGTTGCGCTACTTCGGCTGCTATTGCCGCCAGCACAATTAATCAGCACATCCACTGCACCAAACTGCTGCTGAGCCTGTTGGCAAAACTGATGGATGGCCGCAGCTTCTGTCACTGAAAAACTGTCACTGAACACTGCAGCGCCTGGTGGTAATAAAGCTAAGCTCTGTGCCAGTTTGGCCGGGTCACGACCACATAAACTCAGTTTGTGGCCTTGAGCAGCTAAAGTTATGGCTAAAGCACGGCCTATGCCCGACGAGGCACCGGTCAGCAAAATATGGCAAGGAGATAAAGACATAAGTATGGCTTCCGTAATAAGCCCGGCACTAAGGCCGGGTTTTATCCCCTTTGTTCTTGAAACTGCAGTTTTGTTGACCACGCACTCTCGCCCCAGTCACATAGGTTTACTATGTTCCTGGGGTCTCAAGTGCTTGTCGCCTCACTGCAACTTCAATTACTTTGGGTATAACATTTAGTTAATAACAAGCCACTTACATGGAGTAAGAAAAACCTATCAGGAAACGACGGCCCCATTCCTGATAACTGGCCGGACGGCTTGGATCGTTATCAAAATAAGTGACGGCGGCTTCGTTGGTCAGGTTTTGCGCCTGCAACATAACTTTAAAGGCTTCTGTAACTTCGTAAGATAAGCTGGCATCTACAGTGCGTTCCGCTGCTGCTCTGGTGATCTCTGTTGGGATCCAGCTGCCTACACGGGTATTGGCACTGCGGTAGTTATACGACACCTTGGCATCAAAACCAGCTTTGTAGTACCACAAGGTCAGGTTACCCACATGCTTAGATAAACCACCTAAGGGCAACGGATTATCTTCAGGCACAAACTCAGTCACATCGCTGTCGGTTAAGGAGTAGTTGGCATAAAAACCTAAACCATCAAAAGGCTCTGGCAGCATAGTTAAGGCTTGTTGGTACATCAGTTCCAAGCCTTTAATTTGACCACCGCTGCCATTGACAGGGCCGGTAAAGTCATAGGCGATACCATCCACCATCATCACGTCAGTTGAACTGCCTATATGAGTTTTTAAGTCTTTAAAGAAGGTTGATATCATCATAGCGCGGTCGCTTGACCAGTAGTATTCGTAGCCTAAATCGATTTGATCAGCCACAAATGGATCCAAGCTTGGATTACCACCTGAGCCAGTTCTGACCGGGCTTTGTGAATCCAGCTGGAAGCCGGTACGCATTTCAACCAATGGCGGCCGTGAAATAGCACGAGACAAACCAAAACGCACCTGAGCTTCTTCACTTAAGGTGAAAATCATATTCAGAGCAGGCAAAATTTCATCGTAGTCATGGTCGACAGAAACGGGCGAATAAGCACCATCTTTAAACTGATAACCCGAAGAGGTAGACTCGGTTTTGACATAACGTACACCAAAGTTACCTGTGTAAGGCAGGTCACCCAGCTCACCCGACATTTTCAGCATAAAATAAGCGGCACTATTGGTTTCACCCACAAACCAGCTGTTGACTCTGTCCTGATCGGTTTTGGCGTGTTGACTGCGGTTATCTATACCACCAAAAGCCTGAGTCATAGTGGAATTCCAGTCTTTAAAGCCATACAGATCAGGTGACACAAAACCACCACCTAAGGCATAACTGTAACCGTAATCTGTCAAAGCTGTATTGACTGGCGACTGCCACCAGCTTTGTACATCATTGTTTTTTTCGCGGTCGCTGTAACGGCCACCTATCACCAGAGTTTCAAAAACACCCCATTCGATATTCCGTTCAAAATCTGCTCTGGCGCTGACCATTTCGTCTGTCAGATCGCGGTCTGTATCTACGTTCATACCAGAAATAGTGTAATAGTCCGGATTGCCAATGGCTTCATTGCTTTGCACGGCTAAACGCCCCTCTGTATTACTCCAGCTGATATCCAGAGGTGTAGGACCGCCATAAGCCGAGGTAATATTCACCCAACGTGATTCTATACCTGCTTCGGAATAGCCAATGTCATAAGTGGATGTCCAGACATCACCTGTCACTGTGGTTTTTAAGCCTGTGCTTAACAGATTATTTTCCTGAAACCAGGTGGCGTTATTGGCAGAATGCGCGCCCCATAAAATGCCGCCGCCCGTTAATTGCTGTGAACCATCTGGACGGGTGACAATAGTGGGTGCCGTCGCCGAGTTGTTGTATCCCCAGTTATTGCTGCCTTGCCAGTTGCCCCAGCCATCAAACCAAAACTGGTCTTCACGTTCTTCAATATCAAACCTGGAATAAAACAGATCGTATTTCAGGTTCACGCTGTCAGCAGGTTCCCACTCGAGGATCATTAAGCTGCCAATACGTTCAGTATTGCCAACTTTAGTACCAGTTTTACCGCCCCATGGTGCAGCTTCGGTAATGCCATCACCATTTACATCACCTTGATCAGCTGCCACTTTGTTGTAAGAGTAAAATGCAGTTTCACGCTGAACTGAAGGTTGATCCTGAAAAGTTACGCCAAACACCACACCAAAATTATCAGCCCACTGATCGATATAAGAGAAACTGGCTTTTTCGCCAGAACTGTCAGCGCCAGGCAAATCACTGCCCATTTGATAATCCATCAGATGACCGCTGATGTTAATAATGCGCTTGTCTCTAGCCAGCGGACTGACAAAATTCATATTGACCAGACCAGCAATACCCCCTTCGAGGTTATTTGCCATAGGGCTTTTGTACACTTCAACTGAGTTGATCAGTTCAGCAGGAAATTGCTCATAACGCACGTCTCTACTGGGTTCAGCGCTGACAATTTCACGGCCATTCATGGTGGCAGCGTTTAAACGAGCGCCTAAACCACGAATAGAAATACTACTGGCATTACCACGGTCGCGCTCTGCCGCAACACCAGGCAAACGGCCCAGTGAGTCAGCAATAGTGACGTCAGGTAATTGACCTAAATCATCGGTAGAGATAATTTCTACCGTTGATTCTGAAAACTTTTTCTGCATTAACGACTTGCTCAGCGTGGCACCAAAACCTTTCACTTCGATGGTTTCGATTTGCGGCTCTGCTTTTTTTGCATTTTGTTGAGTGGTATTTTCTTCGCTTTGCGCTTGTGCATGCTGCATAGCAAAGATTTGCGTCATAGCTAAAGCTACAACGGTCAAGTTGAATTTGCCTGTCATTTCCTACCCCTGTCGGTATCAATTGTTATTTTTTTATGCGCTAAGCTGATTTTTTATATACGGGTTCAGCAGTGCACAGTGCAGTTATAACACTCAAGGTAAACGTTTACCAAAACTTTTTCATCAATATCAAACATTGAAAACTCAAAATACTGATTTTATTGAAAATATATAAAGGTAATCGATTTCTAAAAATTAAAACAACAGTGAGCCATTCAGACAAAAAAATAACAAAGCTTTAGCGCTGTTGTTCCAGATCAAGATCCAAAACAGGTGCAGGCATTAGCATAGCGGGATCTGTTGCTGATCATGGAACTGTCCTGAAAATGAATTCTCCGCTGAGCTCTGCGTTAACACCTCTGTCATCAGGCCAGACTGTTGCTATGGTGCTGCAAAAAAACCTGATCTGTTGCAGCCCACACAGCAGCGTGCAACAAGCAGCGCAGCTGATGCAGCAACACAACATCAGCTGCATTCTGATTAAAGATGAACAAGGGATCATCGGGATCTGGACAGAATCAGACTGCAAGAAACTGGATCTGTCAGACAACAGAGTACTGCAACAAGCAGTGTCTGAAGTGATGAGCAGCCCTGTGCTTTCAGTGCCGCAGCAGTGCAGCACCAGTGATGCAGCGGCGCTGATGAAACAACAAAACGTCAGACGTTTACTGGTGACAGACCCGGCACAGCAAGCCATTGGCATAGTGACGCAAACGGATCTTATTTATCAGCAGCCACTGGAACATTATTTAATGCTGCGGGATATCAGCTCTATTCTGGTTGAGCTGCCCTTGCTGCTGCAAGCCGAACTGACAGTAGCTCAGGCCGCTGTATTGATGCGACAAACTCATAGGGACGCCGCCATTGTAAAGTTTGCTCAGGCTCAGTCTGAAGTTGCGGAATACGGCATAGTGACAGAACGTGACTTAGTGCACTTTATTGCGACAGACCGCACACTTTGCCTTTTAGCTGAAGTCGCAACCCGGCCTTTATTAACCTTACCTCTGCACAGCAGCTTACTTCAGGCCGTGCGCTTATTACGTGAGCATGGTTTTCGTCATCTGGGGGTTACCAATTCAGATGGAAAACCTGCGGGTTTGTTATCTCACAACCACATACTGTTGAATATGGAACATCTATACATCAGCGAGCTAAAAGCGGCGCTGCTCGCCAGAGACAAAGCTCTGAGATCCTCAGAAAGCAGCTTAAGATTAGCCTCTAAAGTGATAGAAGCATCCCACGATGCCGTGATGATTACTGATACTGCTGGCATCATTCAGTCAGTCAATCCCAGTTTTTGTAAGCTGACTGGCTACAGCGCTGAAGAAGCTATAGGTCAGACGCCTAATCTGCTTAGTTCTGGAAAACATGACGGGACTTTTTATCAGCAGATGTGGCAACGGCTGCAACAACAAGGCTACTGGCAAGGCGAGATCTGGAATAAGCGCAAAAATGGCGAACTCTATCCGGAGTGGTTATCCATCAGTGCTGTGCGGGGAGATTGCGGTACTGTAAACCAGTACGCTGCCATCTTTTCTGATATTACAGAACGTAAAAAACGTGAGCAGAAAATTCATGAGCTGGCGTATTTTGACGAACTAACGGGTCTTGCCAACCGCCGTTTGTATCAGGACAGGCTGGAGCAGGCTTTGGCCAATGCAAAACGGCATAATCATCAGCTCGCTGTACTCTTTCTCGACCTGGATCTATTTAAACGGATCAACGATACACTGGGCCATCAGGCCGGAGATGACGCTTTACGTCAGGTGGCCAGACGACTGCAAAAAGCCAGCCGATCAGGTGAATCTGTGGCCCGTTTAGGTGGAGACGAATTCACTGTACTGGTGCCTGAATGCAACGGCATAGAAGAAATAGAAAAGCTGGCGCAACGTATAGTGGCGCAGTTTGAGCTGCCTTTCCAAATTCAGCACAAGGAGCTGGTTTTAACCACCAGCGTGGGGATCAGTATTTATCCGCAACATGGCAGCACAGCCAGCGAATTACTGAAATTTGCCGATGCAGCTATGTATCAGGCGAAAGAATCAGGCCGCAACAAATACAGCTTTTACACCAGTTGTGTAGGTCAACGTCATGACGAGGCGTTGCAGCTGGAACAGGCATTACGTAAAGCTCTGGCTCAGCAGCAATTAGAAGTACATTACCAGCCTAAAATTGATTTGCAGACAGGACAATTGCATAGCCTGGAAGCTTTGGTGCGATGGCATGATAAAGATTTAGGTCAGGTGTCACCACAACGTTTTATTGCTATAGCGGAAACCCTGGGGCTTATTCAGCAGTTGGGCCAACAGGTGTTGCGACAAGTTTGTTATCAGTTGCAAGCCTGGGCTGAATTAGCAGTTCCAGTGGCTGTGAATATCTCAGCGAAAGAATTGGCGGATCCGTTGTTTATCCCCCAGTTAATGCAGATCCTGAGCGAAACTGCGGTAGATCCCAAACTACTGGAGCTGGAAATTACCGAAAGTTGTCTGCTGCCAGAACGGGAAAATCAAACCCGTCATGTACTGCAACAACTGCGGCAGTTAGGGATAAGGCTGGCCATTGACGACTTCGGCACAGGCTATTCCTCTTTATCCTATTTACGGCATCTTCCTATCAACAGCCTGAAAATAGATCGGAGTTTTATCAAGGCTTTACCAGACAATACCAGCGACAAACAAATCACCAGCGCTATTATTGCGATGGCGAATGCACTGGGCCTGGATGTGATTGCTGAAGGAATAGAAACTCAGGCACAACAGGAGCTTTTACTGGCTGCTGGTTGTCAGTATGGTCAGGGTTACTGGTTTGGCAAAGCGCAGGACGCAACCAAAACCGCACTATTGCTGCAAAAAGCAAAACTGCACTCCATCAGTTCAGATAGGGGTTCAACAGTTGCCGAATATTAACATTCGCTTTAAGCCGGGCAGCAAGCAGATACAAACCTGCCATTTTACGATGCAAAAACACAGCAGCTATAGGCGGCGTATGCCAGTAATTTTGCTGCAAACTAAGTGCTGTACCAGCCTTGCGAACTCGTTGGGCTAAATCAGTTTGCCCAAAAGCATAAGCAGTATCTGACTGAACAGGTTCTGAAATCAGCTGCACCAGAGCAAGTATGGCTTGTTTTTGTGCGGGTAAAATATCCTGACTGAAAAAGCCGATTTGACGCATGGCCCCTTCAATGTCTGCTATATCATTGACAATAGCTGCAGACAGTAACTGTCGGTAGCCCTGACTGATGGACTCCGGATAGTCTCTGCACGCACCAAAGTCCAGCAGCACCAATTGTGCGCTCTCTGGCTGATACAGATAATTTGCAAAGTTAGGATCAGTTTGTACCAGCCGAAACTCAAAAATCTCCCGGAACAACAAAGCGAAAAGCTGCGTCATGGCCTGATCACGTACTTGCTGTGAATACTGCTGCAAAGATTCAATTGGCACGCCCTCGACAAAACTCATGGTCATCAGCTTAGAGGTACAAAGCTCTGGGTATAATTCTGGCAGTACAAATTGGTTGTCGGCGACTAATAAAGTGCGGTAGCGTTGTAAATAGGCTGCTTCTTGCAGATAGTCAGCCTCCTGATGCAACTGCAGTTTTGCCTCATTCAACACAGACTGATAATCCACAGCATCAGGTAATAAACCACTGAGTTTCAGCAGCATAGCCACATTGTCCACATCGCTGTCTATGCTTTGCCCTATGCCTGGATACTGCACTTTTACCGCCAGCTTGTTGCCATTGTCATGATGAGCCAGGTGGACTTGTCCAATAGAAGCCGCAGCCAAAGGGGAAAAAGTAAATTGTGAAAAGTGTTGCTGCCACTGCTCACCTAACTCAGTGCGTAACACCAGAGCAAGCTCTTTTGGCAACATAGGATTGGCGTTAGAGCGCAGCCTCGCCAATAGTTCAGTCAATTCCGCAGGCAGTAAATCTCCTGCATCCATAGACAACAATTGCCCCACTTTCATCGCTGCCCCACGCAACTGGGCCAACTTATCGCTAACCCGCTGCAGATTAGCAGGAGTCAGCAATAAATCTTTGGCCTTCGGACTTTGCCCCTGCACCAGCTGTTTAGCACCATTAAACAATACAGAACCAGCAACACGTCCTGCCAAAGCGGCGAGTCCTCCCAAACGGGCCAGCGGCTGGCGTGGCAACTTAGCAGATGCATCCTTCATAAAATTCCGAACTATTTGTTTTGATATTTACTATACGGACGAAAAGAGCAGTCAGCCCAAACTTCTGGCCTATTAGTCGCTTATAGATTGGCAGTATCACTTCTTTTCGGCATACTTTGCCAAGGATCAGGAAGAAGAAGTTGATATGGATAGCAAACCAGAAATAGAAAAGATTGAACACAGGCTCAGAGAAATTAACCGCCTGAAATTAAAACTGACTTTTGGAAATGTGCCGGCTTTTTATCACGCTGTTGCCACCTCTTTAGGCATGGCTGAAGGAATGCTGAAATACGGTTTTGAAAACTCACTGGATATTCTGACCAACCAGCGCAACTGGAACCTGAACTACTTGTGTGGTTCCGAAGATGCGGCCGGACAAATCATTTGCCCTAACAAACCCCGCTTGTCTGTGTATAAAGTTTTTACTCAACATGGCTTTGAAATTCATTGTCTGCCGTGGAAAGCTGCGAGGGAGTTTGATTTCGAACTGGCCAATCATCCACAAATGGACTTTCGATTCTGGCGCCCCAATTCGATGAAAACCGTATTTCGTATTGCCGGTTTGCATAGTTTTATCAAAATGTATTTTGAACATGGAGATGAAGCAGACTTACAGCTCATTCGCTGTGCACACAATATAGCCGAAGAGTTTGTTGAACGTTTAGTACCGCAGTTTAATACGCAAAAAGTTTTTGGCGTCACTATCCAGAATTTTTTCGACTTTGCAGAAATGAAATTTAAGTCCGGAGAAGAAATTTATTTGCCTAAGGTGTATGCGCTGCAGGAATGAGCCTATGCCGCGCAATCAGTAACAGATTTTATTCTGCTCTGAAATGCAAAAAGGCAGCTGCTATGCAGTTGCCTTTTTTTGTGTTGTGACCCTTAACTCAGTTTAACTCTGCTGTCTTGGGTAACTGTAATTAAAAATTACAGAACAACGATTTTCTCAGCCTGTGGGCCTTTTTGACCTTGTGTTACAGTGAACTGTACACGTTGGCCTTCTTGCAGAGTTTTGAAACCCGTGCTAGAGATTTCGCTGAAGTGAGCGAAAACGTCTGGACCTGAAGCTTGTTCGATGAAACCGAAACCTTTAGTTTCGTTGAACCATTTTACTGTGCCGGTAGTTGTATTAGACATGGTATATACCTGTATTTAATGAAATTAATATGCCTGGTTTCAGGCGGTGGTGCTGTAGAAGATGTTTTAACTTATGAATACAGGACGTACTAAAACAACAGTAACATTCGTTGTGGTGCATAAATAATGAACAGACTAACAAAGCAAGGCCAGTGTATAGGTTTTCAGAGCAGTGTCAAAGCTTATTTCACTAAGTTATTAAAATAAGCTGTTTTATATACCCAAAGTAATTGGAGTTGCAGGGCGGCGACAAGTGAGCGAGACCCCGGGAGCATAGTTGTCCTATGTGACTGGGGCGAGTAGCGCGGTCAACAAAGCTGCGGCTTCAAGTACAAAGGGTATAACGTTCGATGTCGCTGACAAACTGCTGTATTACATCAGGTTTAGCTGGTTTTCGATAATAGTTAATTTTATCTGTCATCGCCTGATCTTCAATGTAATTCATAATATTGGACGTTAACAAACCAATAAAACAGTGCTGATCCCGGCCCCGTATCCAGCGGGCCAGCTCCAGACCATTGCGACCTGGCAGGTTATAGTCCAGTGAATAGGCATCAAAGTGCTGCAGTTCAATTAAAGTCATAGCTTCTTCAGCACTGCCTGCCGTGGAACAACTCCAGTCTGGTCTGAACGACTGCACATAACCTCTGGTCAGCATCAAACACACCTGACTGTCATCGACTATCAATAACTTAAAAGACATAAGCCTGTTTCAACCTCTTCCTTGTTACTCAAACAGAAAACTCCATGGTCTTTTACTGTAGTTATAAGTTGTTCAATTCTCCAGTTAAGCAACAAGATGATCTAACAAACCAATAAAATCACAAAGCGTTCAGCAACTCCTGAAGCTGGCGGAAGCCCGGACGCCCCTCAACCTGTTGTTGTAAACAAAGGTTCAGCACAGCAGCATATTGATGCTCAAATTCAGCTGCCTCTTCTACAGATAACAAAGTGTGCATATCCAGCAACCAGTAGCCAAAAGCCCTGACTTCCAGTGCACAGAAGTTCTGTTGCTGTTGTGCTGGCAAAGCATTCAGCGCTGTAGCTGCACCAAAATCGCCTAAATACAACTGCTGCTGAGCATTCACCAGCATATTGTGGGCATACAAGTCCCCATGCACTATCTGCTGCTGATGCAAATGCGCCATTACGTCTACAACTTGCAGTGCCAACTGACTCAGCTCTGCCAGGGTTAAGCGCTGGCCTTGGGTAAAGGTATCGCGGGTGCAACTGTCAAAAGAAGGAGGTTGCCCCAGTACAATAAAAGACCCCGGCACCAGTTCCATCACTAAACCCGGTAAATCGCTGTCTTTTAGTTTGGCTTTGACAGCTATTAAATTCGCATGATCACCAGCATTCAGGTAATTATTCATTTCATCTTTTGGACAACCATCACTGGTGACCCAGCCTTTAAACTGCTTTAAAGCCACCAGCTCTGGCTCTTGTGCAAAACGGGCCTGATAAATAACACCGGACGCGCCTTCGCCTAACTTTTCCAGCAACTGATAGTCCTTCAGCCAGTGAGTATTTTTCGCTTCGGCTTCAGGCACAGGGCTAGCCGGATTTGCACCCAGCGCCAGCCAGGCTAATTTTGGCAGCCTGAATAACCAATCAGGAAAAGACTCAAACTTATTCAGTGAAAGTCGCAATAAACCCAGCTCACGGCACTGCTGCATGGAGTCCGGCAAAGAGGACAACTGATTGCCTGCCATAGCCACTTTTTTCAGTCTGGTGTAACGGCCAAAATCAGACGGCAATACAGTGAGTTGATTATCCGTCAGGATCAGCCATTCCAGTTGCTCCGGCAAAGAAGCTTCAGCAAAGTCTGTTAACTGATTGCCTTTAAAACTGACCATCACTAATTCTGGGCATTGACTAAGCACAACGGGAATATGGCGGAAGTTATTATTGGTTAAAAACAGGCGCTTTAGTTTAGTAAAACGATGTAAATCAGCAGGTAAGTCTGATAACTCATTACCGGACAGATCCAGAATTTCGACACTGTCGGCAAAACGGTATAAATCGGCCGGAAACTCTTGCAGGCCAGCAGAGAGATTAATCCGGCTTAATGGTGTTTTGGTCTGCGCTAAAGTTTCAAGGCTAAACATTTGATACCCACCCGCTAAAAAGCCGGATTGTACAGATCTGTGCCGGGGAGGGCAAAACTCAAAGTACGGCCCTTGATATCCAGGACCACACCACCAATATCCATTTGTAGTTTGCGAAACCAGTTCCAACAGGAGATCTTATGAGCAATACCTACACCCCGGCTAAAGTCTGGACATGGGACAGTCAAAACGGTGGGGCTTTTGCCAGCATCAACAGACCTGTATCAGGTGCAACCCATGACAAAACTTTGCCTGTTGGCGAGCATAACTTGCAGCTGTATTCCATGGCGACACCCAATGGGGTGAAAGTGACTATGCTGCTGGAAGAATTACTGGAGGCTGGCTATAAAGCAGCAGACTACGACGCCTGGCTTATCAGCATTCGTGATGGCGATCAGTTTGGCAGCGGTTTTGTTGGCGTAAACCCAAACAGTAAGATCCCGGCTTTAGTTGATAAAGGCACCGGCATCCGGGTCTTTGAGTCCGGTTCTATTTTGCTCTATCTGGCCGAAAAGTTTGGCGCTTTTATGCCACGGGATCTGGCTAAACGCACTGAAGTGATGAACTGGTTATTCTGGCAAATGGGCAGTGCACCTTTTGTCGGCGGCGGTTTTGGTCATTTTTATGCCTATGCCCCGGAAAAATATGAATACCCCATCAACCGTTATGCGATGGAAACCAAACGTCAGTTGGATGTGCTGGACCAGCAATTAGCGAACCATGAATTTATCGCAGGTGATGAGTATTCCATCGCCGATATAGCGATTTGGCCCTGGTACGGCGCTCTGGTGTTGGGGCGGTTATACAATGCGGCTGAGTTTTTAGATGTGCAAAGTTATACACATCTGCAGCGCTGGGCTAAACAGATTGATGCGCGTGCTGCTGTACAACGTGCTGTGAAGGTGAATCGCAACTGGGGCGAGCCCCATGAGCAATTGCCAGAGCGCCACAGCGCAGCCGATTTTGACAGCATCCCTAAAGCATAAAAAACTAAAGCTTAATCGGCTCGGTTAGCAAAAGGCAGGCTGTCTTGTGCTTCCTGCTGATACAACACCAAAGCCCGTTGCTCTTGCACACAGTAACGGGCTATAGCGTCATTCATCGCTTTGTGTTCTGCTTTTTCAGTAAAGCGGTAAAAACCATGCCTGAGCACTGGCGCAAAACCCCGTTGCAGCTTATGTTCGCCCTGAGCTCCGGCATCAAAAAACTGCAGCCCTTGCCTGATGCAATAGTCTATGCCGCTGTAATAACAGCATTCAAAATGCAGGAAGTTAAAGTCCTGTTTACAACCCCAGTAGCGGCCAAACAAAGTACTTTCTGACTGGAAACACAAAGATGCCGCCAGCATTTCCTCATCTTTAAAGGCAGCAAAAACTACTATTTGTTTTGCCATAGTCTGACCCCAACGCCAGAAGGTATCGGCCGTTAAATAACCCTGATGGCGTGAGCGCTTTTGGTAAGTGTCGCAATAAAAAGCGTAAAACTGCTGCCAGAACACTAAGTCCAGTTCAGCACCAGTCAGGGTTTTGATAACAACCCCCTGCTCTGTGACTGCAGCTCTTTCTTTGCGGATTTGTTTACGTTTGCGGGCTGTCAGCACAGCCAGAAAATCGTCAAAGCAGGAGTAGTTTTTATTGGACCATAAAAACTGCACATCAAAACGTTCGATAAAATCAGCATCCCGAAAAGCCTGCTGATCTTGTGGTGAAGCATAAAGGCATTGCAGATGACTTAGTGGCAAAACCTGCTGCAGTTCTGAAACTCCTTGAGCCAGCCACTGCAACAGCTCTGCTTTATCAATACCAGCAGCTAGCCCCAAACGGGGTCCTTCGGCTGGCGTAAAGGGAATAGCCAGCAACAACTTAGGGTAATAGTCCAGGCCGTAGTTCTGATAAGCTTCAGCAAAAGACCAGTCAAACAGGTATTCGCCATAAGAATGCAATTTAATATAAGCAGGCACTGCAGCTATTAACTGATCGTTTTGCCAGACCACAAAATGCCGCACCAGCCAGCCGGTGTTTTTGCCTGCACTGCTGCCGACACTGCCACCTTGCTCCAACGCCAGTAAAAACTCATAACGGCAAAACGGATAATCAGCAGGAAATAAGCCATTCCAGTCTGCAGCTGTCACTTCAGCCAGTGAAGACAGCCATTCAAAACGCATAAAACTCCACAGCAATAACGCCCTTTTTCCGGTTTATTTAATCTTGTTTTGTTAGCAGCAACAGCTGCTCAATCTGCTGGGTTAAATCTGAGCAGGACAAACGAATGGATGAGCTATTAATACGCACTGTAGCGGCATCTTCAGCCCCCTGCTCCAAAGCCGTCAGCGTCATTTGCAGGTCCGACAGCGCACCTTTTACCTTATGCTGCAAAATATGCTCGACATCATTTTTTAAGCGGAAGCTATCCTGCAGCGTATCAATCTGGTTGCGCATTTCTTTGGCACTTTGGATCAAAGCCGCATGAGTTTTGACTCTGGCTTTTACCACGGGCGGATTCACGGGTTTGGTAATGTAATCCACAGCTCCTAATTCAAAACCACGCACTATATCCATGGTTTGATCCAAAGCTGTTAAAAAAATCACCGTAATATGCTGAGTTTGTGGATCGGCTTTTAAACGTTTACAAACCTCAAAACCATTCATTTCCGGCATCATCACATCCAGTAAGACCAGATCAGGCTGAGGTTCTGCCGCACAAATTTTTAGTGCTTTTTCGCCACTGGTGGCAGCCCCAACTTTATAGTCTTTGCGCAAGATGTCACTGATCACCTGAATATTATCCACCACATCATCCACCACCAGAATACGCAGCGGTTGTTGTTGCAGTGGTTCTTCTTTGGAGGACTCGGCAGCTTTTTTCTGTGCTGCAGAACGGGCTGGCCCTTCAATGGCACGCAACACCCTTTCACTCAATATCTTGGCTGAAAAAGGTTTCACCACATACTCAGACACACCAGACTTAATGGCCTGGATCACCGCAGCTTGTTCGATAATGGACGAGAGCATGATAAAAGGAGTGCGGCTATGTTTTTTATCCGCACGAATTTTGGCCAGCAACTCCATGCCATCCATTTTTGGCATTTGCCATTCAGATAACACTAAATCAACCTGCTTGAGCAGCATCATACTCAAGGCATGTTCGCCATTGCCTGCCTGCAACACCTGACCAAAGCCCATGTCCCGCAGCATAGTAACCACGGTTTCACGCACAATGTCTGTGGCATCTACCACCAGTACTGTCATTTCAGAGTATGGCTTTCGCACAGCTTCTGCTGCTTCTGTCGTTGTATCCATAGCTTTGACTGTCATAGTGTTGCACTCCGGCTTCATCTTCTGTTTTGCAGGTTACTTTCTTTTTTACTGAATGGGAATCATTCTGTCCGACAAAAACGCAGCTATATACTTGGGTATAAATTCAGCAGCCCAACTTGACGAATAGTTGCGGATGGCTGACAGTTGAGCCAGAGCCAGTATCGACATGAATTGTTTATCCGGAGAGTCTGATTGAATCCTTTGTATCTGCTGGGCATAAGGCTGCTGGCATCTGTTATTCCTGCGCTGCTGATGTTCACAGTAGCAGCCACACAACAAAAAATTGAAAAACTGTCGGTGTACAGCAGGCTGGCCAATCCACAAATTTACAGTGTGGCTAACGATCATCAGGGCTTCTTATGGTTTGGCACAACAGACGGATTGAAACGTTATGATGGCTATCAGTTTGTTTCCTTTCAGCATGAGCCAGACCAGCCAGGTTCTTTGTCAAACAATAATGTAGGGGTGATGCTGCATGATTCTCAAAGCCGGCTTTGGGTGGGCACCTGGGGCGGCGGGCTGAATTTGTATCAACCACAAAGTCAGACCTTCCGGCATTTTCGCCACGACCCAGAGTTACCAGGTTCCTTAGGTGCAGACAGAGTGCAATCCCTGTTTGAAAGTAAATCCGGCGATATATGGGTGGGCACCAATGGCGGCGGTTTAAATTTATATCAGCCACAAAGCGGCGCTTTTAAAAGCTACACCCATGACCCTGCTAATCCGCAAAGTATTGGCAACAACAGGATCTGGGGCTTAGCAGAAGACAGTAAGCAGAATTTATGGGTTGCCACTACCGATGGTTTGTATCGATTTGACGCTAAGCAACAGCAATTTCATAAATATGGCGTAGCCGAAGGCTCTTTGGATCACCCTGAAGTACGTTCTATTTTTATCGACGCCCAAGATCAGCTCTGGGTCTCTACCCGTTTGAGTTTTGGCCGCTTTGAGCCAGACAATAACAGCTATCAGCGCTATGCATTACCGGATGGCGAACTGCCCAGCGTTAACAGTATGACAGCTCAGGGTGACTTACTTATTCTGGCCACTCTGGCCGGCGTCTATCATTTTAATACCAAAGAAAAAAGCTTTCGTCCGGCCGCATTAAATGGCGATTGGTCTTTGCTAGGCAGCCATGACGTGCGCCAGGTGCTGCTCGATTCCACAGGCTTGTTATGGGCAGCCACCCGTTATGCCGGTGTGGTGAAAGTATTTCCACGCCTACCCGCTTTTGAGGGCTGGAACAACTACTTAAGCCACAGGCCGCTGTCCGGTTTGTATTCTCAGGTACAGAGTATGATCGCAAAGCCAGATGGCGGTTTATGGCTGGGCACAGGCAAAGGTTTGGTCGCCTTTGATGGTCAGCAGCAATTCAGCCCTTTAACTTCAGCCAGCTTTCCAGGTCAGTTCACCCGCTTTCGCATCAAAACTATGGCCTATGACAGTCAAGACCAGCTTTATATCAATACAGATTCAGGCTTGTATAAACTGGAGCCACACCAACTGCAAATCCATCAGCTGTCGATGGACTGGTTGAAATTAGCCGGGGATGGCGTAGAGTCGCTGGCGGTGGATAAAGACGATCAACTCTGGCTGGTGTTGTCCTCCACTCATCATCTGGTGCGCTGGGATCCAAAAACCAATACCACAGACTACTTTTTAAAAGACGTAGACCCTGTGTTTAGTTTTGTTGATCAGCAAAATGAAATCTGGGTTGCCACGCTCGGAGACGGCACTTATCGTATTTCAGCCGATCGTACACAGATTTCCCATTTTTTACCCGCCACCAGCCAGAGCCTGAGCAATACCAATCTGAGTACAGCCAGCGTATTAGCCATAGTGCAAGCCGATGCCGACAGCTTATGGTTTGCGACCAGTCAGGGCGTAGACCTGTACTCGAAAAAAACGGGGACAGTCACTCACTTTAAACATGTGATCGAAGGTGAAGTTATTTCAGTGCAATCCATGGCACTGGATACCAATGGTATGTTGTGGCTGGCGACCTCTCATGGCGTATCCCGGCTGGATCCGGACACTGGAATATTTAACTACTTCACTACCAATGATGGCTTAAGCAGCAACGGCTTTTTGCCTCGTTCAGTCACTCAAACCCCGGATGGCCGGATTTTTTTTGGCAGCGTTGAAGGCATAACAGCAGTATACCCATCGCAAGTCAGGGTCAATGAAGTGCCACCTCCTGTGGTGATTACGTCGGTCAGGATTGATGGGAAACAGCAGTCTTTTCCCTTGCCTGAGTTACTTGAAGTTGCAGCTGATTTTAAAAATTTGAGCATTGATTTTACGGCTCTGGATTTTCAGGCCACTGAAGACAACAGGTATCAAACCCGCTTAGTGGGGTATGACGATCAGTGGAGCAACAGAACACCCGAACACAAGGTTAACTATGGCCGCCTGCCCCCGGGTGACTATCAGTTTGAGGTACTTGGCAGCAATAATCATGGTGTCTGGAACCCAAACCCACAGCGGATGAAATTGAAGATATTACCGCCCTGGTATCAAACTACTGTGTTTTTAGTAACAGCCCCGCTGACACTGGCGCTGCTGATCTTTTTCTGGTTCAGAGCAAGAACCCGGGCCCAAAGAGAGCGCGAACAACATTTAACCGAACAAGTCAGTCGACGCACAAAGGACATTTTATTGTTGGGTGAGCTGGGCAAAGACATAGCCGCTACTTTTGAGCTGGAGCAAGTAGCACAAAAAATCTATAACCACCTGACCACAGTACTCAACACCGACACTGTGGCTTTGGGTTTGTACGATCAGCAGCGCTCGGAGGTCAATTATCTGTTTGCCATGCGAAAAGGCGAACGAGTTGACCCCGTCTCAGTGCAACTGAACAATCCACGTCGCCCAAGTTGCTACTGCATTGAGCAGCGGCAAGAGTTTATTCTCTCTACCCCATCGGACTGGGCACGTTATGGCCTGTCTCCCCAGCATTGCCTGAATGGCCCACAAACCCAGACTGTGATTTGTGAACCCTTGATTGCAGGCGAGCAACTGTTGGGTATTCTGAGCATTCAAAGTGATCAAAACGACGCTTTTAGTGAAGCCAAAATTAATATGCTGCGTATTATCGCCAGCCATGCGGCAGTGTCTGTGTCCAATGCTTTATCTTTCCAGCAACTGTCCGAAACCCGGCAACGTTTTGAAATGGCAATGATAGGAGCCAATGCAGGTTCATGGGAGCTGAATAACCAGACAGGGGAGCTGATTACCAATGAAATCTGGGCCACTATGCTGGGTTATACCCCGGACGAACTGCTGGCCTCCTATGGCAACACCATCGATCAGTTGAGTCAGTTAGTGCATCCGGACGATTTAGCCAGAACCCAGGCTGCTTTTGTGCACCATATCAAAGGCTTCAGCGATGTGTATCGGGTGCAGATGCGGATGAAAAGCCGCAGCGGTCAGTGGAAATGGATGCTGAGTGTGGGGAAAGCTATTCAACACAAGGTATTTGGTATTTTATTGGATGTCAGCGAATCCAAGGCGATGGAAAGTGCGTTGCTGGAAGCCAAAGAAAAAGCCGAACAGGCAACCAAAGCCAAGTCCGACTTTTTATCCAATATGTCGCATGAAATCCGTACTCCTATGAATGCCATTATTGGCATGAGTCATCTGGCACTGGACACAGAATTAGCGCCCAAACAGCGCAATTACATCGAAAAAGTGCATCGCAGTGCTGAAGTCTTGCTTGGTATTATTAATGACATTCTCGACTTCAGCAAAATTGAAGCAGGTAAACTGGACATAGAACAAACAGAGTTCCAGCTCGATACAGTGCTGGAACAACTGGTGGATATGGTTGGGCTGAAAGCGGCTGAAAAACACATAGAACTGCATTTTTCCATAGCCCCTGATGTACCCACTGTATTGAGTGGCGATCCACTGCGTTTAGGCCAAATTTTGACGAATCTGGGCAATAACGCGGTGAAGTTTACCGAACAGGCCGGTGAAATCACGGTTTCAGTGCATTGTGAACAACAAGAAGCCAATCAGGTGCTGCTGCATTTTGCCGTCAAAGACAGTGGTATTGGTATGACTGCAGAACAACAAGCCAAATTATTTCAGTCATTCAGCCAGGCCGATAGTTCGACCACCCGCAAATACGGCGGCACAGGTTTAGGTTTAGCTATTTGTAAAACCTTAACAGAACTGATGCAGGGTGAGATTTGGGTTGAAAGCTCTGAAGGCCAGGGCAGTACTTTTCATTTTACAGCACGCTTAGGTGTAGTCACGCAACCTCAGACTGCAACCGGGTTACCAGACTCAATGACAGGGCTGAAAGTTGTAGTGGCCGACGACAACGATACAGCTCGGGATATTTTAGCCGGGCTGCTGCGCCATCAGGGCTTTGATGTCACCAGCACAGACAGTGGTGAACAAGCACTGTCTGTGGTGCGCGAAGCCGACCAACAGCAGCCTTTCCAGTTACTTTGTATCGACTGGAATATGCCGGGTCTGGATGGTTTAGCCACTATTGCCAAGCTGCAGCAACTGCCTTTGTTATCTCCTCCTAAGATTATGCTGGTGACCGCCTATGGCACTGATGAGGCCAGACAAGCAGCTGTTCATCTGAAGATTGACAGTTATCTGGCGAAACCTTTTAGCCGTCACAGCCTGCTGCAGGCTGTGTTGCATTCTTTTGGCCACAACAGTCAGGTCAGCAGCAAAGAAACTGGCATAACAGCCAAAGTTCAGGCCGCTATCCGGCAGTTACGGGGCGCCCGCATTTTGCTGGCTGAAGACAATATACTGAATCAGGAATTGGCGATGGAGCTGCTTAGCAGCAATGGCCTTGTTGTCACCCTGGCAGAAAACGGCCAACAGGCATTGGATTTATTACAGCAGCAACATTTTGATGCCGTGCTGATGGATTGTCAGATGCCAGTGATGGATGGTTATGCTGCAACAGCTGCGATTCGCCAGCTTGGGCAATTCAGCCAGTTGCCTATTATCGCCATGACCGCCAATGTGATGGCCGCAGATATTGAAAAAGCGCTGGATGCTGGTATGAATGCTCATATTGCCAAACCTATTAACGTCAATGAGATGTTTTTGGTGATGGCAAAATGGATCAAGGTTGCTGATCCGCAGCCTGAAGTGATGCCCGTTTCTGAAGATGCAGACCAGCTTCAACTGCCTGAATTAGCAGGTATAGACACAGAAGCCGGGCTTGCTGTCAGCCAGCACAAGCAGGCTTTGTATCTGAAGTTATTAAAACGTTTTGCCGATTCCAACCAGGATTTCAGCCAGCAGTTTCAACAAGCGCTGCAGGACACAGACCCGGAAGCCGCCAGCCGCTGTGCGCATAGCTTACGGGGTTCAGCCGGAAATATTGGCGCTAAGGCAGTGCAGTTTGCGGCACAAGCTTTAGAGATGGCCTGCCGTGAGCACACAGATATCACAGCGCCTTTACTGCAGCTTGAGCAGGAGCTGGCTGTGGTATTAACTTCTTTACAGCAACTCAGTCAGAGTCAGGTTTCTGCAGAAATACAAGAGGCCGATCCACAGCAGATCCAGAGTTTACTAGAGGAACTGACTGCTTTAATCGCAGACAATGACACTGAAGCCGTAGATAAAGCAGAACAACTGCAGCTGTTACTCAGCGGCACAGAATATAAAGTGGCGGTTGCTGCTTTACTCAAGCATATCAATAACTATGATTTTGATGAAGCAGCGGCCAGCTTAACCCTGTTAAGCCAGCAGATAGAAAGCCAGTGAGCTGTTGCAGACTAAATTTGCAACAGCGCGGCTTTACCTGAGCAGGGCAATACGGCCGGTTTTGACCACTTGTTTATAAACACGGGGCTCTGGTGCCAGTACATACAAGTCGCCATTCAAACCAGTGAGTTGGATTGGCACACCGACTTGATGTGCGACCTGAGCATTAGCCTCTATATGAGCGGCTTCACCATGCACAGGCACTGCGATTTGCGGTTTTACCCAGCTGTACAATAATTCCAGCTCGCCACGGCACGGGTGACCTGAAACGTGAATGGGTAAATCTGTGTCGTGGCTTTGCAGGGTTTGGATGTCACGTTGCTGGAATTGCTGCACCAGCTTTTCGATAAAAGCTTCGTTACCCGGAATAATAATGGAGCTGAAAATCACTAAATCTCCGGCTTCCAGTGTCAGTTCTCGCTGCATATCTGCGGCTAAACGGCTTAAGGTGGCTTTAGGTTCACCCTGACTGCCGGTGGCGACCACTAAGACTTCTTCTTTGGGCAAATAGCCTAAATCATTGGCGTCTATTAAATGAATGTCGTCTGGCCAGTGCCCTGTAGCGCGGGCAGCACCGACCATATTTTGTAAAGAACGGCCCAAAAGCGCCATATAACGACCGGTTTTATTGGCTACCCGGCCAAGGGCTATTAAGCGTCCGACATTGCTGCTAAAGCCACTGACGACCACACGACCCTGCGCTTTACTAATCACCTGCAACAACGCCTCATAACAGTCGTTTTCCGACACTGAAAAACCGTCACGTAATGCATTGGTGGAATCACAAACCATAGCTGTGACATTTTCATGAGCTAAACGCTGAAAGACGCGGGGTTTAAAAGCTTTCCCTGTCATAGGTGTTGCGTCTATTTTCCAGTCAGCTGTGTGAAACACCGAACCAGCTGGCGTGCGTATCATCAGGCAATGAGGTTCAGGGATAGAATGGGTAATAGCCAAAAACTGCACCGCAAAAGGCCCTATATGTTTGGTGTCACCGGTTTTGACTTCAATGATAGGGACTTTATCCAAAAGCCCAACTTCGCCGAGCTTACGGCGCAAAATTTCAGCCGTAAAAGCTGTGGCGTAGACAGGGCATTTAAAACGAGGCCAGAGTGCAGGCAAAGCCCCTATATGATCTTCGTGAGCATGGGTGATAATAATGCCAGCGAGGTTTTCCGGTTGCCTGGCAATAAAAGCCGGATCGGCAGCCACTACATCTGCTTTGCTTACACTGTTGGGCTGCAACGGACTGTTAAAAGTTACACCACAATCCACCATCAGCCACACACCGGCATGACCATATAAATTCAGGTTCATGCCAATTTCGCCTGTGCCACCCAAAGGTAAAAACCACAAATCAGCACGGCCCGGTATTAAATCCACAATTACAACTTCCTGCGCTTTGCACAACCACTATTTACGATACGTTTAGTGTAAGCCTATTGGTCAAGGCGTCCTAGCAATAATGCCGTTCTGCTCCATATCGCCGGATTTAATGCACAGGCCCTGCTTTTTGATCGATTTGTTGCTGCAGTGATTTGGCAAACCCCAGCAAAAACAGCACTTCCGCCATCACAAATAAAGGCCCTATCAATAAACCCACCAAATCATCGACAAAAGCCGGTTTTTTGCCTTCAAAATAATGCCCGATAAATTGCAGCACCCAACCAAAAATAAACACCGCCACAGAAGCACCTAACCAGGCCATTGTGCTGTCCAGTGCCACCAGCTGCAGCGCGACCAGATAACAGCTCGCACTAAAGCCCAGCATCACCAGCCCCATACTGACACTTAAGCGAAAATAAAATAACAAAGAGCCAACAAGCAACAGATGAGTGGCGGTAATGCCGGCAAACAACTCAAAAGACAATAAGCTAAACAAGGCGATCACAATCAGCGGTATACCGGCAAAGTGGGTGTAAATATTGCGTTTATCTCTGTGGTAATGGGCGTACTGAATTAAATGCTCAGACAAAGTTTTCATCCGGTTCTCCTTAGCAAAAAAACACTCTAAGACAAAACAGCAATCAACACTGTCGGACAGCCGACAATCTATTTTCTTTTGGTCAGGAGTTTAATCAGTTGGGGTCTCTGCGGCTTGTTTTAGCAGTTTCAAATCTAATACTTCAATTTCCCCATAATTAGTGCGGATCACGCCACTCGCCACCAATTGTTGCAGCAACTGATTAATGGTCTGGCGTGATAAAGACAATAACTGCCCCAGTTGCTCCTGATGCACTGGGATCAGATTCCTTTCATCCTGTTGATGTAAACGACATAACATCAGTAAACGTCTGGCAAGACGGACTGAAGAAGGTAACAAACTGATATCTTCCAGCGCCTGAAACACCAGGCGCATTTTTTCAGTCAGTAACTGACCAAAGCGTTGCCACCACAGCGGATCCTGCTGCACCAACAGCTGCAAAGCAGCACTATTCAGATGCAATAACTGACAAGGCAAACTTGCAATTGCATCATGGGTGCGGGCTTTGCCGTCAAACAAGGCAATTTCACCTATCCAGTCCCCCGCCTCCACTATAGTCAGCAGCGCTTCGCGGCCTGAATGATGTACACCAGCAATCAGCAAAGCGCCGGATAGCAGCACATAAATGCCATCAAACTCATCACCGCGGCTGAATAAACGCTGGTCAGCACCCAGCTGAAGCTGTCTGGCCTGAGCTAACAACTGCTGCTGTTGAGCCTCAGATAAAGCAGCAAACCAACTGCTGTGCTGTCGAAGCTGTGATGCAAAACCATAGAGCATAAATGAACCTGAACCAATCAAACTGTGCACAAGGTAGGAGATCCGGATAAAATCAGCAAGTACAGCAGCGTCAGTTCCAGGAAAGCAGATGAACAGAAGACAATTTTTAATCGCAGGTGTAGCAGTTTCTGTGGCAACAGCCGCAGGAGTAGAGCTTGGCAGCAGAGGCTTTAAAGCCCATTGGGATCAACTGATGGATCAGCTGCGCTCAATGCAGAATAAAGAACTCAGCAGCAGCGGCAGCTGGAACCCGAGTCAGATATTTCAGCATCTGGCGCAAAGTGTTCAGGGCTCGTTTCAGGGTTATCCTGAACATAAAGCAGCCTGGTTTACCCACAGCGTGGGGCCTGTCGCCTTAAAAGCTTTTAAAACTGCAGGCGCTATGTTTCACCCACTGGATGAAGTGATACCAGGCATGCCGCAGCTTGATGCGACTATGCCAACACAACAGGCATTGCAGACCTTGTTACAGGCGTTAGAGTTGTTTGCCCAAAGCACCAGGCTTAGCCCGCACTTTGCCTACGGAGTGCTGAATCAGCAGGACTATCAGGCCGCTCATGTGATGCATATCCGTCAGCATTTGCAGCAAATTCAAAGTTTATAAATCACTCAGTACGCTGCGTTTTAGCGATAAAAACAACAAAAAGACAGGTTCTGCTGATGAACAAAAATACTTCACTTATCGGATAAAAATAAATCACTCATACATATTTTGCATAAATATGATTTTAATGCAGTTCAAATTTCATGCCCCCCTCAGCCAAATATCAGCAACACTATAAGAATAAAGAGCTACAGCAAAAGTTAAGCGAAAACAGACAAATGAATTTAATTTGTTAATTATTGAATATAAATTCAGCAAGCGATTTAAATGCCTATTGTTTTCTGATTTTTTATGTGTTTCTATCGGATGAAACCCCAAAAAAATACGACCAATAGAGGTAATTTCCATGCAGTTTAAGCCCAGCCTGTTATCGCTGACTATTGCATCTGTTTTAGCAGCACCCACCCTTGCTGTAAAAGCAGAAGCATTAGCAGCACAAGAGCAACAAATTGAGGTGATTAATGTCACCGCAACCCGCCGCAGCGGAACAGTGCAGGACGCACCTCTGAATATTACAGCCCTGGATAATGATGTGATTGCCCAGCAAAACATTAGTGAGCTGGCAGATATCGCCCGCTGGGTACCAGGCTTAACCATTACTGATCAAGGTGGCCGTGAAGCTTCCCCTATTATTGTGCGTGGTTTAAATACCAACTCTTCAGGCCCGGGTTCTGACGGTGGCACAGTCTCTACTTATATTGGTGAACTGCCTGCAGCTGTGGATCTGAAACTGGTTGATGTAGAAAGGGTTGAAGTATTAATTGGCCCCCAGGGCACTTTATATGGCGCTGGTACTTTAGGTGGTGCTATCCGTTACATTCTGAATAAACCAGAAACTGACGTAGCCAGCGCAAGCGTCTTTGGTGATTTATCGTCCACAAAAGAAAGTGACAGCTTAGGTAAACAAGGTGGCTTTATTGTCAATTTTCCACTGATTAACGACACCTTAGCTTTACGTGCTTCACTGAACTATCTGAACGATCCGGGTTATATAGATTACAACTACATGGTGCGTGAACCTGGTGTATCACTGACCGATCCGGATTGGAGTAACAGTGCTGAAGTAGCAGAAAACACCTACCGTAAAGCCGATGCCAATGGTGAACAAACCACCACTGGCCGTATAGCTCTGCGCTGGACGCCAAACGACTGGTTAGACAGCACTTTAAATTATTACTTCCAGAACGAAAAAATTGAAGGCCGTGGTATTACCCACTACGACGCTTTAGGTGAAGCGAACCCGTTAAAACCTTTGATTGGCAAATACGAATCCGCTTACCGTTATGAAGAACCAAACGACATTGATAACTCGCTGTTAAGTCTGGAAGTGACTGCAGATTTAGGTTTTGCTGAACTGGTTTCTGCCACGGGTTTAGCCAAAACTGAAGAACATGGTCAACGTGATCAAACCGACTTATTGATCCGTCTGAATTATGGTTATGAAGAGTTTCCTGCCTTCTCCGCTTTTACCCGTGAAGATCAGGAAGAAGAAGTCTTTACTCAGGAACTGCGCTTAGTCTCCACAGGTGACAGCGACTGGAACTGGATTGTTGGCGCTTTTTATAACCAGTCCGACTTTGAAGGCTACAGCCGAGAATTCACCCCGGGCTTTGATCAATATGCATTGACCGAGTGGGAAACCGGCGGTAACCCACGTCCTGACGCTTTGGAATATATTTCTGTTGATGACACCACTGTCACTGAAAAAGCAATTTTTGGTGAACTCGGTTATCAAATGACAGAACAACTGGCTTTTACCCTGGGCGCTCGTTTTTATGACTACGATGTGAAATCCAGATCAGCCATCGACTTACCTCTGTACAATTCAGTGTTCGACGGTGCACCATCTGATGCTATTACGCTGGACTTTAAAGACGCCAATGCAGAAGACAGCGGTAACCTGCTGAAATTTAATACCAACTATAAATTTACGCCGGATGTGATGGGTTATTTTACCGTCAGTGAAGGTTTCCGTATTGGTGGCTCGAACGGTGTAGCGCCATGTCCGGTGCCATTACCAGAAGATCGCCAGATTGTTTGTGCCCTGCCGGATGAACGTATTTTCACTCCGGATATGACCACCAACTACGAGCTGGGCTTTAAAACCACCTGGTTTAAAAACAAACTGCACTTTAATGCAGCTGTATTTAATGTCGATTGGGAAGATGCCCAGGTTTCAGGTGCTACCGTCAATGGTCAGCAGCCTATTGTCACCAACGCGGCGTCAGCCAATGCTAAAGGTGTGGAAATTTCAGCACGGGCCATTTTACCTAATGGTATCAGTACTTATGCCACTTATGCTTACACCAGAGCAGAGCTGACCAGCGATGCACCTTTCCTGTTTGCTGTAGTGGACGATCAAGGCACTGAGATACAAGACTTTTATGACGGTAAAGACGGTGACAGACTGCCGGGCTCACCTGAAAATCAGTTCTCTTTGGGCCTGAACTACGAAACTGAAGTTCTGAACGGAAAACAGCTGGATCTGACCTACGGTTTAACCTACCAAAGTGACGTGATTTCCAAGGTGGGTTTAAGAGCTGATGGTGAAACCTTACCAGGCTACGCTTTGAGTAACATAGCCGCCAAACTGGCAGACGACAGTTGGTCTGTCACCTTCTATGTCGACAATCTGTTTGATAAATATGCCTTTACTTCAGTACGTCGTGATAAAGGCGATACCGGCCTGGCAACCTTTCCGGACAGAAATGTGAACGACCCAGCACTGCAACGCAACTACGGTCATTTCATTCTGACGCCAATGACAGTGGGCATGAAGTTTAACTATCAGTTTGAGATTTAAGCTCAGTTGAGGTAAAACTGTTTTTTCTGAAGGGCACTGACAGTGCCCTTATTTTTCCGGATTAGTATGACTGTACAACTCGCTCCAGCTTTAGCTAAACAACATCAGCACGCCCTGCAATTAATCCAGCAACGCCGCTTTAAAGAGGCCCACGCCTGCTTAGCCCAGTTACTCGAACATCAGCCAGATCATGCAGATAGCTACTTTTTATTAGGTGTGATTAACCTGGAATATGGCCAGGTGCAGAAGTCTGTGCTTTTAATGGAAAAAGCCGTCAGCCTGCATGCAAAAGATGAGTATCTGGCCCATTTAGCCAAAGGCTACAGCCTGACAGGCGCCTTAGAAAAAGCCAAAGCCATAGCTGAAGCTTTGCCTGCAGAACAGATCCAGCAGGCTTTAACTTTGGATACCTTAGGTGTGGCGTTAAGCCGGGTGGGTTTGCATCAACTGGCCCTGAGCTATTTTCAACGTGCTGTCACTGTGCAGCAAAACAAGGCCAGCTATTTTTACAACCTTGGCGTGTCATTGAAGTTTATTGGTGACTTTCCTGCTGCCAAAGCGGCTTTTGAGCAGGCTTTACAGCTCGAACCTAACTATTATCAGGCTCATTACGCCATGAGTGATTTGGCAATGACCGCGGATCCAGAAGTCAGGATCACTGAATTACAACAGGTCAAAACCAGACTGGAATCGCCCGATGCTTTATTGCATATAGGCCATGCTTTGGCCAAAGAATATGAGGCGATACACAACTACCCGGCCGCTATGGCTGAGCTGGGTCAGGCCAAACGATACAAATCTCAGACTCTGAATTATCAGGTGGAGGAAGATTTAGCCTTGTTTGCTGCAGCCACTCAGTACTCAACAAGCCCTGTGCTCAGTACAGCAGGCTGTCAAAGCTCAGAGCCCATTTTTATTCTTGGCATGCCCCGTTCAGGCACCACCTTAGTGGAACGTATTTTAAGCAGCCACAGCGACGTATTATCAGCAGGTGAATTACAGGATTTTGGTATAGCGGTTAAAGAACTGACAGCCACAACCAGCGCTAAAGTGGTGGATGTGGAGACTTTAAACGCCGCTTATGCTCTGGATTTTAACGCTTTAGGCGAACGTTATCTCAAGCGTAGCAGAGTGGTGACAGGCAGCAAAGCACGTTTTATCGACAAACTGCCCTTTAACTTTTTTTATATCGATTTAATACGCCGTGCCCTGCCCAATGCCAAAATCATCTGCATGATGCGTCATCCGATGGACACTTGCCTTGGCAACTACAGAGCGTTGTTTTCCCTCGGCAGCCCTTATTACCGTTATGCCTTTGATTTAAAACACACCGCACGTTTTTATGCCGCTTTCCACCAACTGGCTTTGTTCTGGCAACAGCAAAATTTGCCGAATTTCAGACTGCAAAGTTATGAGGAACTGGTGCAAAACCCAGAGCAACAGATAGCTGAATTACTTAAATTTTGTGATTTGGATTGGCAACAGGCTTGTTTACACAGTGAACTGAATCAGGCGCCTGTATCTACAGCTTCTAAAGTTCAGGTGCGTGAGCCGGTCAATACAAAATCAGTAGGGCGCTGGCAGAAGTATCAGCCTATGCTGGAGCCTTTACTGCAGCAACTGAAAGCGGCAGGTATAGAGCTGTAGGGCCCACTGCCTTAACGCTTCAGTTCAGCCAGCAGGTAGAAGTATCGGCCTTGTTCGTTACTGTCCTGAAAAGCATAAGAGCTGCTATAACGCCACCAGTTCTGCGTTTGCATCGCGTTGTACACCACAATAAAGCGCTCTGGCTCGTATTCATAACCACGGATTTCGCAGATACTGGTTTTGCAGGATACTGAGCTTAAATTCACCTGACTGGCATGCTCGTGAGTGGCAAAATGGTCAGCTATTTTCAGCTCCATCTGATAAGCCCATTCGCTGTCTATCTCTTCCACCTGATGCTGATTCAGATAATCAATAGCCTGGCCTGCTTGTTTCGCCATCAGGCTGGCAAAAGGTTCAGGCAAAAAGGAGCTGGCCTGCTCAGGGCTGATAGCGGTCCCGGCAGCATCAGTGTTTTGCTCAGGATCTTTAGTTTCAGATGCCAAGCCTTGCTGTAAAGACTGCTGAGCAAGCTCCAGCATCTGATCTTGTGCAGACAGTTGTTGCTCTAAATCCCTGACCTTTAGCTGCAGCTGTTCTACTTCTGTCGCATCAACTACTGGAGCCTGGGCTAAAGGCTGAACCAGGGGTGCTGGCAATTCGGGGGCTGGATCCAGCAGCTGAGTCCTATCCGCAGAGCTTCCTGGCTCAGGCTGCTTGTCCGTGCTGCTGTTTAACTGTAAGCCGGTCACCAGACCCACAACAAAGACTAAAACAGATACCATCAGAACATGGGTTGTTTTCACCTGAACTCCTGCTAAAAATTCCTTTTACAGAACCAGACTAACCTAAAGCAGTTGCAGGTAAAAGCTTAATCCTGCTCCCACATATCCTCATCACTGGCCCAGAGTTTTAACAGCTCTGCTTGTCTGGCTAGCTGAGCTGCTTGCTGGGGTAAATCACCACTTAGCACAGGGCTGCCAGTCCAGGCTGTGCCTTTGGCGGCAGCTGCAGCTATAGCAGCCCATTTTTTAGCAAAAGCTGCTAAAGCTTCACGAGGTTCGGCGCACTCTTCTGCAGCTATAAAATCAAAAGCCACAGGCTGAGGCTGTACGCCAGTGCTGTCACCCGCCAGAATCCAATGCCCCACAAAACCCGGATCTGCCGGATCTTCTACAGCCCATAAACCTACATAAGGTGCGGCATACCATTCAGGCCAGTCACAAATCACACCATGCGGAATATTCTGTGTTTTTACATAAGCTTCAATAGCGGCAAATTGCGCGTCACACCAGGCCCAATCTTCTGCTTCATCTAAATCCATCATCAAATGCCCTTGCCCTCTGAAAACGGCTATTCTCACCAAGTTAAACAACGGCAGCAAGCTTTGATTTCAAGTACACTTTGCGCCTTATTTAATTTTGGCACTGAAGATGACGGTCATAGATCACTTTGTAGCCCCTGTCTGTCATCAACAGATTGAAGTCTTGTATCAGGATGAACATATTCTGCTGATTAACAAACCCAGCGGCTTGTTAAGTTTATCGGGCAAAAACCCGCTGAATCTGGATTCAGTGCATCACCGTTTAGCTGACATATACCCGCAGATCACGCTGATCCACCGCTTAGATTTGGGTACTTCGGGCATAATGCTGCTGGCGCTTGATAAAACCAGCAACGCTCATTTAAGCCAACAGTTTCAGTCCCGCACTGTGGTAAAGCGTTATCACAGTATGCTGGCAGGCCATATCGAACAAGACACTGGAGTGATTGAAGCGCCGATCAGCAAAGACAAAGCTTTGTTTCCACGACTGATTGTATGCTTTGAACAAGGCCAAAAAGCCATCAGCCATTATCAGGTGCTGGAACGTCTGCCCCACCCAAACCGCAGCCTGGTGTTGTTTACGCCGGAAACAGGCCGCACCCATCAGTTGCGTATCCATAGCCAGTTTATCGGCCATCCTATTTTGGGTTGTGACTTATACGGTACAGAGCAAACACAACACATGGCACCACGTTTATTACTGCACGCCTCTGAATTGGAATTTGAGCATCCTGCTACGGGGCAACGCATGAAAGTAGTCTGCCCTTGTCCATTTTGAGTAAAAGCCAACAATAAAGGCATAGTAGCCAGAGCAACTATGCCTTTTTGCTGCCGTCAGCACTGATTAACGCAGCAAACTCAGAAAAAATGCACCACAAAGTACTCCGGCCAGAAAAGTCACTGCCAGTAACCAAAGTGGCACAGGCTTTTTTCTGGCATCAGTCACTGTAAGTTCTTCCTCTCCCAACAGCGACTCTCTGTTCACCTCAAAGGCAGCAGCCAAAGCTTTACTGGTTTCCAGCGATGCGATGCCATGCACTTCTACCCGCTGAATAGTTCGTAAGCTTACAGCGCAAATGTCTGCTAAGTGCTGCTGGGTCCAGCCTTTTTCTGTTCGCAGTTGACGAATAAAAACGAAGTTAAGCTGCATAGCATCATCCTTTAAACAGTGAAGCCAGGCTATAACCCACAGCGGCACCAGCCATACCAAAAATAAAGATCGTTAATAAGAGCTTCCACCAGGATTGTTGGGCTCTGAGCTGCTTACCTTGCTGCATAATACGCTTCAGATCCCACTCATCACTGTCTTTCATTTCGCCATTGACCCAAAACTCAATCACCACAGAGCTAAATAAAATGCCGCTAACACGGAGCCTGATTTCAATGTTCTGCCCTTTCACTTCAAAGGCATGCACTGACTTAAAACGCCAGCTTAGCTTTTTAGAGATCAGCTCATCATTGACAAAAACTTGCTCCATTCCCGTCAGAAAAGACGACTCAACACGTATACAATCTTCGCAAAAATCAAAAAAACTTACCGCACGATCAGCTTGAATATTCATAGGAGTTCTCCGCTCATAAAGTTCAGGCTCAGTACAACACAAGAGCGCAACAGCTCAGACGACCTTGCTATGACAGTCCTGCTTTTGTCAGCTGACACTAATATGACAGTTATTAAAAATCAATGAGTTAAAAAGGGCCAATCAGAAGTATATTTGACTTGTATCAACACACTGAACTGTCGTTATGGCATGCTCTCAGTACTACCAACTTAGATGTCACGGCTTGGCATCAGCGCTTTAATACTCGGGCAGCAAACACAGAGAATTTATAAATGTCGTGCCTTGTGAACTAAAACTGCAGCTATCCGTATTCTAACCACTACTGTCAATAAATCAGAACAGTAATTAAAAGAAGGTGTGACAGATGAATGTTATAAATCGCTTGTACTCAGGCTTCGCTATGCTGCTGTTGATTATGCTTGGTATCACACTTTTTGGCCTGTTTAAAATCAGCATAGCAGACCAGAATTTAACTCAATTGTCCGAGCAAACTGCTGTAGAACAACGCCAGGCCATTAACTTTCGTGGCAGTGTGCACGACAGAGCCATTTCAATTCGTGACACAGTTTTAGTAAACGATGTCAACGCATCCCTGATCCACCAAAATGACATAGTCCGCTTAAATGAGTTTTACCAGCAATCAGCCGCTACCTTGGACAGCATGTATACCAAGGTAAAACACAGCCCTGAGGAAGAAAACTTATTACGCCAAATCAAGGATATTGAAAGTTCAACTTTAGGCGTTACCAAAAACATACTGGATATGATTAACAGCGGGCGCCAGCAAGAAGCCACAGACTACTTATTAACCACAGTGTCTCCTGCATACAGCGAGTGGCTGAAACGTATTAATAAGCTAATCGACTTTCAAGAGGAGGCCATACAACATCAGGTCGCCTCAGCTCGTGAACAAACTAACAGCTTTCAATGGATTATGCTTTTAGTGACGGCCATCGCCATAGTGATTGGCTGTGTCGTAGCTGTCAGTACAGTAAACCGGTTAAAAAGAATGGTGGGCGGTGAACCTGAATATGCCGCTTTTGTAATTAAGGAAATAGCCTCCGGCGATCTGACAGTTCAAGTGAGATTTCACAGCCCTGAGAGTATATTGAGTGCTGTGAAAGATTTAACAGCGCATATGTCAGGTATCACCAAAAACTCGATAGGTGCAGCCAACGAATTGCTTTCTGCCTCCAAAGATTTGTTGCTGACAGCGCAATACAACGAGGATTTGATCAGCCAGCAAAAACTTGCCACTGAACAAGGGGCGACTGCGATCAATCAAATGTCATCCACTGTGGCTGAAGTTGCCAACCATACCAGTGATGCCGCAGGACTGGCGCAAACTGCCATCAATGAATTCAAAGCAGGTCAGGCTGAAGTCAGTAAAACCCAGTCCAGTATCAATGCGCTGGCGGATAAGGTCAGTGAAGCATCAGATGTGATCAATCATCTGTCAGAAGATAGTCGTCAGATAGGCTCTGTACTGGAAGTGATTCAGGGCATAGCTGAGCAAACTAATTTGCTGGCACTCAATGCTGCTATTGAAGCAGCACGAGCCGGCGAACAAGGCCGGGGTTTTGCCGTGGTTGCAGATGAAGTGCGTAATCTGGCAGGCAGAACTCAGCAGTCCACCCGTCAAATTCAGGCTGTTATTGAAAAAATGCAAAGCAGCTCTTTAAAAGCAGTGGCTGTGATGAATGAAGGTAAAGCTCAGGCAGAAACCAGCGTTGAACAAGCCCAGTGTGCGGGCGATTCGCTAAATGCTATTAATTTGTCGGTGACAAAAATAAGCGACATGAACACTCAGATTGCAACTGCGGCAGAAGAGCAATCTGTGGTGGCATCCGAAATAAACCGCAACTTTAGCCAAATTACTCATTCAGCTGTGCTGGCTGAGGAGCAGGCAAGTAAAATCACTTTTGCAAGTCAGCAGCTTGAGCAACTGGCTAAAACTTTAGAGCAAAACGTAAAGCAGTTTAAAACGGCCTAATTCCACTGTATTTATAAGCTGGCATTGGTCAACAGCCAGCACTGCGATCCATTCAGAGGAGGCTTCCCTCCTCTGTCAGCTTTTCACAAGAAAACCTGAAGCCAATAAATTAAATGCCTCCAGCGTTTTTGGAAGTATAGTCTGAGGGTCAGAGCTTGACGCTATCCAAAGCGCTGCATTTAAAGCTGCACCATTTAGCAACATAGCAGCAGCTTCAGGGTCTACCTGCTTTAAAGTGCCATTTTTAATCAGCTGCTCAATGGTGTTTCTGGTCGACTGTAAACATCGGTTCTGGCTTGGCCATTGCGACGGGTCGCCCAGCACAGAAGGGCCATCCAGCAACACAATACGCTGCACCTCAGGGTCCAACGCCTTTTCTATATAAGCAGCGCCTTCAGCCAACAAACCTAACCAGGCATTTTCTGCTTTGGCGCCGACAGACTGCGCGTATTGAGCCATTTCTGAATCTATCTGATCAACAACAGCAGCAAGCAAACCTCGTTTATCGCCAAAGTTATGATAAAGCGCGCCCCGGGTTAGCCCTGCTTCAGCAGTTAAGCTATCCATAGAAGCCGCAGCATAACCATGCTCAGCGAAGGCCCGCCGTGCAGCTGCAATCAGCTTGTCGCGGTTTTCAGCCATCTTTGCTAATCGGGTACTCATTCCTTACTCCTTTCACATACGCGCCGTATTCCAATTGACATACGCAGCGTATGTCAGATACTCTACATACGCCTCGTATGTTAAACCAATTCAACATACAGAACCATGAAAACCACACAAGTTGTGCTGTGCTACAGCCGCTATAAACAGCTGCGCACTTAATCTGACCTATTACAAAGAGAGCTATCAAATGACAAAAAGACAAGCTGTTTTCCCAGCCAACAGACACGCACTTTATGAAGAACATGGTTACTCCGCTGCTATTCGCTCAGGCGATTTGCTATTTGTATCAGGTCAGGTTGGCAGCCTTGCTGACGGCAGCCCTGAAACGGATTTTGAACTTCAGGTTGAGTTAGCTTTTGAGAATCTCAAAGCCACTCTGGCAGCAGCAGGTTGCACCTTTGACGATATAGTTGATGTCACCACCTTTCATACTGACCCAGAACAACAGTTCGGCACCATAATGAAAGTGAAACAAAAAATCTTTGGCACCCCACCTTATCCAAATTGGACAGCAGTGGGAGTGACCTGGTTAGCCGGCTTTGATTTTGAGATTAAGGTGATAGCGCGCATTCCGGGCTGATAAAGCTCAGGTACTCAAACAGCCTGCAACTAGTGGGCTTTTTGCAGCTGACATTGAGAGATAGTATTAACCCCAGACTCCTGCGAGGAGCGAATTTGCTTTTGGCTATCCAGCAGATTGCTGTCATTCGGAGATATTTCTAACGCGGTGTCAATCAGTGTGGTTGCTTTAGCATGGCAACCTTGTTCACTCAGCAGCACAGCGTAATTGTTCAGATAAGATATTTCCTGCAGGGCAAAAGGCAGTCCTTTTTCAAACCACTCTGCAGCAACTAAAGGCTGGCTTGAGAAATAATGATTGCCCAGTAAAAAGTACGGCAACCAATAGTCAGGCCATTGGCTTGTCGCGGTTTTAAGCGCTGTAATACCGCTGTTTACCTGTTGAGTACTGAGTAAATCCTGACTGGCTTTGGTGTAAATAAAGGGCTCAAGCTGCGCACTGCTTTTATCCGCAGGTAACATGGCTAACAGCCAGTAGTTGCCACGCGCCCAGGTACGCTCAAAGGTGGAAAAGTTCAGCCGGTGTGCTTCGGTCACTCCGGTATGCAAAATCACTTCTTTGCTTTGCAGGTCGTACCCTATCACCACGGCATAATGCCACTGCGGCAGCCAGGCGAGAGAGTTGTTTTGCAGCACTATGATTGGAATGTTCTCCGCAACCAGACTTAACAGTTGGTGCATGGTACCGCGCTGCGCATAAGCAACCAGCCCAAGTTGCCGTGTTGCAGCCGACATTTCAATTTGCAGAGTGCCTTGCAACCCCGAAATAAAAGTAGTGGGCGCTATAGTGGCAGGGTCTTTTTCAAGCCCATAAAAACCAGCGACTTCAGATAAAGTGGTTGGGCCGCAAAAATACTCTTGCTGTGGATAAAATGGCACGTGCGGGATCAGATGCCGGGACGCGATAGCAGGAGGCTCTGCCAATAGCAGCTTAGTTTGTGGCGGCGTTTGGCAGCCAGTCAGTACAATCAACAAGCCCGCCAAAAGGCAGGCCTGTCGCAGTAAAACCATCAAACTCACGAATTAAATTGGGTTGATAAAAGGGTAAACGTCAGTAAGACCCATTAAATCCGTTACAACCACAACCACCATTACAGTGAGCACAATACCGACAATACCACCTGCAGGCATTTCGTTCATCTGACTATTCAGCGCATTCAGCTCTGCATGAGTCATATTAGCGATACGTTGTTTTGCGTCAGCAGGACTTACGCCCAACTCGATGAGTTTATTCTGCACTTCTACACTGTCTACATAAGACAATACTTGCTGCTTGTTGAAATTGAACTGCTGATTAGCGATGACCTGCTCTGAGCTGAATACCGCAGCCGTTGCCTGGCCCATACCCAAGATCAGAATAGAGCTTACGATGCTGGCTTTTAAAAGTTTTTTCATTTTTATTTATCCTTAACCTTATTGTTTTCAAAGAAAAACTCGTTTTTAGATAAATCTCAGAAAGCTAACCATTTAACATTCATCTAGCTTGCACAGTAAAGCATACGTCAGGGATGCGCAACAAAGCTTATAGAAGAGCCGCTGATGTGTATAAAGATGAACCATCGAATTGACGACTGTGGCTTTGGTATTTTACACACGGATCTCTGAATTCCGCTGTGCCTCAGCTGGTGCAGCTCTTACCCCCTTACAACCAGGATAACGAGTACAACCATAAAAGAAATTGCCGGTATTCGGGCCTTTTCTGGCTTTTCGTAGCAGCATATCGCTGCCACATAAAGGGCAGCGGATATCGGCTTTCAGCTCAGAGCTGGGTTCTTTATTGCGAATAGAATTCACCAATAAGCGGCCATCTACCAGCACTATAGATTTACCTTCAGCAAAACGTTTGGCATCTGGGGTAAATTCACCGCTGGTGACCACTATGGCGCCGGACGCCCCTTCGGCCATCATGACACCGTACAGCTCACGCACCACAGTGACAGGAACCTTGCTGGCTTTCCATAATTTGCATTGCACCAGATAAGTTTCAGCACCGTCTTTCACCCGCAAATCCACACCACCATCTGCGCCAAAGCTGGTTTCGGCCACGCTATAGCCCAATTCCCTGAAGTACTGACCTACCAGTAATTCAAAGTCATGCCAGGATAAAACACTGAATGGATCAGCAAATTCCGTGTTTCTTGCGCTCGCTAAAAGCTTAACTCTTTTGCGCCTTGCGAAAAATGACGCAACAGCTCCAAACAGCAACACGACAGGAAGTATGATACGACCATACAATGCAAACACATGCAGAGCCTGATACTTCACACCCGACAATAACTGCTCTGCATTCGTTGCTACAGGAACAGGCTGGGCAGCAAGCGAATCGAGGTACCAGAACACAACAGCAGCCAGTGTAACCCCAACCCACCAGGGCAAAGCAGCGGCTATATTAAATAAGTCTTCCAGCAAGCTGGTTTTCTTTCGGCGGGCCATCAGCACTCCATGCTTAGCAATTACAACATCACTGTTCGGTCACTTAAACTTACGCGACTAAAAAATCAAAATACAGGAACAGACTAAAGCTCACGACTTCGAAGCGCAAGCAGATATCTCAAAAACAGAATGGTGAACAACAAAACGCTGATGTTTTTACTTTGATAACAACAGTGGGTACCAAAGTTCAGGTCGTTGCAGCGGGACATTATCCGGCAGCAGCGGGTTCTGCAGCTTAAAGATCCGGCGTTTATCAATCTGCAGTTGTTGCAGCAAACCGCCGTAGTACTGATTAAACAGGCTATCTAACTGGCCATCTTTCTGTGCTTGCTCCAGCCCACAGAGCAAGGTGTCGGCCAAGGCTGTGTTGTCTTTTGCCACATAAAAATAAACAGCTGTGGGGTAATACAACAGAATGTGTGGGTCTATTTCTAACTGCAGCTGAGCATACTGCTGCTGATTTTGCTGTACTTCCAGCACAGATCGCGGGAAGTAGTCTATCCGGCGCAGCGCCAGCATTTGGTATAGTCCATCAACATCACTACCGGTTTCCACATTAAAATTATTCGCACGCAAAATTTCAGTGTCACTCCAGGTCGTAAACTGGCCAACCCGTAACTTTGCCAAAGCGGACAGACTATACAGATGCTGCAGTTTGTTTTTGCCCTCTTTACTGACCAAAGCCACACGAAGCCCCATTAAGCCGCGCATGATAGGAAAAGGCACAGCTCTATACTGTTTTATGCGTTCAAGGCTGGCACTGCCAAACATCACGTCAATGCCCTGCCCAGCATTCATCAGGTCAAAGGCGCGTCCTTTTGGTAAATCAAGATTTGAGGCTTGTAGCTGAAAATAGTGCTGGCAGGGATAACTTAATGCCAACTGCAGCAAGTCAGTGGAGTATTCCTGTCGTGGTGCACCTGGGTAATACACAATATTTATTGCTGAGGTATTAGGCTCTGTCGCAGCTGCGTCTGAGGCCATAAAAAGAGTGAGTAGCACACCAAACAACTTACCATGCCAGTAACTAAACTGACGCAGTTGCTGCAGGACAACAGAGACAATTGAAATCAGCATAACGCCGGAAAACCAGGAAAACATGCGTCTGAGTATGCACCAGTTTGAGAGCGTTCTCCATGCTGGTGCTTAGTCAGCATACATCAGGCTAAGTAGCTGAAAATACAGAAAGGCAAAAGCACTTTGAAGCTCATGTCATTAACAGCTTTTAAGAATTCTCAACTTTAACTGACTATGCGACATTGGCAGTTGCTGCTGAACGGTGCTAAATCGTGAAGCACCCGCCAATACAGAGCCTGTTCGGGTTGAATCAATAGCATGCACCGAATGGAGCTATTCCGGTGGTGGTTACAGCATCATCCGGTTGATGAGGGAAGCAGGATTTCCCGCGACTATTGCAAAACAGCGTATTCACCCCTTCACAGACAGCATTAACGCCTGCTGGTGTTTGCCCGGACTAACCGTATAAAACCATGGCGGCGCGCTGCACAATATGCATCATATTTGGCTCGTTTCTCAGTGCTGTGTAAGACAGCATAGGCTTCAGCTACACGTTTAAACATCTCTGCGGTATTTGGCAGTTTACTGACATCAGGGTGATACTTTCGCCCAAGTTTGCGATAGGCCGTTTTAATAGCTTTGGCGTCCGTCGTTGGAACAACGCCAAGCACACTGTAATAATCTATGAATTCCATTGCGTGATCCATCCCATCGGAAAATGTCCAGCAATGAGCCTAGCAGCACCATATAGCGCCTCTCTGTGCGCTGACGAGCTAAGTGGGGAATAGCAAAAGATAAATTGCAGATTACAGCCAGCAGTTGCAAATCAGAGAAGCTAAAAGCAGCAGGAAAAAATTTGGTGCCTGGGGACGGACTCAATACACATGACATTACTTGAATTGAAAAAAGGACCTAAATTGACAAACTCAGATGAGTCCAAACCTCGCCTTTGTAAGACGCAAAAACTCAAACGTGTTAATACATTTAACCCCAAACTGCTTGCAGATGTTTGGAACTTTTACTTTCTTCGTTGCTTCACTGACCGAGCTTTCGTGGGTTACCACAACAGCTCCGGTAGACATAGCTTTGGCAATTAACCACGGGTCCGCTTTTGCCAGAAAGTTATCCCTGTTCGCAGGATTAAAGCTCTGTGACATGACATATTCGATGATTTGAACAAATGCAGTTTGGGTTGCATCATCATCATTGGCAATAAACTGGCCACTCCTCGCCTTAACCCATGTTGCCAATTCGTCATTGCCGTCTTTCAGTTCACGACCAATCATATCAATACTACCAGCTACGCCAGCCACAAACTGTTGGTCAAGCCAGGACCAATAAGCCGGGCAAAAATCCATGCTGTAGTAAGTGTTTTTGGCTTCGATATAAGTGTTAGCGTCCAGCAGATAAATCACAACCCAAGCTCCTGTGCGAACTTTGCGACACTGGCAGGTTTCATTCCTAACATCCAACCCGCATCACGCAACAACAACTTGCCATTCAGTGCTTCACTGACCACAGCTTTAGAAAACAATTGGCTAATTTGTGCTTTTTTGGTTTTAAAATAGCCTGGACCACTGCCGCTCGCTTCACGTTCTTTAAAAGCGTCAATTTGCGCCTTAATAAAAGCTCCGTATTCACCTTGGCTGATCAACTCTAGGGTGAGTGCTTTTCGTGCCAAAGCCCAGGGACTGACATGGAAATGAGCTTCGAGATCAGGCAGGTTTTGCTGCCAGTGATCATAGTCACTGCGCCACAGCGCCTGGAATTCATCTGTAGGTACTAAAAACTCTGCCGCCACCGCATTACAGAAGCGTTCTTCTGCCCGATGATTGTTCGCATCACCATCAGAGATCCCGGTTTGGCCTATCCAGATATGGCATAACTCGTGGATTAAGGTAAAGAGTCGGGCGCCAGGCGCATCAGCATGATTGACGAAGATAATGGGCGCAAACTCATCGCACATTGCAAAACCACGGAACTCTTCGACACTAAAGGGTCTGCTGTGGTGGCCAAGGCTGGATTGTCTCATGACCAAAATGCCCAGAGTTTCAATGCGCTGTACCAGATCACGATAATAATCTGTCCAGTTACCCCGTTTTGGGTGAGGTGGAATGTTCAGCTTAGTGCGCATATCCGCAACTACGGCAGCCACGCCCTGTTCAGGGCGAAAACTACCGACAACATCTATGGGTTGCAACAACTGATTGCGTGCATAGTCGCGGTACCAGTCCTGACATTCCAGCATGTTTTTGAGTAAATCAATTAACTCCGCACTCGGACGCTTTAGCTCTGCAGAATCAACAGTTCGTAAATCCGGGATAGGCAGGTTTTCAACTGGCGGTTGGCTCAGAAACAGAAAACCAAAAGGCACATGGGCTTTATCTGCAAAGGCCATAGCCTGAACGAATGTTATTTCCCGCTCTCCAGCTTCCCATTCACTGACTTTCTGTTCAGTCACGTTGAGCTTGTGCGCAAATTCAGGCAAAGCATAGCCAGAACGCTCGCGCGCCCATGTCAGCATAGCTTTGTTGATTTTTGCGTTACTCACTTTTTCTACCTGTTAAGGGAAATGCTTGCTCAATGCTTCAGCAATTCCGGGATTATAAACACTTTCATCTTCTCGCGCTTATCCCAATTAGTCACCATTAGATGAATACTTCAGACCCGGAAACGATCTTTCCATTTTTTCGATAAACCTTGGTGTATTTGCCAAGCCCCAGTTTCGAGCGATGTAATAGCCTTTACCTTCATAAGTAATCTCAGGCTCCTGCCGGTAACGGTACTTCGCATACTGCTTTTCTGTGTCTGTCATTTCTTCAGGAAGTTTAAGCAGTTTGAAGCTGCAAGAAGTATCGTCCCGTAGTAAGGCGAAAACACTGCTATCGATCAAGCCATTCGCCTCTAACAGCTTAACGGTGTTGTAACCGATATCCGACTTCCTGAAGTCGGATTCAAAGACTTCATCATTAAAGGATATTGTGTACAACGAGCGGTCTTTTGAATCACCACGCGACACTCGTTCTTCCCGTTTTTTCTGCCGGACTTCGATTTGATAACCTTCTGCTTCGGGAAGTGGGATTATTTGCTCTGAACTAAGTACTAACTTGTTATCGATCTTATGCAATGACAAGCGGATACAGCAGATATCGAGCTCCCGTTCATTTAGCCAAAGAACTGAAGTAGTAATCTCTTTTGAGAAATCAGCTGAAGCAAGGATTATGCGAACGTTTTGCGCAAAATCATCTTGTCGCGGTTTATCCCACTCCAAAAATTCACAGAGGCGGCTTTCTGCATCTAAATCAATGCCATTATCTGCCAAGAATCGCGTGTATACAGAAACTGCAACATCCCATCTCATGTTGGCGATCATGGCGGCATAACGAATTGCCTGCAACTCCATATGGCCACCGTCTTCGGTGCGTTTTAGTTCAATAACAACAAGATTGGCGTTCTTATCAACCGCGAGTAAATCTATCCGGCGGTTGCCTTCATTCCATTCACCAAACTCTTCGGCAATGACAAGAAGATCGGGATCTATCACTGAAATATTCAGCTTGAAAAGGCGCTGCAAATCACGCCGCTCCCAAAGGTTCTGCTCCCGAAAAGTGGTGCCAACCAGCGGTTTTAATTCGTTATTGCTAATCTCGTATAATGGCATCGACCAACCTTTCCTTAGTTACTGATACATAGAAGGTATATTCACTTTTCTAATAAACCGCCCCTCCAGAAATGGGGAAAATAAAATAATAAATTAGGCGTAAAAGGGAATATTTATGGCTGTTCCTGATTTAATTTTTCGCAAAAAAACGATGAATAACTGCCATAAGTGGTTGTATTTCAATCCGTTGTCAAATTTCTCATATGAATTCGGATAAACCATGTTTCCATGGTTTATCCGAACATATCCAATTTAGAATGTTAATTTATTCATGAGTTCTGCAAGGTTTTTTAGCGCGTTATCTATCACCTTCTGTTGCAACTGGATATTTTCGATAATATTCAAAGGTGTTCTGGTATCTGTTTCCACGATGACGTGGGGGTTGACGGCTTTCAAATCGAACACGGCTGCTTCGATGTCAGCGGCTTTATTCTCAAGCTCACGTACAAGCTTTTCCTGCTCCGTAATCTGTGCAGTAACAGCTTCCACTTTAGTTTTGTCTGTTTTGTCTTTTTTCATCCATTTGAGTTGTTCTTTCAGATCTACTACAACGGCTTTTAACGTGGCCGCTTCATCTAACAATGGCTGCATTTCAGAACGGGCTTGAGCACGGCGAGCAGCAAAATCTATTGTCCAAGAATAACGACTACCACCTTTTTCAGTACCATGATTTTGTAACATCCGTGCATAGCTTGGAAACGCCTTACCTGCGTTGCCTTCATCTGCTAACCAGTCTGCGGTGAGGATGTTTGGTAATTGCGCATCAGCCAACACACTGCCGTCGGCATCAAAACCAAAGTGTGCAAGCGTCAATGGTGTTTTCTTACCAACTTTGACGTATGACAAATCGTAGTACCAGATTTTCTCGGTTTTCTTACCTTTGGTAAAAAACAGCAAGTTTGTTTTGACACCTGCTCCTGCGGTTGAAAAAACCCCACCGGGTAAACTGACAATGGCCCATAGGTCACATTCATCTACCAGTTTGCGTTTGGTTTCGACAAAAGCACTCTCGTTCGTACGGAATAACAGCCCTTCATCGAGTACGATCGCACACGAGCCTTCAGGTGCCAGCTCAGCAAGAATATCCTGTACAAAAAGCACTTGCGTAGCACTGGTTTCAAAGGGGAAATTTTTCTGTGCATCTTTACCTTCTTTACCACCAAAGGGTGGGTTGGTAAGAATCACATCAAACTGCTTAGGTGCCTGCTCAAAAAGTCCGGTGTAAGTGGCGCGGCGGGTCAATGAGTTGCCATGCCACAGATTAGGCTGATCGATGCCATGCAGTACTAAGTTCGCGAGAGCGATAGGGAAAACTAAGTTCTCTTTTTCACGACCAAAAAAGGTATCGTGCTTGAGCGTATCCAAATCGGTACTAGCCGGACTTTGACCTAATTGTCTGGCTATATGTTCATAAGCCACGGCCAGGAAGCCGCCGGTTCCACAGCAAGGGTCATACACAGTTTGGCCAAGTTGAGGTTGCACTGTGTGCACCATAGCTCGAATAACTTCCCGCGGCGTAAAAAACTGGCCGCCGTCGGAGTTTTTCTCTCCCATTTTTAACAGTAAATCTTCATACACTTGCGACAATGTAAAAAAGTGAGTGTCGTCAACGTGTTCAATATTTATCTCATGCACTTTGTCGAGAATATCACGCAGGTTGGCTTCACTATCGACGCGCACGCGTTCAACGGCGGTCATGGTACGTCCCATGATACGCTGCTTACGGCTGGCTCCAGGGTTCGGTAACCCTGTTTGTGGGTCTGCATCTAAACTGTGTAAATGGGGTAGTAAGTCTTTATTGATAAATTCGAACAACTTACCATCGCCAGCCGCAAATAACTCCTGTCGTTTCCAGCCGAACGGTTTACCTTCCGCTGTTTTAGGGTGGTCAGGTTTATCAGAATATGGAGCTGCCCAATCCTGCCAGCGATAAGGGGGGGTTAATGCTGGCGTAAAGTCAGCTCCCAATACTTCAGCTTCTTCTCGAGATTTACTTTCTTGTGCATCCAAAATGCGTAAAAACAAAATCCAAGTGAGCTCAGGTACATATTGCAAAGCACTGGAGCAATTAGAGCGGCGCATTATGTCACAGATGCTTTTTACAAAGCTGGAGAGCGATTGGGTAGAGGCGATAGCTTTGGGCTGCTTAGTTGTGTTTTTCGTTTTAGTCATGATTCATTCTTAAAGGCTTGGGCAAGGATTGCTTTGGGTAAAATCGTTAAGTCATTAATCTGTTTCTGCAAAGCTGAGACTAAATTTTGCCAAGTGTCAGTTATTTCTTTTAAACGTTTTGTTAGAACTTTCTGTTCATCAAGTCCCGGTAAGGGGAGCTCGATAGCTTCGACTTGCGATGGCGATATGTGAGGTACTCCAAGGCTTTGATCATGCCCGCTAATATTCGAAATAAACAAATCTGTTTGCAAAAATGCATATAGGTAATCTTTATCCAGCTTATCGGGGTCAACTATAAATCGCCCTACTCGCTGAACCAGCAAAGCTGGCAAATCATCGTTGCTAACACGAGCAACTTTGATTCCACTTGAAATTAATGGACGATCTAAACTTATCAGAACATCGTCAGAATCCAGTGCAAAGTTAGAAAATTTTGCTGCATCAATTTCGCTCAGAAAAACCGAATCATCCCAATACACTTTCCCAGGTAGAATATTCGCATTCCGCAATAGTCGGACGCCACTTGTTTTGAAAGTGTCGCTCTTAAAAGCGTATCCTGATTGAAGTTTTGCAGCGCTACAGATTGGTGACCAACTCTGAAGAGACGAAAACAAAGACTCTAGAGCTCGCTTTTTTAGTGCGGATGCATCTCTCATCTGTTCCTGCACCGCCTGTCGGGCTGTTTCCACTTCGGCAAGTTGCGCTTTCAGGCGAGCGGCGATTTGGCGCTGTTGAGGGAGTTCAAAATAAGGAATTTCTAAGTTTAGAATCTTGTCTTTATTAAGAAGAGCAGCGCCCATACTATTTTTTGTTGTATCAGTGCTTGCTGCAATGGGTAATACAAGAGATAGATATTCTAAGTCGATGCCAGCTGCTTTAGCTTCATCTGGATCAAAAGCAGCAATTGCCTCATTAGTATAAAGGTCTACTCCTGCGAAAGAAATCCTGCCAACTGTTAACTTGAAACTAAAAAGCAAGCTTCCTTTTTTAACTAGCTTGCAATTAGAGTTGCGAACACCTTCGGCAGAAATTGTTTCAGCAGTTTTTGTAATTATTGATTGCCCTTCCATGTCTCGGATTGATACCCACAAATTTGGGCCATCAAAATATGAAGGATTGCCTCGACTTGGCGTTCCTCCTATTTTAAAAGTCGAAAATAGTTCAGATACTTTCTTCATGGGTACATTCATATTCCAAACAACCTTGACTTCGCATCATGCATAACTTGTACTGGTGCACCTAAAGCCCGAAGAGCATTTAAACCACCCGCCAATTTAATATCTGGTACTTCCCACAGGCTTGGACTTTCCAATGCATCAGTGCCGCCTTGGGCAAACTGGTGCCCAAGATTTTTCACTACAATAGCTGCTTTGCCATCCATACCATCAAACCAACTTTGGTTGTGACTAATAAAGTGTGCGCCGCGTTCTGGGCGTTTAAGTGCACGAGCATGGTAACCATGGTGACCAAAAAAATCATACAAATCAAAATCGTTCATTTGGTCTATTTCTCGGATCACTTCAGGGCTAAAGTTGTCGCCCAGCAAGTGAGCGATTAATTGGCGTCGCTTTTGGGTTTCAATCCATAGCGAACGGAATTCATTTAAGTTATGAGCTTCGTTCAAAACTCTTTGTATCACTTCCCGACGGTAATCATCCACTGGGATTGGAGTGTCACGACCATCGCGGCGGCTCAGAATAAAGCGTCCTTGCGGATTGATAATGACGCTTTGTCCAGCGATTTCTGCTACAGCAGGTCCTTCATTTCCCCCGACATCATCAGGGCCATTACCACCACTACCTTTACCACCAGAGCCTGGACGTGGTGGTTTAGTAATAAAATCTGTGCCGAACAGTTGTGTGACGTCGGTATAGTCATAAAGCCAGAACTTGAATTTTTGGGTTTCTTCATGGATGCGCGTACCGCGCCCGACCATCTGATAAAACTTGATTGGTGATTGTAAGTAGCGGAAAAACACCACGGCGTTCAGGCGTTCAATATCTACACCAGCTTCTAACAAATCCACTGTACATGCGATAAAGGCGCGCTCGGCAGAGCCGCGCATAGGCTCAATCATATCTGCGCCGTTATTGGGGCCACCCATACATTTAAATGCATAATGGTCTTTGGGCGATTTCCCTTGTTCTTTGCACCATCGCACATACAAATTGTTCATATGTTGTACTACGCGGTCTGCGTGTATCTCGCGGTTGCAGAAAACTATCACTTTCTGTTCTGGGCCGCCATTTTCACACAGCAATTTGAACAAATCGGCACACATTTTAGGCGTACGCAGTTCGATGAAGAGTTCATCATCGAAGTCTTTGTCGGTATATTCGTTTTTGGTCAGGTCTGCTTCGGTTAATAGTTTTCCCGTTTTGATATCCTTCACCCCCGCCTTAAGAATTTCCTCTTTGGTAAAGGTGGCTTTATCAATGCTAGCTTTACGTTTAACTATTTCGCATGCTGCAAGATAGCCGTCTTCTTGTGCTTGGATCAGTGTGTATTCATAAACCGGCTCACCAAAATACTGGCGATTATTGGCAGTAATTTCGTGATCTTCTTTGCTTGTATGCTTAGATTCTTCTAGTTTACGCGGTGTTGCGGTTAGGCCTATATGAATTGCATTGGGATTGCGCTTTAGCACCTCAGACCAGCGCCCCCAAGCGGAGCGATGGCATTCGTCGATAATAATCACGCTGAAAGCGTCTTCACCGTAGTGTTCGCTTAAAAAGCTTGCGAAACCGTTATCGTCATCCAAACCTAAAGTTTGATAAGTAGCGATGTGGATGCGGGCGTTTGCTGCGGCATTACCACCTTTTTCAGTGTGTACGATGCGAGCATTATCACCAAAAGCAGCTTTGAGTTTGGTGTATGCCTGCTCTCGTAACTCGTCGCGGTCACATAAAAACAGCGCAGGCTTGGGTAACTGACCGGCTTGGCTCATACGCCAGAGCAGGTTAGTTGCAATGACGGTTTTACCAGCACCGGTAGCGAGCGTGAGTAATACTCTAGGCGCGTTTCCTGCTTGTTGGTCGAGTAAGATTTTTTCAAAAGCAGCTCTGATAGCAGCATCTTGATAATAGCGTGATTGTGACCAGGCTGGGCTGTCGGCCTGAAATAACATGGCTGCACCGGGTTTATTCAAATCGATACCAACATCTTTAGCATAACGCGCTGTTAAATCAGCATGAGGTGGAAAGTCTACGAATGGAAACGGGCCGTCTTGCAAGTTGCTGGTGCAATCAAACTCACCGTAGCGATGGCCATTAGTAGAAAATACATACTTCACATCAAAGCGTTTACAATCTGCATAACCCTTAGCCTGCTGCATGCCTTTAAGTGGGTCTTCACTTTCTTTTTTTGCTTCAAGAACAGCAACGGGCAGTGCTTTGGGCATCTGGCCCACCTTTACGCAGAGTAAGTAGTCTGTGCGTCCTGGCCCCTTTCTACGCCGTCCTTTAGCGCCACTGGGTTCAACTGGAGCTGGCGTTAAAATAGTCTCAAGAGTTATGCGATCCTTGCTCACATAGCCTTTATCACGTAACACCGGATCAATTAAGTGATAGCGGGTATCCGCTTCGTTCATGCTCATATTTCTATATCCCTACTTCTAACGTGCCCAATACGCGATAAAGGCAATGCGATACTCTGAAGTAACTTACCAGCTTACTAGAAGGAAAAATACCCAAAAATCTAACAAACTATGCCATAGTTTGTTAGATTTTACCTTGTCCAGAGATAACGACTAAGTTTCTATATTTCAATTGTTTTTCAAGGAAATAGTTTAAATAAAGCGAGACTTACGCTACTACCATTAGTTTCTAACAAAATATGGTCAGGATCTCAATTTGACTATTAGACAATTCGCAACGCTCTCGCGGCAAATCAGTCCGTTTAAGAGTATATAAGTATGGAATCTCTCTCTGTTCTTGAATTTCTTGAAACTCGAAAAAGTTGGCCACTCCATTCCGACAAGACCAGAACTGAAAGTAGTGGATTAAAAATAAAGTTTATTCATCAATCCAATATCGAAAGCGAAATGGTGTCGAGCGTATGCAAGTTATTTCAAGCAATGCGAGCTAAAAACCTTACAAAAAAGAACCGTGTATGGACCGGATGTGTCACCAAACGGAATTTGAAAGGTCAAAATTGAAGAGGGTGTTTTCAAGCAACTAGATAGGAACACTCAACAGAACCAATATCATAAGCAGTATGTAAAAATAGAAATGAAGTTTAAAACATTGGTGCCTAGGGTCGGACTCGAACCGACACGGAGTTTCCCCCGGCGGATTTTGAATCCGCTGCGTCTACCGATTTCGCCACCCAGGCATTGAGGGTCGTACAGAAGTAAACGCTTGCATTATACAAAGCGAATGGCGCGGCGCAAGCAAAAGTTTCAGTTGGCTGTCTGGTTGCGCGTTTTTGCAGCAGTTTCGGAAAAACTAAGCTGCGTGATACACTTAGCGCCATTCATCGAATCAATAAAAGTCAGGACACACTGATGTATCACGAATCTCCAAAGGCGGGTTTGTTCCGCCGTTTAGCTGCCATTCTTTATGACGTGCTGATTTTAGCGGCGCTCTGGATGCTGGCTATGGGTCTGGCGCTGCTGCTTGTAACTATTCTGGATAAGCTGGGTCTGGTTTCGCTGGCGGCTTATCAGGATCAGGCCGATTTTATTCAGAAACATTCCATTTGGTTCCAACTGTATTCGCTGTTGGTTTTTATCTGGTTTTATGTTTATTTCTGGGTGAAAGCTGGTCAAACCCTGGGCATGCGGGCCTGGCGTATTTTGCTGATACAGCCCGATGGTTCGCCCATTACGCTAAAACAAGGGCTACTGCGTTTAGTGGTGTCTTTGTTAGGTCTGGGGAATTTATGGTTGTGGATCCGTTGGGGTCAGGGTTTGGCGTTGCAGGATCAAATCACCAACACCATGGTAGTCAAGCTGACCAAAGATGAAAGCAAAGAGCTGAATGTGCATCGTAAAGCGGGCTAAACTGGTAGTAAAACAGCAGATAGCAAAAAGGCAGAAATCAATTCTGCCTTTTTTATATCCGCCACTCTAGCAACGGCGTTGCTATTTCTTCTGCAATAAATACATCGCCAGAGCTATAAACAAGCTGGAAGGCAATACGGCCCCGAGGACAGGAGGCAACTGGTACACCAAAGCCACAGGCCCAAACACCTGATCACTCATATAGAAGACAAAACCTGTCAGAATACCCATCAGAATACGGGCCGCCATGGTGACGCTGCGCAGTGGTCCAAAAATAAAAGACAAAGCCACCAGCAACATAGCAATAATAGTTAAAGGCTGGGTGGCCTTGCGCCAGAATGCCAGCTCAAACTTGCTGCTGTCTTGCTGGTTGCTGTCCAGATAGTCGATGTAGTCTGTTAAGCCTTTGAGCGATAATAGCTCGGGTTTAATAGACACTACGCCCAGCTTATCCGGCGTTAAGGTAGAACGCCAACGCTGTTCCTGCCACTGGTGTTTCTCTACTCTGTCGTCACGAAAATGTAAACGGCTGACATCAGATAAACGCCAGGCATTGCTGATAAAGACTGCGGTTTTGGCGCTGACAATGGCCTGCAATTTTAAGTCGGTATCAAACTCGTAAATGGTTAAATCGGTTAAGTTACCAAAGTCATCCACCTGTTTGATATTGATAAAATGATCACCATCTTTGGCCCAGACGCCCTGCCTTGCCGAAATTAAATCACCGCCTGAAATGGCTTTAGTTCGCAGTTCACGGGCCGTTTTTTCAGCCACTGGCGCACCAAACTCAGCCACCAGCATCACAATCAGCATCATCAGCAAGGAGGTTTTCATCACTGAACCTATGATATTAAGCCGCGACAAACCCGCAGCCTGCATCACCACCAGCTCGCTATTGCTCGCCAGCATGCCCAGCCCTACTAAACCGCCTATTAAAGCCGCCATAGGGAAAAACAAAATTAAATCGCCAGGTACGCTGAACAAGGTAAATAAACCAGCGGATAACATGTCGTAATCACCGCGGCCAACTAAACGTAACTGATCAATAAACCTGAACATGCCGGATAAAATCATCAGCACAGTCACAGTCATCAGCACTGTGGTTAATATGGTGCGGCCTATATACAGGTCGAGTATCTTAAACATGAGAAGAGCGCCCTGTGATTAATGCTTTTAGCTTTTGGCCTGCAGTGCGGTGTTTCACCAACAGCACAATACCGAAGGTCAGGCCAAGCGCGTGGATCCACCACATACCTAATTGCTCTGGAATTTTGCCGTCCTCTATAGCTGAGCGGCTGGCAATCAGCAAAATGTAATACAGCAGGTATAAGGCCAAGGCTGGTAATAAGCGGCCAAACTTGCCCTGGCGTGGGTTTACTTTGCTCAGCGGCACTGCAATCAGCATTAAAATAGGAATAGAAAGTGGTATAGCTATACGCCAGTGCCATTCAGCAGCGGCTTCAGGCCCTGTTTGGTTGCGCAGTTCAGCCGTGGGTAAACTGGATAACTTACGGCGTTTTTGTTCCACTTGTTGTTCACGAATTTGAATTTGATATTGACCAAATTCCACCACTTCATAACCAGGAGAACGGGTTTCACCGGCATAACGGCGGCCATTGTTTAACTCCAGCAACTGAGCACCGCTGGCATCTTCTTTCACGTAACCAGATTGCGCATACACAATAGAGGTTTGACCGCCTGGCTCTGAAGAGGTCTGGGCTAAAAACACCCTTTCCAGCTCTCCGCCATCACGGCTGATGTCATGCACAAAAACCACGGCTTTTTCATTGGACGTTTGCTGGAAACGCCCTGGAATTAAGCTGCTAAGGCCCGAATCGGCTTCGGCCTGTTCTAAAATCTGGTATTCACGTTCGGTCGACCAGGGGCTTAAATACAAAGTGACAAAACCTGCCCCAAGCGCCATCACTACAGATAACATCAGGGTTAAGCGGGTGACATACCATTCGCTGATGCCGGTGGCATGTAATACCGTCATTTCGCTGTCGGCGTAAATGCGGCCATAAGCTATTAAAACGCCCAAAAAAGCGCTTAAAGGAATAATAATCACCGCCAGTTGTGGCAGTTTTAATGCCAGAACAGTCAGCACCAACTGACCAGGAATATCACCGTCTGATGCGTCTGCCAGAATTTTCACAAAGCGCTGGCTCATGATAATAGTGATCAGGATCAGGAAGACCGCCAATTGGGATTTAAACACTTCACCAATCAGATAACGAAAAACAATCAAAAATGCCCCCTAAAACCTGTCTTTTTGCTGGAACCCTGACGATTTTTAAGTAAACTGGATGTTTACAGCAATTATTATTGACTAAAGTGGCGATAAATCCGAGCTTTTTTGTAAAGCCGGACAAAATATCATCACACAGAAGACCACTGTACCACCGAACTAACTTGGTATAGTGGCCGAAAGTCTTAGAATCAGGAGTGAGCATGGAGTTCAGCGTAAAAAGCGGTAGTCCGGAAAAACAACGAAGTGCATGTATCGTTGTCGGCGTTTATGAGCCGCGCCGCTTGTCAGCGGTTGCCGAACAGCTGGATAAAATCAGCGAAGGCTACATCAGCAATTTATTACGCCGGGGCGATTTAGAAGGCAAACCCGGCCAGATGTTGTTATTGCACCATGTACCGAACGTACTGAGTGAACGTGTACTCTTGGTGGGTTGTGGTAAAGAGCGTGAACTGGACGAACGCCAGTACCGCCAAATCATCTCCAAAACCATCAGCACTTTAAATGAAACCGGCTCAATGGAAGCTGTGTGTTTCTTATCTGAGCTGCATGTAAAAGGCCGCGACACCTACTGGAAAGTACGTCATGCGGTAGAAACCACCCAGGATTGTTTGTACGTATTCGACAAGCTGAAAAGCCGTAAAGACGAAACCCGTCGCCCGCTGCGTAAAATTGTTTTTAACGTGCCGACCCGCCGCGATTTAACCATAGGCGAAAAAGCCGTTGAACATGGTTTGGCTGTGGCTGCTGGTATCAAAGTCTGTAAAGACGTGTCAAATATGCCACCAAACATCTGTACTCCTGCTTATTTAGCGGATCAGGCTGTGGCATTAGCCCAACACGACAAAGTATCAGTGGAAGTGCTTGGCATTGCTGAAATGACAGCTTTGGGTATGCACTCTTACGTGGCTGTGGGCCGTGGCTCGGAAAACGAAGCCAAAATGGCGGTGATTAAATACAACGGCGCTATGGATAATAGCGCGCCTGTGGTGTTGGTCGGCAAAGGCTTAACCTTTGATACCGGTGGTATCAGCATAAAGCCAAGCGATGCGATGGACGAAATGAAATACGACATGTGTGGCGCAGCTTCAGTGCTGGGAACTATGCATGCAGTGGTTAGCTTAGGTTTGCCTATTAATATGGTGGCTGTGCTGGCTGGCGCTGAAAATATGCCGGATGGCCGCGCTTATCGCCCTGGTGATATTTTAACGACTATGTCAGGTCAGACGGTTGAAGTGTTAAACACAGATGCTGAAGGCCGTTTAGTGTTGTGTGATGCTTTAACTTATGTCGAGCGTTTTGACCCGGATGTGGTGATTGACGTTGCCACCTTAACGGGCGCTTGTGTCATTGCTTTGGGTAAACACGCTTCAGGTTTATTAAGTAACCATAATCCGCTGGCGCATGAAATATTAAATGCCTCAGATCAAAGTGGTGACAGAGCCTGGCGTTTACCTTTGTGGGATGACTATCAGGATCAGCTGGAAAGCCCGTTTGCGGACTTCAGTAATTTAGGTGGCCGTGCCGCCGGTACTATTACCGCAGCTTGTTTCCTGTCGCGCTTCACCCGTAAATACAACTGGGCGCATTTGGATATTGCCGGTACTGCATGGCGCAGTGGTGGTAAAGACAAAGGCGCGACTGGCCGTCCTGTGGCTATGTTGACCCAGTTTTTAATTAACCGTGTCGGAACCGACATCGAGGGATAACAGTGCCTCAAGTCAGTTTTTATCTGCTGCCGGAAATGGCAGCAGAAGCTGAATCACAGCTGGCGTCAGAGCCAGCTTTTTTTCATGTTGCTGCAAAACTCTGCGCTGATTTTTATCAGGCCGGACAGCGGGTTTTTGTGTTCTGCCAAAATCAGGCGGACGCCGAACTGCTGGATGAGGTAATATGGCGCTTTGATCCAGAGCGATTTGTGCCACACAATCTGGCGGGCGAAGGCCCTGCACGAGGCGCTCCGGTGGAAATCAGCTGGCTGCCTCCAGGTAACGCGAGGCCGGTTTTAATTAACCTGTCGGCAACAGTGCCGCCTTTTAGTCAGCGTTTTCAACACATTATCGAATTTGTTCCAGCCGAAGAACAGTTAAAGGTTCAGGCGCGGGAACGATTTAAATTTTATCGCCAGTCGGGGTTAACCCCGCAAACAGTGCAGCTCTGATGGCCGGCCTGCGTTTTTAGTGAGAGTTTCAGGTAACGAAGATGGAAAAGACATTTAACCCGAGTCAAGTTGAACAAGCCATGTATCAGGCATGGGAAAGCAAAGGCTATTTCAAGCCAAGTGGTGATAACAGCAATGGTGCGTATTGCATCATGATCCCACCACCAAACGTGACCGGCAGCCTGCATATGGGCCATGCGTTCCAGCAAACTATTATGGATGCCTTAACCCGCTACAAACGTATGCTGGGCAAAAACACCTTATGGCAAGTAGGGACTGACCACGCTGGTATCGCCACGCAAATGGTGGTGGAGCGTAAACTGGCAGCCGAAGGCAAACCAGACCGTCATGCCATGGGCCGCGAAGCTTTTATTGAAAAAGTATGGGAATGGAAAGCCGAATCAGGTGGCACCATTACTGAACAAATGCGCCGTTTAGGCAACTCAGTCGACTGGGACAAAGAGCGTTTCACTATGGACGCTGGCCTGTCGAATGCCGTACAGGAAGTTTTTGTGCGTTTGTATCAGGACGACCTGATTTACCGTGGCAAACGCCTGGTGAACTGGGATCCGAAGCTTCACACTGCTATTTCTGATTTAGAAGTAGAAAACAAAGAACAAAAAGGCCATCTGTGGAACTTACGTTATCCACTGGCCGATGGCGTGACCACAGCTGATGGCAAAAACTACATAGTAGTAGCCACTACCCGTCCAGAAACCATGCTGGGTGATACTGGTATTGCAGTCAACCCGGACGATGAGCGCTACCAGTCTTTGATTGGTAAAGAAGTGCTGTTGCCACTGGTGAATCGCCGTATTCCCATTCTGGCCGACGAACATGCTGATAAAGACAAAGGCACGGGCTGTGTCAAAATCACCCCAGCTCATGACTTTAACGACTACGAAGTAGGTAAACGTCATCAGTTGCCCATGATCAACGTGATGACAGCCGATGCCACTATCCGCACTGAAGGCGAATGTTTCTTTACCAATGGTGAAGCAAACCCGGCGCACAATGCTGAAATCCCTGCTGAATTTCAGGGCCTTGAGCGTTACGCTGCCCGTAAAGCCATAGTGGCTGCTTTTGATGCCGCTGGCCTTCTGGACAAAGTAGAAGATCACAATAACACCCTGCCCTACGGCGACCGTTCTGGTGTAGTGATTGAGCCATTACTGACAGATCAATGGTATGTGCGTGTTGCCCCTATGGCAAAAACTGCCATTGAAGCTGTGGAAAACGGCGACATTCAGTTTGTGCCTAAGCAATACGAAAACATGTACTACAGCTGGATGCGTGACATTCAGGACTGGTGTATCAGCCGTCAGCTGTGGTGGGGTCACCGTATTCCTGCCTGGTACGACGAAACAGGTAAAGTCTACGTAGGCCGTGATGAAGCTGAAGTGCGAGCTAAGCACGAGTTAGCCGATGACGTGAAATTACGTCAGGACAACGATGTACTGGACACCTGGTTCAGCTCAGCGCTGTGGACCTTCTCTACTTTAGGTTGGCCGGACAACACTGAAGATTTAAAAACCTTCCACCCGACCGACGTGTTAGTCACTGGTTTTGACATCATTTTCTTCTGGGTTGCCCGGATGATTATGATGACGATGCATTTCATCAAAGATGAAAATGGCAAACCTCAGGTGCCCTTTAAGACTGTGTATGTGACTGGCCTTATTCGTGATGAAAACGGCGACAAGATGTCAAAATCCAAGGGCAACGTGATTGACCCGCTGGATATGATTGACGGTATCAGTCTGGAAGATTTACTGGTGAAACGCACCAGCAATATGATGCAGCCACAGCTGGCCGAAAAAATTGGCAACCAGACCAAAAAGCAATTCCCTGAAGGTATTGAAGCCAGCGGTACAGATGCGCTGCGTTTCACTTTAGCGGCTTTGGCTTCAACAGGCCGTGATATCAGCTGGGATATGAAACGTTTAGACGGTTACCGTAACTTCTGTAACAAGCTGTGGAACGCCAGCCGTTACGTCACCATGATGACCGAAGAAAAAGATTGCGGTCTCTCTGTTAACGGCAATGGTGGCGGTGAAATGGAGCTGTCATTAGCCGATCACTGGATCATCAGCCAGTATCAGCAAACTATCACTCAGTTCCGTGGTTATTTAGACAGCTACCGTTTTGATATGGCGGCCAATACGCTGTATGAGTTCACCTGGAACCAGTTCTGTGACTGGTATTTAGAGCTGACCAAACCTGTATTGTTTAAAGGCACCGAAGCTCAGCAACGTGGCACCCGTCATACCTTACTGACAGTGCTGGAATCGCTGCTGCGTTTAATGCACCCTATCATGCCATTTATCACTGAAGAAATTTGGCAGCGCGTAGCCCCTATGGTTCGCACTGACATCAGCGCCGGCGACAGCATTATGTTGCAGGCTTACCCTGAATTTAATCAGGCGCTGGTGAATGAAACTGCTACTGCTGATCTGGAATGGGTGAAGAGCTTTATCGTTGCTATCCGTAACGTACGGGGTGAAATGGATATAGCGCCAAGCAAACCATTGTCTGTATTAGTGCGTAACCTGACTGCAGACGATAGTCGCCGTTTACAAAGCAATATGGCCTTCCTGCAGAATATGGCGAAGTTAGAAGCCATTACTGTATTAGCCGATGGCGACACAGCACCAGCTTGTGCCGCTCAGCTTTTGGGCAAAATGGATATTCTGATCCCTATGGCTGGCCTTATCGACAAAGAAGCTGAACTGGCCCGTATTGCCAAGCAAATGGAAAAAGCTCAGCAGGAACATGACCGTGTTGCCGGTAAACTGGCAAATGAAGGTTTTGTGGCTAAAGCGCCTGAAGCGGTTTTAGCAAAAGAGCGTGAAAAACTGGCAGAAGCTTTGGAAGCTATTACGAAGTTAAAAGCCCAGCAGGAACAAATAGCTGCGATTTAACTATCAATTGCTTAGAAAGACAAAAGGCGACCTGCGGGTCGCCTTTTTAATGCTTAAAGCGTCGATGTTTTGTTTACCCATTCCGGTGCTATCTGCTGTAAAAAAGGTCTGGTGATCAAAGCAGCCTGTTTAGCAAAATCGCAGTAGTTCTCTTTGACTGTGTTGGTATTCATCGCCACCACCAGCTGCAACTCCGGATAAATAACTAACCAGCTTTGTGCACCGCTGGACACACCGCCATGGTGCACAAAACTGACGGTACGGCTCAGCGGATTCTCTTTGTCACAAAACAAATGTTTTTGCGAAAAGTTACGCCAACCCAAAGCATAAGACTGCTCGTTGACTTCGCCATTGCGCAATTTTTGTGGAGTCCAGAATTGCTGCTGTACTGCCGCAGGAATAAAGTCTGAGTTAAACCAGGCTGAGCCTAACACTGCTAAATCGACTGAACTGGCGGCGAGGCCACCGCCTGCCCATCTTTGGCTTAAATTCACCTCTCTGTGTTTTTTGGCATAACCATCACGGGTCATGTAAAAGCTGACCTGATGGGGTGATGGCTGCTCAGCAGCGGCCAGAGAGGACAAGCCAAGTGGCTGACTGACTTGCGCATCCAGATACTGTAAAAATGGTGTTTGTACCGCACTTTGCAATACAGCACTGGCCAGATTGACATCAAAAGAGCTGTAATGAAAATCTGTGCCTGCCGGAAACAGCAGTTTGCTTTCATCAAACAAGCTCAAAGCATCATGCACATCATGAAACTCGGCTTGCTTTAATAACGTTTGTACCGCACCAATCCAGTCGGTGTTTTCTTTATAGCCAGGAAAACCCGCTGTGTGTGACATCAGTTGCCGTAACGTTAAATCCTGCCACAGCGAATTGGGTAGGTCGGTTTTATAGCGGCTGATTGGAGTATCCAATTCTATAACGCCGGCGGCCATGGCTCTGGCTAATGCAGTGGCGGTCACCGCCTTTGATGTGCTGCCAATTCGAAACTGACTTTCAATACTGGCTGGCTTTTGACTTTCCAAATCGGCATAACCCACAGCTCCAGCCCATAACAACTGGCCACGCCATGCTACAGCAGCGGTCAAAGCCGGAAACTGACCTTGCTGCTGACTTTGCTTCAGTGCAGTTATGGCTTGTTCTGCAGAGACCTGAAACTCTGGTTGATACACTTTTGTTTGCTCTGGTACCCCCGCTGACAACTTTGCCGATAAATTTGTCCAGCCAGACAACAGCTCCCATGCCACTGCAGCCCCAGCCAGCAACACAACTGCCGCACCTATTAGTCTTTTTTTCATTGGTTTTGTCCTTTAGTTTTATCGTTTTCCATGGTTTTGGGCAAAGCTTCGCCAGCAGGCATACAAGGCCCGAAATTCTGAGTCTTTAATTAAAAGCAGTTTTGTTCTAGGGGGTTGCCCCCTGATCCAGCAGATAAGCTCTGACCTCGGCAGTAGAAGCCCTGCTGAGTGGCGAGCGCAGTTCACTGCCATCCATAACCGTAGCTTCCACTTTCAGATTAACCCTGGCGCCTTGCTGAACCAAGTACTGCACCATCGCCAAATCGCCAATATAACTGGCATTAATCAGTGGTGTTTCATCCGCCAGTACTATGGCATTCACATTAGCCCCGGCCTGAACCAGCCTTCGAGCTAACTCCAGATTGCCAAGCTGGGCAGCGATAATCAGCGGGTTGCCATCCCGCCTGCTGCTCAAATTCACATCAGCACCAGCAGCAAGTAACAATTCAACCATAGCTTTATCCTTGGCTCGTACAGCCAACATCAATGCCGTACCTTCGCCCGGCATAGCGGCATTTAACGGATAACCCAAAGCAAGTAGTTGACGCACTTCAGCTAAATCCCGCTGCCGCACTTTTTTCAGCAGTTGTTGCAACTGAGTAAATTCAGTCAGGCTAAGCTGGGCGTATTCAGCTGGTAACCTGGCCACCTGAGCACGCTGGGCCAGAACTAAGCTTGTGGCTACAGACAAAGACAATGCAATAAGCAAAGCACAACTTTGTGGTGTGATTTTGCCTGCAGAGCCTTGCAACACAAAACGGATCCTTTGTGCTAACAAAGGTTGTTGCTGCCATGGCATGGCCAGTATTGCTGGCTGACCTCTGCGGTTCATTTTACTGCAATCCGCTTTGCTGCAATCCAGTAAGGTTTGGGCATACCTATGGGGCTGCGTTAATTGCGCCGTTACAGCAGCATCACAACTTAATTCTCGGTATTGATTAAGTTGCCGGCAGATTAAGCCCCAGAGCGGGCTCCACCAGCACAGCACTGCACATAATTGTTGCAGATAAAAAGCCGCCAGATCGCCTCGACACCAATGCATACGCTCATGAGCAATCACATGCTGCAACTGCTCTTCAGACAAACTCTTTAACCATAATGCAGGAAGGATAATTCGAGGCTGACGCAGTCCCACCAGCATAGCGCTATCAATGGCAGAGTGCTGATACAGTGATGGCTTGTGGTGAGCTGGATCTGGCAAGCTCAGGGGCTGAGCCTGTGACCACAACTTGCGGCTCGCGCTGTAACTTTGGCTGAATCTTCTTATCTGCCAACAACTGCCCAAAGGAATAATCAATAACCACCAGGCTGGAGGGACAAACAAATAAAACAGCTGTGGCGCCAGAGCCCAGCGCTGAGTTAAAGCCGGTTCGATCTCTGCAGCGGCTGTGACTTCAGGTAACTGAAGCTGTTGCTGTAAAACAGAGATCTCAGCGTTAAACCATTGCTGCGGAGCAATTTGCTCAGCGCCTTCACTTAATAAAACAGCAGGTACTACAAACAACAGCACCGCCAATGCAGTCCACAAGCGCAACATCCAGTGCGGCGCAGGCCGCCATGAGCTTTGGCTAAGCCAATACAACCATGGCACTGTTACTAATGCCAACAGCAGATGTAAAACCAGATAAAACAACAACCAGCTAAATTCCAGCATGATCAGTCTCCCTGTGCAGCCTTGGCTGAGTGAGCATTAATTTGCGCCTGCAACTCATCAGCAAGCTCTGGCGTTAATTCTTGCTGCTCTATCAGATGTTGTGCCAGCAAAGCCGGAGAGCCGCCAAAGAAACGCTGCAGCAGTGTACTTAAAGCCTGACTGCGGGCTTCCTGTTGCACTGTAGTCGCCCGGTAAATAAAAGCTTTGCCCTGTTTTTCACAATCGACATGGCCTTTATCAAACAGAATGCGACATAAGGTTTGTACCGTGGTGTAAGCAACAGCAGCATCTTTGTTTAGCTCTGCTGCGATGTCTTTGACTGAACTCGGGCCATGTTGCCATAACACCTGCATGATTTTTTGCTCTGCGCTTGTAAGCTCGACGGATTTTGTTCTGGCCATGTCTGCTACCCAATAAAAAACAACCTACTAAAGAATTAGTTTTAATCTAGCCGAGCAGCTTTCATAATGCAACTAATTCTTTAGTTTTTGTGATTCTATTTACGAATGGCGCCTGCTTCATCTTCAGTCCATCGCAAAACTATGTAAAGTTTAGGTAAAAAACTTGGACTAAAGCTCAATCTGCTATACCATCCGCGCCGCCTGCAGCAAGCAGTTGCAGGTTCCCTGATTAATTCTCAAATGGAAGAGACATGATGAAATTTAAGTTAAGCGCTTTATTCGTTGCTTTAGTAGTGACCGCAGCTCCAGCTCAGGCTGATTGGTTAAATGCCGTTAAAGATAGTGTAGGCAGCACGCTGAACGAAACTAAAGAAAGCGCTAAAACTGCAGCTTTAAATACTTCAGTACGTACAGCTTTAGGTTTAACTGAAGGTAAATCAACTCAGGCTGCCATTGCTGAAAAACTGGGTGAACCAGCCAGCAAAACAGAAAAAGATGGCAAAACCTTGTGGTTATACGACGTGACTGTATTGTCTGCCAGCTACCCTACTTTAACTGAATTAGTAAAAACTCAGGAAGCAGCACAAAAGTCTGTGCAATTAAGCTTTAACGCTGATGTGTTAAATAAGTTAGAACTGATCACTCCGGCTAAATAATTTTCTGAGCACTGCCACCAAAGCTGACAGTGCTTTTTAATTTGAATTCAAAGCCTTACATCAAATCCATATCTGTTTTTCATCGTTATACAAATATTGTACAAAACATTTTTTTTGTTATTATTGCGCGCCTGAATTTAACCCGTGTAAATTCATTCTGTTGTTTACCCTGATCTGATGAAATTGCGCCATAAGCAATCACTTTCAGTCCCGGGCTCTGGCAGCTCAACCCCAAACACTCCGTACGTAAGCAAATAAGCTATGCTACTGCGGTTGGCTTTTATTTTTCTGGCAATGCCAGGCTTTGTGAAGGAACCCTTTAATGGATTCACCAAGTGCCATTAGTTTGATCCCACCAGTTGTTGTGATGGCTGTTGCCATCTGGCTGAAACGACCCATTCTGTCGTTAGTTGTGGGTGCTGTTGCAGGTTTGCTGATGCTGTTCCCGACTCAACCTCTTGAGTTACTGAATACCTTCGCTGAGATATCGCAAAACGTCATGCAGGATGAAACCATTGGCTGGCTGATTCTGGTGTGTGGTGGTTTTGGTTCACTGATTGGATTATTGATCCACACGGGCGGTGCTGTGGCTTTTGGTCGTTCGGCCTCTAAGCTGGCGACCGGACCTAAATCGTCCATGTTTATGACTTTTGTTTTAGGCTGCATTATTTTTATCGACGATTACCTCAATGCGTTAAGCGTGGGTGAAGCGATGAAAAGAGTCACTGACAAATACAAAATTTCCCGCCAGATGCTGGCTTATATAGTCGACTCTACGGCTGCGCCTATTTGTGTCATTATTCCTATCTCTACCTGGGCTATCTTTTTTGGCAGCTTACTGGAAGATAACAAAGTGGCTGAAGCAGGCAATGGTATTGAAGTCTATATGCAAGCCATTCCTTATATGCTGTACCCATGGTTAGCCGTCACTCTGGTGTTGCTGGTGACCTTAAAAATAATGCCTGCCATAGGCCCAATGAAAAAAGCAGAACTGGCAGCGCAAAATGGTACCCCTCTGGATGCTTTGCCAGAGGTGAGTGTCGAAGCTTCAGCCAGTCACCATCATGTGCAGGGTCAGAATGTACCAGCTGGTGATCAGTATGCTGTGCATGCGATGGAACAGGAATTTGAAGAAAGCAACAAGCAAGGCAAATTACGCAACTTTATAGTGCCTATGCTGATGCTGATTGGTTTTACCATCTACTTTGATATAGACGTACTTAAAGGTTTGTTGGTTACTTTAGTGCTGACTATTGTGTTTTACAGCTATCAGCGCCTGATGTCTTTAGGCGATATGATGGAAGTGATGATGAATGGTTTTAAAACCATGCTGCCAGCCATTTGTACTGTGGTCGCCGCTTTTATCTTTAAAGATGTCTGTGACAAGTTATTACTGCCTCAGTATGTGATTGAAAACCTGACACCTTATATGACGGCACAAATGCTGCCAGCTATTGTGTTTTTAGCTATGGCGATTCTGTCTTTTGCTACAGGCTCGTCATGGGGCATTTTTGCGGTCTCTATTCCTATTGTGATGCCTTTGGCTTATGCAGTAGAAGCAGATATTCCATTGGTCATTGGTGCGCTGTTATCCGCAGCATCCTTTGGCAGTCAGGCCTGTTTCTACAGTGACTCCACTGTATTAGCAGCTCAGGGTTCAGGCTGTAATCTGGTGTCGCATGCCGTCACTCAGCTGCCTTATGCATTAATAGCAGCCACTCTGGCGTTTGTCGGTTTTATCCTGATTGCTTAACAGGTAATTCAGTATGAACAAAGGCACCTGATGGTGCCTTTGTTGTATCTAGCTACAGGCCAAATTTATCTTGGTTATAACTTTTAGCGATATAGAAACGCTCAGGCTTTTAATCCATAAAAACGTACAGCTTTATACGTTCTATCCACTTTTTACGAAATATTGTTATAAATAAGCCAGTTAGCAAAGGACTTGCTTGAAAAGCATAAGTGACCATTCCTTTATTCCATAAAATTTTAGATAGTAAGACTTTTATGCTTAAAGACCGCTAACTATCCAGACATCCGGTTATTTCTAATTCATCTATACAAGACCAATCCATTAGTTATTTAAGGTTTTGCAGAGGCCTAGAATGCGCTCACTTTCTGCCAGCCCTGCAGCCTTGTTTCCGGGCCTGGTCAGTATAAATTTAAGCTCATCGGGGTACTTATGCTTCAGTCAACACAAGAGTTTTTATCCGGCAATACTACACAAGAGGCCAGCAGGGCTTTACCTGTGCTGGATTTAAGCATGATGGATGGCACAGCTATTGAGCAACAGTGTTTTATTCAGCAACTGCGTGTAGCTGCCCGTGATGTGGGCTTCTTTTACCTGACAGGTCATGGTCAGACTGAACAGAAACAACAGCAGGTTTTAGCTCTGGCAAAACAGTTTTTTTCGCTGCCACTGGCCGATAAACAACAAGTGCAGATGATCCACTCGCCGCATTTTCGTGGTTACACGGGTTTAGGTGGTGAATTAACCCGGGGTCAGCCGGATATACGCGAGCAGTTTGATATCATGCGTGAAGAAGCCGTGCCCGCCAAAACGGATATCAGCCCGGCCTGGCAAGGTTTAATTGGCCCAAACCAATGGCCAACAGCTTTACCACAAATGCAAACTGAATTGCTGAACTGGCAGCAGTCGTTATCAGATATCACAGTGAAACTGATGCGCGCTTTAATGCTGGCGTTACAGCAACCTTCTGATGCCTTAGATGACAGCATCAAAGCCGGCCCTTATCAGCATATGAAGCTTATTCGTTATCCTGGTGTGGATGCCAAAGCATCCAACAGCAAACAAGGTGTGGGCGCTCATAAAGATCCGGGTTATCTGACCTTGGTCGTGCAGGATGATCAATCCGGTTTAGAAGTAGAAACCGAACAAGGCTGGGTCAGTGTTGCCCCTTTGCCTGGCGCTTTTGTGGTCAATATTGGCGAGCTGCTGGAACTGGCGTCCAACGGTTATTTAAAAGCCACCTTACACCGTGTGGTCAGCCCAAATTCAGGCATTGAACGTTATTCCTGTGCCTTTTTTATGGCAGCGCAACTGGATGCCACAGTGCCTTTATTGCAATTACCGTCTCATTTAGCTGACGAAGCTAAGGGTCCGGCCAGCGATCCAAATAACCCATTGTTTTATCAGGTGGGTCAAAATGTGCTAAAAGGACGCTTACGTTCACACCGTGATGTGGCAGCGGCCCATTATGCGGAACTGGCGAAAGTTGTCTAAGCTCAGCCAAAGCACTATTTGTGTATAAACAAAAAATAAAAACAACCAAGGTTCACTATGAAATTTCGTACTTTAAGTATTCATGCAGGACAGCAACCCGACCCAAGCACCGGCGCTTTAGCCACGCCGGTGTATTTCACCAGCACCTTTAGTTACGGCACAGCCGAAGAAGGTCAGGCCCGTTTTTCGGGTCAGAATCCGGGTTATGTTTACAGTCGTTTTGCCAACCCAACCACTGCAGCCTTAGAGCAAAAATTAGCAGCTTTGGAGGGGGCAGACGAAGCATTAGTAGTCGCCAGCGGTATGGCCGCTGTCAGCGCTATTATGTATGCGCTGACCAATGCAGGTGATGAAGTGGCTTTTATCGACCCTGTCTACGGCGGTACTGATGCCTTTTTACGTAATACCTTAACCCGCGCTGGCGTCACCTTAAGCCGCTACAGCAGCGATCAGGACTTTGCAGAACGGGTGAAAGCCAACACCAAAGTGGTGTTATTTGAGCCCATCACCAACCCTACTTTAAAAGTGATAGACACCCGCATTGTGGTGGAAGCAGCGCGTAAAGTGGGTGCATTGGTGATTTGTGACAATACCTTTTTAACGCCTTATTTATTCCGCCCTCTGGAAATTGGTGCTGATATTGTGATGCACAGCGGCACTAAGTACCTGTCTGGTCATGGCGATATTATTGCTGGCATAGTGGCAGGACGCAGCGAACTGATGCAGAAAATCCGCACTGTGGCGCTAAAACATATAGGTTCGCCTATAGGCCCACAGGAAGCCTATTTGCTGCAACGTGGCGTAAAAACTCTGACCTTACGGATGGATGCTCATATCGACAACGCCCGTAAAGTCGCTGATTTTTTAGCAGCTCAGCCTCAAGTGGCTAAAGTCTATTACCCGGGCCACGCCAACCATCCAGGGCATAGGGCTATAGCCGACACCGCCACGGGTTTTGGTGGCATGGTGGCTATTGATATCGAAGGTGGTTTTGCCAAAGCTGCAGTGTTTTTAAATAACCTGCAATTATTCGCTCAGGCCGTGAGCCTGGGTGATGTGGAAAGTCTGGCTTGTCATCCAGCCAGCACCACTCATGCCGCTATGACAGCAGAAGACAGACAAAGAGCTGGCGTCACCGATAATCTGGTTCGCCTGAGTATAGGTGTTGAAGATGCCGATGATTTAATTGCCGACTTGGCACAGGCTCTCGCCAAACTATAAAAGTTAGCTGCGAATTTCGCAGCTAACCGCGGTTTCTGACAGCGCTTTTGTAAAAGCGCGGTCGTCTTTTAAGTCTTCTGTTGTCAGAGGATCTGTCAGCAAACCTTCCTGCTCTGCGATCACTAAAGCCACCATAGTGTCGCCTGTGACATTAGTCGTAGTGCGTGCCATATCGATAATACGGTCTATGGCAGCGATAAAAGCAATGCCTTCCAGCGGTAACCCTACTACGGATAAAGTGACGGTCAGCATCACCAGCGCAGTGCCTGGTACACCAGCAGTGCCTAAAGAAGCCAAAGTAGCAGTGCCAACGATCAACAGATAATCAATAAACTGCAGTTCAATGCCATATAAGCTGGCGATAAAAATAGCGGCTATGGCCGGATAAATACCACCACAACCATCCATATTAATGGTTGAGCCTAAAGGCAATACAAAACCGGCATAGTCTTTTGATACCTTCAGATCTTCAGTCACAGCTTTGTAACTGGCAGGCAAAGAGGCATAACTGGAGCAGGTGCTAAAGGCAACCAGCTGCACAGGGAAGATCGCTTTGAAGTAATCAGTCACTTTCATTGAACTGAAAAAGTGCACCAGGCCACCATAGGTCAGACCTATATGCAGCAGGCAAGCCAGATAAATAGCCAGAATAAATTTGCCCAAAGGCAGCAGCATCTCTAAGCCATAAGTACCAACCACCCAGGCTATCAAACCAAAAACCCCCACTGGGGTAAACAACAATACCAGGCGGGTAACTTCAAACATCATATCGGCACCGGAACGCACCACAGCAAGCATGGCAGCGCCTTTTTCACCAATATTACGCAGCGCCAGCCCCAACAAAATAGCAAACAACATCACAGGTAAAACCTGGCCTTGCGCCATAGCAGCAATAGGGTTCGCTGGTATTAAATCCACCAGCACCTGACTGACAGGAGGTATGACTTTTTCAGTCACTTGTGCAGCCACTAAATTCTGGCCGGCTTCAAATTGAAAAGCAGTGCCAACGCCAAGGCCTATAAGACTTGCAATCAAGGCTGTTAATAAAAACAAACCCACTGTTTTACTGGCTATACGACCTAAGCCTTTACCTTGCCCAAGTGAGGTGATACTTAAAATCAGACTAAAAAACACCAGCGGGATCACCAGCATTCTAATGGCATTGATATAGGCAGTACCCAAGGGTTTTAATACCAGAGCATCGGCGCCTAAGACTAAACCTGCTACCACCCCCAGTACCATAGCAAGTAACACCTGTTGCCAGAGGGCTAAGTTTAAACTGATGTTTTTCATAAATAATTCCGCGCTGTAAAGGCCGCCAGTATAGGGGCTGTCTGCATTCCGACCTATTCAGTTCAGTTCTAAGCCAGAACCAAAAGGAACAAGGCTTTTATCTAATAAAGTGAAATGTTTATATCCATTTGAAATATAAAATCACAATTTATTAAAATATTTACATAAAAGATTGGGTATGATCCCAAAACAGCAGATCAAAAAAGGATTTAACATGACAATAAAAACTCCACTGGCCTCCGCTATCGCTTTGGCACTGATCAGCGGCACTTATAGCGGCAGTACTCTGGCGCAGCAGGCACAGGCCGAGGTCGAAAAAATTTCTGTTATTGGCAGCCGTTTATCAGTGCGTTCGGCCACTGAAACCAGCTCACCAGTCGATATTATTGATGAAGCTCAACTGGCAGGTACAGGAGCGCTGGAAACCGCAAAGGCGCTGCAAATGCTGGTTCCAAGCTTTAACTTCCCAACATCTTCTATTACTGATGGTTCAGATGCAGTAAAACCAGCCAGTTTACGTGGTTTGTCACCTGACCATACGCTGGTCTTAGTCAATGGTAAAAGACGGCACGGCACAGCTTTGGTTCACTTAAACGGCACTATGGGCCGTGGCAGTTCAAACGTGGATCTGAATACTATCCCTGTCTCAGCTATTAAACGTATTGAAGTATTACGTGACGGCGCCGCAGCTCAGTATGGTTCAGATGCTATTGCGGGTGTCATTAACATAGTACTGAAAGATCAGGCGGGTTCAGGTGAAGTCGCAGCCAGCGCTGGCCAGACCTATGAAGGAGATGGTGAATACTACAAAGCATCGCTGAATTCAGGCTTTCGTTTTGCCGACACAGGTTTTGTCAATTTCAGTGTTGAACAGCAACACAAAAACGGCACCAACAGAGCGGGCTTAGATCCCCGTGAACAATACAACCCGATCAACGGCGCACCAGACCCACGTGAAGCCAGCTTTAACCGCTTAAGCCACAAAGTGGGTGATGCCGCATTTAAGCAACAGTCTGTCTTTATTAACGCAGGTTACGAACACGGCACTACAGAATGGTATGCTTTTGGTGGTGCCAGCCACAGAGAATCAGCTTCAGGCGCTTTTTATCGTATTGCCAAAGATGCCCGTAATATCCCGGAAATTTACCCTGACGGTTATCTGCCGGAAATAGCCCCGGAATCAGGCGATTACTCTCTCACTGCTGGGGTTAAATTTGATCTTGCCGACTGGCGACTGGATTTGTCTGCAGGTACAGGTCAAAGCAGTTTCCAATATTATGTCAATAACTCGCTGAACGCATCTTTTGGCCCAAACAGCCCAAGCAGCGCTTATGCCGGCGAGCTGGTGAATGCCGAGCAAAACTTTAATATAGATGCCAGCAAAAGATACAGCTTTATCAACGACTCAGAATTGGTGGTATCCACAGGCCTCAGCCGCCGTCATAACAGCTACCAGATTAATGCGGGTGAAGAGTTGTCATGGCGCAATTATGGTTATCAGAATAAAGCCGGTGGTATTCAGGGTTTTGGTGGTTTTACGCCAGCATCAGAAGTGGATGAATCGCGCCACAATACCGCCCTTTATCTGGAGCTGGAAAACGCTCTGACTGATGATTTCACCTGGGGAGCAGCACTGCGGCAGGAAGACTATTCCGACTTTGGCAGCGATACCAGCTGGAAACTGTCTGGCCGTTATCAGTTAACCGAGCAATGGGCAGTGCGCGCCACAGCAAACGATGCGTTCCGTGCTCCTAGTGTGCAGCAACTGTATTTCTCCAACCTGTCGACACTTTTTGTCGCCGATCCACAAACTGGTGTACTGACTCCAACTGAGTCCGGTACTTTTAACAATATTTCAGCTGTGACCCGCGCTATAGGTCAGGGTGATTTGCAGGCTGAATCGGCCTTAAGTTTCAGTGCTGGCATTACCTTTCAGGGCGACGATGGCTTTAGCTTTACGCTGGATGCTTACCGTATTGAACTGGACGACCGAGTGATACTGACGGGCAGTGTTGGCCGGGCCGACAGTGCTGCCTTAGCGGAGATTCTGGGCGATTCAGGAGCAAACTCTGTGCGCTTCTTTACCAATGCAGTAGACACCACCACTCAGGGTCTGGAAGCTGTAGCCGCCTATCAGTGGGACGCAGGTTTATGGGGCGAATGGAAAACCTCTTTCAGCGCTCAGTACAACGATACCAGCATAGATGCGATTCGGGTTCCTGCCTTGCTGGATGGCCTGGAAACCAAACTTTTTGATCGGGTTGAACAGGTTCGCTTAACCAAAGCCAACCCAAACAAAGGGGCAGTCTGGAGCCTGACACAGGATTATAAACAGCTGCAAACCAATCTGAGGCTAAACTACTTTGGTCCTTACACTATTGGCTATGCCACCGGAGATAAAACCTACAGCGGCAAAACCACTGTAGATTTAACCTTCCACTATGAGCTGACGGATCAATTACGTTTTGGTTTTGGTGCCAACAACCTGTTTGATACCTATCCGGATAAACAACCGACGATCAACAGCTTCAACGGTATCTTTATTTACCCGAACACCAATGCTCCTTTTGGCTTTAACGGCGGCTCTTATTATGCCGATTTGAGTTATCGTTTCTAAGCAGCTTAACTCTACTCAAGGCAGCTTCGGCTGCCTTTTTTATGTCCATGGAAGGACGGTATGTCGAAAATGCAGGGTGATAACGGTCTTTCGAAATGCCAACAATTTGGCATTTCGCCGTTATCACGCCTTCGCCTCTGGCGCAGGCCGGAAGCATATATTCGACGATGTCCGTGGAAGGACGGTATGTCGCAACTGTCGGGGTGATAACGGTCTTTCGAAATGCCAACAGTTTGGCATTTCGCCGTTATCACGCCTTCGCCTCTGGCGCAGGCCGGAAGCCTGTTGCGACTATATCCGCAGGATGTGCTGTTCAGTGCCGGAACTGGCCAGACAAAAGTGCAAAGGCGCTTTAGTATGAGTTTCGTCATTAAACAGGATAAACCCGATGCCCTCCTACTTTCACCAGCTTCACCAACAAACGCCCCCTTTACTCCTTGCCACCATCTGGGATCCGGCCAGTGCCGTTTTAGCGCAACAGCAAGGAGCAAAAGCCCTTGGCACATCCAGTGCGGCTTTGGCCTGGTCTTTGGGGTATAAAGATAGTGAACACTTACCTGTTGTCGAGCTTCTGGCTGCAATAAAGCGGATCCAAAGGGTAAATAAGTTACCCTTGTCTGTTGATATTGAGCAGGGGTACAGCAAGGATCCTGAAGAGGTTGCCAGACTGGTTGTACAGCTGGTGGCCTTAGGTGTTGCAGGTATCAATTTGGAAGATGGCAGTGAAAGCCCGGAGTTACTTTGCGCCAAAATTCGCAGCTGTCGTGAAGCACTGGCTGGTAAGGAGTTATTTATTAATGCCAGAACTGATATTTATCTGGCTGGGTTGGCGGAGGGGCAAACTGCTGTTGAGCTCTGTATGGAACGTGCAGCTTTGTATCAAGCCGCAGGAGCTGATGGGCTCTTTATTCCATGTCTGACAGAACCCTTGGCTATACAGCAGTTATGTCAGGCCATTCAAATACCAATCAATTTGATGTGGTTGGCGAATCTGCCTGATAAAACACAATTAGCAGCATTGGGCGTCAAACGATTGAGTTACGGTCCAGCTTGGTTTTTACATTGCTACCAGAGTTTACAACATCAAATGGCACAACATCTAGGTTCAAGTGTTTCGATATCAGAACAACTGACTGGCCTAAGGCTGGAGCGATGCTATGAAAGTGAAGCCGCAGTTTAACAACTGAATAACTGAATTAAGGCTGGTTTTGATTGTTCTGAGCTTGTGAAGGATCCGGCTCGCCCAGTTCAATCTTGTTAACGAGCAATTCAAGTTTATCCAGCCACAAGTCTAACCAATGTACCAGGTGTTTAGCCGCCATCTCTGTTCTCCTTAAAGACATCTGTATGTCTTTAAGCATTAAAGCAGAGCCAATTAATAACTTAAAATACTTTAAAGTAGCAAGGTTAGACGAAAAAGAAATATAAGACTGTATTAGAAAAAGGCCAGAGTTGTAGCTCTGGCCTTTTTGTTTGATCCCAACAGAGTAGAGATCTGAATAGGTAAAAACAGGTTTTACTTAGTGACGTGGAGCTTCTTCGCCGTCCTCTTCGTCTTCATCGTCGAAGTCTTCGTCGTCGCCCTCTTCGCCACCTTCAAAATAGGTGCCCCAGCCGTCGTATTCCACACCAAACTTCTGCGCTAAGGCTTCCAGTTTGATGGCGTCTGCTGTAATGCTGGCGCCGTCCAGAGATTGTTCACGAATAGCGTCGAATACCCAGGCAGTGCCGCCTTCTTCAAATTCAACTTCTTCAGCATCTGTGACTTCGTAGCCTAATTTAAAGACTTCAACAGCCAGTTTTTCTAAGCGGGCAAAATCTTCATGGTAAAAATGGTGTTCGATGGTGTATTCCGCATCCGGATCGCTGCCATCTTCCATCAGTGCAGCTATGGTGTCTTCAGTAAATTCTTGCCAGTTTTCCATGATATTACCCCGTGACAGTCAATGAGTCGGCAGTGTAGTCGGTTGCCACTTCGCTATCAAGCAGCTTAATCTTATCTGCCATCTGTTGCCGTATTGTTTCAGCCAGCTCACGGGCCGGAATTCCTGCTTCAGGATATACAGGCGGCATGATTTCAATAATCACTCTGCCATTGTTCCATTTGTTTAAACGCACCTTGCTGGTGTTACTCATACAGATAGGCACCAGCGGTACTTTGGCCTGATGTGCAATATGAAAAGCGCCGGTTTTAAAAGGCAATAAACCACGGCCATAACTACGGGTACCTTCAGGAAATACCCAAACAGACACCTTGTCCTGCACTATACGATCTACAGCACCTTGCATAGTGCCCACAGCTTTCGACTTGTTCGCTCTGTCGATCAGGATATTGCCACTAAGCCAATACAACTGACCAAAAAACGGGATCCACTTCAGGCTTTTTTTACCTATGGTCACAGTACCTGGCAATAAAGCTTTGCTGATGGTAAATAAATCGTAGTTGTTCTGATGATTAGCCAAAAACACACAAGGCATAGCAGCTGTCACTTCAGGAGCCTGACGCACTTCCACTTTTAAACCAAAAATCCAGGCGGCCCAGCCATACCAACTGGCAAACAAAGCAGCGTTGGGAACATAAAAAGGACGAACCAGACAGATCAGCAAACCCACTAAGGCACTGCATACAATAAAAATGGCGACCAGCACCAAACGTAGAATAGCTAACACAAAAAAAAGCCCCTGTATTTTACAAGGGCCTGAGTATAACGGTTTGGCACAATAAGTCTGGTTTGATCTGTTTCACGTTCGGGATCGAATTGTAATTCCAGACGGGCGGGGATAAACCTCGCCTCTACAATTTATCCATATAACAGCGCAAGACGCTATTCCGTTGTATCGCCAGCCACTTCACCTGTTAACAGCTCATCGATACGCTGTAAGCCACGCGGCAGCTTGTTACCACGACGACCCCGTTCGCCTATGTAATGCGCTAAATCATCCACCTTGATGGTCATTTTGCGTTTACCCGCCACTAAAGTCACAGCTGTGGCAGCAGGCACTACAGTTAAGAGTTTCAGATACTCTTCACGACTGGCGGCACGGGCTGATGGAATAGACAAAATCTTATTGCCTTTGCCTTTGCTCAGTTGTGGTAAATCGGCAACAGGGAATACCAGCATGCGGCCTTCGGTACTGATAGCCACCACTAAATCTGTTTCCGGATTTTTAATAGGAATTGGAGCCAATACCTTAGCGCCAGTTGGTAAGGTTAATACAGCTTTACCGGCTTTATTACGGCTGACTAAATCGGCGAAGGTGCCAACAAAACCATAACCTGCATCACTTGCCAGCAATAACTTCTGGCTGTCTTCCGCCATCAGTACATGTTCAAAATTTTCCCCTGCCACTAAGGTAAAGCGGCCTGTTAATGGCTCGCCCTGACCACGGGCTGAAGGTAAATCATGGGCTTCAGCGGCAAAGCTGCGACCGGATGAGTCGATAAAGGCGGCATATCTGTTACTTCGTCCAGAAGCCGCTGCTTTAAAGCCATCTCCGGCTTTGTATTGCAAACTGTTGCCATCAATATCATGGCCTTTGGCGCAGCGCACCCAACCTTTTTCCGACAGTACGACGGTAACAGGCTCACTTGGCAGTAATTCTTTTTCGCTTAAGGCTTTGGCTTCTTCGCGCATCACTATTGGGCTTCTGCGGTTGTCGCCATATTTTTCAGCATCAGCAAGAAGTTCTTCACGAATAAGTTTGGTCAGCTTTTTCTCTGAACCTAAAATGCCTTCTAAGTAGTCACGCTCTTTTTCCAGCTCGGCTTGTTCGCCGCGGATTTTCATCTCTTCAAGCTTAGCTAAGTGACGTAACTTTAATTCCAGTATGGCTTCTGCCTGACGTTCAGTAATACCAAAATGCGCCATTAACACCGGCTTGGGCTGATCGTTTTCGCGGATAATTTTAATCACTTCGTCGATATTTAAAAACGCAATCAACAAAGCTTCTAATACATGTAAACGATCCAGCACTTTATCCAAGCGGAACTGCAGACGACGACGCACTGTGTCGCGGCGGAACACCAGCCATTCAGATAAAATTTCCAGTAAATTTTTCACCCTTGGCCGCTGATCCAGGCCCAGAATGTTTAAATTCACGCGATAGCTTTTTTCCAGATCCGTTGTGGCAAATAAATGCGCCATCAGTTGCTCAACGTCTATGCGGTTTGAGCGAGGCACTATCACAATACGGGTTGGGTTTTCATGATCAGACTCATCACGTAAATCACTGACCATAGGCAGCTTTTTCGCATTCATCTGAGCTGCGATCTGTTCCAGCACTTTTGAGCCTGAAGTTTGATGCGGCAAAGCTGTGATGATAATGTCGCCATCTTCCAGCTGATACAAACCACGCATTTTAATACTGCCACGGCCTGTTTCATAAATGGCCTGCAGCTCGTGCGCCGGGCTGATGATTTCAGCGTCCGTTGGATAATCCGGCCCCTGAATATACTGCATCAGATCCGGGATAGTGGCTTTTGGGTTATCCAGCAAAAAGGCGGTGGCATTGGCCACTTCACGCGCATTATGCGGCGGAATATCTGTTGCCATACCAACGGCTATACCTGTCACGCCGTTCAGCAGAATATGGGGTAAACGCGCAGGTAAAGTGCGGGGTTCGTCCAGAGTGCCATCAAAGTTTGGCACCCAATCCACTGTGCCCTGCCCCAGTTCGTTGAGTAAAACTTCGCTAAAACGGGATAACTTAGCTTCGGTATAACGCATGGCGGCAAATGACTTTGGATCGTCAGGCGCCCCCCAGTTACCCTGACCATCGACCAGCGGGTAACGATAAGAAAAAGGTTGAGCCATCAGCACCATAGCTTCGTAACAGGCGCTGTCACCATGAGGGTGGAATTTACCTAAAACATCACCCACAGTACGGGCTGATTTTTTGTATTTCGCCAGATGTGATAAACCCAGTTCTGACATCGCATAAATAATACGGCGCTGTACTGGTTTTAAACCGTCACCAATAAATGGCAAAGCCCGATCCATAATGACGTACATCGAATAATTCAGGTAGGCTTCTTCAGTAAAACGGCGCAGCGGCAGCTGCTCCGTCCCTTCATTGGATATCATAATATCTGTCATTTTTAGCTTCCGTTAACCAGCCTGATTCTGTTGTTTTTCAAGCGATTTTGCTTGTGACTGCGCTTGTGATTGAGCTTGTAACTGGGCCTGGCGGCGAGCCAGCTGCCACAGTAATAACACCAGCAAGACTAAACTGGTGCAACCAAACAGCCCTATCCATAACCACTGAATTTGTCTTTTACGTTCAGCTTCCTGCAAACGCAGCGCTTGTAATTCATTGTCTTTGGCCAGCAGTTCATTTTGTGCTTGCTGGCGCTCTGTATCAAAACCTAAGCGCAGTTTTTCTACTGACAGCTCATGCTCTTTATTACGTAACTTGTGATAACCCTTAAAAAACTGATCCAGGTGTTCATAAGCTTTTTGATAACGCCCTGAATCAGCTTCCAGCCTGGCTTTTAGATTCAAAATCCACAGCACACTGGACTGGTTAGCATTGTTTTCTTCTTTACTTAAGCTTTGTTCTGCCTGAGCCAGTTGCTGGCTGGCCAAAGAAATCTGACCTAACTCACGATAAATAAGCGCTTTTTCATAATGATGCATCGAGTTTTGATAAGTTGACTGCAAATTGGGTAAATACTGCTCGGCTTTTTCGATGTAGGCCAAAGCAACATCCAGCTTGCCATTGTCTTTACTGGTCGATGCCAAACCCAGATAAGCAAAATATAAATTGGCATGATCCTGCTGCGCTATCGCCAGTTGCAGTAACTGATCATAACGTAACATGGCTTTGTCATATTGTTCTGTGTAGCTGTAACTTCTGGCTAAATTAAACAACACGTCCATTTTGTCTTTTTGCCAGCCTAAAGCTTCATAGCCACTAAGGGCATTTTCCATAAACTGAATGGCTTCCTTATCAAAACCCAGGCCAACATAAAGCAGGCCAAGCTCAGCATTTACATAAGCCAGACTTTCAGGATCGTTCAGCAGTACAGCTCTGTCATAACAGCTCTTCAGCAGCGCCAGTGCTTCCTGAGTTTTATCCTGAATACTGTAAATGGCCGCGATATTAATATCGGCTTCAATATGCAATTTATCGGCTTTTAATTGGGCAGCGAGCGCTGAAGCCTGCAAATAATAATGCAGGGCCTGCTGATACTGACTTTGCATTTCAAGGGAAAAACCTAAGTTATTCCAGAACTCTATAGTGGTTAAATCACGACGCTCACCGAGCAAAGCCAGGCCACGTTCAGCCACTTCATACTGCTGTTGGTGTTTACCTAAACTCTCATAGACATCAGAGAGCTGCAATAAAAATTGCACCTGCAACTCGTTGTCCCACTCACCGTAAGCTGCCTGATGTTGTTGTAATACCACCAACATTTGTTCAGGTTGCTGAGCTTTTTGTTGTTTCACCTGTTCCAGCCAATCCGGCAGCACAGCGTCGTTGGCCTGCAGCCCAAAGGCCAGACACAAGCAGAGGCCCAACAGTGTTCCCCATGATCTGAGGTATTGTTTTTGTTTCATCTGTAGTCCTTCAGGCGAACAGCAAAAAGCTACACAGCTACTATAGCGCGGTCGCCTTTCATCTCCAGCCAATCTTTTCTGTCCGTTGCCCGTTTCTTCGCCAGCAACATATCCATCATTTCCATGGTTTGTACCAAATCATCAATGGTCAGTTGCACCAGACGTCTGGTGTTTGGATCTATGGTGGTTTCACGCAGTTGCAACGGGTTCATTTCACCCAAACCTTTAAAACGTTGCACGTTGATTTTGCTACGTTTTTTCTCAGCTTCCAGCCGGTCGAGAATACCTTTTTTCTCGTCTTCATCCAGCGCATAAAATACTTCTTTGCCGCAGTCAATACGGTACAAAGGAGGCATCGCCACATAAATATGGCCCGCTTCAACCAAAGGACGGAAATGGCGCATAAACAAAGCACACAACAAAGTGGCAATGTGTAAACCATCAGAGTCAGCGTCGGCCAGAATACAAATTTTGCCATAGCGCAGCTGACTTAAATCGGCTGAGTTTGGATCCATACCTATAGCCACAGAAATATCATGCACTTCCTGTGAACCTAAAATTTGCTCAGATTCGACTTCCCAGGTATTCAGAATTTTACCGCGCAGCGGCATCACCGCCTGAAACTCACGATCGCGCGCCTGTTTAGCTGAGCCACCTGCTGAATCCCCTTCGACAAAAAACAGCTCAGTGCGGTTTAAATCCTGGGATGAACAGTCAGATAACTTGCCAGGTAAAGCAGGGCCAGCTGTGACTTTTTTGCGAATAATTTTCTTCGCAGCACGCAGACGTTTTTGGGCGTTATTGATACAAAACTCAGCGAGCTGTTCAGCAATATCTGTGTGTTCATTCAGCCACAAACTAAATGCGTCTTTCACCACACCACTAATAAAAGCCACAGCCTGACGGGATGACAGTTTTTCTTTGGTCTGACCGGCAAACTGAGGTTCCTGCATTTTTAACGACAAGATATAGCTACAGCGATCCCAGACGTCCTCTGGTGTCAGCTTAATGCCCCTTGGCAATAAATTACGGAATTCACAAAAATCGCGCAGTGCTTCTAACAAGCCCTGACGTAAACCATTGACGTGCGTCCCCCCCTGAGCCGTTGGGATCAGGTTGACATAACTTTCAGTCACCAGCTCGCCACCTTCAGGTAACCAAAGTACAGCCCACTCCACTGCTTCGTGGCTGGCACTTAAACTGCCCACAAAAGGCTGGTCCGGCAAAGCCACCATATCTTTGACCGCATCCATCAAATAATCGCGGATACCGGCCTGATAACACCACTGATAACTTTGATTATTAACCTTGTCGTCAAACTTGATAGTAAGGCCCGGGCACAATACGGCTTTGGCTTTGAGTACATGCAGCATGCGGCTGACGGAAAACTTTGGTGAATCAAAATAATCAGGTGCTGGCCAAAAACGCACGCGAGTGCCTGTATTACGTTTACCCACAGTGCCGGTAATCGCCAATTCACTGACTTTATTGCCATGTTCAAAGGCTATTTCATAGACATTGCCATCACGACGTACAGCCACATCCACCCGGCTAGACAGAGCATTGACCACAGAAATACCAACACCGTGCAAACCACCGGAGAACTGGTAGTTTTTATTGGAGAATTTACCGCCTGCATGCAAACGACAAAGGATCAGTTCAACACCGGACACCCCTTCTTCAGGGTGAATATCCACCGGCATACCCCGGCCGTTGTCTGTCACTTCCAGCGACTGGTCTTCGTGCAAAATCACATGCACTAAATCGGCATGCCCAGCCAAAGCTTCATCGACGCTGTTATCTATGACTTCCTGGCCTAAATGGTTAGGGCGGGTGGTATCTGTATACATACCTGGACGGCGCTGAACTGGCTCAAGGCCGGTCAGCACCTCAATGGAATCGGCGTTGTATTGCTGGTCTGTCATAGGGCAAACATCACTTCTTTAATCACTCGTTTTAGTGTATCTCTGGACCCAGAAGCTGCAGTTTGGCAGTTGTTCTGAGTACTCAGGGTATAACTGTATTAACAACCAGTTGTTTTACGCTATTTGGCAAAACTTGACAATAGCAGGCAGGCAATCGCTATAGCCCTGATAACTATGATCACCACCTGGTTGCACATCTAGTGTACAACCTGCATAAAACTGCACCGCTTTACGATAATCCAGTACTTCATCCCCCTCTTGCAGCAATACCAGATAACGGTCCAGAGCTGTAGGTTTATACTCAAGCTCTGCCAGCAACGGCATATGCTGGGGTTCCACACTGAAATCCTGCTTCAGTACCGGATGATGGTATGTACCAAAATGTCGGCTTAACAGCTCATAAGGTGCAACAGCAGGGTTGATCAGCGCGGCATAACAACCAGTTTGTTCGGCCAGGTAAGTGCCCAAAAAACCGCCCAAAGAACTGCCTATCACCGCATCAGGACGACGGCCATTCAACGCCTGTTCTATTGCGTTGATAGCTTCTGCAGGAGTGTAAGGTAAATCCGGCATCAACAGCTCTACATCAGGCAGTTGCTGCTGGAAAAAAGCTTTAGTGATGATGGCTTTTTCGGATTGCGACGAGCTGGCAAAGCCATGTAAATAAACAACTAGTTTCGACATTTATCCTTCCAGAAATCGCCAGTGCACTGCTGTATCAACATCAGCATTGGCATCAAAAACCCATTCAATATAGCCAGGACGGCCTGCCACGCTCTGATAGTCTGGCGTCAGTAAAAACTGCACTGAACTGGCAGGACAACCCACCAGCTGAATACCTTGCTGTAGTTTGGCATAGGCATAATGGCAATGACCATGGGCCAGACCTTTGATCCTCGAGTCTGAGGCCAAAATCTGCCATAAAGCAGCGGCATCCAGCTGAATATGCTCGTCAATAAAACTGCCCATTGGGCTGATATGATGATGACAAAACAACCAAAGAGCCGAATCCGGCGGATAAGACGCTAGTTGCAGCTGTAACTGCTGTTGCCGGGTTTGATCAAAATAGCCTGCTGGTGTTGGCCCTTTGCTATTGAGCAAACAGAATCGCCAGTTGCCGGCACTGAGTTCGGTGTCAGAGCAAAAAGGAGGCGATGCAAACGCCTGCTGCATCAGTTCAACATCATCATGATTGCCGGGCAGATAAAATACCGGACAGAGCCAGTTCTGAAACAACAGCGCGATTAACTGATAAGAAGACAGACTATGATCCTGGGTTAAATCGCCCGTCAGGATCACAGCATCAGGTGGATTGTGCTGAAGTTGAGATAACAGCAGTTCCAGCTGCCGATAAGGCTGAACCCCACAAAACCAGTCATCCGCTTCTGCTAACAAATGGCAATCAGAAATTTGGACCAGCCGATAAGCGTCTTTTTGTGCAAACACAAACGCCATCAGGCTAATAACTCAGCATTTTGATAGCCGCGGCGTGAACAGAGATTCAGCCAGTCGCGTAATAATAAATTAATCTGGCGTTTTTCGTCCGGCAATAACATGTCGACATTAGGGTAACTGTACACAGCTTTAAACTGACGCACTTGCTGACAAGCCAGGACTTCAGCCAGCCGCGCATCATGGTACAACCTCACCTCAAATCGCGGTTTTACCCAGCCACTCATCGACTGGCTAATGAGTTCAATGCTAATGGTTGTGGTGTATTTACATAACTCAAGCAGCTCAACCTGATAACTTTCGCTGGCATTGATATGAATAAGGCAACGTTGCCCCGGACGCTGATGACGGGGCAGAAAAAAACGCAGCTGTGCGTAATTGCGCTCACATAAACTGAGAAAATCAGGCAGGTAAGGCACATAACGTTTTCGGGCCAAATTTGGCATACCAGCGACTCTCTTTATTCCTGTGCTTTGAACATTAAACTGAACCAGCCCAACGTTGTTTTACTTCAGCCAGATTCAAGGCTAACCATTGCAAGGCAATGACAGTGGCAGCATTATCAATTTTTCCGGCCTGTAAAAGTTGCATTGCAACCTGACGCGGCAGGCTGTGAACTTTAATATCTTCCTGCTCTGACGCCAAGCCATAGACACCGGTTTCTACTTTCTGTTCCAGCCGCGCCAAAACTAAATATACCCGCTCTGTACAACCACCAGGGCTGCTTTGATAGCTAAGCATAGGCCAGAATTCTGTCAGCTTCAGACCTGCTTCTTCTTCAGATTCACGCATTGCAACCTGCTCTACCGATTCACCCGGTTCAATCATGCCGGCTATAGCTTCGAGTAACCATGGGCCGTTTGGATTCTGCAGGGCGCCAATACGAAATTGTTCAATCAGTACCAGACTGTCGTTTTTCACATCATAAGGCAGCACTATAACCGCATGACCTCGTTCAAATAATTCACGCTTTACTTCTGTACTCCAACCGCCGTTAAATAACTTATGCGCTATTTTGTAGCTGTCGATCCGGAAAAAACCCTGAAAAACTGTGTTCTGGTCGAGTATTTTTACATCAGATGAATGAAAAGAAGGATAATTTTCTGGCTTGAAATCAGGCATTTGAAGACTCACATTCTGTTACACTTGAACCTATGCTGTTTACGCTTTAGTCATTACTTAGTTAATACCAACAAGGTATTATTGGACCACTTTTGCACAATTATGGATTTTCGGTTATGAAAAAAACCTTGTTAGGCACGTTGATTGGCTCGGCACTGGCTCTCCTGAGTGTGCAGGCAAATGCCGAAAACTTGCAAACCATTTATCAGTTAGCAACAAAAAAAGACCCGCAAGTATTAAAAGCTGCGGCTACCCGCGATGCAGCCAAAGCGCGCATTGATGTGTCAAAAGCCAGCTTATTACCACAGGTAAATTTTACAGCAGGCGCAACTCACTCTTTTGGCGACAACATGAACAATAGTACTGGCGCTCTGTATGATGCTGAAAGCAATACAGTAAGAGCAGGTATTAACTTAACCCAGTCTTTATTTGACTGGAGCCGTTATGAGAACCTGTCTATTGCTGAAAAAGCCGCTTTACAAGGCCAGACCGCTTATGACGCTACAGTACAGACCTTAATAGTCCGTGTATCTCAGACTTATTTTGATGTATTAACAGCTGAAGACAACTTAAGTTTTGTGGTTGCCGAAAAGCGTGCAATTGAACGTCAACTGGAACAAACCAAACAACGTTTTGCTGTAGGTTTAACTGCAATTACCGACGTACATGAAGCTCAGGCTCAGTTTGACAGTGCAGTTGCCCGTGAAATCAGTGCACAAAACAATCTGGAAACAGCCCGTGAATTTTTACGTGAAATTACCGGCCAGTATCATGCTCAATTGGATCCATTAAACACAGCGCGGTTTAGCACCAGCCAGCCGACACCAAATAATGCGCAGGATTGGGTGCAAACAGCACAGGACAATAACCTGGAGCTGAAAATCCGTAAGCTGTCATTAGATATAGCCGAGCACAATGTCCAGATTGCCCGCTCAGGCCATTACCCAACGTTGGATTTGCAGGCATCTACCGGACTGGAAAACAGTAACGGCAGAAATAAAGATACAGGTGTGGGTTCGAACTCTCCTCGCACAGATAGTAGCTCTATTGGTATCAATCTGGTAGTACCTATTTACTCCGGTGGTGGTACTGTGGCTAACGAAGAAGTGGTGCGTGCTAACTATGTGGAGGCCGCTGAAGATTTAGAATTGAGTCACCGCAGCGTGATCCGTCAGGTCCGCAGCAACTACAACAACGTTGGGGCTTTGATTTCCAGTACCAAAGCACTGGAACAAGCGGTTATTTCAGCAGAAAGCGCGTTAAAAGCCACTGAAGCAGGTTTTGAAGTAGGTACCCGTACTATTGTTGACGTACTGCAAAGCACCCGTAACCTGTTTGATGCCCGCCGGAACTTGTCGAAAGCCCGTTACGACTACATCTTGTCTGTTTTAGCTTTAAAACAAGCAGCCGGCACTTTAACGGAAGAAGATTTATTCACTGTAAACAGAGCTTTAGGTAACTAAACTCCTCAAGGGGTGGCAAAGACGCCGCCCCTGTTCCTACCAGTTAAGACTTTTTTCCCCATTTTTTTTCGTTACAATAGCCGCACTTTTTTTGCCCGAGGATCTGCTGTGGTTCATGTTCCACGTTTTACCATTAGTTTTTTACACCCTAAACACTGGCCTTTATGGTGTGGTTTAGGCCTGATGTGGATCCTGCTGTGGTTGCCTTACCCTGTATTGATGAAAATGGGCGAAGGTTTAGGCTGGTTGCTAATGAAAGCCATGAAATCGCGTGTGAAAGTGACACGCCGTAATCTTGAGTTGTGTTTCCCGAATATGCCAGAGGCCGAACGCGAAGCTCTGGTCAAACAAAATTTCAAAGAAACCGGCAAAGCTGCTTTTGAAACTTTTATCGGCTGGTGGTGGCCAGACTGGCGTGCTCGCCCTTTATGCCAGTTCACAGGCAAAGAACATATTCAGGCAATACTGGACCAGGGCAAAGGCGTATTGCTGCTCAGCGGGCATTTTTTGTCATTGGAAATGATTGCCCGTACTTTTGGTTTTCACTGCCCTGCCGTAGGTTTTTACCGTCCAAACGACAATGAAATTATGGAGTATTTTCAATACCATGGCCGGGTACGTTCAAACCGTTATCTGATTGGTAAACGTGATGTTCGCACCATGATCAAAGCCTTAAACGAAAAAGAAGTCTGTTTTTACCTGCCTGATCAGGATTATGGCCGCAACAAAGCTGAGTTTGTGCCATTTTTTGCCGTGAAAGAAACCGCCACTACTACTGGTACTTTATTGTTTGCTGGCAGCGCAAACTGCGAAACTGTACCTATTCATTGTTACCGCTTACCTGGTTATCAGGGTTACAGAGTGGACGCTTTGCCCGCTTTTGAAAACTTCCCCAGTGGCGATAACAAAGCCGATGTAACACGGGTGAATCAATGGCTGGAACAAGGGGTTCTGGCTCACCCTGAACAGTATATGTGGTTGCATCGCCGCTTTAAAACCCGACCAAATCCGGATGACCCGGGTTTGTATTAAAACAGCCCTATACTTTTTCGCAATCAACTGAAGTTGCAGCACTGCGTGAAGGCAGGCTATTATGCAGTGACGCTGACCAGGGATAAAAGCTATGTGGTTTTGGATCAAGCACTTATTGCTTGCAGCTTTATTACTCATACTTGCTGCTATTGTGATGTTTAAACCGGAATTGCTGTATTTCAAGCCGGAAAAACTGTCAGAAAGAAGCTCAGACGCAGTCAAGGGCTTCACTGATTTTTATAGCAATATTCGTAGTTCTTTTGCAGACAAAGACGACGGCTCAGCCGATTTTGTGATTGAGTTAACCGAAGATCACAGCAACCTGATCCCAATGTTACGCGACAGAGCAAACCGCATGGTGGCTTTGCCCGAAAACTGGAAAGGTAACGAAACAGACAGGCGCTTCCGGGTCGGTGATACCTTAAAAACTGTGCTGACGATGCAAGGGCGCAAAGAAGGGGTTGAGCTGTTCTGGGTGTTATCAAAAGACTATAAAGTAAAACATTATTTCCAGACGGACTTCAGCTACATCAGCGCTATTCAGGAAGCGTCACAAGCTATTTCGTCAGACTTTGAACAGCCGGTTCAGGCCTACTTCTGTAATGTGTCCAGAGCTGTGGTGCTGACAGATAAAATCATCCCTTTTTTGCAACAAAACTGCATTAATATCAATGCGCCACGCCGCCGGGTTACAGGTTAACTGACAACAGCATCCTTGCTGTTGTCATGCCACGCCGCTTCGCTAAAGCACCTTAACTGAACAACTGGTCCCAAACCTGTCGCACCTGCTCCATCGCATCATCCAGTTGTTGTGCAGTTTCAGTGGCCGGGGCTAAGGTTTGCCTGTGACTGACGCCCCTTAACTGCTGATAAGCCTGCTGCAATGCCTGTGTTTGTTCAGGTTGCAATAAACCCACTGCCGCTGCAGCATCCAGAATACGAATATTGTCGCTGTAGAAATACAGATCCGCATGCTGATGGCCGTAACCCAATACCAGATACTGGCTGATAAACTCCAGATCCACTATGCCACCAGACGCATGTTTAACTTCTTTTGACTGCTCGCCATGGTGTTGCCGCAGCTTTTGCCGCATTTCTTTGACTTCAGCTTTAAGCCCGGATAAATCACGGGCTTTAGCCAGGACTTCGCTACGTATTTGGTTAAAACGTGCTGCAATTTTGTCATCACCATAAACCACACGGCTTCGCACCAGCGCCTGATGCTCCCAGGTCCAGGCTTCTTTTTCCAGGTACTCCGCATAAGTATCAATATGCACAGCCAATAAGCCTGCATTACCAGCCGGACGTAAACGGGTGTCTATGTCATACAAAACCCCACTTGGAGTTCTGGTGGTAAACATATGCACTATACGTTGCACCATCTTGATATAAAACTGACGGGAATCAATGGCTTTGTCGCCTTGTGTCGGGGCCAGATTATCGCACTGGTGCACAAATACTAAATCTAAATCTGAGCCATAACCCAGCTCCAGCCCACCCAGTTTGCCATAAGCCAGCACAGCAAAAGCTTTGGCATCTTCTGGTTTTAAGCCAGCAGGTAAACCATATTTTTCCGCCATTTGTTGCCAGGACAATTCGACGACAGTCGCAATAATGGCTTCGGCTAAAAAGGTTAGATGGTCACTGACTTTCATCAGCGGCAAAATGCCTGTGATATCGGCAGCTGCAATGCGTAGTTGTTGGGCTTGCTTAAACTGGCGCAACACTTCCATTTGCAGCTCTAAATCATCCACAGGCACCCGCAGCATGCTTTGACGTAATTTATCCTGATAATCGGTAGATTCTGGTACCTGGTACAGCTGGGACGGGTCTATCAGTTCGTCCAGCAATAAGGGATAACGCGCCAGATACTCAGCCAGCCAGCCGCTTTTATGACACAAAGTGACAAGCTGCTGCAGTGCCGGCGGGTTTTCTGATAACAGCTCCAGATAAGCAGTGCGGCTGACAATTTGGCGAAATACGCCGAGCACCCGCTGTAACACCAAAGCTGAACCTTGTTGTTTGGCTAATTGATGCAATAAAAACGGAATAAGCTTTTCCAGCAGTTCGCGACCACGAGGGCCCACACTGCGTTTTTGGCAGTCTTGTTTGAATTGTTTTAAATGATCCAGCAGTTGTTTGGCTTCGTACAAGGCCAACCAATGCAAATGTTCAGCTAAATCTTCTGACGGCAAGTCACTGTCCCAGCACAGGCGACCCAGTACCATTTCTTCCGGCTCAGGGTTATCGCCTTGATCGATCACCAATTTAAAATGCTGGTGAATACGGCCCATGGCCTGCTCTGTGGTGTCAGTCAGTTGCTGCCAGTTGTCAAAACCTAAGCCCAACACCAGTCGTTGCCTATTCAGCTCATCGGCAGGTAAGGTTTGAGTTTGTTGATCGTCCAGCCCCTGCAACAGCTGTTCAACTTTTCGTAACCACAGATAATCCTGCCGCAGTTGTTGCTGGTGATCGGGCTCTAATAACTGCTGGTTTTGCAGCGCATTCAGCGCTTTAAAAATAGAGACTTGCTGCAACTCTGGAATACGGCCACCGCGGATCAGCTGCAGGGTTTGCACCACAAACTCCACTTCACGAATACCACCTGCACCCAGTTTAATGTTATCAATACGGTTACGACGGCGATTTTCCTGCTCTATAAGCTGTTTCATCCGGCGCAAGGATTCCAGCGCTGAAAAGTCGATATAACGCCTGTACACAAAAGGTTTCAGCAGCTGATTTAATTCCACTGCATGCAAAGGGTCAGGGTTCAGAATACGGGCTTTTAGCATGGCATAGCGTTCCCATTCTCTGCCTTGCGCCTGATAATAATCTTCCATAGCAGCAAAACTCAGCACCAGCGGCCCTGAATCGCCAAAAGGCCGCAAACGCATATCGACCCGGAAGACAAAACCGTCTGCTGTAACCTGATGTAAAGCCGAAATGAGCTTCTGGCCTAACTTGGTAAAAAACTGCTGATTCTCGACTGACCTGCGTCCGCCGCTGGTTTCACCATTGTGCGGATAGGTAAAAATCAGGTCGATGTCGGACGAAAAGTTCAGCTCACCGCCACCGAGTTTGCCCATACCTAAGATCAGCAAAGGCATAGGCTGACCTTGTTGATCCACAGGCTGACCCCACTGAGTGGCAATATCCTGATAAGCCCACTGATAAGCGCTGTTAATCAGGTTATCTGCCATGGCGGATATATCCAGCAAACATTGCTCTGTGGATTTTACAGCGAGAATATCGGCCGCCAGAATTTGTGCGAGTTGCGCATTACGACAACGGCGCAGAGCTTTAAAAACTGTAGCTTCAGTGTGATCCGTTAACTGGCTCAGAGGGTTCTGATGATCCAAAGGCAAAGCCAATTGCTGTTTATTCAGCAGCACAGGGATCAGCTCTGGTTGCTGCTGCATCACCCGGCTTAAAAAAGGACTGACCGCCAGTAATAAGTTCAGATTGTGTTGTTGTTCTGCAGTCAAATCCGCTATTAACAAAGTGGGTAACACCAGATCCACTTCATGCTGCAATTCACTGGGTAATTCGGAATTTACTCGGGCGATCAATGGGTTCATCAGTACCTCAGGCAGAAAACAAAGATTCAGAACAATTCAGCAAAGCACAGTTATAAGCTGCACTGCTAAAGAAACTCAAGGCCTGTTTAGCATCGGGCGGCGGCAAAGCGGCAAAGTCTGCAGATACAACAGACAAAGCCTTTAGACATTGAGCTATCACTTGCCATGACTCTGAGTCCTGACTGCGTAAAAAGTAACTTTCGTGATACTGCAAAGACTTTAATAAAGCTGCTGTGCTGCTGTTGTCCAAGGCGGTAAAGACCAAAGGCTGCTGCTGAGCTAAACGATAACCCCGTTCAGCTTTAGACTGCCAGCCCAAACGCAATGGCAGCAACTGCACTAACTGACGTGACAATTCAAACAAGGCTTTGACCTCGCCTTGTTGCAGCTCCAGCTCCAGCTCAAATATTGCTTCGTTTTGTTCCCCTGAAACCACTTCGCCCTGATCCAACACAGCTTCGACTGTGCTGCCGTCAGCTAATGTTAACAACCAGCTCTGGCGAATAAAATCGGTGCGAAACAGCTGTTTCAACTGACTTTGCAGCTGTGCTAAATCTGTATCGGCTGGCCATACTTCAGCAGGAAAAGCATTGAGTTCAGGCCAGACCGAAGCACAAGGCAAGTTGTATTCAGGCCGAAAATGCAAACCTCCATGCTGCTGCCCTGCTAACTTGATGGTTTGTTCAAACTGACCTTTTTTCAGCCGGGTTCGCAAACCGGCGTCATGACGGCGAAACCACAGACCATCAGTTTCATAATAAGCATTGAGTAATTGCACGCTTTCATGCTTCTGCACTGTCACTGCCAGCTGTTGCCATACAGGCTCCAAAGCAGGCACAGAGCTTTGGGTGAGTAAAAATTTAAGTTCAGCTTCCATCGCCATAGCGGCTTATTTCCTGTTCTGTAAACGCGTTTCATGCCCTAAGTAATTGGTGTTGCAGCGCGGCAGCAAGCGAATGAGTCCCCATGAACATAGATAAACTATGTGATTGGGGTGAGAGAACGTAGCCAACAAAACTGCAACTTCAAGTACGACGGGGATAAGCTCTTGTCAATTGATAACTATCTGGCCTATGATCGGCTCAATTCTCCATTTTGGCCAGATGTTGGTCGGTTTTTTTAGGATTTATATGTTGATCACCTCAAGACCCTGGCAAGCAGGCATGCTACTGGCCACAGTGTTGCTAAGTACAAGCCTCACTGCACAACAAGAAACAACAGGTACTCCGGTAAGCCCACAAAATGCCTACATCAGCGACAAGCTGATCACATACCTTTACAGCGGTCCGGGCAGAGACTTCAGAATAATCGGCAGCATTGCCGCTGGCGAAGAAATTAAATTGGTTGCTGAAGACAGTACCTCAGAATACTGGCAACTGACGGACAGCAAAGGCCGCACCGGCTGGATTTTAAAGCAATACGTAAGCTTAACCCCAGTCTTTGGCAGCGAAGCCGGTGAACTGCAACAACAATTACAGCAACAGCAAACTTTAGTTGCCCAGTTACAGCAGGAAAAAGAGCAGTTACAGCAACAACTCAATGAAACCGACGCCGCAGTGCAACAAGCCGAAACAGCCACAGCTACTGCTCAGCAAACCATTGCTTTACTGACCACGCAACTACAAGAAAAACCAGCCGCCTTCTGGCAAGACAAAATGGTATTAGGGTCCATCTTAGGCTTCGCAGGTTTGTTATTCGGCTTAGTAGTTCCATCCCTAATCCCAGGCCGCCGCCGCAAAGAACGCTGGATGTGATTTAAAGCGATTGGTTTTACCTTCTGAAATACCCTGTTTGTAGTTTAAGAAAATCAGGTGCTGAGCTGGCTGTAAAGGCTCAGTATCTGGTTTAACTCTACCGCCACTTGCAAATCAGCTGTACCGCCTAGTTTCAAAAGAAGTACCACTTAAAAAACCTCAAGGCCAGCTTTTTACCTTTGCTCCGATATTTCAAATGATCAGTTTTTCTTAATCAGCTATTTCCGCCATAAATTTTCTGGTTTTTTCTCTCAAATTCATAGAAGCTAAATCACTATAGTGTTTTGGGCACAGGGCAATACCCGACCCCAAGAGTTTATGTCGTATTGAAAAGCCAGACTCACAGGTCTCCACCGATGATTCATTTTAATTTCTCAGAAACAGAGCATAAAAAAGCAGGCTGGTTACTGGTTCTGCTAGCGCTTTGTTTCTCGCTAGCTTTGTTCACTGCAACGGAAAGCCCGTATAGCATGAACGCATCAAGCAAAACTGAAGATAGCTGCATTTCTCTGTCCGGCCAGGAACAACTACAGTGTTTTCAGCAGAGAAATACAGCGAGCCCTGTATATAACGATACTGTCTCGTTTGAGAGGGAACTCATGCTGGCAGTACAGATACTTTTTGTTGCTCAGCTCATTTTATTATTTACATTTAAAATAAGTTGGCAGCAAGCAACAGCATTCCTCAGCATAGATGGAATAGGAGCCGTCTTTGCTTCTGGCGTCTTTGAGATTTTCATTGTTCTCGTGCCATTGACCTGCGTTTCGTTGGGGCGCAGGTATTGGCATTTACGGTCTTTATTCTGGTAAGCAAAGCCATTGGGTCCAGTCTTGCAATGTGCGTTATTTCCAAACTTCGCTTTTTGCAACCAATACAAAAGCCACATCAACTACTGGCACCAGTCCCCCATTGGGGGGCGGTTCCGGTACTTCGCTGAGCTCAGTACGTCCATTCGGCGGCAAGCCAAACTGTTGGCTTACCGAAAGCCCGAATGAACCCAGACAAAATTGGGTGGCCAAGGTTTTAAGGCTGGGAGTGTCTGAGTGAGGAGCGGTAGCGACGAGCGAGTTACCCAGCCGCCTTGGACGCACGATTTTGGGCCGGGCTTTATACTCACTTCGTTCGTACCCCTTCGGGGCCAGCTAAAGCTGTTCAACGCAAGCGTTGTCGCTGCGACCTGGGGTCGCCTTTTCTTTGCGCCGCTTTCTTTTGGCGACGCAAAAGAAAGCGGCTCGCCAAAGGCGAAAGCTCTACAGTAAAAGATGTAGCCATTGCAAACAAGTCCATCGGGCAGACGCAAAACACGTCCTTTGTCTCAACTGAGACATCTTAAGTTGCAAGTGAAACATCCCCCTACTACACTACTCACATGAAACAACTTTTTGTTGCAAGTGAGACAAAACATGACTATTGGCACAGCCTACAAACCCAAAGCGAATACCACTAAGCCAGTCGGCTTGCTTGCCGCCTTGTCTCTACCTAAGCAACCTATTGATGCCCATCTGAAAATACTGGCGGGATTCTCGTCCGATATAGTGACCAGACTGTCCAAAGAAACCCAGATTGACGAGATGACAATTTGCCAATGGGTTGGTATTAGCCGCGCCACTTATCATAGGAAAAACAAAGAGGATAAAAAAAGCTTCTCGGTTGAACAAAGTGGAAAACTTTATATGTTCGCCAAAGTGCTGGATGCAGCCCTGCAACTGTTTAACGGTGATATGCCAGCGGCAGTGCAATGGCTTAAATCGCCAGCCAGAGCTCTAGGGGGCGAATGTCCGTTACAGATGTTAAGCACTCCAACAGGAGCTGAGGCCGTGATTGACCTGATAGGCCGGATTGAGCATGGTGTTATCTCCTGATGAAGTCGATAGACCTGTTTCGACTGACAAAGACTGGTTTTGTTTCCGCATGTTTTGATGGTGAAGGCGCGCGCTTATATGGCGGGCGATGGAATTCTAAAGGCGCGCCTTGCGTCTATCTGGGCACCACCCGTGCTATCTCTGTACTGGAAACTCTGGTTCATCTGAATAATGAGCAAAAGTTACCACTATTTTCTATGCTTCAACTGACTGTGCCGGAACAACTGGTCTCGACTCTTGCTCCATCAGACTGGCCAAAGGATTGGGCACTGGATCCTGCACCGTCATCTACCAAAGAGATTGGCGATCTATGGTTGTCAGGCTGTAGCAGTCTGGTTTTACTTGTGCCAAGTTCGGTGGTTTCAGGTGAGTGGAATGCCTTGTTTAATCCCGCCCATCCGGAAGCAAAAAGTATTGTTTCAGCTGCCAAAGCAATAGAATTCAACTTGGATCCAAGGCTGATAAAGAAAGGGGGATAACTATAGACAGACCTCTGAGGTGCGTCTTGAATCTCATTTCTGAGCTAAACTTTGCAACAGGTGATTAGCAAAGTTCAAACCCTGACTATGAAGTGTAAATTCTGTCAGACGTTCGCGAAAATCCGAGGTAGAGCTGTATGAAAGCGCATGAATTCGATGCCAGGTTTGAAGCAGATGAAGATGTAACAGAGGATCTTGATCTGACCCAAATAAAAAAACCAATGCTAAAACAAAAACGTGTCAATGTAGATTTTCCTGCCTGGATGCTCGAGTCTTTAGATCGTGAAGCACACAGAATAGGTGTTACTCGTCAGTCCATCATTAAAATCTGGCTTGCACAAAGGCTGGAAGCTATACCGCAGCATAATACTGGCTCGTGACTGTAATTTGAGAAGGGCGGATGCAAGACCCG
>NZ_AFHI01000004.1 GCF_000217935.1 Rheinheimera sp. A13L
AATAAAGCAAAAGGCCACCTTGCGGTGGCCTTTTGCTTTATTGGTGGAGCCGGGGGGATTTGAACCCCCGTCCGAAAAACCTAGATCGTCGGTACTACATGCTTATCCAGTTATTTAGTTAACCCTATGAGCGCCAGCTGGCAGGCTATCGTCGGGCGAGTCTGATTGGTTTTAGCATCTTGGCTCCAGACAAAGCCGCCATGCGATCCTATTAGGGGTGATCTTCCAGAGTCTCAGCTTATAGGCATGCGTGAGGGGAAGAGCGCTCTACTGCTTATTAGGCAGCGAGTGCGTATGTTTCGTCGTTTGCGACTACTAGTTTGCGGCTTTTTTACGAGGCCTACCGCACCTCGGCATGCACCTAAGAGTTCGTGAATCCCGTCGAATCCAGTATCGGCCCCGAATTCTTTAGTACTTCTGAACACTTCTGTGTTAAGCGCATTCTACGCTCTGCAGTTCAAGGCGGCAAGGTAAGAACTGGTCTTTTCTTGCTGCCTTTGGCTGTTATTACTCTATATGGTGATGATTTGAACAATCTCAAGCTGAAGTGAGTAAAAACCCAGCCTCAATTATCTTTTGCTGTGCTTCATCATGCGTTCTTTTTCACGCGACCAGTCTCTGTCTTTGATGTCGTCACGTTTATCAAAGTGCTTTTTACCTTTGGCCAAGTGGAACTCTAATTTCACCCAACAAGCTTTCCAGTACATGGAGGTAGCTATTAAGGTGTAACCGTCTTGTTCTTTTTTGCCGACCAGTTTGTTGAGCTCACGTTTGTTCAGCAACAGCTTGCGCGATCGCTCTGGATCGCAAACTACGTGAGAGGAAGCGCTGTGCAGCGCCTGAATTTGTGCACCAATTAAAAAAGCTTCGCCATCTTTTAAAATGACGTACGAGTCGGACAAATTGACTTTGCCTTCACGAATACTCTTTATTTCCCAGCCTTGCAGGCACATACCTGCTTCAAAACGCTCTTCGAGGAAATAGTCGTGTCGTGCTTTTCTATTTTGGGCTATGGTGCCGCCCTGATTTTTGCTGCTTTGTTTTTTGCTCATTTTTGCGAACGAATTAACTCTTAAAAGCCAAGAAATTTAATGGCAAAAGGCTTACGCCTGGGACATTGAGGCTACGGCCAGATCTGTTACAATCGCCGCCTGCATTAAGGGGAGAGAGTATGCCACAAATTGAGCGCAGCGCACTGGTTTTTTACAGCGCGCGCCAGATGTTTGAGCTGGTGAACGATGTACCACGTTATCCGGAATTTTTACCCGGTTGTGCCAAAGCACAAATTTTGCAGCAGTCTGCAGATCAGATGCTGGCTAAGTTACAGGTGAAAAAAGCCGGGATCAGTCAGGAGTTCACTACCCGTAATACGCTAGTGACAGATTCGCAAATTCAGATGCAACTGGAATCCGGCCCTTTTAAAGCTTTATCTGGTGGCTGGACTTTTATTCCATTAAGTGATGAAGCTTGTAAAGTGGTGTTGGCTTTGGATTTTGAGTTTTCCAATAAAATAGTCGAGTTTGCTTTTGGTAAGATTTTTAATGAGTTAACAGCAGCTATGGTGGGTGCTTTTACTCAAAGGGCAAAACAAGTGTACGGAGAGCAACATGGCTGAAACTAAAGCTGTAGAGCTGGCTTATGCCACGCCAGCAAAACAGAGTTTGTTGAGTTTAACTGTGGATGCTGCGGCTACTGTGGAGCAGATTATTCAGCTGTCAGGTATGCTCTCTTCTTTTCCTGAAATTGATTTAAGTCAGAATAAAGTGGGGATCTGGAGTCGAACCTGCAAATTGAATGAAGTGCCAAAAGCGGGTGACCGAATTGAAATTTACCGGCCTTTAATTGCTGATCCAAAAGATATGCGTCGTCGCCGCGCTGAAAAAGCCAAAGACGAAGGCAGAGCAAATAAAACGACAGGTGGCAGGCAGCAACAGAGTCAAAGTCATGATTCTGAGCCACAATCTGACAGCTGGTAAATAAGCAGAACTATTAGACTGAAGTAACGAGCAGGGGGCAGAGCTGAAGCTCTGACCCTGCAAAACATTATTGATCCAGCGGTGTATTAAAGTTGGCTGGTTTGGTGAAATCACCTGTAATATCAACCAGTTTGTCGTCTTTAAAGTTGGCGATCAGTTGTTTTTCAAAGTTCTCACCCCGACCACTTTTTAATGCATAAAAATAATGCCAGATGTTGTCGTCAAAAGCGTTTTCAGCAACAGGGTTGCCTAACACAAAACGAACCTGTTCTTTGGTCATTTGAACACGCAGTTTGTCGATATCTTTTTGTTCCAGAAAGTTGCCTTGTGGCACGTCAATCCGGTATACCCAACTACTGCATGCTCCCAGAGTCAATGCTGTGGCCAACACTAAGGCCGTTTTCACTACTGCTTTCATCTGTCTCTTCATCTGAATAAGTCTGACGGCATCATACCGCAAGCATGGGCTGAAATTAAAGCCTTAATCAGACCTAAGTCACCTGGCTAAGTTCGGGTATTCTGAAAATTTTTCTGATAAGGCAGTTACTAAGGTGCACATAACAGCTCACGGGCATTGGCAATCGCATTCGCACTAACGTTTTCACCAGCCAGCAACCGGGCGATTTCCTGTACCCGCTCTTCATCTGCCAGTTCGCGAATCCGGGTTTCCGTGGCTATACCGTCTGTGTATTTTTCAACGAACAATTGATGATGACCCTGACTGGCGACCTGAGGCAAATGGGTCACACAAATCACCTGAGTTGACTCTCCCAACTGACGTAATAACCGGCCTACACCAGCTGCAACAGGGCCGCTGATGCCAACATCTACTTCATCAAAAATCAAAGTAGGGGTGGTCACTTTGCCTGCCAGTATCACCTGAATGGCTAAGCTGATGCGGGATAGCTCGCCCCCTGATGCTACTTTATGCAGCGCCTGTAATGGCTGGCCTGGGTTGGTACTGACCAGAAAATCGACTTGATCCCAGCCTGTTGCATTGGCTTTATCTATACCTGAGCTTTCAACGGCGATATAAAACTTACCGTTTGCCATACTTAAATCGGCCATACTGCAGGCAATTTTATCGGATAACTCTAAAGCGGCAGATTTACGCAATTCAGACACCACTTCAGCAGCCTGACAATACTGCTGCTGAGCCTGCTGAATTTCCAGTTGCAATTGCACTATGCGCTCATCATCTCCGGCCAGCTCTGACAACTGCTGCGATAATTGCTGGTGAAACAAAGCCAACTGATCATGTGGAATTTGATGTTTACGGCTTAAATTCAGCCACAGGCCTAAACGTTGATCTATCTCTGCTAAACGCTCCGGATCAACATCTACTTTTTCGCTGTAGCGGCGTAATTCGCGGCCAGCTTCTTCAATTTGAACTAAAGCCTCTGTCAGCATCTGATGAATAGGGGCCAAAGCCGGGTCTACTTCTTTATAGTCATCCAGTTGCTGGCACGCATGGCTTAATAAACGATAGCTGTTCGTTTCTTCATCGTCATAAGCCAGTTGCAAGGCTTGTTGGCTGGCCTGAATAAGGCTGTGACTATTGCTTAAACGCTGATGTTCGGTTTCGAGTGCGGCGAATTCTTCCGCTCCAGGGGCAAACTGATCCAGCTCAGCCACCTGATATTCCAGCAACTGCCGCTGCGCTTCACGTTGCTGCTGACTGCTTTGCAGTTCGCCATATTCTTGTTTCAGCTGTTGCCAGGCTTTCCAGTACTGGCGGCAATTGGCTAAAGCTGAGTGGGTATTGGCATAAGCATCCAGCAACTGACGCTGGTGATCGGATTTTAATAATAACTGATGTGCATGCTGGCCATGAATACTCAGCAGATGATGACCCAAAGCTTTGAGTTGCTGGGCCGGAACTTGTACGCCATTGATATAACCACGGGAGCGGCCTTCGCTGCCCACCACACGGCGCACTATACATTCGTTGCCCATGGTAAGGTCTTGTTCGGCCAGCCAATGCTGGGCTGCGGCCAATTGACTGATATCAAAAGTGGCTACTATATCGGCTTTGTCGCAACCGGGGCGCACTACTAAACCATCGGCACGCTCACCTAAACATAAGGATAAGGCATCCAAGGCAATAGATTTACCTGCGCCTGTTTCGCCTGTAATGGTGGTCATACCGCCGCGCCAGTCGAGTTCCAGTGCGCGCACTATGGCAAAGTTGCTGATATGCAGATGGTTGAGCATGGTCCAACTCCCTTATACTGAATAACTGTTAATTTATACAGTAATTCGGTTTTTAGCAAGGGAGTGGTGCAGAGATTTTTTAGTAGAGTTTACTGCCCCAGCCTAGCTTGTTGCGCAGCACGTTAAAGTAGCTGTAGCCTGGCGGGTGTACCAGTTTGAGGGGCTTAGGGTGTTTGCGAATACGGATTTCATCGCCCGGCATCACAGCCAGTATCACATGGCTGTCGCAACTGACTTGCAGATGCGCGTCGTTACTTGGCGATACTTTCAGGACAATTTCACTGGTACCGGACACCACCAAAGGACGGCTGCTTAAAGTGTGAGGAAACATAGGCACTAAACTCATCGCATCCAGTTCAGGCGTCAGAATAGGGCCGCCACCTGATAACGAATAGGCGGTAGAGCCTGTTGGTGTACTGACAATTAAACCGTCGGAGCGTTGGCTGAAGACAAATTCGCCATTGATATAAGCTTCAAACTCAATCATATGCGCTACTTTATCGGCGTGTAATACGGCTTCGTTGACGGCGCTGTTACTGCTTTTTACGCAGTCATTACGATAGACTTCCACTTCCAGCAGATTGCGTTTTTCGGTAACAAAATTGCCAGCCAATACTGCAGCTAAAGGCGTTTCAAAATTTTCCGGTGATAAGTCGGTTAAAAAACCTAAGTTGCCGCGGTTTACACCCAGCACAGCTACACCAAAACGTGCCAGTACACGGGCTGCGCCAAGCATATTACCGTCACCGCCTACTACTATGGCCAGATCGCAGTTTTTACCCAGGGCCACTAAATCCATTACCTGCACATCAGGCAAAGCCAAAGATTCAGCTACTTTTTCTTCGACATATACTTTTAACTGCCGCGCCGTTAAAAACTGATACAGGCTGACCAGAGTAGTGTTAGCACCCGGATGATTAGGTTTGCCAATTAATCCAATAGTTTGAAATGCGCTGCCAGGGTTTTGACTCATGAGTGTTCCTTTCAAAGTGCGGCCTCAGTATAACCATAGTTTCTGGCAGGGAACAGCTTTGTGCGCACAGAGCTTTGGCAAAGGCAAGGCTTGAATTTTTAAATAATGGCCCCACAATAAACCAGAGTATTTCAGGCGGTATTTTAGTGTCGTTGTCTGAACAGTCTTTTTAACCGGAGTAACAGCTGTAGTGGTTCAGTTAAGCAGACCAGAACTGATATTAAAACTCATTGTTGAGCAGTACCTGACGGACGGCATGCCGGTGTCGTCCAAGCTTTTGTGTGAGCAATCCGAACTCGGCATCAGTTCAGCCACAGTGCGTAATACCATGATGTTGCTGGAGCAGCAGGGTTTTATCCGCTCTCCTCATACGTCGGCTGGACGGGTGCCTACTACGTCGGGTATACGGCTGTTTATCGATAAAATGCTGCAGTTTGAGCCTTTGTCCGGGCGTTGGCTGGATGCCATTCAGCTGAATTTGCCTCCTCAATTACCTGTGTCTTTACTGTGTCAGCAAGCCGGCCAGCTGTTAGCCAACTTAACGGGTATGGTCAGTATTGTCAGTGCACCTAAGGAACAGGGCCGGGTGATACGGCAGGTTGATTTAGTGCGTTTAGCCACACAGCGACTCTTGCTGGTGGTCATAGACGAAGACGGTGATATTTTGCACCGGGTGCTGTTTTACGACGATTTAATTGATAATCCCACCTTAAGCCGGGTACTGTGTTTACTCAATGCGGCTTTGTGTGGTCAGGACTGGCTGGACGGTATTTCGCGCTTAGCTTTAATAGCTAAGCAAGAATGTGGTGCTGTGCAGGCCTTAGTGAAAACCGCTATGGCGCAGCTGAGTCTGGATGAGATGCAACAGCATCAGCCACTGATTTATGGTCAGCATCAACTGATGCAGGCGAGCGACTATCACCGCGACCCCCAGTTGCAACAAGTGATAGAACTTTTGGATAATCCATCTTGTCTGGTGAAATTATTAACGCCTGTCACTCAGGATCATCAGCCCAAATTAATACTGGGCCGTGAGTCTGGTATTGAACCTTTAGCCAAGGTGAGTTTGATTTGTGCACGCTACCGTTCGCAGCCACATGGCTTTATTGCCTTGCTTGGACCACGCCGGATGAACTATGGTCGTTTTGTGCCTTTAGTTGAAGCTGTCGCACAACAAATGTTTTTTAACTTGAATCATCTTAATCAATCCCCATAATAAGCAAACCTATGGTGGAGTAGTAACTAATGAGCGAGCAAGATAAAGTGCAAACTGAACAACAACAGGCTGCGGAAGCAGCGGCAGAGCAAGAAGTCGTAGAACTGACGCCGGAGCAGGAACTTATTGCAAAGCTGGATGCAGAATTACAGCAGGCAAAAGCCCAGTTGGCAGATCAGCATGATTTAATGCTTAGAATTAAAGCTGAAGCGGACAACAGTCGTCGTCGTTCAGCCATGGACGTTGAAAAAGCCCATAAATTTGCGTTGGAGCGTTTTGCAGGTGATTTATTGCCTGTAGTAGATAACCTCGAGCGTGCTTTAACTTTCTTAAATCGTGAAGACGACAGCCAGAAAGCTATTGGTGAAGGTGTGGATTTAACGCTGAAAAGTTTACTGGATACGCTGGCGAAAAACGGTGTACAGCAAATTGACCCACAAGGTCAGCCGTTTAATCCTGAATTCCATCAGGCCATGTCTATTCAGCCAAGTGCTGATGTGGCGCCAAATACAGTCACTTTTGTGATGCAAAAAGGCTACGAACTGAACGGTCGTTTAGTACGTCCTGCTATGGTGGGTGTATCTAAAGCTGTTGAATAACAAGTAACAGCTTAAAAATGAGCTCAGATCGATTATTCATTAGAAATAATCTGATCTGAGCTCATTTTTTTTGCTTACAATAGCGCTATTCGCAGTCTAGGCATTTGCAAAGGAATCTTTTTGTCTGATCTGGAGTCTGGTAGAGCGCCGTCTGCGCAATTGGTGACTGAACTGGTGCTTTGTCGCCACTGCGATCTATTGCAACAACTGCCACTTTTAGCTATTGGTCAGGAAGCGGCTTGCAGCCGCTGTGGTTATTTGCTGGATATGCGGCAAAAAGATCCGGTGTTACGTCCTGTGCTTTATGCCACAAGCTCATTATTTATGCTGTTTCTGGCTAACCTTTTTCCTTTTATTGGCATGGACGTGGCTGGCAACCTGCATATCATGAGCTTTTTTGATACCTCCTCTGTGTTATTCGATGAACACCAACAGTGGCTTGCTGTGTTGGTTTGGTTATTTATTCAGGCCATACCGGCTTTTTGTATGCTGGCCGTAATTTATATCAAGCTTGGCATGGTACGTCGGGTTCGGGGCTTAGTCTGGACTGCCCGCGTGCTTTATATGCTCAAACCCTGGAGCATGGTGGATATTTTCCTGATTGGTATTCTGGTCGCCTTTGTCAAACTGGTGGTGTACGCCGATATTTCTGTGGGTATGAGTTTCTGGGCTTTTTGTTTATTTTGCCTGCTGCATTTACGTACTTTTCAGGTGATAGACCGCCACGCCTTGTGGGAGTCTATAGCCCCTGCGCCTCAGCCTGTTTCTGCTGATGTTGCAGGCCGCACCGGAGTTTCGCTGAATTTAGCCAGTTGCAGCTGCTGTACTGCTATAGTGCCACTGGAGCAAAAATATTGTGATCGTTGTGGTACTAAAGTCACAGCCCGAATTCCGGCCAGCTTACAAAAAACCTTAGCCTGGCTGATTACCGCTTCTTTGCTGTATATCCCGGCTAACTTGCTGCCTATTATGGAAACTGTGTCTTTGGGCAGCAGCATTCAGTCTACTATCATCAGCGGTATCATATTGATGTGGCAGGATGGCGCTTATCCTGTTGCTATAGTGATTTTATTAGCCAGTGTGGTGGTGCCAGTGGTGAAAATCGTAGTGATGTTCTGGCTCTGTTATCTGGCCAGTCACAGTGGGCATAAACGACAGCTACTCTCGACCCGGGTGTATTTACTGGTCGACTGGATAGGCCGCTGGTCTATGGTGGATGTGCTGGTGGTGGCTATATTGGCCGCTTTAGTGCGGTTTGATTTATTGATGGGCGTGTACCCTGGTATGGGCGCTATTATTTTTGCGACTGTGGTGATAGCCACCATGCTCGCCGCTATGAGTTTTGATCCCCGTTTGTTGTGGGATCAACGGAATAAAAAAGAGGAGCTGCGACGTGGCTAAGATGCAAGGCCGGGTGGCCGCGGTGAAAAAAATCCGACAATTGTCACCTATCTGGATAGTGCCGGTCATGGCTGTTGTGATTGGCATCTGGATGTTGTACTACACCCAAAAAAATCAGGGGCCAGTGATCACGCTGGTGACACTGAACGCTGAAGGTATAGTGGCAGGTAAAACTCAGATCAAAAGCCGCAGTGTGGACATCGGCAGGGTTGAATCTGTGCAGCTGTCGGAAGACTTAAGCAAAGTATTAATCAAAGCCCGAATGGACCCTGGTCTTGAAGCCTTGCTGAATGAAGACTCGCAGTTATGGGTTGTCAAACCTACTGTAGGTCGGGGTGGTGTCAGTGGTTTAAATACTTTGTTATCCGGCGCTTATATTGAACTGCAGCCAGGGAAAGCCTCAGTCCATAAATACTATTATGAATTACTCGACAGCCCGCCTATAGCACCGGCCGATGCGCCAGGGGTACGTGTTACTTTGTTAAGTGATGATGCCACAGCTTTGGCTGTAGGCGACCCTGTTTTGTATCATGGTTATGCTGTGGGTACGGTGGAGACAAGCAACTTTGTGGCTGAGCAGGGCCATATGACCTATCAGCTGTTTGTGCGGGCACCTTACGATTCCTTAGTCACTGAAAACGTACGTTTCTGGCAAGCCAGTGGAATGGCGCTTGATGTGTCAGCGCAAGGGGTGCGGGTTGAATTAGCCTCTGTTGCTACTTTACTCAGTGGTGGTGTGCATTTTGCTGTATTAGATGGCTGGCCAGCAGGCGATAAAGTCGCCAGCAACAGTGAATTTCAGCTGTTTAAAAATCCAAAAGCGATCAAAGAAGGTTTATATACCGAATACAACGAATACCTGATGTTTTTTGACGAGTCGATCCGTGGATTGAGCGCCGGTGCGCCTCTGGAATACAAAGGGATACGTATTGGTACTGTGGCTGTAGCCCCTTACTTTTTTAATATGGAAAATCCGCTGGATGTCGCCTTTAAAAAAGGTATTCCAGTGTTAGTGCGGGTTGAAGCTGGCCGTCTGGCTGGTGAAATGAGCCTTAAAAAGCTGGCGCAGGAGCTGGAAGCCGCAGTACAACAGGGTTTAAGAGCTGTGCTGAAAACCGGTAGTTTATTAACCGGAGCTCTGTATATTGAACTGGTGCAAACCGATGCACAGATTGAATCTCCTAAAGTGAAAGTAGCAGTGCCGGATCTTGCAGATGCTGAGCCTTCGGAAAAAGTTCAGGTCGCGACAGCGCAAACACCAGCCTTTTCCAGCGAAGCTTTAGTGCCTGCACCTTTTGCCTTAGCGAATCATGCGGGTCTGAAAATTATGCCCACAGCACCCAGTGGTTTAGCCAATATTGAACAAAAAGTATTGCAGGTACTGGATAAGGTGAACCGCTTACCTGTAGAAGATGTGTTGGCGCAAAGCTCAGCTACCCTGGCACAAAGTGAAACCATGCTGAAAAATGCAGAGCAACTGATCCAGTCTCTGGATCAACTGGTGAAGAACAATGCGGTACAACAATTGCCTGCTGATTTGCAGCAAAGTCTGGCTGAATTGCGTAAAACACTGGCCGGTTTTTCTCCGGGGTCGCCTGCTTATGAGCGCTTAAATGGCAACTTACAGTCGATGGATCAATTGCTACGTGACTTACAGCCAGTGATAAAAACCATGAATAATCAAAGTAACTCACTGATTTTTAAAGCCGATCTGCCTAAAGATCCTGAACCTGAGAAGGCCAACTAATGCGTTATTTAGGTTGTGTATGCTTAAGTCTGGCTCTGGCCGGTTGTGGCAGTTCTCCATCTGAACTGCAGTATTATCGCTTGCCCGCAGTCGCTGCCAAAGCTCCGGCTACAGCCAGTATGAAAGTACTGGTGATCGAACCTGTAATGGTTGCCAGTTACTTAAACACTAATGCGCTGGTGTATCAGAATAATGAGGTCAATCTGCAACTGACCCGTACTCACCACTGGGCTGAAGCTTTGGATCAACAACTGACCCGCAATTTACAGGCGCATTTATCAGCGGCTTTAACGGACTGGCGCGTAACTCAACAGGTCAGCAGCCCTGGTGATAGTCGTCTGACGGTGCAGGTGACTCAATTTCATACCACTGCACAGGGCCAGGTATTGATCAGTGGGCAAGCCCATTTATTGTCAGGTGCAGTGGTGAAGCAGCAGCCTTTTGAGCTGCAGTTGCCTCTTGCTGATGACGGTTATGATGCGGTAGTAAAAACTTTGGGCCAGGGCTGGAGTCAGGTCGCCATTCAGATAGCGGCTATGATCACAGAAAGTCCTGCCTCTTAATTCTGGCGTGAAGAAACTGGCTTTGGTCGGTTTCAGCTGAATATAAGCCCTGCCTTGTTGGTGGGGTTTGTTTTTTTTACCTGCCCGATCAAGTTCAGCTCCAGCTTACATTTGTAGTAGAAGTTTAGATTCTTAGCTGTCTAAATGGCTATTTCTTGCCTTTGTCAATAGAGTTACGTATAAGTTGTATAAATAACAGGCATCAATCAAAGTGATTAAGCAATGGCTTATGTTCTTTAGAGAAAACTGCTATTAATCAATGCAAATTATTTATGGAGAGGACACAAGATGGACGCGGAGCAACAAGTCAGTGTTTTACTGTTGGATGCAGCTGTGTTGATGGTCGTGGGCATGGGAGTTGTATTTAGTTTTTTGATGATATTGGTTTTTGCTGTTCAAGGCATGTCCAGATTACTCCGGCACTCGAGCCCGGCTTTACCCGCTACTGTTGCAACAACGCAGCAGGCAGCTATTTCTCCTTCTGTTGTTGCCGCTATCAGCGCAGCCATTGAACATCATCAAAAACAAAATAAGGGATAAAAATGAGCCAACCATTATTACTGACTGAGCTGGTGCTCAGAGACGCCCATCAATCCTTGTTAGCTACGCGCCTGCGTTTAGAAGATATGCTGCCTATAGCGGCCAAACTGGACCAGGTAGGCTACTGGTCGATGGAATCCTGGGGTGGTGCTACCTTTGATTCCTGCATTCGTTATTTAGGTGAAGACCCCTGGCATCGCTTGCGTGAGCTGAAAAAAGCCATGCCTAATACCAAACAACAAATGCTGTTGCGTGGTCAGAATTTATTAGGCTATCGCCATTATGCCGACGATGTAGTGCAAGCCTTTGTCGAACGCAGTTTTGCTAATGGCATAGACGTGTTCCGCATTTTTGATGCGATGAATGACGTGCGTAACCTGCATACAGCAGTGGCCGCTGCGGTCAAAGTAGGAGCTCATGCTCAGGGCACTTTGTCTTATACCGTCAGCCCTGTTCATACTATTGACGGCTGGCTGGATATGGCGATGCAGCTGGAAGATATGGGCTGCCATTCTATTTGTATTAAAGATATGGCGGGTTTATTAAAGCCTTATGTGGCGGAAGAACTGATCACCCGCTTAAAAGAACGGGTGAAGTTACCTATAGCTATGCAGTGTCATGCCACAACGGGGTTAAGCACAGCCACCTATCAGAAAGCTATTGATGCTGGCATTGATATGCTGGACACCGCTATTTCGTCTATGAGTATGACCTATGGCCACAGCGCAACTGAAACTATGGTGGCTATCACTGAAGGCACTGCGCGGGATACCGGACTGAATTTAGTCTTACTCGGAGAAATAGCCGCTTATTTTCGTGATGTACGGACTAAATACGCCCAGTTTGAAGGTTCACTCAAAGGCGTTGATGCCCGGATTTTATTGGCCCAGGTACCAGGTGGCATGCTAACCAATATGGAAAGCCAGCTGAAAGAGCAGGGTGCTTTGGACAAAATGGATTTGGTGCTGACTGAAATTCCTAAAGTACGCAAAGAGTTAGGCTATTTACCTCTGGTCACGCCCACCTCACAAATTGTCGGCACTCAGGCTGTGTTGAATGTGCTGTCGGGCGAGCGTTATAAAACTATCACCAAAGAAACTGCGGCTGTACTCAAAGGGGAATACGGTTCAACACCAGCTCCTGTTGATCTGGCATTGCAGCAGCGGGTACTGGCTGGAGCTGAAGCCATTGTCTGTCGTCCGGCCGATTTATTACAGCCCGAACTTGATGCATTAACCACTGAGCTTGAAAGTAAAACTCAGGAGCTGCTACTGAAACTGGCTGAAGACAAAATTGATGATGTATTGACCTACGCTTTATTCCCACAGGTAGGCCTGAAGTTTTTGCAGCACAGAGGTGATGCATCGAAGTTTGAACCTGCACCCCGCCAACAAAAGCCGATAAACCAGGCAAACACTCAGGTGGAACAGATCAACAACACTGCTTCCGCAGTGGGTGTTTACAGTGTCAAAGTGGATGGCAAGCTGTATCAGGTTGAAGTGGGGCCTGCAGGTGCAGTGCAGCAGATCAAAGCCCTGGTGGGTGAAAATATTCCGCAGTCGGCCAGCATTCAGCCTGCCAGTAAGTTAAATTCACCTTTGGCCGGCAATATTCTGGCGCTTAAAGTCAGTGTGGGTCAGCAAGTGGAAGCAGGGCAGGTGGTGCTGTTAATGGAAGCTATGAAAATGGAGACTGAAATTCGTGCCAGCCAGTCGGGCATTGTCAGTCAAATTCATATCAGTGTTGGGTCTGCAGTGACTACCGGCGATCTGCTGGTTAGTTTTGCCTGAGGATAGATCATGGACGTTTTATTAACACTGATTGATTCTACAGGTCTGGCACATTTAACCTGGCCAGCTCTTGTTATGATGGCTGTCGGCTTTTTGTTATTGTATCTGGCGATAGCTAAAGGTTTTGAGCCGCTGTTGCTTCTTCCTATTGGCTTTGGTGCTATTTTGACCAATATCCCTCTGGCTGGAATGGGCGATCCGGGTGGGTTATTGTATTCCATCTATCAGGTTGGCATAGAAAGTGGGATCTTCCCGCTGCTGATTTTTTTAGGGGTCGGCGCTTTAACCGACTTCAGTGCTTTAATAGCTAACCCTAAAATGTTGTTATTAGGCGCTGCAGCTCAGTTTGGTATTTTCTCGACTTTGTTGGGCGCTATAGCGCTGAACTGGGTACCGGGTTTAAGTTTTTCTATGTCAGAAGCCGCAGCTATCGCCATTATCGGCGGAGCTGATGGCCCTACGGCGATTTTTTTAGCGTCAAAACTGGCGCCTGAGTTGTTAGGGGCTATAGCAGTAGCAGCTTATTCATATATGGCGCTGGTGCCTATTATTCAGCCGCCTATTATGCGGGCTTTAACGACAGTGGAAGAGCGCAAAATTAAGATGGCGCAGCTGAGGCAAGTCAGCCAGAAAGAAAAAATTGTCTTTCCTTTGCTGGTGCTGATCTTAACTTTCCTGTTTTTACCTACCGCAGCGCCGTTAATTGGTATGTTTTGTCTGGGAAATTTAATTCGTGAAGCTGGTGTGGTGGACCGTTTATCTAAAACTGCACAAAATGAACTGATTAATATAGTGACCATCTTTTTAGGTTTAGCTGTAGGCTCTAAGTTAAGTGCCGATCAGTTCCTGACCACTCAAACCTTAGGTATTTTGTTATTAGGCGCCGTAGCTTTTAGCATAGGAACTGCATCTGGTGTGTTGATGGCCAAGCTGATGAATAAATTATCCAAAGATCCGGTGAATCCTTTGATTGGCGCTGCAGGTGTTTCAGCAGTGCCAATGTCGGCCCGTGTCGCCAACAAAGTGGGTTTAGAAGCTGATCCACATAACTTCCTGCTGATGCATGCCATGGGGCCTAATGTGGCTGGTGTGATAGGTTCGGCAGTAGCTGCTGGTATTTTACTGGCGCTGGTTAAATAGAAAATCGGTGTGGGGTTTAGTCATATTCAGCTAACAGCTAAACTCCGCGCCTAATACCACAGCTTTGCGGGCACCTGTAACTTCTGGAATATTACCCGGAATTTTGTGATCGTAAGCATAGGCCAGCCAGGCAAAAGCCATAGCTTCCACATCATCAGCTTTCACACCTAAACTAGCGGTTTGTTCTAGTTGCACTTTGGGGAATAACTGTTGTAAGTCGTCCATCAGTACCTGGTTGTAAGCACCGCCACCACAAACAAATAACTCATCTATGGCTTCATTTGCTAATGCAATTTTGATGCTTTGTGCGGTAAAGCGGGTGAGGGTGCGCTGCACATCTGCCGGGGCATAGTTTCTGTTTTGTAATTTTTGCTCTAGCCACAGATCATTAAAATACTCTCTGCCAGTGCTTTTTGGGCCTTGTAACTGAAAGTAGGGGTCTAATAAGAGATCTGCTAATAAATCCTGCCTTATGGCGCCAGAAGCCGCATACTGACCGTCTTTGTCGTATAAACCTAAGCCTTGTTGCTGGATCCAGTTATCCATCAGCCCATTGCCTGGTCCTGTATCAAAACCCCGCACTGGCTGCTTTGGTTGCAGCAAAGTAACATTGGCGATACCACCAATATTTAAAATAGCGCGATAGCTGCTGTTGGCAAAAACCGCCTTATGAAAAGCCGGGACTAAAGGCGCACCCTGACCACCATAAGCCATATCCTTACGACGAAAATCAGCAATAACGCGAATTTGTGTTTCAGCAGCAAGGCGGAACATGTCGCCAATCTGATAAGTAAAAGGAAATGCTGCGTAAGGCCGATGGCGTATGGTCTGGCCATGACAACCAATAGCGCTTATCTGTTCCGGTGCAATTTTAGCTTTTGATAATAACTGCTTCACCGCATCGGCATAAGCTAAAGCCAGTTGTTGCTCGACTAACCCCATCAATTCAAGCTCATCCGGGCCGGATTGAGCCAATCGACTAAGCTGCAGGCGTAACTGTTCAGGGAAAGGGCAAAGCAAAGAGTCAAGTAATTCGGGCTGGAGTTTTTCTTGACTGGACTGGCTAAAACGAACCAGCACCAGATCGATGCCATCGAGACTGGTGCCGGACATAATACCTATATAGAGGCTGGACATTACTCAGCAGCGGCTACTGTGATCCGCTCATGGTTTTGCATTTGTGCAATCAACTGTTTTGCTTCATTAACAAAGGCTATACGCTCTTTGGGTGACAAAGCCTGTGACTCAGGTAACTTTACAGTACGTGGATTGCGGTGTACGCCACCAACCACAAATTCATAGTGTAAGTGAGCGCCAGTCACACGACCAGTAGCTCCTAAGCGACCAATCACCTGACCCTGACGTACGTTTTCACCTTGTTTCACATCGCGTTTGGACAAATGCAGGTATTTAGTGACTATGTTGTTTTTGTGTTTAATAAACACATAGTTACCATTCACACTGTTGCGAGTAGAAGCAATGACTTTACCATCACCAGCCGCCATAATAGGAGTACCTACAGCAGCAACGTAGTCTACGCCATTATGAGGGCGAACCTTCTTTAACACTGGGTGTAAACGGCGAGGATTAAAATTGGAGCTGACGTACTGGAAAGCAACAGGGGCGCGTAAAAAGGCTTGTTTAGTGCCTTTACCGTCCGGTTTATAAAAAGCGCCGTCTTTGTGACGAACAGCCTGATACACCTGGCCCTGGTTGGTAAACTGTGCTGCCAGTATATTGCCGTTACCGACAAACTGACCATCGGCATAACGGGTTTCAAAGATCACGCTAAAACTGTCACCTGCTTTGATGTCTAAACCAAAGTCGATATCGTAGCTGAAAATATTGTTGGCTAAGGTCAGCATCTGAGCTTCAGTTAAACCTGATTCCAAACCTGCATTCCAGAAGGAACCGTTGATCACGCCGCTGACGACTTCAGTACGGGTTTCAACTTCCTTTAATAGCTCTTCGGCAGCAAATTCGCCATTGGCGGTGCGTTGCACACGTAAAGTTTTCAGGTTGTTGATTGGATAACGAAGTTCCTGCAATTTGCCCTGGTTATCTAAACCAAATTCAATTTGCTCGCCAGGAAAGATGCGGGTTAAAGTTTTGACTGGTTTACCCAGTTCCAGCACTTCCAGCATTGTGGCTTGATCTAATTTAGCTTTGCGAAAAATTGCCGACAGAATGTCGCCTTTTTTCACGTCAACTGTTACCCACTCCAGTGAGTTATCTTCGTGTGGCAGAGTTGCAAGCTGCGACGCTGCAATTTTCTCTTCCACCAAAGGAATATCAATACTGTATCTTTTTCCAACTTCCAGCTCAGAGGTTTCTGTAGTTCTGGAGGCTGAAGCTTGTTCTGACGGGATCAACAGCATAACGGCAACAATGCCGCTTAGAGCGCCGATTAATAACCGATGTTTGATAGGCAAAGAAGAAATCATAGAAAGCGCATCTCTTATTATTATCAGACAAACCAATAAAAAAATGAGCATATAACGATTTTTTGTGCGATGCCACACTTTTGTTGGTTTGATCTAAAGAAATGTTTCAGTAGAATGCAGACTTGGAATTTTACCGAATACAAAAGATGTAGGAGTAGACCATGGCTCACTGGGAGCAGGCGCTGGCTGAGATAAAACGCGGCTGCGAAGAGATTTTGTTAGAAGAAGAGCTGATTGCCAAGTTAAAGGAAGGAAAACCTTTAAAAATCAAAGCAGGTTTTGATCCAACTGCGCCAGATTTGCATTTAGGTCATACGGTTCTTATCAACAAATTACGTACCTTTCAACAGTTGGGTCATGATGTCATTTTTCTTATTGGTGACTTCACCGGCATGATTGGTGATCCAACAGGTAAAAACGTAACGCGTAAGCCGTTAACCCGCGAGGATGTGTTGGCAAACGCACAGACCTATAAAGAGCAGGTGTTTAAAATTCTTGATCCGGCAAAAACCCGTGTGGCTTTTAACTCCGAATGGATGGAAAAGTTAGGCGCGGCCGGCATGATCAAGCTTGCGGCCCGTCAGACTGTGGCCCGTATGCTGGAACGTGACGACTTCAAAAAGCGTTATGCCAATAATCAGTCTATTGCCATCCACGAGTTTTTATACCCGCTGGTGCAAGGCTGGGATTCGGTCGCGCTTGAAGCCGATATCGAAATGGGGGGGACCGATCAGCGCTTTAATCTGTTGATGGGGCGTGAGCTGCAAAAAGACGAAGGTCAGCGCCCACAAACCATTATCATGGTGCCATTGCTCGAAGGTCTGGACGGTGTGCAAAAGATGTCCAAGTCGTTGGGCAACTATATTGGTATCACTGACACGCCGTCTGAGATGTTTGGCAAAGTAATGTCGATCAGTGATGAGCTGATGTGGCGTTATTACGATTTGCTGAGTTTCCGTCCTATTGCAGATATCGCTGCATTAAAACAGCAAGCTGCTGATGGCCGTAATCCAAGAGATATCAAAATAGAACTGGCAAAAGAGATTATTGCCCGTTTCCATGACCAGGGCGCAGCTGATGCTGCTGAACAGGATTTTATCCAGCGTTTTCAGAAAAACGCTTTACCGGATGATATCCCGGAACTGACTTTAACCTTAACTGCTGACAGTATTCAGATTGCCAATCTGTTGAAAGAAGCAGGTTTGGTCGAAAGCACCTCAGAAGCTTTACGTATGATTAAGCAAGGTGCAGTCAAACTGGACGGTGAAACTAAAGTGGAGGACAGCAAAATGGAGTTTGCTAAAGGCTGTTGCCACATCTTTCAGGTGGGCAAAAGGAAATTTGCTAAAGTCAGTTTGGTTTAATCGCTGATTTAATAAACAAACCGGCTTCGATGCCGGTTTTTTTTACAATTTGATTGATGTAGCTAAAGGATTGTCAGCCAGCTTGTTGCAAACGGGCAAACAATAATTTTTGCAGTTCGGTTTTAAATTGCAGCGGCTCAAAAGGCTGGCGTAACCAAATCATTTCCGTCGTAAGTTGTGGTTGTGGATCTTCGGCAGATAATAAAGCCAGTTTGACCTTATGTTCGGTCAGTTCCTGTTGAAACAATGGCATATCAATACCTTGTTGTTCAAATGTCATTAATACCAGTTCAGGTTTTTGTTCACCCATCATCAAGAGTGCATCAACAGCGTTACGGGCTTGTTGTAGTTCAACCGGGAAATGCCACTGCTGACATAAAACCTGTAATAATTTGAAAAAATCCGCATCAAGGTTGACACAAAGTACATAGGTCAAAGGTTGCATTTTTTGTCTTTTATGGAGCAAACTCAACAGGGATTCCTGCACTATTCGTCTGTGCCCCCCCGGTGTTTTCCAGGCGCTTAATAAACCTTGTTCAACCCAAAGCTGAATAGTACGTACTGAAACACCTAAAAGTGTTGCCGCTTGCCGGGTGGAAAGAAGTTGATTTTGCTCTGACATAAAGACCTTTCTAATTTGATTGTTTTTATCATATTTATCAAATGCTCTTGTGTCAATGAAGTCGCCACTTTTTGCGGTCGATTGCATGCTTTTTATACTTATTTCCTTGCATTTATTCTAAATAAAGCTAATTTGATATTGAATTGATATCAAATTGAGGTGGGGTAATGAAAGAATATCTTGCAACAAGCCGCAGTGGCTTAATGATGTTAGCTGTGTTGCCTGCAGCTTTTGTGGTATCGGGTTTTGCTTTGCTGGCTTTGGGCGGGGCACTGAAATTGATCGCTATACTGGCGCTGATTTTAGTGGGAATAGGTTTTTTGGTTTTTATATGGTGCAACCAAATCAGTGTGCTGTGCTGCAGTTGTTTGGTCGTTATGTAGGTTCTGATTTGCGAACCGGCTTACGTTGGGCTAACCCCTTTTACAGCAAGCAAAAAGTGTCGCTGCGGGTACGAAACTTTGAAAGTGGCAAACTTAAAGTCAATGATCACAGTGGTAACCCGGTTGAAATTGCGGCTGTGGTGGTATGGAAAGTGGTAGACAGTGCTGAAGCTGTATTTGAAGTGGAAGACTATGAAAATTTTGTCAGTATTCAAAGTGAAGCTGCGTTGCGCTTTTTGGCGTCCAGTTATCCCTATGAAGCTGCAGATGACACCGATATCAGCCTGCGCAGTAATGGCCCTGAAGTCACAGATTTATTGCGGGGTGAAATTCAGGCCAGACTTGAAAAAGCCGGTGTTGAAGTACTGGAAGCTCGTATCAGTCATTTGGCTTATGCGCCGGAAATTGCCAGTGCTATGTTACAGCGGCAGCAGGCTCGCGCTGTGGTGATGGCTCGTCAGCAACTGGTGGAAGGCGCCGTAGGCATGGTTGAACTGGCACTAGCCCGTTTATCTGAAAAAAATATGGTGCAGCTGGATGAAGAACGTAAAGCCGCTATGGTCAGCAATTTATTAGTGGTGTTATGTGGTGATCATCAGGTGCAGCCTGTGATCAATACCGGTACCTTGTATTAAGCGGAGGAGCTAGTGTCAAAAAAAGCCTTTGCGTTACGTATTGATGAAACAGTGCTGCAGGCTTTGCAGCACTGGGCTGACGATGAGTTTCGCAGTGTAAATGGCCAAATAGAATATCTGCTGCGGGATGCTTTAATTCAGGCTGGGCGAATGAAAAAAAAACCTCCGACAGAGCCTGGTGCTGAACCTGATTAGCCTAAAGCTTAAAGCCGCAAAAGCCATCAGCCTCTGCTTACAGGTAAAGCTGCAGCAGCAGATACCAAAGCGGCAGGCTGATAAAACTCAGCAGTAAGCCCAACCCCACCAAAGCAGGCACTAAACGCAATGCCAGTCCGGCCCCAATAGCGATGGCGCCAGCAGACACCATAGGCGGCATAGCAGCTTCAAACACCACCACCTGCAGCAATAAAGGATCTGGGTTAAATAAGCTTAAAAATCCTAAAGCCAGCAGAGGCATTAAAAACAGTTTTACGCCCAAGGCAAAAATAAGAGGTTTTGTTTCTTTATTGTCCAGCTGTAATCTGAATTGAAAACCTACAGCAATCATAATGACCGGTACTAAAGTAGCCGCAATGCTATCCAGTATCAGGCTGAAAAATGCCGGGTAAGGCCAGGGTTTCAGTGCCAACGCCAGAGCTAAGGCGATAAAAGAAGGGAAAGTCAAAATGCGGGTAGCGATTTGGCCTGTAGTGGGTGTGGCTGCATTGGGGTTGTACCAGGCGGCTAAAATAGTGGAGTAAGTTGCCAGCGCCACAAAGGAGCCTGCCTGATCGTAAATCATGGCGAAGGGCAGGGCTTTTTCACCAAAAAAGGCCTCCACCATAGGAAAACCTAAAAAAGAGGTATTGCCCAAAGGTAAAACCACCAGCAAAGCGCCGACTGTGGTTTTTTCCCAATGCCAGAATTTACCCGCCAGAATAATTAAAGCGGCCACTATCACCAGTAACACCCAAGGGGTAATGGCTGGCAACCACAGCTGGCTGGAAAACTCTAACAATGGAATTTTCTGCAATACTAAAGCAGGCAAAGCCACAAAAAGCACAAACTGATTCAGCACTAAGCCTGTTTCCTGCGGAAACTGCGGCAACTTACGCAGCAAAGCACCAATGATCAGATAAACCAGAACTAAAGCAAAACTTTCCATCGCTACTCCTTTATATAGCCAAGTGAACTCTATCTCCCGCTGAATTCTGCATCTTGAAGTTACTTGGGTATACAGAGCAAAGTGTAATCTGAAGCGGCTTCTGTGCCTATGCGACTTTCGCCTGATAGCTGCTCCAGCCGTTGTAGTTGTTTGTCAGCTTGTTGAAGCAGCAACTCTTTGTCGCTTTTAGTCCATTGTTTCAGTTGATATTCCAGTTTGCTGGCTGAGGAGCGACAGGGCATGGGGTAACTGAAGGCTAACTGCAGCGGCCCCTTACCCTTCAGCGCCTTAGCCCCACCAGTTAATTCGCCGCTATGCTGGCGTAAACGCCGTTCAGGTTGGGTGCTAATCCCTGTGTATAAAGCGCCTGTTGCGGTGCGTACCATATAAACAAACCATAGGGTTGATACTGCAGTCATGCCTTGTCCTGTCTGTTCTGCTACACTAGCGCTGTTTTATAGCCGTCGTCCTTGAAGCTGCAGCTTTGTTGACTGCGCCATCTAGCCCCAGTCACATAGGTAAACTATGCTCTTGGGGACTTGCTGGCTTGTCGCCTCACTGCAACTCCAATGACTTAGGCTATATACCCTTTGTACCTGAAGCTGCGGCTTCATGATGCTTGGGTGTAGATGTTTGAAAGTCGCTACTTTAAAGGAAATTGCATGTCATTTGCCACGCTTGGTTTAGATCCCCGCATTCTTTCTGCTGTGACCAATCAGGGTTACCACACCCCAACCCCTATTCAACAGCAAACCATACCTGTGATCTTAGAAGGCAAAGATGTGCTTGCCGGTGCTCAGACCGGCACAGGAAAAACCGCTGCTTTTACTTTGCCCGTATTACAGTTGCTCAGTAAAAACACCACCAAAGTCAGTCATTTGCAGGTGCGCTGTTTAGTGCTGACGCCTACACGGGAACTGGCACAGCAGGTGGCCGATAGTGTCAAAGCTTATGGCGCTGATTTACCGCTAAAGTATGCGGTCTTTTACGGTGGAGTTTCTATTAACCCTCAATATGATCAGGCCAGTCGTGGTTTAGATATTCTGGTCGCCACACCGGGGCGTTTACTGGATCATTTGCATCAGGGTACTGTCAGCTTGTCAGAGCTACAAATTCTGGTACTGGATGAAGCCGATCGTATGCTGGATATGGGCTTTATTCACGATATTAAACGCATTATGGCGCGTTTGCCTAAAGAGCGGCAGACATTGTTTTTCTCTGCCACCTTCGCCAAAGAAATTAAAGAGCTGGCTGATACGTTGTTAAAGTCGCCGGTGTTGATTGAAGTCGCCAAACCTAACAGTACTGCAGATAAAATAGAGCAACTGGCATATAGAGTGGATTCACAGCGCAAACGCGAGATGTTGTCTTATCTGATTGGTTCTCGGCAGTGGAAACAGGTGTTGATTTTCAGCCGTACTAAACATGGCGCCGACCGTTTAGCTAAACAGTTGCGGCTGGATGGCATTGAAGCTGGTGCTATTCATGGTGATAAAAGCCAGGGCGCCCGCACCAAAGCGCTTGATGACTTTAAAAACAACAGATTAAGTGTGTTGGTGGCCACTGACATTGCAGCCCGCGGTTTGGATATTGAAGAGCTGCCAATAGTCGTTAACTACGACTTGCCACAGGTGGCTGAGGATTATGTGCACCGTATCGGCCGAACTGGCCGGGCTGGAAATTCAGGTTTGGCCTTAAGCTTAATCACGCCAGATGATCTGGTGATGCTGCAAGCTATAGAAAAAGTAACTAAACAAGTGATCGCACAGCAGGTTTTACCTGGGTACGAACATGACCCAAAAATGAATCACAGCAGCAAAAAAGCAGATGCAGAAGAAGAACGGGTACAAAAAGTGGCAAGCCGCAATAAACAGCTGGCAAAAGAAAAAGCCAAGTTACGGTCGCAACTGACAGGGAAAAAATAAAACAGCCAGAACGGACGGATTAAACAGAGGGGATAAGCCCTCTTATCCGTCCGTCGGGTCAGTTGGCGTTTTTAACGTCAATTGATAAAAAGCCAGATCTAACCAGCGGCCAAATTTAAAGCCTGCCTGAGTAATAGTACCGCTGTGGCGAAAGCCATGTTTGGTATGCAAAGCAATACTGGCGTCGTTTGCTGCGTCTATACCACCAATCAGCAGGTGATAATTCTCCAACTGAGCCTGCTCTATGATTTTCTGCAGTACCAAAGCACCATACCCTTTGCCTTGCTGCTCAGGTGCCACATAAACCGAATGCTCTACTGAATATTTAAAAGCAGGAAACGCTCTGAAGGTGCCATAACTACCAAAAGCCACCAGTTGATCCAGTTCATTCAATAAACCCAGCACCGGAAAGTTAGCTGCTGTTTTGTTAGCAAACCATTGTTGCATAGTCTCCATAGTGCGGGGGTTGTATTCATACAAAGCAGTGGTATTCAAAATGGCATGGTTAAAAATAGTCAGAATGGCTTCGGCATGTTCTTCATAACTACAGTGAACAAAACGCATCAGGTTCTCCGGTTAGCTTCTGTACAGGGTTTTAATCAGATGATAACCAAACTGAGTTTTGATGGGGCCATGCACTTCCAGTACAGCTTTCTTAAACACCACTTCATCAAAAGCCCTGACCATCTGGCCCGGTTTGAACTCACCTAAATCGCCGCCTTTTTTGCCAGAAGGGCAAAGTGAATGCTTTTTAGCTAAATCATGAAAACTGGCACCTTTGGCCAGTAGTTGTTTTAATTTTTCTGCTTCTGCAGCAGTTTTTACCAAAATATGGCAGGCGCAGGCTTTGGCCATGGTGCGTATCCAGTCTGAACTACATTGTAGTGGTAGTTTAAAGCAGCGGGGGCTGCATTGCCCAGATGATATAGAGTTTTCTGAGTAATTTGATCAGCACGAATAAATATCCAACTTAAAGTTTGCTCCCCTGTAAATTAGTGCTAACACCGATGCAAAAGCGTGTGACATTGGTGTGTTGATGTGTTAATAAATGTAATTGAGGTGCGCGTGATAACGGTCAAAGAACTGACGTGCATCGAAAACAATAAGATGGTCCAGAGAAATACATAACATCCTAAACGGAGAATACATGAAACATATTGGAAAAACAGCGCTAGCTTCAGCTGTAGGCTTGGCATTATCTTGTGGCGCTACAGCTGCAACATTAGAACAATATAAAATGGGTACGCAGTCAGTTAAAGATTTATTAGCTGGCAAAGAAGCAAAAGGGTCTGTAGTAAAAGATCAAGAACAAGGTATCCCGTCTTCTTATTACGTCGTTTTAAAACAAGCAGGTTTGCAGGATGTAAGAAGCTCTGATTCTGCGTCCATCCGGGCTGCCTCAGCAAGTATTGCTGATTCTGTACAAGCAGTGACTTCAGCTTTATTAACTTTAGATCGTGACGCGCAGGTATTGGCAACTACAAAAAACCTGGCATCAGGTTTGGTAGTTCGTGCATCAGCTGATGCTCTGCAAAAACTGCAGGCAAATCCGGCTGTTGCTTCTATTTACCCTGTTTACGACAGCAAACCAATGGCTGCAGACAGCGCTGTTTATATGAAAGCAGATGCAGTAGTCAAAGCTGGTATTGCTTCAGGTAAAGGCATCACAGTTGCAGTATTGGATACGGGTATAGATTACACCCACAAATCCATGGGGGGCGCCGGTACAGTAGAAGCTTATAATGCTGTCGATCAGCGTGCTCAGCCAACCTGGCCTCAGGGTAAAGTCTTGGGTGGTTACGACTTCGTAAACAATGATCCAAACCCTATTGATCCTCGTAACGCAGGCCACGGTACTTTTGTCGCCAGTTCAGTCAGTGCTATTGCTCCTGATGTCGATTTTTATGGTTATACCGTTTGTACTGCAACTTGCCCTGGTGCTGCTCAGATTGGTGCTTTAGATGCTGCCTTAGATCCAAATGGTGATGGTGATATTTCTGACCGTGTTGATGTGATCAATATGTCCTTAGGCAGTGACGTTGGTACCACAAATGCCACCAGCGGTACTCAGTTTTTAATTCAAAAAGCTGCTACTCTGGGCATCAATATGGTGATCTCAGCCGGCAATGATGGCCCGAACCCATTTATTGTTGGTGGTCCAAGCACGACTCCAAATGCCTTATCTGTTGGTGCTATGACGCATCCTACCGGATCTTCGGTTATTTTTGAGGCGAACGATGTTGCCGGCAAAGAAATAGACATGGTCCCTTCTGGATTTAACAAAGTCAGTGAGTTTAGTTTTAACAGCACGGCTAACCCATTGGTTTTTGTGTCAACCAACGCTCAGGGCTGTACTGCTTTTGCTGCTGGTTCGTTAACCGGAAAAACAGTGTTAATCGACCGTGGCACCTGTAACTTCACTGCTAAAGTGATCAATGCTCAAAATGCCGGTGCAGCTTTTGTAATTATTGCCAATAACGCGGCTGGTTTAGGCCCGGTGAATGCCGGTGGTTCAGACCCTGCCGTTGCTATTCCGTCTGTTGGTATTTCAAAAGAAGATGGCGATGCAATCAAAGCTGCGTTGGCCAGCGGTGATGTGGCCTACAGCATAGTTGCTAAATCAATCAGCTCTGCGGGTGGTTTGGCGACATTCACTTCACGTGGTCCTTCTATTGAAGGTTTATTAAAACCAGAAATTACTGCTCCAGGCACAAATATCGTGATGGCCGCTGTTGGTACTGGTGATAAAACCGCCTTAAACTCTGGTACTTCATTTTCCGGCCCTATGACGGCTGGTGCTGCCGCTTTATTACGTGAAGCTATGCCAAACCGTACAGCTCAGGAAGTGAAAGCTACCCTGATGAATACTGCGGATATGGAAGTTTATACTCTGCCAAAAGCTCACCCTGATACTGAATTAGCACCTATCTCTGCTATGGGTGCTGGTCTGGTGAACGTTGAGAAAGCAGTCAATCTGCCTGTTGCGGCCTGGGTTGAAGATTCGAAATTTAATACTGCTCAGGCAGCTTTATCTTTTGGTCTGAATACTCTGACTGAAACTACAACTCTGACAAAAACTGTGACGCTGAAAAACTTTGGTACAGAGCCAAAAACCTACAGTCTGAGCATTCAGGATCGTTTTGCCGCTGATACAGAAACCGGAGCTTTAAGCTGGGTTATTCCAGAAACTGTGACTGTAGCGCCTGGTCAATCGACTAAGTTTGATGTAAAAGTGACCATTGATCCTACGAAGTTGCCTGAGTGGGAATTAGCGAACACCTCTGAATTAACAGAGAAAAACGCTCAGTTGACGACAGTTGAATACGATGGTGCCTTAATTTTTAATGATGCAACCACTGAAGCCGCCAACGATTTACACTTGGTTTATCATATTCTGCCAAGAGCTAATGCCGCTCTGGAATTAAGCAGCAGATTTGTTGGTGATACATCAGTAAAAGTAGTGAAAAACGTGGGTGCTGTAGAAGCAGATGTTTTTGCGACTCAACTGGTTGGAACTTCTGAAAAAGATGAAAGTATTGCTTACGATTTACGTGCAGCTTCTCTTGATGTGGTTCAGGTCCCAACAGCTTACTGTACTTCGGGTTTATTGTTAGCTCCTACTTTAACCTTGGAAAATGGCTTGAGTCATCTTCAGCAAGTGAACGTGGGTGTGGATTTAGATATTGATAATGATGGTGAATACGACCATCAACTGAACAGCTTATTACTGACTCGCTTGGGGGCTAACTATGCAGCTTTCCCTGCAGTGATGGGTACTTTTGTCACACCATACGGTGCCTACAGTGGCTCTGTTATGGATCTGTTCCACTCTGTAGGTCAGCGCAGCGTTACCTTATCAGCTTGTTTTGAAGATATTGGTTTATCTGCTGCTGATTTAGGTCGTACTATAGGAACACGTTACCGTACTATTAATGATGGTAATGCTATTGGCGCAGACTGGGGTCCTGAACTGGATGATTCTATTGAAGCGAACGCCAGATTGGTTTCTGCTCCAACTGTGACTTTAACCTCGCTGAGTGCGGACGTTGTGCCTGCTTCTGATGGCGCATCACCATCTGCTGTAGGTGACAAAGTAGAGAGTCTGGCGCCGGGTGAGGAAGCCCGTATTGAGATTGATGGTGCCAGTGGTGCTGGTGTAGTCTTGTTGTCTGCTGTAGGTGATGTGGCTTTTGCTGCTGAGACTCCATCTGCAACTACTGCTCCTGTGATGGCCGAAACTGTTGAATACAGTATTGACGAAAACAGCGTTGCAGGCACTGTGTTAGGCCAACTGACGGCTGAAACCGGTTTATTGGATCCGGCCGTTGCTGAGTTCCTGGTTGCAGGCGCCTCAAGTCTGGCGTTTTCGGTATCTAAAAATGGTACCGTCACAGTGGCTGATGCTTCCTTGCTGGATTACGAAGCGGGTTTCACCAGTGCTCAACTCTCTGTTGTGGCAGTGAACCAGGCGGGCAATATCTCTGCACCTGCTACTGTAAATATCGCAGTGGCTAACTTGCCAGATGCACCACCTGTCATTACTGCTTCAGCAACTGCTGCGACCATAGTGGCAACTGTAGCTACCGCAGGTACTCAGGTTGGTAATGTAGCTGTGACTATTAACGAAGCAGAGGCGACTCTGGATAAAGTGACTGTGACACCAGCTCTGTTTACTTATGCTGATGGTAAGGTCAATCTGGCACGGGTCCCTACCTGGGATGAAGCTGGCACAGTCGCTGTGACTGTAGTTGCTACAGACAGTGCGGGTTTAACCTCCAACACAGCTACTTTTAATGTAACAGTTGCTCCGGCACCTAAAAAATCAAGTGGTAGTTTCGGTTGGTTATCGCTGATGTTATTACCTCTGGCTTTCTTACGTCGTCGTCGTAACTAACAAAGGTTCAGCCTTCGCTTGATAGCAGCTGTTTATCGGAAATATAAGTTCGATAAGTAGTGTTCAGAAGGATGAAAACAAAAAGCCTGCGGCAGAGATGTCGCAGGCTTTTTTTACTCTAATCATTACAGACTCAGCTTCTCTCTCGCTTTGTTATACCGCAATAAACTGAACATGAGTCTATTGCTTTCATCAGTCTTGAATGATCACCGACCAGATGCGGATCTTTGTGACAGTGCATCAATACAGTATCACTGGATACTCAGTCTTATCTGGTATGGTATTGCTGCCGGTGGCCTTGCTGCTTTGCTAAATATGCGCTCGTTTCATGGAACGAGATAAAAGGCAGGGGTATGGCGCTGGGGCAACACAAAGAGTCTGGCGGGTGACACTGAAATGATATAAAAAAATGCCAGTCAGCTGAGCTGACTGGCATTCATATTTAGAAATTTGCTGTAGCTTAAAGCATAAATTAGTTTGGTTTATTCAGCTTTTCAACTACATCCAAACGAGCTTCTTTTACCAGACCTGATTTGCGGATTGAGTCCACTAATTCAGTCAGATTTGCACCAGCAGGAGCCTGCATAATGGCAATTTTGTCACCAACGGCTTTGACCAGTTTTAATCCAAAGTCTTGTTGTAAGCTTTGCAGTGCAGCTGTATCACTTGCCAATATGGACAAACGGCCAGTGACAACTCCAAGTTCACCTGTCAGTAAGTTTCTTACCACAGCATCAGTTTTCACTGTACCCTCTGTATTCACGACAGTTTGCTTTACTAAAGCGCGACCAGATAATGTGCCATTAGAGGTATCTGCTGCAAGACTAGCCGGAGCTAAGGCTAACTCAGGTACTAATTTGTAAACACCAAAGTCAGCATTTCCAACTTTTTTCGCTTTCACTACTTCAGCTTTTGCCGGGATTAGTTTTTTCAACTCTGGTGAAACTTCTGTAGCCTGAGCACAAGCCATAGTTCCAATAGTAGCCAGAGCAACTAAGGTTAATTTCAATTTCATAACTCTGTACTTCCTCTATTAATGGCCAAATACACGAATAGCTACACCTTCGACAACTGAAGGTTGAGCGTTGTTGGCATAACCATCAACACCAAAAAAACCACCTGTAGACGGGTAATTTGAGCCGTTAGCATCCAGTACTTTTACAGTCCAGGTACCCTGAGCGTTTTCGCCATAGAAAGCGTTGGTCAGGAAGACTGAATCATTCAGAATATAACCAGGCTGGAAGAAGAAATCTTCTGTCAGAGCCGGAATAGTCAAGGCTTGCTTAGAGGATAACAATACGCTCTTCGTGCCAGCAGGTGATGTCACTTCAATAGCTAAGTCAATACCAGCTGTAGTCTGGAAATAACCATCTACTGTCATGAAACCGTAGGCCATATCAGGGTTAGATACTGAAAACTTCAGCTGAGCACCTTCAAGCACCATTTCGTCAGACACTTCAAGAGTCACTGTAGCGCCAGTGGCACTGTTATCCGGTACAGCTAAAGCCAATGACGTTGGTGTTTCAGTGTCAGCATAAGAACCTACGCCTACCCACTCTGAAATCACTTCTTCACCTAAATCAGCGGTGTAGTTTTTTGCCATGGCTACAGCAGCACCCGCATCAACACGGCCAAAACCGTACAGGTTGTTGAAGTTAAAGCCTGCAGCGTTTTCTACCCAGCCCTGGTGAGCCAGGAATTCACCATTGGATAATTCCAGTGCTACAGGTGCATTGTCTGGATCAACCATAGTGCTGGTAGAGACCAGAATGTGGCGAATATCACGGTAGCTCAGCTCTGGGTTCGCAGAGGCAATCAGCGCTACTACACCTGAAGCATTTGGAGCAGCTGATGAAGTACCATTGAAGGTTGAAGTGTAGTTACAGCTGGCGTTTTCAGGATGGCCCGGGTTGTTGAATGGGTAAAACCCTTCAAAGAAGCCTGGGAAATAGTTATTATCAAAAAGCTCAGCTCTGGCAAAACTACTGTAACCACGCAAACACGTCATTTGGTCAGTTGTTACCATAGCAGGAGCGAAGTCACCATATTCACCAGATGGTGCAGACACTAACAAGTTGGCACCTGCAGTGGAGTAGCTGGTGTGTTTGCCGTCACTGTTTACTGCGCCAACGCTGAAGTAATAAGGAGTCGCCTGAGAAGGTTCAAAGTTACCGTTGTAACAGGTTAAACCTAAATCATTGGCGCCGTTTACTTCGCATAAGTCGTTATCAAAGCCGACACTTCCGTCAAGGAAGCTGTTGCCGCTGGACTTCATATTGACAGCGCCTAAACCTGAGCGTAGCTCCGTAGCACTGTATTGTTGTACTTCTTCATCAAACTCAGAATAAGCTATTGCAGCAGGAATGGTGATGCCATAGCTGCGGTTAAATACAGCTACAGGTTCAGAAGCCGTAATACCACTGCCCGGAGCACCATGGCTTAATACATAAGCGACGTTGCTTTGCTCTTCCAGATAGTTCATGCCTATCAGTTGAGCATCAGGTGCAACACCACGACCACCTAAACCATTCCAGCCTTCAGCTGCGATCAAACCAGCAACACTGGTACCATGGTCGCCGGTGGCGTTCATACTGGTTGGGTTTGTTGGATCCGCAACACCAGGTACAAAGTTCAGTGAGCGATTAGGTATTACATTGTTTTTCAGGTCTTCATGACCGATTTCTAAACCTGAGTCCACGACAACAGCAATAGTGTTGCGGCCAGTGGCGCCAGCTGCATAGGCCGCAGCTACGTTGACATCTTCACCCTCAACCAGAATATCAGGGTTTTTACGGGATTCGACTATAGCCGCGGCATCTTCTTCCGGCAGTCCTATTAAGTCGGTTAACAAGGTAAAGTAAGTCTCATACAATGAATCGCTCATTGAGTAGGCTTTTTGTCCGGTATTTTTTAAGTGCCATTGTTGGTAAGCCAATGGATCAGTGCCTGCACCAGCTATGGTGACAGTTGCAGTAGCTGATGCTTCACCATCAGATACAGTATAAGAAAATACTTGTTCGCCGGGGGCAGTTGGAGTGAATACAAAATTCAGACCTGTGACAGCTAAAGTACCTTTACTCAGTGTGTAAATACCACCAACTGAGGGCACTGCAGCACCATTTTCAGAGATAGCAGTCAGGCTTAATGGATCCTGGTTTGCATCACTAGCTGCAAAAGCACCTGATACCGGAACCCATTCTCTTACTTCGACGTTAGTTAGTGAGACATTTGTTGCTTGTGGAGCAACGTTTTTTTTCCCATCACCACCACAGGCTGCAAGAGCAACCAGCACAGCAACGGATAAAGCAGAATATTTTAGCTTAGACATTGTGTTGTTCTCTGTTCCATGATTTCAAGTTTTTGTTAGAAGCTTACCGATTTGGATGTGCGCACATCCAAAACCAATCGCGTTTCCATCCTAACATGTTAATAAATTGGAACTCTAGTGATTTGTTTGTGTTTTTTGAGGGGTTAACATCTATGATTTGTAAGGTTTTTTGTAGTGGTTTGTTTTTTTTGTATGTTTTTCACAAAAAAAAACGGAGCTCTTGGCTCCGTTTGAGAAACGAATGTAAATCAGCTTGGCTGCTGCTGAGTTATGCAGTGCACATTACCGCCACCTAATAAAATTTCCCTTCCAGGTACAGTGACCACCTGATGTTTTGGAAAGACTTTACTCAGGATCTCTATCGCCACCTGATCGTTGGCATCGTCAAACACCGGAACCACCAAACCCCCATTGCATAAATAGAAGTTGATGTAAGAACCAGCTAAACGGGCTTCAGATTCACGAGGTACAGCAGCTCCTGTTAAATCCACTGTGGCATATTCGTCTGCTTTGGCCAGCATAGGGGCAGGCACAGGCAGTTTATGTACTGTGAATTTGCGGCCTTTGGCGTCTGTGCTGTTTTCCAGCACTTCTAAAGCGGCGCGTGAACGTTCGTACTGTGGGTCGTTTTTATCGTCAGTCCAGGCCAGCAAAACTTCGGCAGGGCCAACAAAACAGCACATATTATCGACGTGACCATCGGTTTCGTCGTTAAAAATGCCTTCTTTGAGCCAAATGACTTTATCTATACTTAAATAATCCGACAGCATCTGCTCGATTTGTTCGCGGGATAAATCCGGGTTGCGATTTTTATTCAACAAACATTCTTCAGTGGTCAGTAAAGTACCTTCGCCATCGACATGAATAGCACCGCCTTCCAGCACAAAACCTTCAGTGCGATAACGTGGCGTACCTTCGATATTGGCAATCTTTTGCGCGACCTGATCGTCTCTGTGCCATGGGAAATACAAACCGCCGTTTAAACCACCCCAGGCATTAAAGGTCCAATCCACTGCACGTACTTCTTTTCCATTGGTCACAAAAGTAGGGCCGGTGTCACGGCACCATGCGTCATCCGTTGAGGTTTCAACCACACGTATTGGATAGGTCGTGGCTTCTAAAGACAACTGCGCTTGTGCGTTGGCAAACTGAGCTGCAGAAGCCAATACTGTGACAGGCTCAAAACGGGCAATGGCACGGATGACAGCACAAAAAGCGTTTTGAGCTGGCTTAGCGCCTAAACGCCAGTTATCGGTACGTTCTGGCCATACCATCCAGGTTTGTTTATGCGTTACCCATTCGGCTGGCATAAAAAAACCATCGGCACGAGGCGTACTATTTAATGTAACAGCCATCTTAGTTGTTACCTTCAGTAGGTGTGGTTTTGCCGTCTTTCGTTAACAGGGCACCGTATAAATCGATACGACGGTCACGGTACACGCCCCAGTTGCGACGGTTTTTCGCAGTTTCGTCCAAATCGAAGGTATGGACTAACACAGCTTCGCTGACTTCGTCTGCTTCTTCTACCTTGGCACCAAACTCGTTGGCAATAAAAGAACTGCCGTAGAAGGTAATAGCAAAGTCGTCTTCGGTTTCACGACCAATGCGGTTCGATGCAATGAGTGGAACCAGGTTGGCAGCTGCGTGGCCTTGTTGAGTGCGTTGCCAGTGTTCACGTGAATTCACTGTTTCATCATGAGGTTCAGTGCCAATAGCTGTAGGGTAGAACAGCAGTTCTGCGCCCATTAATGCCATGCTGCGGGCACATTCAGGGAACCACTGATCCCAACAAATACCTATACCAATTTTGGCATAAGCTGTATCCCAAACTTTAAAGCCAGTGTCACCCGGAGTGAAATAGAATTTTTCGCTGTAACCAGGGCCATCAGGGATATGGCTCTTGCGGTATAAACCTAAGTTGCTGCCATCTGCGTCAATCACGGCCACTGTGTTGTAGAAGCAGTTGCCGGATTTTTCATAAAAGCTGATAGGCAGAACCACATTCAGCTCTTTAGCAATTTTGCTGAAATGGGCAATAGCCGGATTATCTTCCACAGAAGTGGCGAACTCTAAATATTCATACTTTTGTTTCTGGCAGAAGTAGTTACGTTCAAACAATTCCTGCAACAGGATAATTTGTGCACCCTGAGCTGCTGCATCACGGACTAAGCGCTCACCACGGGCAATATTTTCGTCAACATTCCAGCCACCAATCATTTGGGTGGCAGCCACAGTTACCTTACGCATGCTAAGTCTCCTCAAGCCAGGGGTTACAATTCAAAATAGAATTCAAAACAGAATTCGGATTTAAAGATGCAGCTACTCTAGTCAGTTTTGCCCTCAAGGGCAACAAACAGAGGCAATCAAAAGCCTGGGCTGCAAGGGCGCGCAAAATGCCGTATTTTTACGCTGTCGTCAATGAGTTTCAGGCTGTTCAGCTGCAGTTTCAGGGCAGTTCGGGCTGCCCTGAATTAACTATGGATTAATATGCAAAAATACCGGGTTTTTAGTGAATGTTATTCCTTTGGCTCTTTTGCTAAACGCGCTGCTAACAGCAGCAGTTCAGGCTGCAACCTGACTTTGTAATTAATATGCTGATAACTGTATTGCACTAAGCCGTCTTTGTTCATGATAAAAACCGCAGGCACAGGCAATACTACTTTGCCGCTGCTTGTTTCTTTATTCAGATTCAGTTTGTAAGTGTTTAAATAGGTGGCACTGGTTTTTTCATCCAGATAATAAGCTACACCAAAAGCTGAGCTTAAATTGAACTGACTATCCGATAGCAGGGTATAAGTAATAGCTGCATCTTTGGTGTCTTTTAAACTGGCCTGAACTGCCGCTGGGCTGTCTGGTGTAACTGCAATCAACTGATAACCCAAAGCTTTGAGTTTAGGTTCAATGTCACGTAAAGCGGCCAGTTGCAGGTTGCAATAAGGGCACCAACCGCCGCGGTAAAACACCAGCACTGTGTCTTGCTGTTTTAAAACTGAATTCAGTTCTACGGTTTTACCTGTGGCATCCTGCAGGCTAACCTTTGGTGCTGTCATACCGTTTAATAAGGGCTTAATATCTTCAGGGCTTTGGGCAATACGGGGTTCTGCTAACAGGTTAAAACTAAAGAGGCAGATAGTAAGTAACAGCATATGCTTCATTTTCATTTTGGTTTTTCCTTAAGTGATATGAGCTTATATACCGGAATTGTCTGAAAAATCTTTCAGTGTGCGGCGAATAATTACTGATATAGCGCAAAAAAAAGATCTCAAAGCAGGGTAGAATGCGCTGAAGTCAGTGGGAGGTTTCTGTGCTGGATATATTAATTGTAGGTGGTGGTATGGTGGGCGCTTCAGTGGCGCTGAAGTTAAGCCGTGCCGGTTTACAAGTGGGCTTAATTGAAAAACAGTCTGTCTCAGCTTATGACCCACAAAGTACTGTTGATCTTCGTGTATCCGCTATTAACAGACGCAGCGAACAGTGGCTGACCGACTTAGGCGCCTGGTCTTTATTACAACAATGGCGTTTATGCCCGTATAAACGTTTACAGGCTTTTGAAGGCGAACAGGCAGGACTCACTTTTCATGCCGATGAAGTGGCACTGACGCATCTGGGCCATATTATTGAAAACAACCTGATCCAGCAGGCGCTGTGGGCCAAGTTTTCTGCCAACTTGCAACTGTTTTGCCCTGCCACTGTGACTGGTTTTGAGCAGCAAGCTGACTATGCCAGTGTCACCACAGCAGAATTTGGTGAGCTAAAAGCCAAACTGGTGATAGCCGCAGATGGTGGCCAATCGCAATTACGCCAGTTGGCACAGATTGCTGTATCAGGCTGGCAGTATCAGCAAAGCTGTTTAGTGGTTACAGTCAACACAGAATACGATCAGCAGGACATCACCTGGCAGCAGTTTCATGAATCAGGGCCGCGGGCTTTTTTACCTTTACCAGGCAAGCAAGGCTCCCTGGTTTGGTACGACCATCATCATAAAATTAAACAGCTGGCGGCTTTATCTAAAACTGCTTTGGCTGAGCAAATTCAGCAGGCTTTTCCGGCTAAGCTTGGCAAAATTACGGTGGAGCAAGTGGCCAGTTTTCCTTTAGCCAGGGTCCATGCAAAGGACTATGTCAAAGGCAGGCTGGTGCTGGTAGGTGATGCGGCTCACAGTATTAATCCGCTGGCAGGTCAGGGCGTGAATTTGGGTTTTGCTGATGCTATGCTGCTCTGCGAACTACTGGAGCGCTCTTTTACGCAAGGCCATGATTTGGCGGATTTTGAATGGTTAAAGCAATACCAAAGCACACGCCAGCGTGAAAATGCGCTGATGATGGCAGCTATGGACCTGTTTTATCAAAGCTTTAGCAGCAGCTTGCCCCCAGTGCGTTTTGTACGCCAGTTGGGGTTAGCAGTAGCAGAAAAGGCCGGTCCGCTCAAACACTGGGTCAGCCGGTATGCTGTGGGTATCACTTAAAAGAGCGACAGTTGCTGAACCGAAGATCAAAGGAGTTGCTCCGGTCCACTGTAGTCACAATTGCATATATCTGAGTTGCAACCCAAAAAAATTGTCCCGGTATCCACTAAAAGGCTTCAAGGTTAACTACAGCCGCGGCAGTGCGTTCAGCAGCGGTTTTTTCGTCAACAAACAACATCAGCTTAAACTCACCATTGATAGACGAAAATCTGATTTGCAGATGCAACCTGTTGTTATCAGGTTGAGGGGAGGGTTGAAAATCCAGGATCAGATTGGAATGTGCCAGATGGCTTTGTCTGTAGCCTGCAGCCAGCTCTGGAGCTGTTTGCATCACTTGATCCAACAAAGCCAATTGTTGTTCTATGGTCTGAGTGGTATCCGGCGATGCTTCGGATGAAACCCAGGCCAGAGTGCCAAAAGCTGTGATGAATTGTTGCTGCAAAGCAGAGAATTTTCGTCTGAGCTCTGTATAGTCTGTACCCTGATAATAAGTCAGCAACACAGCTTGCAGTTTATCTTCCGCCCACTGTGTTTCTACTGTGGCTTGTGCTTCAAACAGGGTCAGGCTGGTTTTGGCCAGAACTTCATCTTTTAGCTCAGCTTTTGTACTGCCCAACACAAAATCAGGCAGCTGAAAATCGGCAGCTATTAAAGAGGAACTGAACAAAGTAATGACAAGAAAAGAAAAAATACGCATAGCGATGACCCAACCTGCTTGTTGCTACCATGGCTATAAGATAGCAGCAATAAGGGCATAGACTAAATAATTTATTTTATTCAATGGCTTGTAGTGAAAAATTTGTTTTGTGTAAAACAACACCCGTCCCTGGGTTTTGTACGCTTCGTTTTTTAGTAACAGAGTTCTAAATTCGTTGAGTGTCTTACTCTCTGAACTTAGACGATACCGTATTTAATTCCTGAGCCAGGCCACGCAGCTGATCAGATATATCTGCCACAGTGTGTTGTACCTGAATAGTCCGGCTGAAAGAGTCAGCCATTTGATGGGTATTGTCCAGTACCAGGCTGGCTACCATGGTTTGTTCTTCAGTGGCTGTGGCAATTTGGGCATTGACCATATTAATTTTGTCAATTTCCTGATTGATCAGTTCGATAGAACTGCCTGCTTCAGCCGTCAGCACAGCACTGTGATTGGCTTTATTTACGGCCTGGTCCATCAGGCGTACTGCGCTGTCGACGTTTTGTGTCAGTTTGCCAAGCAGATCGCGGATAGTGGTGACTGACGACGCTGTGCGCGACGACAATAAACGAACTTCATCTGCAACCACCGCAAAACCACGACCTTGTTCGCCAGCACGCGCAGCTTCAATAGCTGCGTTTAAGGCCAGTAAGTTGGTTTGGTCAGCAATATCATTGATACTTTTTAAAATACCACCCACTTCCTGAGTTTGTTTGGCCAGCTCTGTGATCACGGCGCTGGTGTGCGCTATTTCACCGGCTAAATCTTTAGAGGCCTGCACTGAAGATGTGGTTTTTTCATACCCCAGCTTGGCTAAACGGCTTGCATCGTTAGCACTGCCGGAAGCTGCATTGGCCGACTGGCTGATGTCCTTGACGCTGCTTTGCATTTCTTCCATTGAATGTGACACAGTGTCGGCATCATTTTTTTGCTGACCCGTCATGCCATCCAGCTCTTGCATGCCTTTGGCCAAAGCATCGGCTGTGCGGCTGACCGGATCCACTAACTGGGCAATGGCAACAAAAGAGCTTTGCAGCAACGAGATAAATTCGTTGAAGTTGCGGGCCACAGCGCCAAATTCATCTTCAGAGTCGATAGAAAGACGGCTGGATAATGAGCCTTTACCTGAGGCTAACACCTGTAAAGAACTGGCCAGACTATGGGCTGTTTTACTGATATTTCTGCCTATCACATGGCCAACAACTGCCATTATAATCAATAAGATAGTGCCGCATAATACGATAATTAACACTGAGCGTTCAGATGAAGCCGACATATCCACCAGAATTTGCTGGAAGCTGTCATCGGTTTGTTTTTCGTAGGCAACAAAACCACTTTTTGCCGTTTCATACAAGGTGGTTTTGTTTTGAATAATGCTTTGTGCTGCTCCCATATCCAAAGTGCCGTCAATCATGGACTGAGCTATTTCAGCAGCTGCTTTGGCATAAGCACTAAAATTCTGCTCCAGAGTTTCCAACTGTCTCAGGTTGGCAGTGTCCAGTTGTTTTAGCTTGGTCAGATGAGCGACCACCCGCTCTTGTGTGGTTTTAGCTGTACTCAGAATGTCAGGGTCTGACAACGAAACTGACTGAGTAAAAAATTCTTCCACCGCATTAAACTCAACCACCATTCTGGAGGCTAATTTGGAGCTGTCATACATTTTGTCTTTAATCAGCACAATGCTGTCGGCATTACGGGCTGTAAAGTAAATAGATGAAGTCAGTACTATTAAAAAAGCTAAGATTGCGATAGCAATAATAAGCCAGATTTTTTTTAATAAACTCAGGTATTTCAGCATAAGTAGTATCCAGAATATGGCTTACAACAAAGGCAGGTGATGCAATCACCTGCCTGGACAACCTTTAGTTCAGCGTTAAGGCCACTTTGACACTGTCAGTCACAGCGCCTGCACTGACATAACCAATAGCCGCAGGATTTTTGGCTACTGCATCCAACACTTCCTGTTCAGACGCCATTTCTTTGGGTGGCGTTCCTTTCCCTGTAAATATCAGTTTAGACCAATAGGCTTTCATTTGGCTGGAAGAACGGCCCAAAGCTTTTTGATCAAAATCAGCCCGAATTGCAACAGCTTCGGCCAGATTAACAGGTTCAGCGGCTTTGCCATCGGTAAAACTTTTGGCGCGACCAGTAAATAGTTTATTAATATCATCCTGCGACAAGGTGGCCGCATTGGATGGGTGAACTATCACTGCAACATTGGCAAAAGTCATAAAACTTACAGCCAGCGCCGGAATTAAGATTAATTTTTTTAACATGATTTGATTCCTTAGAACACCAGGTCCACGCCAACAACTAATACGCTGTCTTTACGGTCTTCAGTTTTATTGTCGGCATTGGTATATTGCGCTTTAAAGGCAGCTGACGGGTGGAAGTCATAACGTACACCGATGTTGATACTGTTACGTTCCATCTCCATTTGGTTCACCAAACCCGCGACCGGAGCGAAAATAGGGGAAGCTGCCGGCACGCCAGCATAGAGTTCAGTTTTTGCTTTATTGTCTTCTTTTTCAAAAGACACATAAGGCGTGATGCTGTCAAAACGGTGACCAATGGAAATATAATAGGATTCCTGATCAGAGATAAATGAATTATCTACAGAGGCTTTGGTGATTTCAGAAACGATGAGCCAGTCGTTTTTATCAATATTAAAACCAATACCTGCAAAAGAGCTGGATTCGTCCACTATATCCAGTTCACTTGCCAGTGCGCCTAAGCCAAAAGCTCTGAGTTGTGCATACAAACCTGTAGTACTGTTATCCAGTGGATCCACATAAAAGGTGGTTTTGCCAACGAGGTAAGCCATACGGAATGAATAACCATCCTGGCCCAGTTCCCAGGCTATGCCTGTCACATTGTCAATTTGGGCATCTGCTACTGCGTCGCCAATAGCTGCATCGCCGTCATAGCTGCCTACAATCAACTGCAGCGATGAATCAAAATTACCCAGGGTAGTGGTGTGGTATAACGAAGCGCCTTCGATATTGTCAAAACCTAAACCATAAACACTTTGTGGCACACGAGACCAGTCGTAGGCATAACCTACGTCACGGAAATCTGAGTATTTATAAAAAGGGGTTCTTAAACGGCCGGCGTTAACACGTAAGCTGTCGGTTAAGTCGTAACTTAAAAAAGCCCACTCAAATTTAACGTCCCAGTCGTTGGCTCCACGGCCTAACAGCTGGGCAGTGACAGATAGTTTGTCGCCTAAATCTGATTTCACCTGCAAAGCAGCCAGGCTTTCATTTTTAAAACTGAAATCATCATCGTAGCCATACAGCTCGTCGCTGTTGCCAAGCGCCATGCCGCCTTTGATCGAGGCAAAACCATTAATGTCTACGGCAGCCTGACTGGCACCGCATAAGGTTGCGGCAATAGTTGCTGCCAGTAATTTACGTTTTAACATAGGGTATCCTCATCGATTTTATAGTGTTGTACGTTCTCAGGGGCCAAACAGCTTCAGCCCTTTAAAATAGTTGCAGTCAACCTTGACTAAGTTTTGGTTTTCTATAAGGTATGCGGCCCTTCTTCGGGTGAGGTGTCCTTGCAAAAGGTTATTGGTGTGAGCTCTTGTGCCTTTTACAATTGCATTAACCTTTGTCGCACGAATTATACAACTCGCCGAAACGCATTGCTAGTTTTTTCATATTTATCAAATTTTGCATTGTGATTTGAAACAAATACACTGCTTTTATCTGTTAAACATAGTCAAAGAAGCGGATGTCGCTGATCTTTTTGTTTGATTTACAACACCTTTAGTTGTAACTGATAGCAGTTTGTATCCACTGCGAACTGCTGATGGCTGGTAATAATCAAAATGTGCTGATGACAGCGAAGACGAAGGTTGTGGATTAATCGTTGGGCTGTGGTTGGGTCCAACCCGACTAAAGGCTCATCAAGTAGCAGAATACCTGCATTTTGTAATAACAAACGAGCCAAAGCTATACGTCTGGCTTGTCCACCTGATACAGCAACACCATACTCACCGAGTTCAGTGTTCAGCCCTTGCGGCAAAGTGGCTACCCATTCAGCTAATACAGTGTCTGCTAAAGCTTGTTGTAGTTCTTCGTCACTGGCTTCTGGTTTCGCCAGACGCAGGTTGGCTGCCAGCGTCATATTAAATAAGCTGACGTGCTGAGAATGCAGGCTGATCTGTTGCCTTTGAGTGCAAGCTTTATAAAGTTGTAACTCTGTGCCATTAAGCAAAACCCGGCCTGACTGAGGTTGCAGCCAACCCGCCAGCGTGCTTAGAAAAGCTGATTTCCCCACTCCTGATGGGCCTTGTAGCCACAATAGATCACCAGCTTTTAAGCTGATACTCAGTGGCAATGTGTGTTGCACTGCGCCGGGATAACCAACAGACAGCTGTTGCAGTTCTAATTGCAAAGGCCCGGTCACAGTGCTGTAGCTGCCATTTTCGGTCGCTGGCTGGATTTGATTTAAGCGTCGTTTTGCCATTTTGCTGTCGGCCAGATGGCGATACAAAGTGGCCAGCGATAACCAGATCTCTGGTAAAGCCATGGCTGACATCAGCAGAGCCACCAAAGCAGCTATGCTGATCTGCTGGTTTTGTAACAATGGTAAGGCCGTCACTAACAAATGAAAGCTCATCAGGGCTATAGTGCTGAGCAGCAAAAACTGGCAAAACAAGTCCAGCAATTGCTGACGCCATAACAACGTCTGGTACTGTTGTTCTGTGTGTTGCCATTGTTGCTCTGCCCCTGACCAGCCCTGATGCAGTTGCAACATGGTTAAAGCGGATAGTGGTTCAAGCAACTCTTGCCTGCGCTCTGATGCCAGTTCAACCAAGCGACAGGCCCGGCTATAACCCAACGCAACCCCAAGCACTGGCACTAAGCACAACACCAGCAGATAAACCAAAGCAATCTGGGCCAGTTCTGCCTGCCAAAACCAAAGAGCAGCTAACCAGCCAGCGCTTAGCAGGCAAGCCCAGACTACCGGAGCCACCACACGCAAAGGCCATTGATCCAGCCGGTCTATATCAGTGATTAGCCGTTGCAACAGATCCGCTGATTGGCTGTCAGGTTTGAAACTGCTGGCTAAAAAGCGCCGCATAAACCAAAGCCTTAATTGTTGCAGTAATAACAACACGGCCTGATGCGAACTTAAACGTTCAAAATAACGGCTGGTGGTACGGCTGATGGCGAAAAAACGGATCAGAGCGCCAGGGCTAAAGTAATTAAAAGTACCAGCACCGGCAAGCTGTAAACCTGCCACTGCAGCTGCTGTAATGAACCAGCCGGACACCGTCAGTAAACCCATCACACTGCCAAAGGTAAGAGCACCCAGCGTCAGACTGAGTAACCACCAGCGCCAGTGCTGACGCATCAGAGCAGAAAGTTTCAGTTGATCTTTCATACGAACTCCTGCCTGTAGCTGGCCTGATACTGAGGGTGAGCCTGGATCTCAGCCACAGAGCCTTTGGCAATAATCTGGCCCTCGTGCATCAGCCATACTTGGTCCAGCCACTGCAGGTGTTGTAATTGATGAGTTGCCAGCAGCAAGGTTTTGCCACGACTTAACAGTTCTAATTGCTGAAAGTACTGCCTTTGCTGCTCAACGGGCAGCATAGAAGCGGGTTCATCCAGCAGCCAGAGCCAGCTTTGCTTTAATAAAGCTCTGGCAAGCGCCAGACGCTGGAATTGCCCACCTGAGAGGCCAATTCCGCCTTCTGTCAGTTTTGTGTCCAAAGCTTGGGGTAAAGCAAAAACAAAGTCGGCACAAAGCGCCTGTTGCAACACCTGCTGCAGTTCCTGCTCTGTCGCTTGTGGTTTTGCCAACAGCAAATTGCTTCGCACTGTGCCACTTAACCATTGGCTCTGTTGCGACAAGTACACCAGTTGTTGTCGCCACTGGGTTAAATCCAATTCTGTCAGTTTGTGTTCTGCAATCCAGATCTGGCCTTGATTAGGCTGCTGAAAAGCCAGTAAAGATTCCAGCAGGCTGGTTTTTCCTGCGCCGCTTGGGCCAATAATGCCAATACGTTGCTGAGGTTGAACTTGCAGCTGAATGTCATTGAGCAGTGCGGCTCTGTGCTCAGACCCCAATAGACTTAAGTGCTGAAACTCAATGCTCACCGGCTTTGTCGGAGCCTGAGTATCGCCTCCATTGCATACAGGCAGATCCCAAATAGGTGTCAGGCTCATAAAAGCGGCTTCGGCCTGAGCTTTAGCATGATAATCCGCCCCCAGTTGACGAAGTGGCGCATAAAACTCTGGTGCCATTAATAAGATAAAAAGTGCCGGTTGATAAGAAACCGGGATCTGCGCTTTAGCCCAGGGCAACTCACCTAGTAAACCCAAACCTAAATACAAAGCGACCAAGGCTATAGCTAAAGAGGCAAAAAGCTCCAGTACGGCGCCGGATAAAAACGCTTTGCTCAGCACTGACATGGTTCGGTTTCTGTACTCCTCGCTGGCATTGTTTAATCTGTTTAACACCAGAGGTTCGGCTCGCAATTGCCGGATCAAAACAGCACCGCGTAAAAACTCAAGAAAACGCCCGCCCAGTAAACCTAAAGCCTGCACTTGTTGCTGACTGGCTTCTGCGGCTTTTCTCCCCAGTAAAATCATAAAGAGCGGGATAAGCGGAGCTGTGGCTAATAGCAGTATGGCTGCGAGCAGACTTTGACTTGCTACAGCGACAGAGATAAACAAAGGGCAAAGAACGACCAGATAAAGCTGCGGGTAATAACGGCTGATATAAGGGTCCAGCGCGTCTACCTGCTCTAATAAGCGGGTGGATAAATCACCGTCAGCAGCAATACGTTGCCGCAGCGGACCTGCCTGACTAATAATGCCAAGCAACTGATGCCGGATAGAGGTGCGCAGCTTTTGACTGGCAGCAAGTCCCAACAAATCTTTGGCGGCTAACAACAGGGGCCGCAGCAGCCAAAGTAGTAAAATATGCAGCAGCAGACCGGGTGGGATCTGCTGCTGATGTAACGCCAGATCACATAAAGTGGCCAGCAACCAGCACTGCCAGATCATCAATAAAGATGCCGTTGCACCCAGCGCTATGGCAAGGTGCAGACGGCTTTTTTCTGATTGAACTAACTGTCTTAAAGACTGCATGGCTGTGGTATCCGGTTTTATTCTGATGACTCGTCCTCTTCGCCGGGATACCCATTAAATTCCAGCCACATCGCATTAATGATGCCAAAAGAGCAGGCCAATAATACGCCTAAAATCCAGGTGAAATACCACATAGAACTGCTCCTTAATACATTGAATGGTTATTGCTACTGATGGTGTTGCGGTTTAACCGCCCCCACATTTTCCAGTAACACCAAAGAGTGTAACCCAGCACTATAGGCACAAAAATACAGGCCACTATAAACATGATTTTTAAAGTCAGCTCGCTGGATGTCGCGTCCCACATCGTCAGGCTATGATTGGGCATGCTGCTGGACGGCATAATAAATGGGAACATAGAAACCCCTACGGTCATAATGACCCCTGTGATTGCCAGCGATGACGCCACAAAAGACTGCCAGCCTTTGGCCAGTTTGCTGAAAAAAGCTGACAGCAGGAAGGCTGCCACACCCAACACAGGGAAAATCCACAGCAGTGGGTAACTTTCATAGTTGCTGAACCAGGCGCCTGAACTGTGTTCCACAGTTTTAGTCACAGCACTATTAATGGCATTGCTGTCGATCACACTGGTCACTTTATAGCCCATACCTGCAGCTGCCAGCCAGAAACCTGCTATAACAAACAACACTGCGGCAAGGGTTGCGCAGATCATCGATATTGCCTGAGCGCGTTGGCGCAGTGGGGCTTCGGTTTTCATTTGCAGATAACAGGCACCCTGATTAATAAACATCAGCAAACTCAGCACGCCTACCAGCAAGGCAAAGGGGTTTAGTAAAGCCCAGAACGAACCTGTGTAATAAATCCGCAGCAAGTCGTCAAAATGGAAAGGCACACCTTGCAATAAGTTGCCAAAAGCCACACCAAAAATAATCGGAGGTATGGCAGATCCTGCGGTTAAAGCCCAGTCCCAATTGCTGCGCCATTTGGCATTGTCGAGCTTAGAGCGGTAATCAAAGCCAATAGGGCGTAAGAATAATGCCGCCAACGTCAGCATCATCGCCAGATAAAAACCACTAAACGCCGTGGCATAGACCGGAGGCCAGGCAGCAAACAAGGCGCCACCCGCAGTAATAAGCCACACCTGATTGCCATCCCAGTGCGGTGCTACTGCATTTATAAGAATACGGCGCTCAGTATCGTCGCGTCCTATCACTTTTAACAGCGCACCTACACCCATATCAAAACCGTCAGTTACTGCGAAACCAATCAGCAATACACCGACCAGCAACCACCAGATAAAACGTAAAAATTCATAATCCATGTTAAACCTCCCGGGCCTGTTCGCCGTGATACTTACCGGTATGAATAGACGCAGGGCCTTTACGGGCGAAATGCTGCATCAACCAGACTTCGATGATCAAAAACACTGTATAAAGCGCAGTAATGGCCAATAAGCTGAACCAAATTTCACCTGCGGTCAGTTGAGAAGCCGCCAGATGAGTAGGTAAAATTTCACCTACAGCCCATGGCTGACGACCATATTCAGCAACAAACCAACCCGCTTCACAGGCAATCCATGGTAAAGGGAGGGAGAAAATAGCGGCCTTCAATAACCAGCGTGGTTTCTCCGGCGTACGTTTGGCACTGTGGTAAAAAGACAGCGCAAATACCAGCAGCATAATAAAACCAGCGGCCACCATAATACGGAAAGACCAGAACAGCGGCGCTACTTTAGGAATGCTGTTTTGCACTGCTTGTTCGATTTGTTCAGGCGTGGCATTGACAGGGTCTTCTGTGTAAGCCAACAGCAACAAGCCGTAACCCAAATCATTTTTGACTAAATCAAAAGCAGCGATGTTTTCCGGCGTTTTTTCACCGGCCCGCAGTTTTTTCAACAGGCCATAAGCAATCTGGCCATTGAGAATACGGGCACGGTGTTGCTCTTTCAGTTCAGCCAGCCCCATCACTTCTTTATCCAGAGAACGTGTGGCAATCAGACCCATAGCCCCGGGAATTTTGACGGCGTAGTCTGTGGTTTGGGTTTCTTCATTGGGAAGACCAAACAAGGTAAAATCTGCTGGGGCAGGATGCGTTTTCCACTCAGCCTCTACAGCGGCCAGTTTTACTTTTTGCACATCACCCAGCTCATAACCCGATTCGTCGCCTAATACAATCACAGATAAAATACTGGCGAAACCAAAAGCAGAAGCAATGGCAAAACTGCGGCGGGCAAAAGCTAAATCCCGGCCTTTGAGCATATACCAGGCGGAAATCGCCAGCACAAACATAGCGCCCGTGACATAACCAGCAGACACCGTATGCACAAATTTCACCTGAGCGACCGGGTTAAATACCACTTCGCTAAAGCTGACCATTTCCATTCTCATGGTTTCAAAATTAAATTCAGCACCAACCGGGTGTTGCATCCAGCCGTTGGCAACTAAAATCCATAAAGCAGATAAGTTTGACCCCAGAGCGACCAGCCAGGTCACCGTCAGATGCTGAAGTTTCGACAAGCGGTCCCAGCCAAAAAAGAACAAGCCCACTAAGGTAGATTCGAGGAAAAATGCCATCAAACCTTCAATGGCCAAAGGTGCACCAAAGATATCGCCGACATAATGCGAATAATAAGACCAGTTGGTACCAAACTGGAACTCCATCGCTATGCCTGTGGTGACACCCAAAGCAAAGTTAATACCAAACAGCTTGCCCCAGAACTTCGTCATATCCCGGTAAATTTCTTTACCTGTCATAACATAAACCGACTCCATAATAGCCAGCAAAAAGGCCATACCTAAAGTTAAGGGTACAAATAAGAAGTGATACATTGCCGTAGCGGCAAACTGTAACCGTGATAGTTCTACAACATCCATTCGGATTGCTCCTCGATCTGGAACTGTGGGCCTGGTCTGTGACTTAAAGTCGAGCACCAATAAGTAGCTAAAACTAATACGCCAGCATTAGTGCAAGCCAAACTACGCCTTTTGGCTTGTGATCGTGTTGATGCGGATCAATAAAAATCAGTGTGTTAGTGGAAATTACTTAAAATTTGATAAAAATAGCAGTACATATTCTGTTACCATCAAATTCATCAGTAAGTTTTGGAAGGTGTCAGAGATGAAAATTTTAGTGATAGGTGCAGGCTGGTTAGGGACTCAACTGGCAACTCAGCTCAAGGCTGACGGGCATGAGTTATGGCTCAGCAGCCGCAATGTCACCAAATCTTCAGTAGTTGCTGAACAGTTTGGTCATTTTGTTCTAGATTTAGCCCAATCAGTACGGCCTACAACTGAGCTGGAAAGCTTATTTAAAGATGCCCTTATTATTTGCACTGTGCCAGCCAGCCGCACCGACGGCGATGGTTACACCAGAGCTATTGCTCAACTTGCGACTCTGATGAAAAATTGCGGAGCTTTGGCCTGCATTCATTTAAGCAGCACGGGGATCTACGAGGGTTTAACCGGAGAAGTCGATGAGCAAAGTGAGTTGCTACTGACAGACGCACGTATAGAAGTGTTAGCTGCTGCAGAGCAATTACTAAACAAAGCTGTTCCTTGTTGCACTTTACGCCTGGCAGGTTTAATTGGTCCTGGGCGTCACCCGGCACGATTTTTATCCGGTAAACAGGCAGGTTTAGCTGATGTGGCTGTGAATATGGTGCACAGCAGTGATATTTGTGCTGCTGTTTCTGCCATAGTTCAGCAGAAGTTATGGCCAGAGTTGTTTAACTTATCCAGCCCGGCTTTTTGTTCAAAAGCTGAGTTTTACCTGACAGCCTGTGAACTGGCGTCCTTGCCAGCTCCGGAATTTGAACCAAAAAACACAGCAGCTGCACCTGGCAGAAGAGTGCTGAGTGCAAAATCGCAAAAAATTGCTGGTTTCTCCTATCAGTATGAGTCTGCTTTAACTGCTTTACCTTTTTGTAGCTGAGCAACCAGAGCGCTATTTTTAGTCGTTTACAGTAGCCGGGAAACCGGCTTCATCCAAAGCTGTAATCAGATCTTCAACTGCTAAAGAGCTTTCTACCTCTACCTGCTGCGAAGCCAAATCCACTGTCACTTTGGCATCTGCCTGCAGTTTTGCTATGGCTTTGTTCACCAGACTAATGCAGTGATTACAGCTCATGCCCGTTACTTTCAATTCTATTTTCATTCGCCAGGTCCTCTTTGTGTTCTGTGTGAGTTTGCGAACATGGTGAAGGTAACCGCTGTGGTAAGGTCAAGTTATAATACAAACTTTATTAAGTTGACCTTACCCTAAGGGCAAGCTTTAGCCTTATTCATATCGGGCCTTCGCCCTTCTTGTCCGGAGTCATATTATGTCTGAACAAATCCAACTGAGCATTAGCGGAATGAGTTGTGCTTCCTGTGTTGGCCGAATTGAAAAAGCATTAGCTAAAGTCAGCGGAGTACAACAAGCCAGCGTTAATCTTGCCACTGAAACTGCAACAATTCAGGGGGAGTCACTGACATCACAACTGCTGATAGCTGCAGTGGAGCAGGCCGGCTATCAGGCCAGTGTGCCAGCAGAAGCCCCAATAGCCGAAGTTACTAGAACTGCGTTTTACCAACAAGAGTATTGGCCAGCTGTCGCGAGCATAGTGCTGACGCTCCCTTTGGTATTGCCGATGTTGGGTTTGTTGTTTGGACTGGATTGGATGTTGCCCGCTTTGTGGCAATGGTTGCTGGCGACACCAGTGCAGTTTTATTTTGGCGCGCGTTTTTATAAAGCGGGCTGGGCAGCATTAAAGGCTGGCAGTGGCACTATGGATCTGCTGGTGGCTATTGGCACCAGCGCTGCCTATGGCTTGTCTTTGTATTTATGGTGGAGTTTTGATGCTCATCAGGGGCAGCACGGGGCGCCCCATCTGTATTTTGAAAGCAGCAGTGCGGTATTAAGTCTGGTTTTACTGGGTAAATATCTGGAGCAAAAAGCAAAACGTCGTACCACTGATGCGCTGCGGGCACTGGAAAATTTAAAACCTGCAGTAGCTACTTTGTTTCAGGGCGGACTTTGGCTTGAAGTCAAAGCAGAGACTGTGCAGCAAGGTGATTTAGTGTTGGTCAAACCCGGCGAACGTATTGCGGTAGATGCTTTGGTTGAACAAGGCCAGAGTCACGTGGATGAAGCGCTGATCAGCGGGGAGTCTGTGCCTGTCAGTAAAAGTCCGGGTGACAAAGTGACAGGTGGTTCTGTGAATCTTGATGGGGTATTGCAACTCAGAGCAACAGCGGTCGGAGCTGAATCTACCTTGTCGCGTATTATTCAACTGGTGGAGCAAGCGCAAGGGGCCAAAGCACCGGTGCAGGCCTTAGTGGATAAAATCAGCGCCGTTTTTGTGCCTGTGGTGTTAGTCATTGCTTTAGTGACTTTACTGGGCTGGGGTTTGATCACCGCAGACTGGGTGGCGGGGATTTTAAATGCAGTGGCTGTGCTGGTGATTGCCTGTCCTTGCGCTTTGGGTTTGGCAACACCTGCAGCTATTATGGCGGGCACTGGGTCGGCCGCACGCTCTGGTATTCTGATTAAAGACGCCACTGCCTTAGAACAAGCCACAGCAATCAGCTTGGTGGTGTTTGATAAAACCGGCACTTTAACCCAAGGCAAACCCGTGCTGCAGCAATTCAGTACTTTTGCCGATGAGCCTGAACTTTTACTCTGGGCCGCCTCGCTGCAGCAACACAGTGAACACCCTTTAGCCAAAGCTTTATTGTGTTATGCCACTGAACACCAGGTGACAGCTGTTGAAACAGAGCAATTTCAGGTGGTGGCGGGTAAAGGTGTGTTGGGCAAGGTGGAGGGGCGTCATTTAGTGCTTGGCAGCAGTCACTGGATGCAGCAGCTTGGACTGGCGTTACCTCTTGATCAGATTGCCACCAGCGCTGCCTCTGTATCCTGGTTGGCAGAGCAGCAAGGCGAAAGTTATCAGTTGTTGGCATTGTTCTGTTTTACCGATCAGTTAAAACCAGATGCGTTACATGCCGTCAGCTTATTAAAGCAACAAGGCATCACTGTGGCTATGTTAACGGGCGACAGCAAAAACAGCGCTGCCGCTATAGCAGCCGAACTGGAATTGAGCCTGTGGAAAGCTGAAGTCTTACCCGCAGAGAAAGCTGCAGCTATTGGGCTCTGGCAGCAACAAGGTTATACAGTAGCTATGGTCGGTGACGGTATTAATGATGCACCTGCTTTGGCGCAGGCAGATTTAGGTGTAGCTATGGCCAGTGGTACCGAAGTCGCTGTCAGTGCTTCGGCTATGACCTTGATGCGTAGTAAGCCAGTTCTGGTCAGCGCAGCCTTGCAGATAGCGCGGCTTAGCTACCGCAAAATTCAGCAAAACCTGTTTTGGGCTTTTATTTTTAATATAGTGGGCATACCTCTTGCTGCCTTGGGTTACTTAAATCCGGTGATCGCAGGTGCAGCTATGGCCAGCAGTAGTTTACTGGTGATTAGTAATGCCTTGTTATTGCAACGCTGGAAAGCAAAGGAGTAAAAGCGAATGGCAAATTTAGTCAATACTTTGGTGACTATTGGGCAAGCAGCAAAACAGACAGGACTTTCAGCCAAAATGATCCGGTACTATGAAGAAGCAGGTTTATTGCTAAAAGCCAACAGAACAGATGCAGGCTACAGGTTATATAACAACCAGCAGTTGCAACAACTAGGCTTTATCAAACAGGCCAGAGCTCTGGGGTTTTCTATAGTGCAAATCAGCTCTTTGTTGGGTTTATGGCGGGATCCAAATCGCAGCAGCAGAGAAGTAAAACAACTGGCTGAATTGCATCTGGATGAAATTAAACAAAAAGTAGCAGAATTACAGCAAATGCAAAGCCTGTTGCAACAATTAGCAGACAGTTGTTGTGGCGACGACCAGCCGCAGTGTGCAATTTTGGATGGTCTGCAAAAGTAAGTTCCTGATGACAAAAAAGAAGACCCCGGTAAATACCGGGGTCTTCACTTAAAAGCCCAGGGATTAAGGCTGATAAGAGGTCGTTAAAGTGATACCTGAAGCCGCAGTGTAACCACGGATACTAACATGGTAAGTGGCTGCCACAGGGTTATTGAAGGTACAGCTTTCATTATTGCCATTCAGGTATGGGCGGCAATCGTATGTTGTTGTGGTTGGTCGTGAGCCACGGCGTACATACAAGTCTGCATCACCAGTACCACCAGAGGTATTGACTGTCAGCACGCTCATGCCAGCCGGAACCACCACTGTGTAATGTCTCCAGGCATTACGTGCCACGCTGATATTGTTTATGGTCGACGTTGCACCAGTGTCGCCACCGCCGCCCGTACCAGAAGCTGCAGCTACAGCTGCTGCTGCATCAACAATACCAGTACCGCAGTTGTTACAGGTTGCAGGGAAAGAGCGGGTTGTGGTTTTCAGAATAGTTTCAATTTCGTCCGGTGTAGCACCAGGTTTTTTCTGAGCAATTAATGCAGCAACACCAGCAACGTGAGGAGCTGCCATTGAGGTCCCCTGACTGTATGCATAACTGTCAGAACCTGGCGTTGTAGTACCAGTGTTGTAAGTGGATAAAATACCATTCGGATCGTTGGCTGAGTTCATAGCACCACCTGGTGCTGCCACGTCAATTGAAGTACCGTAGTTAGAGTAATAAGCACGGCCGCCGCTGCGGTTAGTTGAAGCAACGTTCACCACACCAGCACAGTTACCTGGGTTGAAGTTGTTTGCATTGCTATTGTCGTTGCCTGAAGCAATAACAATGACTGTGCCACGAGAGCGGGCTGAGTTAATAGCAGCCTGAGTGGTGGAATCACAAGCACCTGAACCACCTAAACTCATGTTGATCACTTTAGCTGGGTTAGCGTTGGCTGGAACACCTGACACAGTACCGCCTGAAGCCCAGATGATACCGTCAGCGATATCTGAAGTGTAACCACCACATTTGCCTAAAACGCGAACAGGGACTACTTTAGCACCATAAGCCACACCGGCTACCCCAGAGCCGTTGTTGGTGACAGCTGCCACTGTACCTGCGACATGAGTACCATGCCATGATGAGTCTGAAGCTGAGTGACTACCGCCACATTCGTTGGCTAACACCCAGTCACCCGGATCTCGGGCGTCTGAATCACGACCATTGCCGTCATTACCAACAAAGCTGTCAGAAATCATGTCATAACCAGGCAAAAGGTTGGCATTTAAATCGGCATGTGGACGATAGCCTGTATCTAATACCGCAACTACTACGCCAGCTCCTGTCGCGTTATCCCAGGCTGTGTTAGCGCGTAAACCACCAGTAGACTCATAATAGTGCCACTGACTGGTGTATTGAGTGTCATTGGGGGTGGCCGCAATTTGTAACATACGGTCTTCTTCCACTGACTCTACCATTGGATCCTGAGCCAACAACTCCATGGTGCGCTGAGTTTCAGCTTTAGACAGGCGACGCTCTGCCTTGACGACATGGCGATTTGCAACAGCCACAGCTCGCACATAACTCAGTGGCTCACCAGCACGGCTGGATAATTCCGAAGCCGCATGCGTTTTTAACTGATTAACTGAACTGGTTGCTGTGCTGGCCAGGCCCTGAGCGGATAAAGTAGCGGCATTTTTGTATTTAACGATAAAGCGGGTTGGTGGCTCAACAGCTTTGGTTTCTTTTACACCGAAGTCGATGCCTGTTTTTAGTGGAGCAGCCTGAGCAGCAGTTGCCAATAAGGAAAGTGCAGACAAAGTAAGCAAAGAGACTTTGGATAGGTTGAATTTTTTATGTTGCATTTTGTTCTCTCAAATTATTGTTATGTGAATTGCCTCATCCATGGAAGCCCCTGTCCCTTATTTAGTTAATGTGATGGGCAGGCCGTATGATAATTGGTCAATGTCTTGTTAATGTAAATAGGGGTGTATTTATCAAATTTAATCTTTTGTTTTCATTTTTTCGTATTTGGAGATGTTTTATGCGATGAGTGGCGTTCTGTGAGCGGCTAAAATGCTGGATTTGATTACATTTGGTAACAAGTGTGTATTTGTTGTTTTGGTTATTAGATATTTCTAAATGGTATAAAAAGGGCTCGAATAGTTGTCTTAAAGTTGTTTTTTTGCTTTGTTTTTGTACGGAAAAACGTTTTTCCCAACCAAAACTCAGCTCCAATTCATGGAGCCGAGGTTAAAAAAACGGCACATGAGCTACCGGATCAGTGGTGGTGATGTGCTCCAGGTTTTTTGACTTTTAATTCAACCTTAGTCTCAGGGGATTCGGCTGGAGCTTGTGTAACCTGGGGTACTGCTCCGGTCCATTCCTGCGCTACTGTGCCTGCTGGGTGTTGATACCAGCCCGGATCTTTGTAATCGCCCGGAGCCTGATCGTGACGAACCTTAAAGATACTGAACATGCCGCCCATTTCGACTGAACCAAAAGGACCATCACCAGACATCATCGGCAGGGTGTTAGCGGGCAGAGGCATCTTCATTTCGGTCATATCAGCCATACCGCGTTCGCCCATCACCATATAATCCGGCACCAGTTTATTGATTTTTTGCATTAAACCACTGTGATCCACCCCAATCAGCGTCGGCAGATCATGGCCCATTGCGTTCATCGTATGGTGCGATTTATGGCAGTGAAATGCCCAGTCACCTTCTTCGTCGGCAATCAGTTCAATCTGGCGCATCTGGCCTACAGCCACATCTGTTGTGACTTCAGGCCAGCGTGCTGAAGCAGGCACAGGGCCGCCGTCTGTACCAGTGACGGTAAACTCATGCCCATGAATATGAATAGGGTGGTTGGTCATAGTCAGGTTACCTACCCGGATCCGCACTTTGTCATTTTTACGCACCACCAGTGGGTCTATGCCGGGGAAAACCCGACTGTTCCAGGTCCAGAGATTAAAATCAGTCATGGTCATAATTTTTGGGGTGGCGCTGCCTGGCTCAATATCATAGGCGTTTAACAGGAAACAAAAATCTCTGTCCACTTCATCAATATGTGGATGCGCCTCTTTTGGATGGGTGATCCACATGCCCATCATGCCCATTGCCATCTGCACCATTTCATCGGCATGGGGGTGATACATAAAAGTGCCTGGACGGCGTGCGACAAATTCATACATAAAGGTTTTACCAGGCTTGATGGCTCGCTGATTTAAACCCGCGACCCCATCCATACCATTGGGTAAGCGCTGACCATGCCAATGCACTGAGGTATGTTCCGGCAACTTGTTGGTGACAAAAATGCGTACTCTGTCGCCTTCTACCACTTCAATGGTAGGGCCTGGTGACTGACCGTTGTAGCCCCATAAATGGGCTTTCATACCTGGAGCCAACTCACGGACTACGGGCTCTGCCACTAAGTGAAACTCTTTCACACCATTGTTCATACGCCAGGGCAAAGTCCAGCCGTTTAAGGTCACAACCGGATTATATGGACGGCCTGTGTTTGGAATTAAAGGGTCCATGGTATCAGCGGATTGCTGAATAACAGGTTCGGGCAAAGCCGCCATTGAGCTTCGGCTGACGGCGGCAACACCTACAGCAGCTGTAATGGCACCGACTTTTTTTAATAAATCACGACGGGTTAACATAGGATGCTCCTGTTAGTGGCCAGCTGCAGAGGCAGCGCTGTTTGTGGTGTTGGTTTCTGAGGGGACTGGCAAAGAAGGGCTACCCCACATCGTTTGTTGCAGACGCAACTCTGACAGATAAAAATCCCGCTGTGCCATCATTTGCCCTGTGACTGTTTCTACCTGAGCCTGGGTATCTGCTATCAGCTCAAATACACCAATCAACATGCCGTTGTAACGCAGCACATTTTGTTGGTTAATTTTTTGCGCTAAAGGCACTAGTTGATCCTGATAATGCCGGGCGATTTGATACGAACTTTGCTGTAATGCGTAAGCCTGTCGCACTTCAGAGCGGGCTTTTTGTTCCAGTGCTTTGGCTTGCCACCAGGCTTGTTGATATTCTGCCTCTGCTTTGCTGACGCGCGCTGCACCTGAATCAAACAAAGGCAGTTCAACACCTAATGCCAGTTCCCGTTCTGCGCTGTGCTGTACTGATCCTGCAATTTCAGCGGACAGCCCCCGGACAAAACGGCTGTTTTTCTCTAATTTCAGCTGTAGCTCCAGTTGGGCTAACTGTGCCTTGGCTTGTTGCAGATCCAGCCGTTGTGTCAGAGCTTGCTGTTCCAGATCCTGCACCATCGCCAACCTATCTGGGATAGCAGGCAAATAGGCCGGTAATTGCAGCCTTGTTTTTGGGTCTGATAAACCTAACAGCTGGTAAAGTTGTTCACGGCTTTGCTGCTGTTGTTGCTGGGTTTTTGCCAGCTGCAAGCGAATTTCTGCAGCAAACTTTAGCTGTCTGGCTTGTTGCAGTTCACTGTAATTGCCCACCTGGTACATACGGTTCGCCAGTTCTGCCGACGCATCTATGGCTTCCTGCACTGTCTGCAGATACTGAAAACGCTGCTCTGCTACTACGGCTTCAATAAAAGCGCTGCGGCTTTTTGTCAGCAGATCTATCAGCTGCAAGGCGACATGCTGCTGCTGTTGTTTTGCTTGTTGTTGGGCAATAGCTTGGTTTTTATTCAGAAAAATGAGGTTAAATAAATTCAGTGAAAAATCGAGCTCTGTGTTGTAGCCCTCTTCTGTACGGCTTCGGATCAGCCGCAAGCCTGGATTTGGTAATAAACCGGCCTGAGTTAATTGTGCTTTGCTGATGGCCAGCGATGATAAAGCGGCCAGAAAATCAGGGTTATTTAACACCGCAATACGGCTTATTGTTTGCTGCGTTAAAGGTTCCGCCAGCAGCAGGGCAATTTCCTGCTCTGCTTCTGTTCTTAAAGCCGGATCTGTTGCTGCCAGTTGCACTTGTTGGTCTGTAGCTTGTTGCTGGACCAGATCTGTTGTATTCAGTCCTGAAGTTCCGGCGCAGGCGCTGAGCAGTACCACAGCTGCCAGCGGGCTCAGTTTAGTGATGATGCTCATGCTCATCTCCTGTCTGGATTTGTTGTGGCTCTGAGTGCTGTGAATGATCCATTTGATGATGGTGCTTGTGTTTTGAGTGATCGACAGGCTTCTTGTGCCCTGAATGATCCATGCTTTGATGACCACCAGTCTCACTGGCGTAAAATTGCCAGCCGCCGAGTTCAGCGACTTTTTGATTAGCTTGTTTCCAGTCCTTGGTGCGGCTTTGTATGACCACTGAATTCAGTGGCTGTACTTGTGTTTGCTGCTCTTCAGAGGCGGCTGTTGGCACTGTATAAAGCAAGGCCGAGACGCCAAAAAGCGCCGGATAAATAAGCTGAGACATAAAAATCCTGTTTAGTTAAGCTGAAAAATTACACCGGATCAAAGCACTAAAGCGGGCTTTTGATGGTGTTGGGATGCTGATCAGCTGTATAAACGGGGAGGTCGTTCCAGGCCTGAGGCCGTCAGAGGGAAAACTAAAGGGGTAAAACTAAGGATACGTTCGTTTTGTGCAGGTTCAGCCATAAAGTCCGATGGGTTGACCATCAATACCGCAGCGGCACAACTGACGGCACAACCTGAACAGGATAAATGATGGGTATCCATCATCTGGTGATCCACAAGCTGAGGCTCGTCCATAACGTGTAGGTCTGAGCCATCCGGCATACTGTTGTGCTCAATTGCCGCAGAGTGATGGCCATGATGCTCCATCATACTTTGATCTGTATTTGAGGATTGTGAATGACTGGCTGGATGTTCTGAATGATCAGGGCCACAACATAACATAGCGGCAGCTGCCACTCCTTTAAACAGGAGTAAGCTGATAAGCAAGAGTAAACTCACCCAGGATACGCGACCCCGATTTCTGTTCATGCTGTTTTGCTTGCCAGAGTTGCCCGATAAAATAATGTCGCCACCCTAATACAAAAAGCCCGAAAATTCAAGTCAAAGCGGCTCAGCACCAAGCCTTGACTGGGCAACAAAGGCGCGGCACAGTAAAGATTCTTTAGTCATACCTGAGATTTTTATTCATGCCTTCAGCTACAGAACAGGCCTATAGTTTTGAGATAAAACAAGCGCAGCAGGCGCGCCGCCAGCAGTTATGGCCACAAGCCTGGTCTCATTTAGAACGGGCGCATATTCTGGGGCAACATAATTTCGTGTTGCATCTGCAAAGCCACTGGCTCATGTTGAAACTGGCGGCGGATCAAACAAATTGGCCTGAAATTCGGGGCCAGTTACTTCGTCTGCTGTTAACTCCTCTGGGTCATTTAACCGGACTTTTACCTTTGGGCAATCCTGGCTCCAGTCGTTATCCGGTAATGCAACCTCTGCCTGTCCCTGAGGATCTCAAACATCTGTTATCAGGTACAAAAGATCCTTTGCAGTAAGCTGTAGTTCTTTATTTTGTGGTATGTTTTCTGATATCACTTTTGTTGCCCGCTAAGGAGTGCACGCATGCAGGTTGCCGCAGTTCCCCAAAATGAACAAAACAGATTAAAGGCTCTGCTTAAATTACAGATCCTTGATACTGAACCTGATGCGACTTTTGATGCTGTGACTTCGTTGGCCGCCACTTTGTTTCAGGTGCCCATTGCATTGGTGTCTTTGATTGATGAGCAGCGCCAATGGTTTAAAAGTAAACAAGGACTAGAGGTCTGTCAGACCGATCGTAAACTGGCTTTTTGCGCCCACGCTATTTTACAGCCCGATATTTTTATCGTCGAAGATGCGTCGCAAGACGAACGTTTTTCCGACAATCCGTTAGTCTGTACTATTCCGAATATTCGCTTTTATGCAGGTTGCCCACTGATCAATGAGCAGGGTTATGCCTTGGGCACTTTGTGTATTATTTCTCCTGAGCCACGACAAATGACGGAGCAGGACAAAGTTGTATTGCGTCAACTGGCTGCTCTGGTGATGGAACGGTTGAACGAACATAAGCAAAAGCTGCAGACCGAACATAAGTTGCAGTTGCTGGACTTGTTACTGGACTCTATTCCTGACGCTTTGGTGGCCTGTGACAGCGAAGGGCAACTGGAGCAATTTAACAAGGTAGCACGCGACTGGCACGGTGTGGATGTGCGCAAATGTGACTCAGAATTGTGGAGCCATTATTACGATTTATATGAAGAAGATGGGCAGACTGTATTATCGGTTGACCGAATTCCTTTGCTCAGAGCTTTTCACGGCGAACCTGTGGTAAGGCAGGATATTTGTATTAAGGCCAAAGGCCAGGCTCCACGTTGGGCGCGTTGCCGGGGAGAGCAACTGAAAAGCCGCTCAGGTCAGCTATTGGGCGCTTTAGTGTTGATGCAGGATATCAGTGAGCAAAAACGACTGGAACAGATGAAAACCGATTTTATCTCCACTGTCAGCCATGAGTTGCGTACACCTATTACCGCCATTAGTGGCGCTTTGGATCTGGTGATCCATCAGGTGCTGGGGTCTGTGCCTGAAAAGGCGCTGGCTATGCTGAAGGTGGCCAGTCAGAACAGCAAAAGACTGCAGTTGCTGGTGAATGATTTACTGGACATGGAAAAACTCAGTGCAGGGAAAATGGATTTTTATCTGCAGCCTTGTGATTTAGCGCAGGAATGTCAGCAGGCCATCACTCAAAATCAGCCCTACGCCGACAGTTTTGCAGTGCGATTATCTTTACTGAACAACGAACCCTTGATGATGCAACTGGACAGTCACAGACTACAGCAAGTGCTCAGCAACTTGTTGTCCAATGCCATTAAGTATTCAAAAAGTGGGGCTGAGGTTTTTCTGAGTTATTACCTGCTGGAGAACAAAATCCGCATTCAGGTGGAAGACAAAGGCGAAGGGATCCCGCTGCATTTTCAGGAAAAGATATTCCAGCGTTTTGCCCAGGCTGATGGCTCTGATACCAAAGCCCGTTCAGGTACAGGCCTTGGTCTTGCGATCAGCAGAGCCATTATTGAATCCATGGGCGGTACTATTGATTTCAGTTCTGTACCAGGGCAGGGCTCAGTGTTCTACTGCGATTTTCCAGTCTGCTCTGAATAAAATCATCTATACGGGTCTGGTGCTGGCAGAACATCGCAGTATTAAATTCTATGCTTCGTCAGCATCAGCCAAAAGGCCAATCAAGGCTGGGATGGACGGGGCCTGAATTTTTACCACACAACTTTGAGCTAAAGCAAAAAAATGAGCCTGTACCAGAGCCGTTAATTCAGACAACTCAAACTGCTTAAATAATGAAGGTAAAGCATAACTATCCTGATTCAGCTGATCCAGCAGATAAGCTTGTCCTGTTGCATCAATCAGCAGATCTTCTGGTGTTAAATAGGGCTGTTGTAACTGATACTGCTGCTCGAAACTGCTGAGGTCGGCCAGGTAAATAAGCTCATTCTGACCTGCGAATTTAAACATTGCTGGGTATTGGATCATCATCACTACTCTTTAGCGCTTTTGCGCCATTGTATCTGCAAAGTAGCTACAGTTTGAAAGATCACTGCATAAAAAAGCCCCTTGCTAGCTAGAGACAAGGGGCAAAAGGCGCGGATGGGCCTATGGGTTACACTGTTACTGTGAAATTCAGCAGGAACTATCACAACGAATACAGTTATACGCCCTTTACTTTGTCAGTAAAATTCGAATATAACTGCTGATATCTTCGTTAAAAATTGCGATTAAGATGACTCCTGTTAATTACAATCAACTCTATTATTTTTATCTGGTCGCTGAACACGGCAGTATTGCCAGAGTCAGTGAGCTGTTGCATATCACTCCCCAAACCATCAGTGGCCAAATCAGTGCTTTTGAACATGGCATAGGTACAGCCTTGTTTTCCCGTCAGGGTAAACGGCTGATCCCTACCGAACTGGGTGTCGTGGTGCAGCGTTATGCCGCTGATATCTTTCAGCTAGGAGATGAGCTGAAAGCTGTTCTGACCCGTCAGCACAGCAGCTGGCAGAGTTTTAGTGTGGGTATTACTGATGTACTGCCTAAAGCTTTTGTTTATGAAATGCTTAAACCTGTTCTGCAGTTGCCTATTAAACTGATTTGCCGCGAAGGCGAGCAGGCCGGGCTTTTATCGGAGCTTGCTATTAATAAACTGGATATGGTGTTGTCCGATCAGCCCATCCAGCCAGGCAGTCATGTTAAAGCTTACAGTCATCTTGTGACTGAGTCTCCTATGGCTGTCTATGCGTGCGAGGCCTTAGCAGAGCAGCTTAGTGCAGATTTTCCCAGGTCTTTGCACGATCAGCCTTTTTTGTTGCAGGGTAAAAAGTCCATTATTCGCCAGCAATTGATGGGGTGGTTTAATGAAGTGGAGGTGCAGCCTGATGTAGTGGCTGAATTTGATGACAGTGCCTTAATGCAGGCTTTTGCTCAGCAGGGGCTTGGTGCTTTTGCCGCGCCTTTACTACTGGAAGCTCAGTTGTTAACTAATTATAAGTTGTTAAAGGTAGGGGTGATCCACAGGGTAACTGAGCGTTTTTATGCCATATCACCCGAACGTAAGCTCACTCACCCGGCCGTGTTGCAGCTGGTCAAAGCGCTGCAACAGGATGGCCAGACGAATGCTGAGAAAACAAGTCGTTAAGCAGCAGAAAATGGCTGTAACTGCTGTTGAGTTCGCTTAGTACCAGACAACAACTGTTCTGTCGCCTGATCGATAGCCGCCATTTGCTGATAGGCCAGATTGGTACCCTGTTCAATTTCGGTCAGGTGATGGTGATTTTGCTCTGAGCTGTGTGCCAGTTGCTGCACATGCTGCTGAATATGGTTCAGCTGTTGCTGGGCATTTTTCAGTTGTTGCTCCAACTGGCTGAAATCACCGCTGGTTTGCTGAATTTGTTGTTGTGCTTCACCGGCTTGCTGTTGCAATTGCTCCGACTCATTTTTAGTGTCCCGCACCAATACATCCATTTCATTCAGAAAACCTGAGATCTGGCCTGTGGCGCTATTGACCTTGGCCGCTAAAGTACGGACTTCATCTGCCACTACCGCAAAACCACGACCAGCTTCACCAGCTCGTGCTGCTTCAATAGCCGCATTCAGTGCCAGTAAGTTGGTTTGATCGGAGAAGTTTTCCACCATCAATAAAATTTGCCGCACGTTTTCGGCGTTTTTCTGCAAACCTGTCACTGTGCCGCCAAAATTGGCCAACAGCTGCTCAATTTTATGCAGTTGGGTGGTCAGCTGGTTTAATTGAGTGCTGGCCGTTTTAGCGTTGTGTACAGTGCTGCTGGCCACTTCTATCACCTGATCGTTGCTTTGCACTATTTCAGACAAGCGTTGTAAAGACTGATCACTTTGAGAGCGGATCTGCTGGCTGCTTTGTTCTGCACCCTGCAATTGTTGTCTGGTGCTGTGCACTGCTTCTGCGACTTGCTGGTTGACATGAAAGTTACTGGACGCTTGCTGATGAATGTCCCGCAGCATTCCGGATAACTGATCAACAAATAAGTTGTATTGCTCAGATAAAGTGCGGAATTCGTCAAAAGTAAAAGCAGGTAAACGGGTTTTTAAATCGCTGCCGGCCTGATTCGCTTGTTGCAGTGCATACACCAAAGCTTTGACTGGGCGCACTATCAAGTAAACCAGATAACCTATGGTAAACATAAAAGCCCCGGTGCCGAGGATCAGGATCCACCACCAGCTTTGGTCGGCACTACCTTCATCCGGATAAGCCGCAAACATGGCCAGCCAGAAAATCAGCGTTAAAAAGCCGATATTGCCAACAATTTTTAATGTCAGGCTGTAAAAAAACTGCCGTTCGACCGCACTGTATATATCGTTAAATAAGCTCATGTCCTGACTCTCAGTCTAAGTTCCAAACCCAATTGCTGATGCTGAACTATAACCCACTGTTACAGAGGCATTATTGTTCTGTGTCATACCATAACCAGTTTTTCTGTTTTTTTTAAGTGCACAGAGCAGATTGTTTTTATACAATGCGTGTATGAATCGTATATGAAGTGTATCTATGGGCATAGTAAAAATATCAGACGACCTGCATGAAGACCTGCGCGAAGCCAGCAGAGTGATGGCTCGCTCTATCAATGCGCAGGCTGAATTCTGGATCAGAGTGGGCATGCTTGCTGAATTACATCCACAGCTTAGTTATCAGCAGTTGTGCCATAAATTACTGAAAAATAAATCTTCTACTTTGCAGGACCTATTGAATGAACTCGATCCATCTGAAAACCCAGGCTGAACTGGATATCCAACACAAAGCCGGGCAGCTGTTGGCGCAGGTATTTCTGATGCTGGATGATTTGGTCAAACCCGGTATCAGTACTATGCAAATTAATGATGCAGTCGAAGCTTTTATCCGTGGTCCGCTCGGGGCAAGGCCGGCCAGTAAAGGTCAGTATGATTATCAGTATGTACTGAATAGCTCCATCAACGAGGTGGTGTGTCATGGCATACCCAAACAGACGGACATTCTCAAAGAGGGCGATATTGTCAATCTGGACATAACGCTGGAAAAAGATGGCTTTATTGCCGATTCGAGCAAAATGTATTGTATTGGCAAAGTGAGTCCTTTAGCGCAGAAACTGGTGGACGTAACGTATCAGGCACTTTGGCAGGGTATTTATCAGGTGAAACCCGGCGCTCGTTTAGGAGATATAGCTGCTGCTGTACAACAGTACGCTGAGCGTTTTGGCTATTCTGTGGTGCGGGAATACTGTGGTCACGGTATAGGCCGTGAAATGCACGAAGAACCGCAGATTTTGCATTATGGCAAGCCAGGCACAGGACTGACGTTAAAACCCGGTATGGTATTTACCATTGAGCCTATGATCAATCAGGGCGACAGGCGTATTAAACAAAAATCCGATGGCTGGACAGTGGTCACCAAAGATAAAAAACTGTCTGCACAGTGGGAACATACAATAGCGGTGACAGAAACAGGTTTTTCTGTGCTGACCTTAAGACCTGAAGAGCACCATTTGTTACAACGGGCTTCTGCATGACTAAAACCCTATTCATTACAGGTTGCTCCAGCGGCATAGGTCATGGTGCTTTTACTTTGCCTTTATTGGCGCGTCTGATGCCACAAAAATGGCTGGATAAACTGCTGAGCCGAAAATTTAAGCTCTCCCGATAATCTTTGAGCGGGATCAAAGGCTTAGGCTTTATTCGAAAAATTGTGCAAATTTTCGTCGAAAACTGCTTGCCTGCTGGCTGATATTTCACCACTATGACAGTCGCTTTTTCTTCAGGGAGTGACTGCCATGACATCTAACTTTATGCGTACTGTGCATTTAAAAACTGCACAACAATTCAAAGAGCAAGGCCATGATTTGCAGTATGTGGTAAAGCATTTTCACAAAGTAGGTATACCGGAAGATGAAATACCGGAGTTATTGCCTCTGCTGGGTTTTGGCCTGAATGCCGACCCTTTAGCTTTACGCAATAAAAGTCGCAAAGACTGATATTAAACCAGGACGCCATCCAAAGGGTGGCATTTTAGTCTGTCTAGCGAAGGTATTGTTGTATTAAAAAAACAGGCCCATTCGGGCCTGCTGTTTAGAATATAAGCCTTTATGACCAACTAGCTTTTCTATTTTTTATCCTGTCGTGAATAAATGACGCGACGATATAAAACACCACCACTGGCAATAGTCCATACAAAATACCTTGTTGTAAGTCTGGCAGATAAGCTTCTTTTAACGCCACAGCCACCAGATACCAGGTGTAGGCGATATACAGCAGCATAAATAACAAACCTTCGATACGGTTCAGCGATGAGCCGATAAAAAACAGTGGTAAACACAACACTGCCACACCCACCATCACCGGAATATCGACCATAGCCATTTGTTCGCCTGCCAGCAGCGGGATAGGAGAGACCACACCTGCAATTCCTAGTACACAAAGAATATTAAAGATATTACTGCCAACTACGTTACCTACTGCTATGTCACGTTCACCTCTTAAGGTAGCAACCACAGAGGTCACCACTTCTGGTAGAGAAGTGCCTGCCGCAATAATAGTCAGGCCAATAACAGCTTCGTTTACCCCTAAAGCGCGGGCAATTTCTACGGCGCTGTCGACTAAAAAACGTGAACCTAAAACCAGTAATACCAGGCCACCTAATAACAACAACAGGTTTTGCCAGGCCGGAACTTTGGCTTTGAGCATTTCTTCTACTTCTTCGTCTGCTGTGTCCACCCCCTGAGCCTTGCCCTGACGGAACAAAAACCAGGTGTAGCTGACTAAACCCAAAGCCAGAATAGCAGCTTCAAAACGTGTAATAGCACCATCAAAGGTCATCCACATCGCCAATACAGAAACAAAAACCATAATAGGTACGTCCTGACGGATCAGTTGACGCGAAATCACTAAAGGCGAAATCATGGCGGCTGCGCCTAAAATAAACAGTACATTAAAGATATTACTGCCAACAGCATTGGCTATAGCCAGTTCAGCTTGTCCTGAGTAAGCAGCTTTAACACTTACAGCCAGTTCTGGCGCACTGGTACCAAAAGCAACTACTGTTAAACCAATGACTAAAGCTGGTATACCAAAAGAGCCTGCCAAACGCGCAGCTCCTTTTACCAGTAAATCTGCGCCAACGACCAATAACACCAGGCCGACCACCAACAAAAACCAGGTCATGCTGTACTCCATCTGATTATTTCAACTGGGCGCTAATTTAAAGGAAAAACAAATGACAAGGAAGGGCCAAGGCGGATTAAAGCCTTGCCAATAGTTTTGCGATAAGTTATTACCTTATGTAACCGGGTTCAGCTCTTTACCCGGCATTTACTCTGCTTAACTTATCTTTACTCAGCTTTAGTTTTGGCCTCTTGTTGTTTGGCCCACAGCTGTGCATAGAGCCCTTGCTGATCCAGCAGTTGCTGGTGTGTGCCTGATTCAGCCACTTCACCTTGTTGCAGTACTAAAATGTTGTCTGCATCAATCACAGTAGATAAACGATGAGCTATGACCACAGAGGTATGGTGTTTCGCCAGTTCACGCAAAGCTTTTAAGATAGCGGCTTCCGAGTGAGAATCCAGCGCTGAGGTGGCTTCATCAAAAATCAGAATAAGTGAGCCTTTTAACAACACCCTGGCTATGGCAATACGTTGTTTTTCACCGCCTGATACTTTTAAGCCCCGTTCACCCACTAAGGTTTGATCGCCTTGAGGCAAACTTTGAATAAAGCTGTCCAGATGAGCCAGCTTAATCACTTGATTCACTTCAGCTTCGCTCGCATCAGGTTTACCGTAGCGAATGTTTTCTCTGATACTGGTATTAAATAGCACAGTATCCTGCGGCACTATCGCAATGTTTTGGCGTAACGAGCTTTGAGTGACATCACGGATATCCTGGCCATCAATACAAATGCTGCCGTTCTGAATATCGTAAAAGCGGTATAAAAGCCTGGCTATGGTACTTTTTCCTGCGCCAGAAGCCCCAACAATTGCCAGTTTTTGACCGGGCTCGACCACAAAACTTAAGCCGTTCAGAATAGAGCGGCCAGCCTGATAACCAAAATGGACCTGATTAAATTCAATACGGCCTTGCTGTAATTGAAGCTCTGGTGCATCAGTTTTGTCTTTAATCAGCGCTTCTTTTTTCAACAGCCCCAGCATGTTTTCCAGATCGGTTAATGAGCGGCGGATTTCACGATAAACAAAACCTAAAAAATTCAAAGGAATAAACAGCTGCAGCATATAGGCATTCACCATCGCCAAATCGCCCAGCGTCAGCTCTTTATCCAGCACACCTTGTGCTGCCATCCACATCATCAGGGTAATAGCGACGGCAATAATCAACGCCTGACCTGAGTTTAACGCTAACAGCGACATACGGTTTTTTAGTTTGGCCTGTTCCCAGTTGGCTAAAAACTGATCGTAAGTACGCTCTTCATAAGCTTCGTTATTGAAGTATTTGACGGTTTCATAGTTCAGCAGGCTGTCGACCGCTCTGCTATTGGTGGCCGAGTCGGCCTGATTCGCTTCGCGGATATATTTGTTGCGCCACTCTGTCACATAAAAAGTAAAGGCCACATACAAAGCAACAGCGACAAAAGTTAAAACGGCATACCAGTACGAAAACAGCAGCGCAAAAATCACTGCGACCAGCAGTATTTCCAGCAGGGTAGGCACTATATTAAACATCAAAAACCGCATCAGAAAACTGATGCCGTTGGTGCCTCTTTCTATATCGCGGCTTATGCCACCGGTTTGGCGGTCTAAATGAAAACTCAGTTCCAACTGATGCAGATGATTAAATACCCGCAAACCTACTTTACGCATTGCATGTTCAGTGACCCGACTGAATAAGGCATCCCGCACTTCACCAAAAAAAACTGCGCCAAAACGTAAGAAACCGTAAAAGAAAAGAAACGCCAGTGGCAAAGTTAATACGGAGTTTAAGCTGGGATCTAAATCGTCGATGATAAGTTTGAGTGCATAAGGCAAATACAAAGTGGCAGCTTTAGCGGCCAGAAGCGCAGCCACAGCCAATAAAACCCGGCTTTTAAAGGCCCAGATATAGGGCCACATATACTGTACTGTTTGCTTTAGATTAAGAGCTTCAGTTTGTTTAGGCGCATCTGCTCTTTTGGCTGCTGTTCCCATACCACGCATAACTCAGTAGCCTCAAAAAGTAAAAAACGGTAGGGGCGGGTAAAGGGCCGGGGGACAAGCCACAGCCCCTACAACCCGCCCGTCTCAAATGACAATCCGGTGCCAGTCAAACCCAGCCTCCGTCTTATTGATAAGTGCAAAGATAAGCTGTGTCAGTTTCTACTTTTAATTGAAACTTAGTCTGGGCTGGTACTTCAAATACAGCTCCGCGCTCAAAGGTTTTCCACTCTGTCTGGTCTGGCAATAATACGGTTAAAGCGCCGCTAATCACAGTTAAAACTTCATGCTGACTGGTACCAAATTCGTAGTTACCAGGTGCCATCACACCTACAGTGGCTGATAAAGTTTCACCCTGAAAAGCGATGGATGTCACCTTGCCGTCAAAATAACTATTTACTTTAAACATCTGATTTATGCTCCTGAACAATGAAAGGACCAGTTAACCCGATTTCAGTATTGAAATAAAGAGATTTCTGGGTGTTTAGAAGTCTATATTCATATTAGGGAAATTGAATAGAACTCGGGCTTTTTTTACAAAGCCTTGCTATAACTTAGAGGCTAGAACCATGAATTTAATCTAAGTGATTGAATTTAATTCTTAATCAGCAGTGGAGTTTTTATGCGGATCTCAAAAAAAATCAGTTTTCCCGCTTTGTTTATGCTGGTGCTTAGCCCCGCAGCTCTGGCGAATTTAAGCTCTACAGTAACTCTTACCTCCAACTATTTATTTAACGGTATTACGTTAACCGAAGATGATCCTGCATTGCAGCCAAGCCTCGATTGGGCATCTGATTCAGGCTGGTATGTCGGAACCTGGGGCTCTAACGTCAGTTTTGTCGAAAACACAGATCTGGAAGTCGATTTTTATGCTGGTTATTACACTGAGCTTGGTGGTAACTGGGCGTTAGACCTTGGGGTGGCGCATTACACTTATTATGGCAGCAGCGAAAGCAGTGCTTTTGATTATCCTGAGGCGTACATCAAAGTGTCTTATGACAACACCAAACTCAGCTATTGGTATGCCAGCGATTACTTCGGTGCTGGCGGTGGCCATTATATTATTATGCTGACTCATACTATTCAGCTGACAGACCATCTGACGCTGATCCTCTCAGGCGATCGTTCAACGTCAACAGACACAGACAAATTTTTGCGCGACACAGATGGCACTTATCATCATTGGCGGGTCGCTCTCGCTGGTGAATGGTTAGGGGCAAAATGGACTGCCGCTTTTGATGACACAGATTTGGCGCTGGACGATTTAGGCGAACCCACTTTTTCGCTGTCAGTGGCAAAAACCTTTAATTGGCTTTAGGTGAAGATTATGCAGTTGAATTCCTTACGTTTTAAACTCACTTTTGGCGTCGCACTTTTATTGTCTATCAGTATTGGCAGTATGGCCTTTATTGGCTGGTATTCGATGACCAGCAGCAATGATTCTGCTGTCACCCGGCTGACTCAGTCGGTGCGCACTTTGGCTGAGCAAATTCTGACCGAAGCTGCACAGCGCACTGCGCTTGAGACAAGTGCTGTGCTGGACCGCAATTTTGATACGGCGAAAAACTTTGCCGCAGTGTTATCCGGCTCAGCTTCAGGCAGCGGTCAAACACCTTATAGTCGTGAGCAGGTGAAAGCGATGGCGGGTCATATTTTGGGCAGCAACCCCGGTATTTCGTCTTTGTATGGTCAGTTTGAACCTAATGGCTACGATGGTGCCGACAGTCAGTATTCCATCGCCAATGATCACAGCTCTAAAACCGGTTCTATGGAGATTTATTGGGTCCGTGAGCAAAATCAACTGAAGTTCGTACAAACCCCGGATCCTGCGGTGAAGTACAAAGATACAAAAAACGAGTATGGCGTGCGTGAAGCTGAATGGTATTTATGCAGCAAGGACAGTAAAAAAGCTTGTCTGATGGAACCTTATTTATGGGAAATAACACCTGGCAATCAGGTGCTGCTAACCTCCCTTGTGTATCCGGTCGTGACTCAGGATCAGTTCAGAGGGGTGTCAGGGGTTGATTTAAACCTGCCTGTATTGCAAACCCTATTACAGGCTCAGGCTGATTTGCTTTACGGTGGTAAAGCCGAACTTTATCTGATTAGTAAATATGGGCTTGTGGTTGCCAGTAACAAATATCCCGCTCAATTGGGCCAGTCGATTAAGGTACTTGATGCGGATTTAGCTGCACATTTACAACAGCAACAAGCGGGTGTCAGCTTATACAAAGATTCTATGCTGGTGACACAGCCAATCAAACTCGACAGTACCGAGTCGGGCTGGAAAGTTGTGGTCGCTGTGCCTGAAGCCACGGCTTTGGCTATGGCGATTCAGTTGGCCAATCAGCTCAATGCAGACTCAGCCAAAACTACTCAAAGCATGATTGGTTTAGGTCTGGTGTTGTTATTAGCTTTTGTCCTGTTAATGGCTTTGGGTCTGAAAAGCGCCACTGCGCCCATTTTACATATGAGCTTGTTGATGAAAGAGCTGGCAGGTTCTGAGGGCGATCTGACCCGGCAGTTAAAACAAAGTCAGCATCAGGAATTAAATGATATGGCGGATGGTTTTAACCTGTTCACTGCCAAATTACGTTCGATGATCAATAACTTAAAAGAGTCCTCAAAACTGATGCAGTACCAGTCAGAACAAATGGTAAAAACCACAGATCAAACCAATAGCTCTGTCAGCATTCAGGCCAGTGAAATTCAGAATGTGGCTTCAGCTATGCATCAAATGTCAGCCACTGCACATGAAGTTGCTAATCTGGCTGGCAGCACTGCACAGGGGGCACAGGAATCACTGGCAGCCTTAACTGATGCTAATCATTTGTTTCAGAATACGGTTGAGGCTTTTAAAACTGTATCTGTTGAATTTAACCATACCAGTCAGGGTGTGAATGAGGTCGCACAAAGCAGCCAAAAAATTAATGGCATTATTGATGTGATCCAGGCCATAGCCGAACAAACCAATTTGTTGGCACTGAATGCCGCTATTGAAGCTGCGCGGGCTGGTGAACAGGGTCGTGGTTTTGCTGTGGTGGCCGATGAAGTGCGGTCACTGGCGGCCCGTACCCATAGTTCGACAGATGAAATTAAAAATCTGATCCATGGGTTGCAACAACAAGTGACGGCAGCGGTACAACAAATTCATACCAATACCGACAAAGTCACCAGTACTCTGCAGGAAGCCGAAAGCTCCTATGAAAAGCTCTCTTTAGCTACAGCTGGTATTTCCAGCATAGCGGATAATGCTTTCCAGGTGGCTTCGGCTGCTGAGGAGCAAAATCAGGTCAGTGAAGAAATTAACCGCAATATTACAGCCATAGATGACGCGACTAAGGCTTTGCATCAACTGGCGAAACAAAACCTGTTGATCAGCAAAGAAATTGACACTATTACCGGAGCCATGGACGCTCAACTGGCGCAATTGCGCTGCTGAGGAACACTAGTGAAGCACTATTTGGGCTGGCTTTATTTTTTGTCCTCGTTAGCGCAAGCCGACCCTGTGCGGCTTGCCAGTTTAGACTGGCCGCCATACACCGGCGAAGGACTGCCGGGGCAAGGCGAAACTACTGTAGTACTCAGACAGGTTTTTACGTCCATGCAACTGGAAGTACAAACTGAGTTTTTGCCCTGGTCCAGAGCAATACGGGCAAGCGAAAAAGCAGGTGGTTTATACGTTGGCTATTTCCCTGAATACTATACCTATAATCCGGACTTCATTTTGTCGGACAGTCTTGGCATCAGCGAACTGGGTTTTGTTGAAGCCACAGCTAAACCATTGGGAGAGTTAAGTTTTTCTCTATTGCCTTTGCTACAGTTGGGGGTCGTGCAGGACTATATTAATCTGGCTGGAGTGGATCAGATGATAGCCAGAGGGCAACTGACACCACAGGTGGCTATATCTGACAGACTCAATGTTCTGAAAGTAGCCTTGGGCCGGCTGGATCTGGCGGTCATCGATCGCAGGGTTTTACTCTATTTGCTGGAGTACGATACTGAAATAAAACGCTTAGCCTCAGGCAAGGTGCAGTTTAACAGCAGCTTAACTGAACTGAAAACTTTACATCTGGCGTTGCGGCGGGAACCAGCGCATCAGCAACTGATAGAAAAATTTAATCAGCACTTACAAAAAGTGAAATCTGTGTCTGCTGCAATACCACCGACTTCTGATTAAGATTTGTTAATTTGTTACAAAGGTTAATCAGCTCTTGCGCTAATGCAAACAACTTCTAGACTTGAATCAACTATGGAATTTTTCTTGCGGCTCGCCCGGGTCTCGCTTGTGCCATAGGGTCATCATTCGCCTGAACGGAATCGGAGTCTGTTATGAAAACAAAATTTGGTTTAGCCGCTCGTCTGTCATTCTCTTTTGCCATCCCTTTATTCCTGATGCTGTTGTTGGCAGCTACAGGCTTGCTTGCAATGAACAGCATGAATCAGGGGTTGAAGACTGTCTATCTGGATAGAGTAGTACCACTGAAAGGCTTAAAAAATATCGCGGATTTATATGCGGTTTCGGTGATTGATGCAGTGAATAAGGCCCATTCAGGTTTGTTAACCTCAGAGCAGGCGCTGGTTCAGGTGCAGACAGCACAACAACAGATCGATGTTGAGTGGGCAAGTTTTATGGCTACAACTCTGACGGCTGAGGAGCAACAGCTTGCTAACCAAGCATCAGCTTTGTTTAACAATGCTGATGCTGATATCAAACAACTGGTGTTGTTTTTACGGCAACAAAGCGGGGATGTCAGCGGAGCTTTACAGGATTTTAATGGCCCTTTGTATCTCAGTATTGACCCTATCAGCGAAAAAATTACCGAATTGGTGAACTTGCAGTTGCAGGTGGCAGAAACTGAATTTTTGGCCTCTGAAAAGTTGTATAACAAGGAAGTTTGGTTGATCAGTATTTTAACTTTGGTTGCTGTGTTGGCTGCTATCACTGCCGCTAGTTGGATAGTGCGTCATACCCTTGGGCATTTAGGTGGAGAACCTGAATATGCTGCCATGATAGTGCGTAAAGTAGCTGCCGGAGAGCTCGATATTCAAATTGAATTAAAGCAGCAGGACAACTCCAGTTTATTACATCATTTGCGCGCTATGGTGGCGCAGTTATCTGGCATAGTGGGGGAGTTAAAACTGGCGTCCGGCGCTTTGGATCAGGCAGCTGACGAGTTGGCTGTCAGCAGTGAAAAAACCACAGATCAGTTGATTTTGCAGCACCAGGAAATAGAAATGGTGTCCACCGCTATGAATGAGATGAGCACTTCAGTGGCCGATGTAGCGCAAAATGCAGTGACCGCAGCACAAAAAACCAATGAAACTGAAACTAATCTGAAATTAAGTGACGAGGTAATGGCAAAAACTATTGCCGCCATTGAGTCTTTATCCAAAGACGTCAGCCAGACCACCAGCGTTATAGAGCTGTTATCAGCTCAAAGCGCTGAAATAGGCCAGGTGGTGGAAGTGATACGAGGTGTGGCAGAACAAACGAATTTGCTGGCTCTGAATGCTGCTATAGAAGCTGCACGGGCGGGTGAGCAAGGCCGGGGTTTTGCGGTAGTGGCGGATGAAGTTCGTACTTTGGCCAGTCGTACTCAGGACTCCACTCAAATGATCCAGGCCATGATCAGTCGCCTGCACGAGGGAGTACAAGCTACTGTCAGTGCCATGGCTGGCAGCCAGAAACAAGCAGGTCATACCGTAGACTTTGCAGCAGGAGCTTTGGAGTCCTTCGGTAAAATCAAAGGTTTTGTGAATCTTTTAAATCAAATGAATGAGCAAATTGCCAGTGCAGCCGAACAACAAAGCATAGTGGCCGAAGACATTAACCGTAATGTGATGCAAATTAAAGGTGCAACGGAACTGACCGCCAGCGCCGCCGATCAGGTCGCCCGCTCCAGTGTAGAACTGAAACACATTGCCAGCAGGTTGGCAGGCCATGTGAATTACTTTCGTTTAGCCTGATAAAGCAAAGCCCTGGCTAAACTTTAGCTATGCAGTGGCCGCGCTTGGCCACTCTGTTTCATCTGTGGTGCTAAATTAACCGCGCTTACTCTTAGTCTCAGGAATGCTGATGATCTTGAATCAAAATGTAAAACAATTGTTAGTTAAACTGCTTGTGGCAACCACAGCCATAGTCATGGCAATCGCATTATTTCGATGGGGGCTGTTACCTGCAGTTCAGTGGCTGTTTCAGTTCGAGGAATACACTATAGCTATCATCAGAAGGGCTGGCATCTTTGTGTCTGTGGTTTTGGCTTATTGGGCTTATGTCAGGTTTTATGAAAGACGGCAGGCCAATGAGCTTCGAATAGCCCCAGTGGCCATTGCTGTCGGAGCTATTTCTGGTGCGGCCATTATTGCGCTCATCTCCTTGTTTTTGTTTGCTCTTGGTGTGTATGAAATCAAAAGCTATCAGGGCCTCGATCACGCTCTGCTGGGGGTGGCCGGGGTAATTTTAGTTGCGGCAACTATTGAAGAAATTGTATTCCGTGGAGTGTTGTTTTTGGCGCTGGAAAAAGCCTGGGGCACAGTGTCCGCGCTCTGGCTGCAGTCGCTTATCTTTTCAGTATTGCATATAGCCAATATGGATTCTCAGATGGGAGTGTCAGAGTTAGTGATGACAGTGATCTCAGGCACTCTGCTTGGCGCATTCTGGACTTTGATCTTTATTCAGACCCGCAGTATCTGGGTAGTCACGGCCAATCACGCGGCCTGGAACTTTGCCATAGTACTGACAGGTTTGCCACTTTCAGGTCTGGACGAATGGACAGCTGTCGCTCCCATCGTAAGTACTTATCAGGGGCCTAACTGGTTAAGTGGGGGAGTGGTTGGCCCTGAAGACTCTATTATCACAGTAATAGCGGTGACAGGCATCATGATTGGCTTGGCGTTCTGGGCCAAAAAAACAAACAAGTTTGTAAAGCAGGCTTCATGCATTTAATGGGTAGAAGTGTGAATAAGCGCTTTATCTTTTAAGTTGAATACAGTGCTTGTTGCACTCTATTCAACTGCGCTGCAGTTCATCAAGCTCTGTGCGCTGGCGTGGCAGCAAAGCTATCTCCAGCCCCATTAGCTTAAAGTAACACCTCAAGCTATCCAGTCGTGGATTGCCGGTATCATTTTCAATATTGCTGACCACCTGGCAGCTTAATCCCAGCAAGTGGTAGGCCAGCTGGTTTGTGCAAACCGGCCGAAGTGTGGCTAAACCAGTTTCAGCACACCAAAGTGGAGAAGACCATGGATATTGATGAAGAGAAAATAGACGAAGCTGCCCTGGCTTTGCTTTATCTGACCTTGCATGAACAGCGCCGGGCATGGAAGCAACTGGATTGGGATGTGACAAACCGGCTTTATGAAAAAGGTTTTATCCTAGACCCGATAAGCAAAACAAAATCAGTGGTCTTTACGGATGATGGGCTGAAAAAGGCAGAAGAGCTTTTTAAAACACTGTTTTGTAAGTAGACATCAGCACAGAGATAGCTTTTTGAGGCTTTGGGCGTATCGTAGTGCAATAAGCCAGGCTTGCTCCTGATGATTTATTCTGTTGGATTAAGCAGTAAAACAGGGAGTTTTGATTTGAACTGCTCAAAGGGCTTGAGTATTGCTTTGGCTGTGTTGGTCGAAGTGTTGCTGTTTTCATTTTGGTTATTTCGGACAGCTTGTGTGAATCAGCCCCAAAAGTTAAAAGGCGCCAGTGGCGCCTTTTAACTTAAATATAACTCTCCAGCTCAAACCATCAAAACTTCAATACCACAGACTCCAGTGGAGCTAAATCGATTTGCACTGAAGCTTGATCACCTGCCACTTTTAACGAAGCTTTACGTTCAGACAACATATCTTTTAATTCAATATCGCTGCCGCTCAGCTGCCATTGTTGCAGTAAATCTGCCGGCAGTGTGAGCGCAAAACTAGTGGCTGTAGCTGCAAAGTTGCTGGCTACTATCGCTTTGGTTTTATCGTTAAAACGGGCGAAAGCATAGGTTTTATCGGTGTACCCTTTTGTGGTTTTATTCACTGTATGCAGTTCCTGGTAAGCACCGTTAAATACCGCTTCTGTAGCCGATAAAGTCATTAGTTTTTTATAAAACTCACGCAGTTGTTTTTGCTCGTCCGTCAGTTTTCCACCATCGTATTTACCGTCATTCAGCCAGTTTTGATGAGCGGGTACACCAGCGTAATCAAAAATAGTAGTGCGGCTTGGGTCGCCAAAACCTGAATCCAAAGCGCCTGCTTCACCTACTTCCTGACCAAAATACAGCATAGTTGGAGAGCTGCTGATCAACGCTGACACCACCATAGCGGGTTTGGCTTTATTGGCGTCACCGGCAAATTCAGGGGCGGCAATACGCTGCTCGTCGTGGTTTTCTAAAAAGTGCAGCATATGGTGTTCAATATCAGCCATACCTTGCTGTACGCTGGCGATAGCATCAGTGCTGCCTGTGCCTTGCATTACTAATTTCAGGCTGTCGTACATTTCCACTTTGTCGTACAGATAATCCATTTTGCCTAAACGAATGTAGTCGCGGTACAAGGCCGGGTTATACACTTCAGCCAATAAAAAGGCATTTGGGTTCTTCGTTTTAATGCTGGAGTTTAAAAAGCTCCAGAATTCCACCGGCACCATTTCGGCCATATCAAAACGGAAACCGTCTACGCCTTTATCCAGCCAGTAGAAGGTAATATCACGGAATTTCAGCCAGGAGTTGGGTACGTCTTTGCCTTGCCAGAAGGCGGCGTGTTGCTGTACTGATTTAGTGGCGTAGTCGGCAGGCAGGCTATCAAAGTCGTAACTGCCGTCTGGTTTGACGCCGTAGTTTACTTTTACGGTTTCATACCAATCGTTAAAATCCGGCTGAGCCAAACGAGAGCCATTGCCTGTCCATTTCGCCGGGTTTTCTTCAAATTTACCGTCCGCCAATGGATGCGCTTCGCCGCCTAAAGGTTGATAACCATGTTGTGGTTCAGGTACCTGAAAAGGCTGGCCCACAACGTAATAAAAGTTATTGTCGCGTTTGTATTCAACACTGGTGTCGTCATTGGCACCAAAATCTTCAATACCTTCGGGTTTATGCAGTGACTGGTAATGACGTGCCACATGGTTTGGCACTATATCAATAATGACTTTTAACCCTTGTGCATGAGTGCGGTTGATCAGCGACTGAAATTCTTCCAGTCGTTTGGCCGGGTCTACTGCTAAATCCGGGTTGACGCTGTAATAATCTTTGACCGCATAAGGCGAACCTGCGCGGCCTTTCACCACATCAGGGTCGTCGTGGCTAATGCCATAAGCACTGTAATCGCGGATCACGGCATGGTGCAAAATGCCTGTGTACCAGACATAGCTTGCGCCCAGCTCTTTAATGCCTTTGAGCGCCGCCTCATTGATATCGTTAAATTTGCCAACACCGTTTTGTTCAATAGTGCCCCAGGGCTGATTGGTGTTGTTGCTATTGCCAAACAAGCGGGTGAACATCTGATACACCACAACCTTGCCTGTCTGAGCTTCGGCTTGTGCCGGGGCTGGTTTTTCTGCTGCTTTTTTGATTTCTGTAGCTGGCGTCTGGTTTTGCACTGGCGCTTTACCGCAGGACGCTAATAAAGCTATAGCCAGAGCACTGAGCAACCAGGCTTTTTGGCGGCTGCTTTTGGAATAAATAGAAAATTGCATCTTCGTTTGTATCCATGTCGTTTTTCCTTATGCTATCACAGGCCATTGGCACTGAACTCAGGCTGCATACGTTTGCAGTTGTGGTCAGACTTATTTGGCATCTATGCGTTTTAAGCGCTGGATAAACTGCTCTATATGTTCTTCGTCTTTTGCATCTATATGATATTTTTGATGAAAACCTAAAGTGACAGTCACCTGATCAGCCATGAAATATAAATCGTAGCCATCAAAGCCGCTGGCGATGGTCATACCATCGAGTTCAAAACCTTTGCCAAAAGGAGTGTCCACTGGCTTGCCTTGCTGTTCGACTTTGCTGAATACTTTCATCAGCAATTTTGCATCTATTAAGTTTTGCATCACATTTCCTGTTGTTGTGGCGCTTTGCGTTTTTGCCGCTAATAAAGGTATAGTGCGGTGACTAAAAAGGAGTCCACTGATGCACATAACTAAAAAAACACTACTTATCAATACCTTCACTTTAGCAGCTTGCCTTACGTCTTTATCTGTTGTGGCGGCACCCAGTCCGGCACAGCTGCAGTTTTTTGATCAATTAAAATCGCTTTGTGGTAAAGCTTTTGCCGGTAAAACCACATTGGATAATCAGCCAAGTGCGGCGTTTAGCGGCGATATGGTGATGCATGTGCGCGATTGCAGCGACACACAAATTCAGGTGCCTTTTGTAGTGGGTGAAGACCGTTCACGCACCTGGATTATTACTAAAACTGCTGATGGCCTGCAGTTACAGCATCAGCATAAACATGAAGATGGCAGCGATGACATCTCTACTATGTACGGTGGCCACACAGCGACTCCTGGCTGGACTGAAGCTCAGAGTTTCCCTGCAGATGATTATTCTAAAAACCTGTTTATCAAAACTAAAATGCCACAGTCTATCGGCAACACCTGGCATATGTATTTATACCCTAACGAAAGTTTTAGCTATAGATTAACCCGCGAAGGCCGTGAATTTCGTGTGGATTTTGATTTAACTAAAGCAGTCGCTTTACCAAAAGCAAACTGGGGCGCGGCTAAATAAGCTGAACGAGCGCCATTTCTCCTTTAACGGGGCAAAAGCTGCGACCACTGATCTGGTGAGTTGCAGCTGTCTTGGTTAGTATCAAATAGTATTTACTCAAAAACTTAAAAATTATAATCCGGGAGTGTTATGAAACCACAATTTTGGTTTTCAGCCACAACGCTGACCATGATGGCCGCTTTAACCTTAACAGCTTGTTCTAAACCAGCTGAACCAGAGCAAAGCGCGACCACTGCAGCAGTTGAACCAGCCAAAGCCGCCAGTGCTTTGATGGGGACAGAGTTTAACTCAGCGTACAAAGACTACCTAAAAACTCTGGCTTCTGATGAATTTCAGGGCCGTATGCCTGCCACGCCGGGCGAAGAAAAAACCATTAACTATATCTCAGAGCATTTTAAGCGCATTGGCTTAAAAGGCATTAATGGCGATAGCTACCTGCAGCCTGTCTCTTTAGTGCGTATTGATCCTAAAGAAGTGTCTGGCATGCAACTGTCGGGCGACAAGCTGAACACAGAGCTGAAATACAAAGAACAAATGATGGCCTGGACCACGCAAGTAACGGAGCAGGTTGAAGTCAAAGACAGTGAACTGGTGTTTGTAGGTTACGGCATAGTAGCTCCGGAATACGACTGGAACGACTACGAAGGCCTGGATGTCAAAGGTAAAACAGTGGTGATGTTTGTCAACGATCCGGGGTTTGCCACCAAAGATCCAAATCTGTTTAGTGGCAATGCCATGACCTATTATGGTCGCTGGACTTATAAGTTTGAAGAAGCGGCCCGTCAGGGGGCAGCTATGGCGCTGGTTATCCATGAAACTGAACCTGCATCTTACGGTTGGCAGGTTGTAGCAGGAGGGTCACCTACTAAGTTTGATCTGATCAATGCCAATAAAAATATGGACAGATCCAAAGTAGAAGGCTGGCTGACCACTGAATCAGCTCAGCAACTCTTTGCTTCTATGGGCACTGATATAGACACTATGCGTCAAAAAGCGCTGAGTAAAGACTTTGCAGCAGTGCCAATGGGAGTGAAAGCTTCGGTTTCGGTGAAAAATAATATCAGCGAACTGACGTCCAATAACGTGATGGGTTATATCGAAGGCTCAGAAAAACCGGATGAAGTGGTGCTTTATATGGCGCACTGGGATCACTTAGGGATGGATTTCTCCAACCCAAAAGACAAGGTTTTTAATGGTGCGCAGGACAACGCCAGCGGCACGGCCGCCATCATGGCCTTAGCTGAACATTTTGCGAAAGCGCCTAAACCAAAACGTTCAGTGGCTTTCCTGGCTGTTACGGCTGAAGAGCGTGGTTTATTAGGTTCTGCCTGGTATGCACAAAACCCTGTGTTCCCGCTGAACAAAACCGTAGCAGGCATCAATATGGACGTGATGAACGTCTATGGTCCGATGAAAGATATGGTGGTGGTTGGCTATAACAACTCAGAGCTGGAAAGCATTCTGACCAAATACACTGAACAGCAGGGCCGTTATGTGGCACCTGAGCCAAGCCCTGAACACGGTTCTTTCTACCGCTCAGACCACTTCAATCTGGCCAAAGTAGGTGTGCCTATGCTGTACGCTAAAGGTGGCATCGATAGTTTTGAGCATGGTAAAGAGTGGGGCGCCGCTAAGAAAAAAGAATACAACGTTTGTTGTTACCACAAAGCCGCTGACGAATTTGACGACAGCTGGGATTTACGTGGTGTGCAGCAGGATATGAATGTGTTCTATCAGGTAGGTAACGAGCTGGCGAACTCTGAACAGTGGCCAAACTGGTTCGAAGGCCGTGAGTTCCGTGCAATTCGCGACGCCTCTTTAGCAGCCAAATAAACTGAAAATGGGGTCAGATCACATTGTTAACAGTTAACACTGTGATCTGATCCTGTTTTTGGCTCTGGTGATTGATGACCTTTCAGATTAAAGTAAGGGCAGACATTGCATTCGATTGATATTTAATGAAAAAATTGCTTTTAATCCCTTGCCTGCTCGTGATTTTGCCACTACTTGAAAGCCTGTTTATGGGAAATGCGTTGGGGTTGCAATGGCACAGCCCACGGCTAATGTATCTGGTTAGTGCTTATCTTGTTCCTGTTAAATTACTGCTGACGCTGGCAGCTTTGGTGTTACTTTCAAGAGCTGAAGTTCCGGCCTGGTTTAACTACCTGAAAATACCAGTAATGATAGCAGGCACTCTACATAGTGTTATTCTTGCTCTGGTATCTATGGTTTATCTGGCGTCTGGCGTCTGGTGTCAGTGAACAGTCCGACCGTGAAAACGGCAATATTTATGTTTATACCGTTGATACTGGCGCTATAGGCAAGTCTTATCACTATTTTTCTTACCTTTGCCGCAATGAGTATGGTTTCTACAGGCTGCAACCCATCGCCAAACTGGACTGGCTGGGAGAATTTAGTTTTTACCAGCATGAGAATTTACTGATGATAGAGCATTCCGATCGTTACATGGAGCATGTAAAACAACTGGAGTTAACTGCATTTGGTTGCGAATAAGCTACGGTACGCAGATTGTTCAGCAGGTCATTTATTAACTGACGACAAGGCAGACTTTCGGTTTTGCCTTACATTTAGAGGCCAATGTACCGTGCCTTTTTTAAGGAATACAACATGAAGAAGATATGGAGCATTCTTGCTCTGACCTCTGTATTTGCAGTCTGTGCTGCTGATGAAGCTTTGGTACAAACCGACTTTAACCCTAACTTTTCCGGCTATTTTGAAAAGTTAGCATCGGATGAAATGCAAGGCCGCGCTCCTGCCACTGAAGGTGAAAAGCGCACTGTGGCTTATCTTGAAACTGAATTTAAACGCTTAGGTTTAACCCCTTATAAAAACGGCAGTTACCGTCAGGCTGTGCCTGTGGTGCAAATTGACCCTGTGGCTGTATCGGGCATGACTTTAACAGGGAATAAAACGGCTGCTACTCTGGGTTACAAAACCGATATGATGGCCTGGTCGACCCGTATGTTGCCGGAGATTAAGCTTGAGAACAGCGAAATGGTGTTTGCCGGTTACGGCATAGTGGCACCTGAATACAACTGGAACGATTACAAAGATTTAGATGTAAAAGGCAAAACAGTGGTCGTGCTGGTGAACGACCCGGGTTTTGCCACTCAGGATGCCAAACTTTTTACCGGCAATGCCATGACCTATTACGGCCGCTGGACTTACAAATACGAAGAAGCGGCCCGTCAGGGCGCTGCTATGGTGCTGATAGTGCACGAAACTGAAGCCGCCAGTTACGGCTGGAACGTCGTTGCTGGCACCAGTCCTATCCGTTTTGAACTGGCCAATGCCAACAACAATATGCACAAAGCCGAAGTGGAAGGCTGGTTATCGCTGGACGCCGCCGAGCGTTTATTTGCCGCCAATGGCAGCAGCTTAAAACAGATGAAAGAGCGAGCCTTAAAGCCAGACTTTAAAGCTATACCACTGAATGCCAAAGCCAGCATCAGTATCAAAAACAACCTGCGCGAAATTGATTCCAATAACGTCATAGGTTTTATTCCGGGCAGTAAAAAGCCGGATGAAGCTGTCATTTATATGGCGCACTGGGACCATTTTGGTCTGGATTTCAGCCGCAGCGACGACAAAATTTTTAACGGCGCACAAGACAATGCGGGCGGTGTAGCTGCTTTATTAGCGCTGGCTGAAAAGTTTAAGCAAGGTCCGGCACCAGAACGTTCAGTCGCCTTTCTTGCTGTTACAGTGGAAGAGCGTGGCTTGTTGGGCTCTGCCTGGTATGCCGAAAATCCGTTGTTTCCGATGAATAAAACAGTGGCCGGTATCAATATGGATATTATGAATGTGTATGGTCCTATGCGTGACGTGATGGTGTTTGGTTACGGCAGCTCAGAGCTGGAGCCTATACTGGATAAATACGCTAAAAAACAAAACCGTTATATTGCCCCAGAACCTACACCACAGGATGGTTTTTATTACCGTTCAGACCACTTTAATCTGGCGAAAAAAGGTGTGCCTATGCTGTACGCCCGTGGTGGTATTGACAGCATGGCTCATGGTAAAGACTGGGGCCTGCAGCAACGTAAAAACTATGTCACAAATTACTACCACAAGGTCAATGACGAGTTTGATCCCAAGTGGGATTTACGGGGTTCACAACAGGATTTATTTCTGTTTTATCAGGTAGGCTTAGAAGTGGCGAACAGCCAAAGTTGGCCCAACTGGTTGCCTGGTAAAGAATTTAAAGCAATCAGGGATAAATCATTGCAGTAGTGATTTGTTTTTGTTGATGAAAACCGGCTTTAGAGCCGGTTTTTTGTCTGTGTTTTATAAAAGTCGACGTGATTTGAAGTTGAAACTAAGTCAATATATCGTTAACTTTACGCCACAGATATCTGTAAGTTAGCGGATTATCAAAATCAAAGAGGGTTTTATGTCGTTGTTGAGAAAGATCTGCCTGGTAGCTGGTCTGTTTTTTTTATTTATAGCGCAGTCTTTTGCAACTGAAATTCAACGACAAACTATATTCACCTCAGCTGATGTTGATGCTTATAGTTTAACTTCTTCCAATCATCTTTGGTTCCAGGCAAATAATAAGTTTATGGAGACAGAGTTTGTCAACGGGCAGTGGGTGAATCGTCGTTTCGTTGTGCCTGAAGGTAGTGAGCTTGAATCTAAGTTCATTTATGATTTTGCCGTCACGGATCAGCACCTTTGGATGATTGAGGCTGATAAGGTTACTGCGTTTGAGTTATCGGAATCCGCTCCTTTTATAAAAAATAAAGTCGAATTGCCATTAGCTTATGCTGTAGGTGAGCATGTGGACATGACTGTTGCGCTTGATAATTCTGGTGTCGTCAGTCATGGCAGAAATCAGTATGTGACTGCCGTATGGGTGTTTACTTTGGACAATGGCCAAATCAAGCAGCAAGAGCTGGAACCACCGAGTTGTCGTTCGCCAGGAGGCTTCCTTATGACCAGCCAATGGCTGGTGCTGGCGTGTGGCTCTTATGAAAATGTGGTTTACCGGAAAAATGGCCTTCATTATGAGTTATTTAAAACTATTTATGGCCAAGTCCTGCATCTGAATCCTGAGAACTCAGCTTTGATTGTTTACCATCCGGATCTGTCGAAAATTGTCACGTTAGCTTTGCCAAGCCTTAATGAAATTAGTTCAATTTCTTTAGTCACAGAGGTTTATCAGAGCTCGAGAGACTCTTTGTTTCTGGTAGATAAAGTTGAAAACCAGGACCCCACTGCAACCAGGCAGGTTATACGTCTCGACAATAATGGGCAGATTGTTGAACAGCTAAAATTTTCATCATTCGACAAAGCCTTGGGCTTAGCGAGCTATAAAAACTTTTCTGCTTTTTTACATAAAGTCGGAGACAGCATTTTTCTTGGGTTTGATGAATGGGTAAAGAACGAAGAGTCAGGCCTTTACGATTTTAGGGGTAATACCTGGCAACATAAGCTGGGGGTTTCTCATTCTGTGGCCGAATCTTTTCCAAAGGTGAATGCTGTAGTTTTTGGTGGTTTTACTAAACAAATTTGGTTAGGTGAGCCATCCGAAATGCCTGTTGTTCGCGGTTATGCTCAGTTAATAACTACAGAGTTTCAACAAGTAAATATTTCTGCAACTGCAAACCATGAATATAGTTGGTGGTTTGCAGGTATTCGTTACAATACCTTATATCTGGGGTTGTGGACTCCTGAACATCAATTCCGGCAGATAGAAGTGGCATATCCACATGGTTTCAGTTCCAGTATCTACGATATGTATTACTTCAAAGATCAAGATACCTTACTGATTCACACTCAGGACGGCATTTTCATGCAATGTTCCAATGTCAGCAATCTTGAAACATCGGGCTGTCAGCCAATACCTCTGCCGGAGAACATGCAATATAAGGTTGCCACTAAACATGGTCTGCTGGTTTATCAAAAAGCAGCTTCAGAATCAGCACTGACAGCTTCGATGTTTACTTTAACTTCGGCTGGCTTACAACAAAGCTGGAGCCTTTCTCTGAATGAGGAGCAATCTAAAGTAGTTCCTCATGTATATGTAGAGGAACATGATGTTGTGTTGGGGCGCAAAGCTCAAATTCGATTATCTGATGGTGCTGGTACTTTTGTTGATACTCCTTCTGGCCCGAGTTTTTACGGCAATTGTCTTTTTTTAGGGCAAACAGATATTTTATGCCCCAGCAATGCTTTTGAATTCTTCAGGTTTAATGAAAGTTTTACTATAGCTATGGCTATAAGACCTGGGCAGGATTCGTCATTAGTGAATTTAGGTGGTGCATTACGTCATGCAACTCAAAATGGTTATGTGTTGACGTCATCAAAGGATCAAATCGTATGGCATCGTCTGGATTTGCCACAAATTAACTTCACTAATAAGGATATTCTTGTCGATGCATTTCAGGATGAAAATATAATCTTAGATTTAAATAATCATCTGACATCTTTAAACGGATTAGTGGTCAATGCTGAAGAAACAGCGAATGCTCATTTGTTCAGTCTGCGTTTTTTGCAGCTAAAAACCGGTGATGCCAGTTGGCAACTGAATACATCAAATGATTTGGCTCTTTATAATCCAAAATTTAATCTGAATTTCACCTTTAGTAATGATCTGTGGAATATGAATCTGCCTTATGAATTTTCCCTGCATAATATTAACGATGCACCAAGAGTTAAACCGGGAGAACGCGTGAATGATCTCGATATTGGCGATACCTATATGTTGGATTTTTTTGAAGTATTTGAAGATATCGACAGGGATACGTTGAGTTTCCAGATGTCCACGCTACCTGCTGGTTTTATCCGTGAAGACACTCGGATTATGGCTACACCAACTTCGCCCGGACGTTACAGTTTTTCTATTACCGCTACAGACCCTTCCGGTTTATCTGTGAGTGCAACTTTTTCAGGAATGATTAAAGGTAAAGGAAGTAATGACTCAGGTGGCGGCTCTGTAGGCTATTGGGTTTTACTCTGTCTTTCGGTTTTGGTCTGGATAAGGCGTTCGACGGCAAGGTTCTGGACTCTGTAATAGAATTGCAGAAAAGTCGTCAAAAAAACTGATTCTACAGGCTGTTAAGCGAAGGATTTAAAGCCATCAGGGACCAGTCATTGCAAAAGTAATGTTCTTTTGTTTTTAGAGAAACCGACTTTTATGCCGGTTTTTTTAGTTTGAAAGCAAACAGCATTCCCTTGATCAAGGAAAAACCATCTGAATGGCAAGGGCGTCACTGAAGTGGTTAACGCAAACGGGGTCAAGTCTTGCCCCGTGCCCCAGATGCAATCTTGGCATATTGGAGCTCGTTAGCCGAGTCAAAAACTGATTGAGTTAAGATTTTCCCTTTAAGAGTATGAGTTTGATTTTCAATGTAAGACCATTAACTTAATACTGGAGCACAGAGCAAGACCTGACCCTGGTGTTGCTTTCAACTAGGGCAAGGTGCATATGTTAAGTACTCTAACGGTTTCGACCTGAAAAACTGGGGCGTTGTGGGATAGTACATTCGCGCTGTACATGCGAGAGAGCAATATATTCATGGGATTATATGTTCCAACTTTACAGGGAAAGAAGGATGCTGATTCGATATTTGTTGTTCTCTGTTGCTTTATTTTCATCAGCATTATGTTGCAGTGAAGATATTAACTCCATAATAGCTCTTGCAAATGATGATATTCGGGCTAAGAAATTTGCCGCAGCAGAGACAAAGCTAATAAATCTGATTGAGCAAAAAACTGTGCTAACAGTTAGTCAGGAAGTGAACGCTAAATACCGGCTTCTTGAATTAACTTTTATTACTAATGATTATTCTCGCACAGAACATTATGCTAGAGATTTACTATACATAATGCATAAGAATCCAGCATATGAGAAGCTCAGAAAGCGTTTAGTGTATAGGCTCTGCAGTAGCGAAGACTGGATGGAAACTAGAGCTTTATTTTCAGATATTTGCTTGTAGAAACGGTGTTGTCCCGTCCGAGTGTCCGGCAGGATTATTGAGGGGTTTGGCAACGCCATTTTGTTTGAAAGTTAAACAATCTGGCTTGGGTTTCTAACTAAAAATCTCTGAAAGAGATCAGAGTTTTTAGCACTCCTTAAAAAATATCTTCTTTTTAAGCAAACCGCTGCTATTCAGGTAGCCGTTGCCTCTATCCTGCGCGGACAGTGTTTTTTGTTTTGTTGCGCTCCTTTGCCGAATTTACTCTCTGGCATAAAACCCCTGCAGCACTCCATTCCAGAATTCGATATAGTTCCAGTTTTTGGTCTGAGGTATTGCTTTGCCATGCCAGATTTCATCTGGTGTCTGGCCCTTCAGGTTTTGGTGTGGACGGATGGCGTTATACCAAAACTGAAATTCAGCCAAACGTTGAGTGAGTTCATCGCCTTGAGCGATCAAGACTTGACCAATGTGCCTTTTTAATGTCCCGAATAGTCTTTCGATCCGTCCGTTTTATTCGCAATGTGCCATTGCTCACCCCCCGGACCATCGTCGCTGCGCTTCGATGTTCAAAATTGGAAAAGCAATTTTGTGCCAAGGACAACCTAATTCCGCGCATTGATGCTTGATACCTAAGAATTTCAAAGCCCAACTAAAAGTTCTGGAGGTAAACACGGCTTCGTTGTCAGTGCGTATCACCCGTGGTTTGCCATAGAGTTCAATGGCAGCACAAATGGCCCGAACTAAAGTGACGGATGCTTTATCGCGCAATCCCGATAAGCAAAGCGCTATACGGGAAAGGATGGCTCCGTTTTATTATTTGTGGTGTCAAATTGTATTGAACAACAAAAAACTGTGGTGAAAATTACTTAGACTATTTTGTTGTACTGAGTAAACGCCCTTTATTGTCGTAGTTATAGATGGTCTGACGGGTTAGATCGGCAGGATTATAAGCTGTACCGTCTGAATTAAAGGCAGAGAAGGAGAACACAGAATTTAAACCGCTAATAACAAATACAGAAAAAGGTTGATTCACCACATTCAAAGACACTTTATCAGGCTGCTCTGTATTGTTTGCTGAAACCACAAAAGGGTGGCCTTCTGTCAGCTGCAATGCTTTCCATTGTTCATAGGTGACAGGTTCAAGTCCCCAGCCTGTTGGCGTCTGGATAATTTTCAGGTAGCCATATTTTTTACTGACCATCAAAGGAATGTTTACTTCTGCGGCTATAAGCACAAAATCTTTGGGGGCCTCTAAATACAACTGACCATTTGGATCAGAGAAAGTGCGGAACTCAGTCAAACTCGGCTGCATTGCAGCACTGGCTGAGCTGCAAAACAAACAAAACATCACGACTTTGCATCTGTTGAGTATTTTTCGCTGAAGTTCACCTTGCATGAAATATCCCTATTGTGTTGCATTTGCTGAAACAGAAATGAGTACAACTGACTAAAGATAGTATTGTCTAAATATCCACAAGGTAAGTCCCTCTTTTACTGAATTTTTCCCTAAACAAACGCAGGGGTTAGGTTTAGCCTTTAACTGCAAAAACACAGGGTGGGATCCGTTACTGCTTTCTGCTTTTCAGTCACCTGGGTATAGACGTCGCCACTTTTTCTTTGTATTTGAACGCTAAAACACCGGACTTAGTGCCGGTGTTTTTATTCATGAAGCAAAGGTCTGAAACTATTTTCATAACAAATTAACCCAACTCTGACTGTATTAATTTGTTAGCAGTCTGGTATTCTTGACATCCAGCCTGGTATTGCAGGTTTTATCGTTTCTAGTGGGAAATGACAGCAGTATGCTGGCAATGCAGAGACAAGGCAGAATATGAAGCAGTGGACCTTATTTGAATTTTCAGCTGGCTCTGATATTACCGCTTTAACTGCTAAACAGTTAAAGCGACTGAAACAAATTGTCTGGATTTGTCTGCTTGCTGTGATCTGCGGCGCAGCTGCTTCCGGTCCTAAATCCACCACGGTTTTAATGGCGACAGCTATGGGCCTGGTTTGCATTTTAATTTTGCTGCAGCGGCGTAAAATCCGCTTTGCCATTGGGGCTTTGTTGTGGCTGCTGACGTTAATGATCTGCAGTTTGATTAGTATCAATGCGGGTATTTTTGATCTGATGCTGCTGGGTTATCCGCTGGTGCTGGCTTATGCGGCTATGTACAGTGGCCGGCGTTTTTATCTGCTGTTATTTGGTTTTATCCTGCTATTTTGTTCCTTTTTGGCCCTGGCAGCTCTGTATGACTGGCTTTCTTTTAGTCCTGCAGTGGCCACAGTAAATACTTTTATCACCTTAAATCTTCTGTTGTTGGTCAGTGGGGTAACCATGAGGCTGATAGCCCGGGATACCAAAGATGTGTTGCTGCAGTTAAAACAAGAAAACGAACGGGTGGTGAAATCCCAGCTGGAAATTCAGCGTTTGGCTCAGCACGACCCGCTGACAGGTCTGGTCAACAGAACTCAATGTGAACTGGGTTTTCAGCGTGCTGTGGCCGCCAGTGCACAGCAATCTGTGGCTTTGTTATTTATCGATTTAGATAATTTTAAGCCTATTAACGATGCCCTGGGTCATCAGGCGGGTGATGAAGTATTACAACAACTGGCGACGGTGCTGCAAAGCCAGTTGTCAGAGCAGGATGTACTGAGTCGTTTTGGTGGTGATGAGTTTGTGGTGATTATAAGCCAGTGGCAAAATCCGGCTGAGCTTGAGCAACGCATTCAAAACTTATTACACAGTTGTCAGCAGGAATTTGTAGTACAGCAGCATAAAGTTCAGTTGTCTGCTTCTATTGGGGTTACCAGAGCGCCGCAAGATGGCACTGATTTTCATCTGCTTTGCAAAAAAGCGGATACGGCTATGTATCAGGCAAAAAAAATGGGGCGTAACAGATTTTGCTGGTATCACTCTGACATGGAGCAGCAACAGCTGGATAAATTTAACCTGATGATGCGCTTACGTGTGGCGGTAAAGCAGCAGCTTTTTACTGTGGCCTACCAGCCGACCTATGATTTAAAAACCAATCAGATCAGTGGGGCAGAGGCCTTATTGCGTTGGTCTGATGCAGAATTGGGGGCTGTTCCACCAGACGTTTTTATACCTCTGGCAGAGGAAACCGGTTTAATTCAGGAGCTTGGGCTTTTTGTGCTGCAAAAAGCCTGTGCCCAGGTAAAGCTATGGCAAGAGTCAGGTTTTCTTTTAGGTATTGCGGTGAATATTTCCGCCATGCAGTTTAAGCAAGGTGATTTACCAGCAGTGGTGACACAAGTGCTGGCAGATACTGGTTTAGAGGCACATTGGCTGGAATTGGAATTGACTGAGTCTGTGCTGATTGATGATACGGCTTTAGTGAAACAACACATTGATCAGTTGTCTGCTTTGGGTGTGCGCTTTGCTATTGATGATTTTGGCACCGGCTATTCCAATCTGGGCTATTTAAGCCAGTTTAGTCTGAACAGTTTAAAAATAGACCGCTCTTTTGTGGCCCGTATTGGTCACAATAAAAAAGACTTAGCGCTGGTCAACGGCATCATTCAGCTGGCAAGCAGTTTAGGTTTACATACTGTGGCCGAAGGAGTGGAAGACACACAAAGCCTGATGTTGTTGCAGCAGGCGGGGTGCAGCTGTGCTCAGGGCTATTTATGGTCAAAAGCTGTATCACCGGAAGAATTTACATTGCACCTGAGGAAAACGACATAAATCTGCAGATAGTGGTCAAAACCAAAATTGCCTTTTCCTTTATCACCTGAAATCTCATTTGATGTCAGAACTTATCAACAGGCTGCTGCGACTGAGCCTGTAAGCAAGCAGATAGACATTGACGAACAATTACACTGATGTATGCGTATTGAACTGAAATCGATCAGTCTTTAGTCGCTCAGTGTGCCCGCCCATTAAATTCAGTTAATTACAGTTGTTTTTGATAGTGATTCTCAATATCATCCGCGCCGCCAAAAGTTACTGGTTTAGGAATAAACTGTTAATTAATTGATTTTGAGAGCCTGATGTCTGAAATGGATTTTTTTCGTACAGCTGCAGTAAAGCAGCAAGCCGCCAGATTGGATGGTGAAGTTATTATTGCTCAACCTATAAGCAGCAGTGTACTGACCCTTGTTTTTCTGCTGCTTGTCGTTGTAATCATCAGCTTTTTAAGTCAGAGCTCCTTTCATCGTAAAGAAACAGTGATTGGTTATTTAAAACCCGATACAGGTTTAGCCAAAATAGTTTCGCCCCGCCCGGGTGTGATCAGTCAACTCTATGTTGAAGATGGTCAACAAGTCAAAGCCGGACAACATCTGGCGTTGCTCCAAATGCAGGATAACTTAGCCGAAGGACAGAGTCTGACCGAAAGTCTGGCGTTGGCCCTGCAACAGCAAATTGAACTGGTGCACCTGAGAAAAAAACAATCGCTTGATCAGTATCAACAACAGCAAGCAGAGCTGAAAAATCGTCTGACTTTGAGTCAAAACTTACTCAAGGACATTGTGGTTCAGCAGCAATTAGTGCAACAACGGCTGAAGCTGCATCAGGCACGTTACCGGAATTATCAGAGTTTAAGCCTTCAGGGGGCGGTTTCTGCTAATGATCTGCAACAACAGCACGAACTGCATCTGACTATCCAGCAACAACTATCTGAACTGAACGCGAGTGAACAAAGCCAGCTGACACAGATTGCTCAGGTGAAAGGGCTATCAGAACGCTTACCCGCTGAACATCAACAGCAAATGGCATTGCTTGACAGCGATATATCACGGCTGAGCCAACAGCAAATTGAGTTGAACGCCCGGGGGCAGTTGTTGTTGACCGCTCCTGTCAGCGGCAGAGTCACCAACTTAATGGCCGAGATTGGCACCAGTGTTCAAGGTAGTTTCACCCTGTTAACCATTATGCCGCTGGATGCCAAACTGGAAGCCGTTTTGCTTGTCCCTACCAGAGCTTATGGGTTTATCCAGCCAGGACAACGTACCCGCTTACGTTTTGATGCCTTTCCTTATCAGCGATTTGGCTTGTATGAAGGGGAAGTCACCAAGACAGCTCAGACCATAGTGTTACCCCAGGAACTCGATATGCCTGTTGTGGTGCAGGAGCCTGTTTACAGAGTGTCTGTGACTCTGGATCAACAGCATATTCAGGCATTTGGCAATTCTGTCCAGTTGCAATCGGGTATGTCATTAAGTGCCGACATAGTGCTGGAGCAGCGTAGTTTATTAGCCTGGTTGCTGGAACCCATTTTTAGCCTGAAAGGGAAATTGTAATGAGCTGCTGCGTAGAGAGAAGCATGGATATTAACTTTAAAGTGTCGCCAGAAGAGTTCCTGAATTTATATCAGGAGAAAAAACCACTATTGATGAAGGGATGCCTGGCTCAGGATTTAATCAGTTGGCAGGACGTGAATCAGATCCTGACAGGTCGTGATGTCAACTCTGACGATTTTAAGTTATCGCTAAATGGCATTGTGCCCAAAAGCGAATATGTGGAGTCGTACATTGATGTAGGTACATTGAGGCACAGACTGAATAAATCCTCGTTATATAAGCTGTTGAGGCAAGGTGCCACACTGATAGATAACAAGATTGTTGGTGAACCTTTGTTTGATGATCTGGCAAAACAAATTGCCGCTTATTGTGGCCGTCAGACAGTGGTGAGCTCCTATGCGGCTTTTGGCGAAAAGGATTCATTCAGAAATCATTGGGATACGCGTGATGTGTTTGTACTCCAACTGATTGGTCGCAAGAAATGGACTGTGTACCCTCCCAGTTTTGAAAACCCTTTATTTATGCAACAGAGCAAAGATCTGGAGCAATCTTTTCCATGCTCTGACACTCCGTATATGGAGTTTATGCTTGAAGCCGGGGATATCTTTTATCTGCCAAGAGGCTGGTGGCATAACCCTATGCCAGTTGGCGAGGAAACATTCCATCTGGCCGTTGGTACATTCCCGCCTTTTGCGATCAATTATGTGGAATGGATTATGACTCAACTGCCAAATCTGCCTGCTGCACGGAAGTCGCTGGATAGTGGGGAGGATGATCTGGCCACTTTAAAAGAGCTCGCTGACCACATGTCGGCATTGCTGTTAAACCCTGAGAAGTATCAGGATTTTCTGAATCATTTTTATGCTTCACAACGCCTTCCGTCAGCACCGGCCATAGATATATTTGGCAACCCTGCTGTGAATACTATAGCGGATGATATGACACTAAGTCTAAATGCTAACAAAGCATATGGTCTGTCAGAGAACTATTTAATTGCCAATGGTATGAAACTCGACCTTGATGATGTTGGGCTGAACATAGTAACCATTATACATAGTTCGGGGTGCATCACTTTTGGTGAACTCAGAGAGAAGATATCAATGGAACATCAACTTGTTCTGAATGAAATTGTATGGAACTTGAGTAGGTTGGACATTGTAACAATAAAGAGAGGGATGTTACGCAAGAAATAAGTATGGACATGTTGAATTACGTGCAGTGTGCTGGAGCAAATAATAAGGTAACTTCCGCTGCCGGAAATAATACAGGTACAAACTATAGCTCATAAAATTCATCGGGAACAAATTACAACGACTCGGACGACGGTTTTGATAAATCAAAACACTGGACGTCCAATAATAATAACTTGTTCTCAACTGTTGTCAGATATGCGGGAATAGGTGCAATTGGAGGCGCTCTCGGTGGGCCAGGACCTGCTGCTGCCGGAGCACTTGTTGGTGCTTTAGTTGGTACGAGTGCATATTACGGCAACAACTGATAAGGCTCTCTGGCAGCTGTGTACTGGTGCATTCCTGTCATAGAAATACAGGAGTAAATGTAATGAAATCTGAGCGAGTTAAAAAATCCATTTTATATAGAGGGGTTCCCTTATTTATTTTTCTTCTAATATTAAGGACTCCTGATGCATTGTATTTCGATATTGATTCTTGGTTAATAGCGTTTTTCGCAGTACTGCTTACAGTGTTTTGCTATTTTTTTGATAAGAAGTTATGAGTTTATTTCCGTGTGGCGTGGCGTTATCTGCTGCGTTGTTGTGAACTATTTTGAAATGTATTATTGAAAAACGTTGTAATTTCCTGAATTATTTTCATGCTTCACAGTGCTGTCGATTGGTACCTGTAATCGATATGTTTGGCGCTCTGATGGTGAATGATGTGGCGATGAGTATTAATTCGAACAAAGTGCATTGTTTGAGTGAGTTTATATTATATCCATTGGGCTAAATTAAATTTGAATGATGTTGTATGGGTTTTTTATTTTTTAATGGAAGGAGGTGATTGGATTTAGCTGGCTGTTTTAATATTTATAATTTAGTAGACGTAAGGATATATTTAATATGCAAGAAATAAGTATGGAAATGCTAAGTCACGTGCAGTGTGCTGGCGCTAACAGTAAAAGTTCTTCAGCGAGTGGTAACAAGTCTGGTACAAATTATAACTCTGACGGCACTGGGTATAATGATGAATATCTCGTGAAAGGGCAAACGCTCTCTCCATTGGCGCAAGCAACAGTGACTGGGTTGGGGGCTGCTGCCGGCCTTATTCATCCAGCATTAGGTGTTGCCGGGGCCGCTGGATCTCAGTATTTCCTCGCAACCATAGCTCAGGATCGTTATATGTCTCCTGCTCCTGTCTATAATCAGAGCGATATAACAAATATTATTAATAGTGGACTGACCTCGGGCGGTCCATATTAATTTTTTTCTAAACTTTAATTGGGTGTACGTTGTGCACCCTCTTATCTTAATGTGAAATTATATGATGATTTATCGTTCTTTGTACGTTGTTTTAACTTTTTTTGCATCTTATTTTGTTTTTTATTTTGATTTAATACCTCAAGAAAACTGGGTGTTGAGATTTTTGTTTCTTACTCTATGGATAATTATTTATTTTTACTTTTTTGAAAAACGCATCTTAAGTAGGTTCAGGGGGGGAAGTAGGAAGCATAAGTAATTTTTGGTGTGAAATTTTATTTCATACAGAGTGATGAGCTTGGTGTTTTTTAATGTATGAATGTTTCAATTTAATAGCGGTAGAGCGTGAGGCTAACTTGTATTTTTTCCGGACTATTTGGCAATGACAAGAAATCGCTCTCAGTTGTTTACACGGAAGTTTGGTTAGGTCCAGGGTGAGAACGTGAGTGTTCCTTTTTTATTTATCTTGTTTGGCAATCGATCAGGCTGACCCGGAAGACAAGGCTAAACATGCAAATTACGCCCATAAAACACTCAAACAACGAGCTAAAGTTGTTCAAAAAGCGTTCGCGATATTTCCCTGCTGCCCTGTGCCCCTGAGTTTGAGTGACTTGAGTCAAAGGAGGGCAGGTCTCGCTTCGAGCATAGAGTTAGATGCGTTATGGCGTACTAACAGGGAAGATGAGACTGCCCTTACTTTCTGGGGCTATTGTGCTTTTGGATAATTTGTTTTGCAGTATTTTTATGGCGTAGGGGAATACCTGACCTTCAGTGTTCCAGTGGAATGAAAATAAATCTGAATGATGTTGGTCTGTACATACTAAATGTGGTTTGTGCAACTGGCAGTGCAACAATTTCAGCTTTGAAAGCTGCAGTTTCTTATTATGATGTAACTGATGTTATATGTGATTTATATAGGCTTGGCATTGCTTCAATGAAAAGGAGGCTATTTAGTTTAGCTGGTTGTTTTTATTTTTTGATCTGGTAGACGTAAGGATGAATTTAATATGCAAGAAATAAGTATGGAAATGCTGAGTCACGTACAGTGTGCTGGCGCTAATACATAAAAAATCTTCAGGTGACTGAAATAATTATGGAACTGATAATAACTCTGACGGGACGAGTTATTGTTATGATAATTATATAACTATAGATTGTTGTTTTGGGAGCTTTGGGCCATTTAATTATAATTTTCCGGTGTGGGAATTTAACTATTCTGAATATATAAGGGATGTTGCATCCCAACCATTACCAAGTGCGGATGAACTAAGAGCTGCAGTAGATCGTGGCATGATGACTGGCGGTCCTTTGTAGGTATATACAGCATTATTACTGATTTTTTACTGTTCCAGTGATAATGCGATATCGGTGTTGATATGATAAATGAAAGAGTTTCCTATGAAATAGGATCAGGTATTACTGGTGTTGCATTGATTGTCATTGGTTATTTTTTTCTATTTGATGTTGTTTATAATTCTTTTTTGTTTTTTTATAAGTCAATATATCTGCATGAGTATGTTTCTTTAAGAGGGAGTGGCGATTTCGACTTTGTCTCAAGCCTTATAAAGTTGATCGTGACATTTATTCTGGTATTGTGCATTTGTATTTCCAACAGGAATCGCTGCGGACATATATTGGGGTTTGAAGTAGTATCATTTAAATGCTTTTCTTTATGTGTTGGTTGCGTGTTTTTGTATTTTTCACTATATGATTTTTTAAGGTGTCTATTCGGCGGTACTTCTATTTCAAGATTATTTGTAGATGATAGACTTCTGGAAAGTGACACTTATAAAATATTTCTAGCATTTTTTTTCGTTTGTTTGATAGTTCCCGCATGCGAGGAAATCTTTTTTAGAGGCTATCTGATACGCTACTTATTGGATAGGATGTTGAATAAACACTTTTGTGTTGTGTTTTCTTCTATGTTATTTACTGCGTTCCACTATAACTACTCGTCGCCTTTCCTTTTTGAAGTTTTTACAGTCTCAAGCATGATAGGTTATGCAGGAATAGTAAGTGGCTCTGTTTATCCATGTATGGTCATGCATGGCACGTACAATTCTGTATTTTTTCTTTGATATTAAATTTAGCTACGAGGTGACAATGAATAATTTTATAAGGTTTTTATTCTGTTTTATTTTTTTTCTTTCTGTCGCTTCTTACACGAAGCCATTAATTATCAAGGTTTTTATAAAATTGAATGCAGAACGCGCGCTCGTGGTCTGTGGCAAGTTTAATGTAAGCTACTGGGGGGTGGCCGGTTTTGGTTGCAAGGATAATTCACTTGTTAAAGACTAAATTTCTCTGCCCTCCAATGATTGCAGTGGTGCTGGTTGTGTTTTGTTTGTTTCGGGTGGAACCAGTTGCTCAGACAATTCAGCTTTTCTATTATTATATATATTCCGACCTGAATATAAATGTTGACTCTGCTCAGCAGGAAGCATTACTACTACAGATGAAAGTCGTTTTGTATCCACTAATAGCTCTGATTGGGCTGTTTTTCTTATATAGTCAGTATCAGAGTTACAGCACACTTTTTAGATTGAAAGACATGAATCAGCTTCGATTCGCTTCGTCGTCACGATTGACATCTTTAGCTTCAATAACAGCTTTTTTTATGTTGGTGGTCGCAGTCGCTTTGTTATGCTCTCAGAGTGTCGATAGTCATGATAGACAGTGGTTTGATTTCAGAGGCTGTGTAACTTTGTATTTCTTTGTTACTGTGATTTTTGGTGTCTTTTCTTTGTCAGGATTTAATGTTCACCAGTTCAGATTAAATACGGCTTTACGTTTTAATCCAAACGAGAAATGGTTGTATTGGCTGGTGTTGCTGCTAATAACCTACATCATACAGTTTGCCTTCTATTTAACACTCAGTATTGTTTCTCCCGTTACAATAGATGTGTACAGGGCAGAGACATCAGTCACAGTTGTAGATCATTTGATGATCTCATTGATTATGTCTGCGGTGTTAGCTCCTGTAGCAGAAGAGCTATTGTTTCGCGGCTATTTACAGACAAAACTAAAAAGTTTTTTACCTTATATATGGCCGCGAATTTTGATTGTGGCACTGCCCTTTACCTTGATGCATCTTCAGTACAGTTATGGCCTGATATTCGTTTTTGTATCTGCGCTGCTGTATGGCTGGGCGAGAGAAAAAGCAAACTCGGTGTATCCAGCAATTTTCCTGCATGCGGTAAGCAATACTATCGCTGTTTTAACAATTTATTTCCGATGACAGAGCTGAATAGAGCTGATGAACTATAAAAAATTATCGATCACTTACCAGTCCGAAGCGGCTGAGTGTGGTTTGGCCTGTATTGCTATGCTGGCTAACTTCCATGGACACAAGATAGATTTAACTTTGTTACGTAGTCGCTACAGCGTGTCATTAAAAGGAGCCAGCCTGCAGCAATTGGTGGTGTTGGCGAATCAACTGGGTCTTGCTGGCAGGGCTTTGCGGCTTGAACCAGAGGAGCTGCATAAACTACAAACCCCTTGTATTTTGCACTGGGAAATGAACCACTTTGTGGTTTTGAAACAGGTGCATCGCAATGGTATTACTATCCTTGATCCTGCTATGGGAGAGCGGCGTTTATCGATGAAAGATGTGGACAAAGCTTTTACCGGAGTGGCTTTGGAGCTGACTCCGACTGGTGAGTTCAAAACAGTTGATGAAAGAGTAAAACTAAGTCTGACGTCATTCTGGTCTAAGGTGCAGGGCCTTGCTCCTGCTTTGTTGAAGCTTTTTGTGCTGTCGTTGGTCTTGCAGCTTTTTGCTTTGGCCTCTCCTTATTACACCCAGTTGGTGGTGGACGACGTACTGGTTAGTCAGGATAAACCGCTGCTTGTGGTACTGGCCCTGGGTTTTGGTTTGATCATGTTGATACAAATCATTATTAAAGTGCTGCGAAGTTGGATAGCTCTGCACTTGGGCACCATGATGAATATGCAAATGGTGACTAACCTGTTCAGGCATTTATTACACTTGCCCGTCCCTTATTTTGAAAATAGACATATGGGGGATATCACCTCCCGTTTTGGAGCCTTGTCAGCAGTGCAGTCTTTGTTGACCAGTAGTTTAGTGGAAGGCTTACTTGATGGCATTATGGTGATAGCTGTATTTGCCATGATGTATTTGTATAGCCCACAGCTCAGTCTGGTCGTGGTCTGTGCTGTGGTTCTTTATGCTTTTTTCCGTTGGATGTTTTACTGGCCGATGCGTCAGTTAACTGAGCAGAGCATAGTTGCAGGCGCCAAAGAAGACAGCGTGTTTATGGAAAGTATCAGGGCTGTCCGTACTATTAAGTTGTTTGGTCAGCAGAGCCAGAGATTAAGTATCTGGCAAAACACTCATGTTGAAGCCATCAACTCTGGTTACCGTCTGGCGAAGTGGGGCATCAGTGCCAGCACTGTGAACCAGTTACTGTTTGGTATTGAAGGTATTCTGGTGATCTATCTGGCCGCTCATGCTGTGCTGGACGGCTCCATGACTGTAGGTATGCTCTTTGCTTTTATGGCATATAAAAGTCAGTTTACCGGCCGGATGTCTGCTTTGATCTCTTTAGTGGTGCAGATCAAAATGACTAAATTACATTTAGAGCGATTAGCAGATATTGCATTAACCGATAAAGAAGATGAAGGGACTGGAGTAGCTGCGAATGAACTCACTGGGCAGCTTAGTTTAAAAAACGTCAGCTTTAGGTACGCCAATACCGAACCTTTACTCTTTAACGAACTGGAGCTGGATGTTCAGGCTGGAGAGAATGTGGCTATTATTGGCCCCTCAGGCTGCGGTAAATCGAGCCTGTTAAAGTTGATGTTAGGCTTAATGCCTGCCGAAAGTGGCAAGGTTGAAGCTGATGGCGTTGATGTCCGACAGTCTGGTTTACGTTTTTATCGCAGTCAGATTGCAGCTGTGATGCAGGATGATCAGTTAATGTCTGGTACTTTGGCTGAAAACATCAGCTTTTTCGACAGTCAGGTGGATATGCAGCAGGTGATTGCATGCGCCAGGTTAGCCGGTATCGATCAGGATATATCCGCAATGCCTATGGGCTATAACAGTCTGATTGGCGACATGGGTAACAGTTTATCTGGCGGTCAAAAACAACGTCTGTTCTTAGCACGGGCTTTGTATCGTCAACCCAAAATTCTGTTTATGGATGAAGCCACCAGTCATTTGGATGTGCAGCTTGAACATCAGGTGAATCAGGCGATCAGCCAACTGAAAATTACCCGCATCATTATTGCTCACAGACCACAAACCATAGTGAAAGCTCAACGTATCTTGCGGCTGCATCACGGGCAGTTACAGGATGTCACTGAGTCCTTTAAATCAAAATATCAGCAGGACGAGTTTACAAACGAAGCTATTTTGTAGTTTGCCAACTCATTGAGCCAGTCTGTTACAGGCTGGTATCCATAAAAAAGGGCTAACCTGAGTTAGCCCTTCGTTCAACCCGCAGTGGTCAGGCTGGTTTCACCTGATGTTCTTCTTCATCATCTTCGAGCATGACTTTGTCATGGCTGTGATCTTTAGCAATCAGCATATAAACCGAAGGTAAAACGAAGAGAGTCATAAAGGTACCTATGGTCATGCCCAGTACCAGCACTATACCAATCGAATTTCTGGCCTCAGCGCCTGCACCTTCAGCGAATATCAGCGGCGTGTGGCCGGCAATAGTGGCGAAGCTGGTCATGACTACAGGGCGTAAACGCAGTACAGAAGCCTCACGAATGGCTTCCAGTTTGGTTCTGCCTTGCTCCTGCAGCTTGTTGGCAAATTCCACCACCAGAATACCGTTCCGCGCTATCAAACCCACCAATGTGACTAAACCCACCTGTGAATAGATATTGAGCGTACTGGTAAAAGCGTCAGTGAAAAATGGCATTGGCGCCGGGATCTTCAGGAAGGTAAAGACCAGAGCACCAAAGAGCGCCAGCGGCACTGAACCGAGCAGAATGACGATAGGATCGCGGAAGCTGTTGTATTGAGCGGCCAGCACCAGGAATATCATAGTCACAGCCAGCGTAAAGGCTGGCAGGAAGGTATTGCCTTCACGTTTTAACTGGCGCGATTCACCTGTGTAATCAATAGAATAACCACTTGGCAATAACTTCTTCGCTTCAGTTTCAAGGAAGGTTAATGTTTCATCCAGCGGCTTTATCGTCACACCGCTGATTTTCACTGCGTTTAACTGCTGCATACGATTAATGCTACGCGGCACTGTGCTGTGGCTCAGGCTGGCGATTTGATCGACTCTGATCATCTGACCTTCAGGGCCTTTGATATAGAGGTTAGTTAAATCATCAGGTGTTAAACGTTCCAGACGTTTTACTTGTGGTATCACTTTGTAGCTTTGGCCTGACATATTAAAGCGGTTGACGTAACCGCCACCCAATAAAGTGCCCAGATCCTGCACTACATCCCGCATATTCAAGCCTAAATCGGCCACTTTATCGCGGTCGATATTCAGCTGATACTCGGGCTGATCCACTTTCATATCAATCAATTGGAATGGAAACATACCGCTTTCACGCATCACTTGCTCAAGCTTCAGCGCATAGTCGTAAATTTCTTTTGAATCTGCAGTAGATGCAATCACAAATTCAACAGGGAAGCTACCACCGCCTGGCAGGGCAGCGGGGGTAATAGGTAATATCCGTACCCCTGAAATTTCCGCCAGTTTTTGTTGTACTTCAGGCAACATTTCAAACACAGTGCGTTCACGTTCAGCCCAGGGTTTGGTGACCATGCCACCAAAACCACCAGTCGGGAACGTGATTTGGAAGGTGAAGTCGGTTTCTGGCACAGACATAAAAGCTTCGTTGACGTATTTGCCGTAATAAGACGACTGATCAACAGTAGAGTTGGCTGGAGAGTCGACAATACCAAAAATAACGCCCTGATCTTCCATAGGAGCCAGCTCTTTGGGTGACATGCTGTACAAAGGTACACAGAGCAACATAATGCCAACCCAGAATACATAAACCCCTGTTCTGTTGTTTAAACTGCTTTCGAGTTTGCGGCTGTAAAAGCCCTGGAATTTATTGAAAATACCATCCAGTGGCGCTCTGTTGTTGGTATGAGGCTTTAACATGCGCGACGCCATCATGGGCGACAGCGTAATAGCCACTACTGCAGAAATAGTCACAGCACCCGCGAGGGTAATAGCAAATTCGCGGAATAAAGTACCTGTTAAACCGCCTTGTAAACCTATAGGCACATAAACCGAAATCAGCGTCACTGTCATCGCAATAATAGGGCCACCTAGTTCACGGGCTGCCACTAAAGCTGCTTTAAATGGTTTCAGACCATTTTGGATATGGCGTTCAATGTTTTCCACCATAACTATGGCATCATCGACCACCAGACCTACAGAAAGCACTATCGACAATAAGGTCAGCAGGTTTAAGGAAAAGCCAAAAACTTTCATAATAAACATGGCACCAATCAGCGACAGCGGAATAGCGATGATAGGAATCAGCACTGAGCGGCTGAAGCCTAAAAACAGGAAAATCACCACTACGATAATCAGCAGGGTTTCGGCCAGTGTTTTCACTACATCGTCTATGGCGGCTTCAATATATTTAGTGGCGTCATAAGAGACTTCGCCTGTTAAACCACCTGGCAGTTCAGCCCGGATTGCTTCCATCTCTTTGGTAACAGCTTTAATCACATCCAGCGAGTTGGCATTAGGCGCAACAAATACCCCCATAAAGACGGCGGTTTCACCAGAATAATTCACATCAACGTTGTAGTCGTCGGCCCCAAGTACAACGTCGGCAACATCAGATAAACGCACTATACCGTCGCTATTCTGACGTAAAATCATACGTTTAAATTCGTCCACACCTTTCATATCTGTGTTGGCGCGTAAATTCACCTGAGTGTAAGCGCCGCGGGTCTGGCCTATAGTAGCCTGCACATTGTTATCGGTAAGTGCTGCGCGTACATCCGAAGCTGTGATGCCTAAAGCCGCCATACGCTCTGGTTTTAACCAGACCCTCATCGCAAAAGTACGGCCACCTAAAATATCGGCTTTTTGTACACCGCTGATGGCAATTAAACGCGGCTGGACAGAGCGGCTTAAAAACTCTGTGATCTGGTTTTGCTCCAGAATATCCGAGCTGAAGCTTAAATAAGCTGCTGCAAACTCACTGTCTGCTGCTTCAATGGCAATAGCTGGTACTTCGGCTTCTGGCGGCAAATCACCACGCACCTGATTCACTTTAGCGCTGATTTCCGTCATGGCTTTGAGTGGATCATAGTTCAGGTGCAAGTGGGCTATAACAGTAGAAACACCCATGGTGCTTTGGGATTCGATGTAGTCGATGCCACCAGCTGAGGCGATAGCCCTTTCTATAGGCGTGGTAATAAAACCACGGACTAAATCAGCGTTGGCGCCTATATAAGCTGTGGTAATTTTTATCACAGCTATATCTGAACGTGGGTACTGTCGTACCGTCATATTGCTCATCGACTGGAAACCAGCCAGCAATATCAGCAGGCTGACCACTATGGCCAGCACAGGCTTTTTAATAAAAATATCGGTAAAGTTCATAATCTGCTCATTGTTAATGGCTGGTGATCAATGATTTAGGATGTGAGGCCACATATCAGGTATCAGCTGGTGTTGGTGCAGCTTTAAATTCTGGTGGCTGAGTTTTACTCAGTACCACAGACTGACCATTAAACAACTTAAATGCTCCTGCACTTACCACCTGATCGCCGGCTTTTAAGCCATCAATTATTTCAACAAAATCGCCTCGGGCTTTGCCTAAACGAATAAATTGCTGACGAGCTTTTAAGCCACCTTTGTCATCTTTTTCGACCACAAATACAGTGTCACCAAAAGGGGCGTAAATAATGGCTGTGCTTGGCACCACCAATAACTGATGAGGCTCGGTTAAGGTGACAGTGGCAGAGACGGCCATGCCTGGGATCAACACATCAGTGCTGTTGTCTAAAACTGACTGCACTATGACATTACGGGTACTGGTATTAATTTCAGCACCAATAGCACTGATTTCACCTTTGACTACCACAGCGCCTTCGCCTACAGACACTTCAACAGGTAAACCCTTGGTAATTTGCGACAGCCAGTTTTGTGGCACAGGGAAGTTTACCCGCACTTTATTGGTGGCCTGCAACGACACAATGGCTGTGCCAGTTTGTAAATCAGTGCCTAAATCCACCTGACGAATACCAATGCGGCCATCAAAAGGTGCACGAATCACTTTTTTCTGCAAAGTGGCTCTTAAGTTGTCCACTTGAGCAGAGGCGCTGTCGAGTTGTTGTTTGGCGTTGTCTAACTCACTTTGAGTAGCGATATTAGTGCGGCGTAACTGCACCAAACGGTCATAACTTGTTTTAGCTAACTTTAAACTGGCTTCAGCTGAGCGCAACTGAGCTTGCTCATTAGTGGCTTCCTGTTCAATCAGCACTGTACCTGCTGTGACTTGCTGACCATTGCTGAAACTGATTTTCTTTACCCGGCCCGGTACTTCGGCGGCAATCACAATACCTTCGTCGGCCAGCACAGTGCCTATGGCATTGTAGGTATTAGGCCAGCTTTGTTGTTCCACGCTAAAAGTACTGACGTATTCAGGTGGCGGCACAAAGGTTTCGCCAGATTCGATCATGGCTGCAATCTGGCCACCTTTGACCCCTGCAAGTACCATAAACACACAAAGCAGGCCCAGAACGGCAAATAAAATGGATTTAAATCTTTTCATAGCAGTGACCAGATTAAAAAGTTAATAAGGAGCCAAAAGGTTCAGCGTTCAGAGTACGTCTTTGCTGCACTTTCGGATTAGAACCATCTACAGGTTAATTTCAGATCCTTGTGTTGATCTAATGTATTACTCACACCTTTAGTCGGCAGGCTAGTTTGCCACGTTTTTTTTGAATTTGTGACGATTAGTCATAAATTAATAAAAATTTAAGAAAAATGAAGCTGTGGATCCCGGATTTTCTAGCCAGAAACTGCTTTTCCAGAGACTTTTAAGCTTTAATCAGCAGAAAAACTGCAGCCATAGTGTAGCGAGCAAAAATGCTTTCACCTATCAAATTATGGTAGAAAATTGTAACCAAATAGTGGGAATGTTAAGGCATTACAGCGGCAAAGGGCAGGGAATAAAATGGAATTATATGTCGAAACTTGCTCCTGATAAGACCGCCCCAAAGCGGCCTTATCAGGATAAGAGGTTTTACATGCTGATTTGTTGCACCGGATAACCCAGTGTTTCCAATTCAGTTGTTAAGCGTTTTGCATCTCCGACTACCAGTATGATCATCTCTTTGGTATCCAGGTGTTTGGCTGCCAAAGCATTCACTTGTTCTTTACTGATACTGGACACAATTTGATTACGTTCACGGACAAAATCCGGCGTTAAATTAAACTCCAGAATTTGCGCCATAAAACCTAACTTGGCATTAGGGGTTTCATATTTCAGTGCATCCGATTGATTGATGGCCAGGCGCATAAAGGCCAGTTCGTCATCTTTGATACCATTTTGCCTGAAAGTGTCAATTTCGTTGATAAACTGACGGATAGAATCGACAGTTGCATCAGCTCGTACTGCTGCAGAGGCGGTGTAAGTACCCGCGAACTTATCCGCAATAAAGCTGGCACGGGCACCATAAGTGTAGCCCTTGTCTTCACGCAGATTCAGGTTAATACGGCTGTTAAAAGTGCCACCTAAGACAAAATTCATTAAGCTTGCCTGATAAAACTCACCCGTGATGTCCTGTGTTAGTGAACGCTTACCAATACGGATTTCAGACTGAGGCGCATCGGGTTTATCCAACAGATAGATAGTGCCCGGCTGAGCTTTCATTTTACCGGTGTTAACCTGTATCGACGGGCCTTTACCTTGCCAGTCTGCCAACTGATTTTTCAGCTCTGTCGCTACAGTGTCCTGAGGCAGATCAGAAACTACAATCAACTGACCGCCAGCTGGTTTGAAGTAGGTTTGGTGCCAGTTCTTCACATCATCCAGCGTCAGCTTACTGACAGACTCCAGAGTTCCCTCGTTTGGCACTGCTGCAATACTGCCGTCGAACATCATTTTGTTGTACGCCGTTGCTGCAATGTAACCAGGGTTAGTGGCGCTGTGCTGAATACCTTGCAGGGTTTGTTGTTGCAGGCGACTGAAGTCTTCAGCTTTAAAACCCGGATTACGTAGTTTTTCTTCCAGTAATACTAAGGTTTTTGGCAGGTTTTTACTTAGGCTGGAAACAAAGACATCAATGTAGCTGTCACCACTGCTGATGCTGATGCTGCTACCCAGTTTTTCCAGCTCAAGGCTCATTTGCTCTGTGCTGTAATTTTGCGTGCTTTCATTCAAGAGTGCTGCCAGTAAAGCTGATACACCTGCTTTATCTGCGGTTTCGTAGTAACTGCCGACAGGAATTTTCAGCAACAAAGAGGTGGTTGGGGTTTCTGTACTTTGGCTGCCCAGCACTTGAATGCCGTTCCCCAGATCTGTAGTCCAGGTAGCAGGTAATTCAACAGCTGGATTCACGCCTGCAACCGGCTGTTTGCTGCGGTCAAAATTGTCTGTCGCTTTACGCACCTGCAGATCTTCTGCTTTAGTGGTTGAAGGGCCACCAAAATCATGTTGCACCGGCTTAAAATTATCCGCTCTGGCAATCAGCTGGGTTTGACCTCTTGGCACGACGCTCATCACCACAGAGTGCTGATTTTTGATGTAAGTGTTGTACACCCGCATCACATCGTCTTTGGTGACAGCGTTATAACGGGCTATATCGTCGCCAATAGTGTCAGGTTTACCTAAAAAGGTTTCGCTGGCGGCCAGTTGACTCACTTTACCGGCAACACTTTGCAAGCCAAAAATACTGCCAGCTTCAATTTTTGCTTTTACTTTTAACAGGTCGTCGTCTGTGACACCCCGTTGTTCAAATTCAGTCAGACTGGCGCGGATAATTTGTTCTATATCGGCCAGGTTTTTACCTGAAGCTGGATTTGGCAAGGCATATAACGAAAAGTCACAAGCCAGTTCACGGCAAGGGTGGGTTACTGCAGCTTGCACAGCCACCTGGTTTTTCACCAGGTTTTTATACAGCAGTGAGTTATTACCGCCACCTAAAATTTCCGACAAAATATCCAAAGCCGCTTCGTCTTTATGGTTGGCGTAAGCGGTCGGATAAGTGATATACAGCAGCGGTAAATGGACATTGTCTTCCATTGAGATATAACGGGTTTCTGGCAGTTTTACCGCAACTTTGGCCGCGGCTGTGACTTCAGGGCCACGCGGAATAGAGCCAAAATACTTTTGTACTAAAGGTAAGATTTCTTCGGCTTTAACAGCGCCACCAATAGTTAAAGTCGCGTTGTTTGGGCCATACCAACGTAGGAAAAAGGCTTTTACGTCATTGACGTTGGCGCGGTTTAAATCGTCCATGTAGCCTATTACAGGCCAGGAATAAGGGTGACCATCCGGATACAAAGCCTGAGCCACGCGTTCACCTAAGCGGCCATAAGGCTGATTATCTATACGCTGGCCTCGTTCGTTTTTCACTGTCTCGCGTTGTACTTCAAACTTCTTCTCTGTGACGGCGTCCAGCAAAAAACCCATGCGATCAGCCTCTAGCCAGAGCATTTTTTCTACCTGATTGACAGGCACAGTTTCAAAATAATTGGTGCGGTCGGAGTTAGTAGTACCGTTTAATGTACCACCTGCTTCTGTGATGATCCGGAAGTGTTCCTCATCACCGACGTTTTCAGAACCCTGAAACATCATATGCTCAAAAAAGTGCGCAAAACCAGATTTACCTAACTCTTCGCGGGCTGAACCTACATGATAAGTCACGTCTACATGCACCAGTGGATCTGAATGATCTTCATGAACTATTAAAGTTAAACCATTATCCAGCTGATACTTTTTATACGGAATATGAATGCCTTGCTGGGGTTCAGATTGTTCGATTAATTTGACGCCAGCAGGTAAGTTGGTTTGGATCTGACTGCCACAGGCAGTTAAGGTAATAGCAAAAGCTATGGCAAAGGCCAGTTTAGATTTTTTCATTGGTCCCTCCTTTAAAATGGCACGATTAAAACACGTTTACTGCAAGGTAAAAAGCTACAACTATGTAACAAAACGATACAATGCCATGGAGACAGGCTCAAAAGTACTGGTTAGTGTCTGACTTTAGCGCCAGACTAGCAAATTGAATTCACTGACGATTCAGCCTAAGGGCTTAAAGTTTAAGTAAGCAAAAAGGGGATGATGTGGCAAAGGCTGGTTCTGGCGTAAAAAAATCAAGATCCTGGTTAAAGTGGAACCTGCTGCTGTTGCTGCTGGCAGGCATTGTGTTTGCTTTTATCCAGTTGCAGTACTGGTGGAACCAACTGAACCCCAAGTGGCAAGGACTTGATTTATCATGGGGACAAGTGCGTCTTGCCCAAGTTTCCGTACAACTGCCATTTTATGGCAAGCAGCAGCTGCAACTGGAACAACTGGAACTGGGCTGGACTGGCTGGCCATGGCCTTTAGAGCTGGTGCGGGCTCAATCTTTAAAAGCTCAACTGGATTTGCAACTGGCAACAGCTGCTGAAACACAATCCGAATCAGCACCTGAAACAGAGGTTGTTACTCTGCCCACTTTGCCACTGTGGTTACCTGGAGTTTTAGCTTTTGAACAGATTGAAGTTTCATTACCTTGTGCCCGTTTAAACAGCAAGCTGAGCAACAGTGCTGCAAATGCTGACTGTTTGCTGATAGGGTCTTTAACCTACAGCGAGCCTAGCCAGCAGATACAGCTGCAATTGGCCAATCAACAAGCTGTGTCGATTGAGGGGCTGGGTGATATAAAGCTGGCCCTGAAAGCTTTGGTCCAGCCAACAGCGGAACAACTAGAAATTCCAGAGTTTGAACTGAGTCTTGCAAGCAGCCAGTTGAATTGGCAACAACATCAGTTCTCTGAGCTGGATTTAAAGTTAAGCGGACGAGCTGTCTGGCAAAACAATCAGCTGCAATTTGAAGCGACTAAGCCCCTGCAGCTTAGATCCGGTTATCAGCATCCTGATCTGAAGATACAACAACTGCTGCTGAATGCTAAGACTTTGCAGCTGAAGATAGACCCGGCGCAGCTGGCAGATACTCAACTACAAACTGAACTGAAACTTGATGTAAAACAGCTGCAGCATGCGATGCTAAAAACGCTGGATTGGAACTGGGCTGGAAAAGCCTTGTATCAACAGCAGCAAGCAAAGGTGGATGGTCGGCTGGCGAACAGTCAGTCCTTGTCACTTGAGCATAAAGTGCAACTGGCTGGTCAGAAAATCAGTCTGAGCTGGACTTTGCCTGAACTGTTTTTTCTGGCTGGTAATCCATTACAAATTGGCCCATTTTGGCCTGAACTTTTGACATTGCAAAAGGGCAAGCTGTCAGGCAAAGGCCAGCTGGAGTTTGATCTGGCCAGCATGGCTTTGACAAAACAACAGACCGATCTATTGTTGAGCGATTTAAGTGGCATTTACGACAGAACTGTATTCACTGCGTTGAGCACAAATTTAAAGTTGTTCAGCCAGGGTGCGGCCTGGACTGTTCAGACTGATGATTTAAAGCTGCAGCAGGTCAATCATGGTCTGGTATTTGGGCCTTTAGAGCTTAAGGCTGTATACATAACCAAAGCGCCAGACTGGTTAACAGGCCAGTTGGATCTGAAGCAACTGCAACTGGCTTTGTTTGGTGGTCAGGTGAGGGCTTCGCAGCAGAAGATTGATTTAAGTAAAGATGCTAAAGTCTTGCTGCAACTGGATAAATTACAGTTAGCCGAACTGTTAAAACAGCATCCAAGCGCCGATATGACAGGGCAAGGAACTATATCCGGTACTTTGCCTCTGAGCATAGAGCAAGGCAAACTGACGGTAGCTCAGGGCTCGGTGGCCGCTCTGGAACCAGGTGGCCGGATCTCCTATCAGTCTGATAAAGCCATTGCTATGGCACAGTCGAATCAGGGCATGAAAATTGTGGTGCAGGCGCTGCAGAATTTTCATTTTACTGTGTTGTCGGCCGGAGTGAGTTATAGCAAAGAAGGCCAGTTATTACTGGCGCTTAAACTGGAAGGCAATAACCCGGATTTTGAAAAAGGCCGGGCTGTGAACTTGAACATTAATTTAGAAGAAAATTTACCGGCCATGATCACCAGCTTGCAGTTAAGTGGTCAGGTCAGCGAGTTAGTAAAAAAACGGGTTCAACAGCGTCTGGCAGCTCAAAAAGCCAAAGACGCCCGCAAGGAGTAAGAATGAAAAATTGGCAGGATAGACAATTTTCACAGCCGAAGGCTGCCCTTAAGGGGGCGGCACATGGCTTAAGCCTATGTTTGGCACTGCTGCTAAGTGCAGCCTGTACCCCCACAGTACAGGTTGCTATGCCAAGTGAGCCTATTAATATCAATCTGAATGTCAAAATTCAGCATGAAATTTTGATTAAAGTGGACAAAGAACTGGACGAATTGATCAGTGATTCCAGTGGTTTATTTTAAGGAGAGCCAAAATGAAAACTGTACATAAATTACTGCTATCAAGTGTGTTTGCCATCAGTTTGCCTTTGCTGGCGATGGATTTGCAGCAAGCCATGTCGGCTCTTGGTCCTGCTAAAACTCAGGGTCTGGTCGGCGAGCAACCAAATGGCTATTTAGGTGTGGTCAGCCCCTCTGCTCAGGCCAAAGAAATTGCAGACTTGATCAACCAGGCCCGTAAAGCCGAGTATCAGAAACTGGCGGCTAAAAATGGCATTCAACTGTCTGATGTTGAAGCGATCGCGGGTAAAAAAGCCATTGAAAAAACCGAAGCCGGTCAGTTTATTCAGCTGAACGGCCAGTGGCTGAAAAAATAATTAGCGAACTGGTGTTGCGGCTTGTTCGCCCACTACCGTATGCCATGGTGTTATACGGTAGCTGCTGACTAAACCGTTGATCACATAGGGATCGGATTCGGCAAAGGCTTGAACCTGCGCCGGATCTGCTACGTTAAACAACAGCAAGGCGCTCTCGATAGGCTCTCCTACAGCTCCACCTAAGACCAACTCACCCCGCTCTGCGGCCAACCAGGCCAGTTGCAAATGTTCGGCCCGAAACAACACACGTTTTTCCAGATAATCTGCTGATGTTTGATACTGCAATAAATAATGCATTTTTACTCCTGCGTTTGTTTATGTCCGCTGTCCGCTTGGTTTTTGCGGACACTTTTTCTGTCCGCGGACAGTTTTTTGTATTCAGTGTGTTTTAATATTTATCATTAAAACAATGGCTTATGTGCATTTTTTGCCTTGGCACAGTCCCTGCTATATCTGGTTAATCAGAATGCGGAGAACAAAGATGATCCAGGGTACAGAAAATCAGGATATTCAAATCCAGCCGGGCAAAACCAGGCAGTGGCGCCGTCCAGTGCTGGCCACTTTGTTTATGGCTGGTATCTGTTATATCAGTTATAGCCTGCTGGCGGCCAGCTCTGCTCAGGCTTCCTTAGTGCTGCCCAAAGATCAGGTGCAACTGGCTATAGTGGAACGGGGCAGTTTTACCCGTGATTTGTCGGTGCAGGGCAGGGTGGTTGCAGCTAATGCGCCCACTTTATTTAGCCAGGAAGCAGGTCAGGTGCAGTATCTGAAACAACCAGGCGAAGCTGTGCAATTGGGCGACTTATTGGCTGTGGTATCAAGCCCGGCTCTGGATAACGAGTTGGAGCAACAACGTGCTTTACTCGCCAGTATGGAATCCGACTTCGAGCGTTCAGCTTTATTAGCGCGTGAACTGCAACTGGATATGGAGCAAGTGCAAAACACGGCTCAGGTGAATTTGGTGGCCGCCAAACGTGAACTGGCCCGCGCCGAACAGTCGATCAAAATGGGTGTCATTCGCCAATTGGATTACGACGTGGCGAAAGATAATCTGTTGCAAGCTGAGCTGGAATTTGATCACGCCAAACGTAAGGTGGCACTGGCTTCAGATAAGCTGAGTTTTGAAAAAAAGTCTGGTCAGTCCGCCTTAGCCCGTCAGGCTTTGGTTGTGGCTGAACTGGATCGAAAACTGGCGGCACTGCAAATTAAAGCACCAGTTACAGGTCAGGTGGGCAACTGGCTGGCAGAGCAGCAAAGCCATGTACTGGCTGGCACAGGTTTATTAACAGTGATCGATTTAAGCCGCTACGAAGCAGAGCTTTCGGTGCAGGAAAGTTATATCCGCGATTTAGCTGTTGGCATGCTGGTTGAAGTGAATTTAGGCAATCAGCAACTCAAAGGTGAGCTGAGCCATATAGCCCCCGAAGTGAAAGACAATTTAGTGACTGCACGGGTGCGTTTTTCTCAGAACGACAGCACCAGCTTACGTCAGAACCAGCGTTTATCTGCCCGCGTCATTATTGAGCAAAAAGACAATGTACTGCGCATCAAAAGAGGCGACTTTGTTGGCTCAGGTGCCAGCCGCATCGCCTATCAGGTGACGAACAATCTGGCGGTTAAAACCTCAGTGGTCTTAGGCGCATCCTCAGTACAGTACGTCGAAATTTTACAAGGTGCCAAAGAAGGTGACCAATGGGTTATCTCTAATCTGGATGAATTTAAACAACAAGACAAAGTTCAGTTGAACTAACAGTCTATACAGGAATATCGGCTTAAATGCCAAAGGAGAAAACCATGATTCAAATTAATAACTTAAGCAAAATTTTCCGCACAGATTTAATTGAAACTCATGCACTCAGACAAATTAACCTGCAAGTGAATGAAGGCGAGTTTGCTGCTTTAACAGGCCCTTCAGGTTCAGGTAAATCCACCTTGCTCAATGTGCTTGGTACTTTGGAAAGTTTTGACCAGGGCGATTATTTGCTGGATGGACGTTCCGTGAAAGGCTTGTCTGACCGTGAATTGTCAGCCCTTCGAAACGAAAAAATAGGCTTTATTTTTCAAGGCTTTAACCTGATTAAAGATTTTAGCTTGTACGACAATATTGAACTGCCGCTGCGTTATCGTGGTTTTAGTTCAGCCGAACGTAAACGGCGGGTCGAGCAGTCCTTAGAAACTGTAGGTTTAGCAGCTCGACGCGACTATCACCCAAGTCAGCTTTCTGGTGGTCAGCAACAGCGTGTGGCTATAGCCCGGGCAATTGCAGGTGAACCCCGTATTCTTCTGGCGGATGAACCCACGGGTAACCTGGATTCATTAATGGCTCGTCAGGTGATGGAACTGCTGGAAAAAATTAACCAGCAAGGCTGCACCATATTAATGGTGACGCACGACCCGGATCAGGCCCGTCGTGCCAATCGGCATATTCAAATTGTGGACGGTCAGCTCAATGACTCCAGTATGTACGAACCTTTAGCAGCAGGAGCTTAAGATGGAAGCCTTAGTTCATAACCTGAAGCTGAGCTGGCACAGCATTAAAAGAGCCCCTTTGCCTTATGCCTTAACCCTGCTGATTTTAAGTTTAGGTTTAGGCACCTTTTTCAGTAACGCCACTTTGTATTACTGGATGAATCGCGACCCAATACCAGAAAAAAGCCAAACCTTATTTATGGTGCGGATGAACTCAGTACCTGGTGATTGCACCGATTGTTTTGAACCACCACGTGTGATGAGTTATATGGATATGCAAAAAATGAGTGGCAGCGGTATTACCTCAGCCGAAGCCGCTATGTACTCCAGCAACGCTTATGCCAAAACTGTGGAAAACCAGCAGGCTACACCCAGTCAGGTGGAACTGCGGGTGACCCAGCGCGACTTTTTTAAATTGTTTAATGTGCCTTTTCTGCATGGTGAAACCTGGCCCGATAACAATGCCCGGATGGAGGTGGTGATCAGTAAAAATACCGCCACTAAGTTTTTTAGCCGCACTGATGTAGTGGGGCAGGACATGCTGATTGATGATCAGTTGTATAAAGTCATTGGGGTATTGGATGAATGGAGTATGTTGCCACGTTTGTATGATGTGAATGGCAGCCGCTCTGCTGAACCTACAGAAGATATTTATCTGCCGCTGGAAACTGCATACGATTTGGCTATTCAGTCTAACACCCAAAACTCATTTTTTGATGTGGACTGGGATGGTGATATGGCCACCTACCCACAAATGGCCAGAACCAACTTTGTAAACCAATTACAGTTTTGGGTGCAATTGGATAGCCCGGAAAAAGTGCAGCAATATCAGCAGTACCTTAAAAATCTGGTACAGGATGAAAAAGCAGCAGGCCGTCATACCAGACCAGAAGGTAATAAACTGGACAATATTCTGAATGTGCAAAAAGCCTTACGTGCAACCAACGATCAACTGGATGCTTTTGCTTTGGTTGCTTCTCTGTTTCTGCTGGTTTGTGTGGTCAACGCCAGCCACTTGTCACTGAACCGCTATATGGCCAATCAGTATGAGTTTAGCTTACGCCGTGCTTTAGGTGCCAGCCGCTGGCAGCTACAAAGCCAGATTATGGCCGATGTGTTATTGAGCTCAGTTTTAGCTTTTGTTGCGGCACTGGTGTTTGCTCAACTTGGCTTGTGGACTATTAATTCGTTATTACCCGGGACCCGCGCTTTGGCCAGTTGGGATTGGCAGATGCTGAGTGTGATGGCGCTGTTTGTTGTGTTGATCAGCTATCTGGTGACCTTGTACCCGGCATTAAAAACCTCATTCAGCCCGCTGAATCAGCAGTTAAAACAATAAGGAGAGCATCATGTCGGTATTTTTAATTATTAAATCCTTATTGCGCCGCAAAGTGGTCACAGCCTTGTTGTTGCTGCAACTGGCCGTTACTTTAGGTTTAGTAGTGAACTCCTTGTTGTTGGCAAGTGCTGCTAAAGAACTGGTGGATCAACCAACAGGCTTGTCGCTGGAGCAAATTCTGACGGTATGGGTAAAACCAACCAGCAAAACATTGCGCTTGCAGCCTGCCTTAACAGACCTGATCTCACGTCAGTTGACTGCGGTCAGACAAATACCGGGCGTGGAAGCCGCAGACTTTGTTAATCAGATCCCGCTGCGGCAAGGCGGATCAAACTGGAATATTTTTGAACGTGACCGCCAAGACGAAAGTAATGTGGATTCAGTGCCTTATTACTATACGTCAGAGCAAATTTTTCAGGTACTTGGTGTTCAATTAATCACAGGCCGTTTATTAACCCAACAGGACTGGGGGATTGATAATATTCTGCTGACTGAAAAGCTGGCTAAACAACTGTTTGCTGAACAAAACCCGATAGGTAAAGTGACCAACAATGGCACTGTGGTCGGGGTGGTATCTGACTTTTATTCACAGCGTTACGCCAGCCATCCATTTTATGGTCAGATTGTATTTGGCCCTCTTCACAGAGCTGAACAAGGTTATCAGTTAATTGTCAGAGTGGCACAGGGGCAATCTGAAGCTGTACGCAAGCAATTAACAGATGTGATCAGAAATGCAGAACCCCAAATGGATATAGGTACTGTGCTGCGGATGGATGAAAACCGTGACGACGTATTCCGTTCTGAAATAGGTTTAGCCACTTTGTTGTCGGTATTAAGCGGATTAATGCTGCTGGTTGCTATGATTTCTGCTTACAGCCACGCCCATTTCCATGCGCTGCAAATGCAAAAAGAAGTGGGTATTAAACGGGCTTTGGGGGCCAGTAAAGCCCGTGTTTTATTGGATGTATTAAGTGAAAGCTGGCTGACCACCGCCATAGGGGCAGGTTTTGGTATTCTGGTCTGTTACGGTTTAAACATCAGTCTGGCTAAGGTGATTAGCATACCTGCAGTACCAGTCTGGCTGCCGCTGTTGACTATGCTCTTACTGTTGCTTTGTGTCACGCTGGCCACATGGTATCCTGCCAGAATAGCAACACGGATATCTCCGGCCACAGCAACTAAGACCTTATAAAGAATGAAAAAAATACTGGTCATCGATGATAACGAAGCGGTCTGTACCGCCCTGATGACCCTGTTTCAGTTGCAGGGGTATCAGGTGTTTATCGCGCAGCAGCCTGGTGTCGCCAAAAGTATTTTGCAGCAGCAATCTATCGATCTGATTTTGCAGGACATGAACTTTGCTCAGGGGGAAATGAGTGGTGTTCAGGGCAAAGAACTGTTTTATCAGTTACGCTCTGATCACCCGAGTATTCCTGTGGTACTGCTCACGGCCTGGACTCATCTGGATATGGTGGTGGAACTGGTGAAAGCCGGTGCCACCGACTATATCGCCAAACCCTGGGACGATCAGCGTTTGCTGACCACTGTTGCCAACACACTAAAAATCAAACAACTGACCGAACAAAACTTAAAAGCTGAGCGCAAGCAGCAGGAAAGGTTAGGTTTGTTTGCCGGTAAAGATTTATGTGGCTTAGTTTTTACCAGTACGGCTATGGAGCAACTGCTGCACATGGCATTGCAACTGGCTCCAAGTAACGCCGCAGTGCTGATTACGGGTGAAAATGGTTCTGGCAAAGAAGGCATAGCTCAGGTGCTGCATGCTAATTCAAAGCGTAAGCAGCAGCCTTTGATTAAAGTAAATATGGGCGCTTTGCCGGCCGATTTAATGGAAGCCGAACTCTTTGGTGCTGAAGCCGGTGCCTACAGCGGCGCGACTAAAACCCGTATTGGCCGCTTTGAAGCTGCAGATGGTGGTACTTTGTTTCTGGATGAAATTGGCAATTTGTCATTATCAGGCCAAATGAAATTATTGCGGGTACTGCAAACCGGAGAGTTTGAACGTTTAGGCTCCAGTCAAACCCGCAAAGTGGATGTGCGTATTATCAGCGCGACTAATGCTGATTTAAGCCATGCCATTAACGCAGGGCATTTCCGCCAGGATTTGTATTACCGGATCAATGTGGTACAGCTGCATTTACCAGCCCTTAAAGACAGAGTGGATGATATTGTGCCTTTGGCGCGGCATTTTTTAGCAGGGCAAAAAAGTTTAACAAAAAAAGCCGAGCAGGCGCTGCAAAGTTATAGCTGGCCGGGCAATGTGCGGGAGCTGCAAAATTTATGTCAGCGTGCTTTATTACTGACTCTGGCCGATGAAATTGATGCTGGCGATTTGGCCTTGCCTCAGGAGCAAACTACAGCGAAAAAAGCGCTGGATGATTTGGATAAACAGCAGATAGAACAGGCGCTGCATCAGGCTCAGGGGGTGGTAGCCCGTGCAGCTAAACAACTGGGTATTAGCCGGCAGGCGTTGTACCGGAGAATGGAATTTTATGGCATTGAACCTGTGTAAGAGCTTATGCAGCTGATGCGGCGTTTATATCTGCTGGTGCTGGCCTTACTGGTGCCAGCTTTTTTGTTGTTGTCTTATCTGAAGGCTGAACCGCTCTGGTATGGGCTCTTTTTGGCTTTTGATCTGCTGTTCATCTTAGTGTTGCACTGGGCACTTAAACCGCTGCTACAGGAAATTGAAGCGCTGAATTTACATGCCCAGAACTTGCAGGACGGCAGTTTTAACGTCGATGCCAACCGCCATCTTTTATGTGAACTTAAGCCTTTAGCCGAAGTATTGCAGCAAATGTCAGCGCAATTGCGGCAAGAACGCGCCACTTTGTATCAGCGCGAACTGCTGCTTGATACAGTTCTGCAATCCAGCCCCAGTGCTATGGTGTTAACCGACCAAAATGGCAGGGTGCTGATGAGCAATCCGGCGGCCCGGGTATTGCTGCATCAGGGCCGTAAGTTTGAAGGTCTGTTGTTTTCAGAGTTAACAGCAGAGTTACCTGAGCTGGCTTTGGCTATTGAAAATGGACAACAAGGCTTGTTGCATCTGGGCGAACCCGCATCGATTTGGCATTTGTCTGTTAGTTTTTTCTCGCTAAACCAAAAATCGCATCAGTTGTATCTGTTGAAACCTATGACCCGCGAAATCCATAGGGAAGAAGTGAAAGCCTGGAAAAAACTGCTGCGGGTGATTGGGCATGAACTGAATAATACGCTGGCGCCTTTATCTTCATTAGCTTACTCAGGCCAGTTAGTGGCAACCGAACTGCAACATAAGCAGCTGCAACAAATTTTCCAGACTATTAGTGAACGCCAGCAGCATCTGAATCAGTTTTTACAGTCTTATATTCAGTTCGCCAAATTACCCACTCCGGTTTTAGCACCAGTACACTGGGCCAGGCTGATTAATCAGTTACAGGATCAATACGAGTTTGAGCTGGAAGGCGATTTACCACAGCGTAGCTGGTTAGCGGACCCGTTGCAGTTGTCGCAGCTGTTATTAAACCTGTTGAAAAACGCCCATGAATCAGGCTCCAGGCCAGAGTTTATTCAATTAAGTTTTACCGAATTGCCGGATCAACTGCTGATCTGTATTCAGGATGCAGGCGGCGGCATGACAAACGAAGCTCTGGCTCATGCCATGGTGCCTTTTTATACCAGTAAAGAAAATGGCTCTGGCATAGGTTTAACCTTGTGCCGTGATATAGCCGAAGCTCATGGCGGCAGTTTAAGCCTGCAGAATCAAGGCGCGGGCTTATTGGTTAGCCTGATACTACCGGCTTCTGGGCCTGTCTCTGGTGCTGGCAATTCTGTGACTGAACAGGCATGATAAAGCCTGAACTAAAACAGGGTGTTATAGCTGTGTCGGCAATAGAAAAACCAAAAAAATTAAATCTGAAAACCGTGGCTTCCTATCTGGGCGTTTCAGTCGCTACAGTTTCCAATGCCTATAACAGACCTGATCAACTTTCCCCTGAATTACGCCAGCGTATTTTGCAGCAATGCACTGAATTGGGTTACGACGGCCCTAATGCCGCGGCCCGCAGTTTACGCACTGGCCGCTCTGGCATAGTGGCAGTTTTATTGTCAGACACCCTGGAGTATTCGGTCAGCGACCCTGTTGCCAACCAATTTATTAAAGGTGTGGCTGAGGTACTGCAGGAACACGGCATGGATATGCTGTTGTTATCCGGCCGGCATAACACCAGCAGCAGCAGTGCTGAAGCCGTGCCCGACGGTTTTATTTTGTATGGTGCGCCCAGTAATCCTGAGCAACTGAACCGCATTGTTAAAAGCGGCAAGCCGCTGATCACAGTCGACTGCAATCTGGATAATGTGGTGTCGGTGAACGTCGATAACTACGCTGCTGCACACCGCATTGCTGAACATGCTTTTAAAAAAATGCAGGGCAAAGTGGCGGTGCTGGGCTTGCGCTTAATTGAATCGGACAGAGTGTGCCGTATTCAGCCACACGAGCTGTACAGCACAGAACAAGCCATTTCCCGTCGCCGTTTGGACGGTTATTTAGCCGCTGCTATAGAACAAGGCCGCGATTTACCTGCAGATGCGGTCTGGCATATTCCTCTCAATATCCATAATTTTGCTTTAGTAGCAGCCCGTGAAGCTTTAACTCAATTTCCGCGACCACAAGTGCTGCTTTGTATGAGTGACCGTATTGCTTTGGCTGCCATGGCGGTAGCGCGTGAGTTGGGCATTAAAATACCGCAAGATTTAGTAGTGGTTGGTTTTGACGGCATTGAAGAAGCTGAACGTTTTTACCCCAGCCTGACCACTATTGCTCAGCACAGCGACGAAAAAGGCCGCACAGCTGCCCGTATGCTGTTATCAGGCGAGTCAGAGGCCGACCTACTGATGCCTTCTGAATTAATAATTCGGCAAAGTTGTTAAGGTAGTCTCTGTTTCTTCTTTTCGTTTCAACAGGCGTTTGCCATGAAAATAGTAGTGTTTCTTTTATTGGTGCTGGTTTTTCCGGGGCTGGCCCAAGCCTCCACTTTGAAATTAATGAGCTACAACATTCGTTGTGGTTTATGTGAAACTGAAGGTACACCGCAGTATTGGCCTGAACGTAAGTTTTTACTGGCGCATTTAATTCAGACTCAACAGCCCGATCTGATTGGCTTGCAGGAAGCTGAACTGTTTCAGGTGCATGATTTAGTGGCTATGTTGCCGCACTATCAATGGTATGCAAAAGGCCGTGATGACGGCAAAACCAAAGGCGAAAGCACTGCTGTGCTTTATCGCAAAGACACATTAAAGTTGCTGTCGGCAAAAACCTTATGGTTGTCTGAAACGCCGGAACAAGTATCAAAAGGTTGGGACGCGAACCTGAACCGTACTTTTACCAAAACTCAGTTTAAAGAGTTAAAATCCGGCCAGAGTTTTTATTTTCTGAATACTCACTTTGACCATATGGGAAAGCAGGCTCAGCTGCAAAGTGCGTTATTGCTAAAAGCCGAAGTGGAGAAATTGCCAAAGCAGAGCAAAGTTCTGCTGACTGGGGACTTTAATGTGGAACCCGACAGCGCGCCTTATCAGGCTTTAAGTAAAGTTTTGCATGACAGCGCTTTGGTGGCGAAAGATAAGCTTTCCAAAAATGTTGGCACTTTTAATGGATTTGGCCGCCAACCAGATAGCCCCAGCCAAACCATAGATTTTATTTTTGTAAGTTCCAACCTGCAGGTACAAAGTTATCAGGTGGATAACAGAAGATACAACGGTTTGTATCCTTCTGATCATGAAGCACTGCTGGCTGTGGTCAATTTGAATTAACTATTAACTTATACAAGGATGTTGGAATGAAAACCCCTGTTTTTCTGTCTTTAATGCTGGCTCTGGGTCTGAGCCATTCTGCGTTGGCTCAAACTGCTGCGGCTGCCGCCAATACAGCAGCTCCGGCTCAAACCGAACTCTTTAGCACTGCCCAGAGCTTACAGAAAAGTCGCAGCTGTTTTGGCGGTCCATTCAAAAGTTACGACAGTTTTATTGCCATGCGGATCAAAATGGGCAATAGCCAGCCTAAGTTTTCCGAAGCTAAACTTAGAACTCAATTCACTCAGACTGATTTTGAGCGTTTCCAACAGACTCTGGATTGCCAGGACTTTGTCTATAAAGTGGGTGACGTACCTGTTCGTGGTTTTATGATTAAACCTAAGCAGATCAGTGGCAAAGCCCCTGTGGTGATTTATAACAGAGGCGGCAATGCTGACTACGGCCAGCTGACCTTTAGTTTGCTGATGCAAAAGCTGATGCCTGTGGCGGAACAAGGTTTTGTCATTATTGCCAGTAACTACAGAGGCCAGCATAACTGGGGGAAAGCCGCAGTGAGCAATGCCGGGTTTGATGAATTTGGTGGTGCTGAGTTAGAAGACGTAAAAGCTTTAGTGCCTATAGCTCAGGGAATAAAAGACGTAGATGCCAACCGAATGGCGATGTGGGGCCACAGCAGAGGTGGCATGATGACCTATATGCTGGCCAAATCTATGCCTGAACTGAAAACTATCATAGTAGGAGCTGGTCCGACCGACTTAGCCAAAGAGTTGGAAATCCGCCCTGCGATGGAGAATGTGCATAAAGCAAGGATCCCAAATTACAGCAGCAATAAAACGGCTGCTTTAGCAGAGCGCTCAGTGCTGTTATGGCCAGAGCAACTACCGGCAGATTTGCCGATTTTGATCCAACACGGCGATCAGGATAAGCATGTGTCGGTGGGTGGTGCAGAACAATTAGCGCTGAAATTGAAAGCATTAAAACGCCCACATCAACTGTTGATTTACCCCGGAGCCGATCATGGTTTTAACCCTGTTCGCGCTAAAGCGCAGCAGGATATGATCCACTGGCTCAAACAACATTTAGGCTAAGCTGTTTTAGTCCATCGGCGGCACAAGGAACAAAGGGGCAATGATGTTTAAAACTACTTTACTGATTATGTTGTGGTTTTTGTCCTTTTACTCCTTTGCTGCCAATGCGCAGCAGCTGCTGATTAAATTGCCACAACAAGAACACAACTGGGCTTTGGCGGAAATTAAACAAAAAGTGCCAGTGCAGCAGATCAAGCTATTTGATCCTGTCTATAACAGCGATAAAAGTTTTGAAGGCGTGTCTTTACTGCAGCTGTTAAAAGCTGCAGGTTATAAGCCGGGCCAGGCTGCAGATGAAGTAGTGCTGACCGCTTCTGATGGCTACGCGCCCAGTGTGCCGCTTGAGTTTTTTCTGGACGACCAGGCTGTATTGGTTTTTTCCGAAACGGGTAAGAAAGATTTTGACTTTGCCCCAGTCGCTCAGGGCAAAGCTATGGTGTCGCCTGCGCCATTTTATTTAGTCTGGAAGCAAGGCAAAGCAGTAGAAAAAACCAGACCCTGGCCTTATCAACTGGTGAAATTAGAGCTGGTTAGTTTCCAACAATGTTACCCCAAGCTATATCCAATCAATGCAGAGCAAAACTCAGCGGCATATCAGGGCTTTTTGCTGTTTAAACAAAGCTGTATCAGCTGCCATTCCATCAACCTGCAAGGCGGCGACTTAGGCCCGGAGCTTAACGCACCAAAAAACGTCACCGAATACTGGACACAAGATCACTTAAAAGCCTTTATCCCCAATGCATCCGGCTACAGATACAAAAGCAAAATGCCCACTTTCCCGCAGTTTAGCGCAGAGGATATCGACCATCTGGTCGCTTATTTAAAGCATATGAAGGATTATAAAATTCAGTTGCCTTAGTGATGATTTCTGAGCGGTGAATCAATCAACTTTGGCGTAGCAAGAATAGTTGTAGCGGAATGGGCATAGTCCACGCAGACACGCCGTAAATACGTCCATGTAGTCTCGCCTTTCGCTATCCCTGCGAAAGACGGTCTGCTTAGAACTATACCCATCCACGCTTTTGTTGAGTTTGGTTTCGTGCCTGAAACGACCTTTTACTGCGACTATAGATGAATACACAGTGTTATTTTCTTTAATAGGAAAGCAAGCATGTTTTAAGCAAATAAACAGGCACATTTATTTGTTGCTGAAGAGGGAAAAACACTCTAATTTAGAAACTTAGAGTAAATCAGCCCAAAAAATAACAGGCAAGAAAAAAGTAATAATGTGCCAGCACAATATACAAATGTTAAACGTAAGGAAACATCATGCCTACTAAACTAGTTGAGCATTCATCAAAAACAGCGGAAGCAGTTGATCTTTTATTCAATCAAAAGCACACGGAAGCAGGATTAGTTCTGTTATACGCTTGGATCGATCGTATGGCATGGTTATCCGTTCAGGATAATGAATCCACAGGTCAAGATTTCAAAAATTGGATTAACAAGTATTTGTTGTCAGAGTACCAGCTACCTTGCTCAGCAGACGATTTATGGGCGGCACGCTGCGCTATTTTACATACAGGTTCACCAAATGCTCGAGACACGAACCGAGGTACAGCAAAAAGAATCTTGTATTATGGTGGCGATACACATAAATTCGTTTCCAATCAGGAGGATCTGATTATGCTAAAAGTCAAAGACTTACACGTTGCATTTCTTGGTGCTATCAAAAATTTCGCTGAACACCTTAATCAAAATCAATCTGAGCTGACAGTTGCAAACGAAAAGCTTGATAAAATACTCAAGCGTACAGAACAAGTTTAACAAGCAAAGGCATCTGACGCTCAGCGCGCAGCTGCTTTGAGCGTCATACCTAAATTAAGAACAAATTCAGCGCCTAATAAATATGACAAAAATAGATATCTACGACATATCTGCACAAAAATTTGAAGAATTAGCATTCAACTTTCTTCAAGAGCAAGGCGACCTAACTTCGCTAGAGAACCTTACATCTGGAAAAATTGACTCTGGTTACGACTTCAGTGCCACGCTAAAAGACGCAGAAAAACCTTGCAGAATTGTAATTGAAGCCAAGCACAGAAGAAAACTCTCAAAGCAAGACCTGTATAGAATCGCCGAAACTGCAGAGCGCATCAAATCAGGTTTTGATGGTTTTATACTTATAACCTCAGCAAAACTAAATAAAGAAGAACAAGAGCTCTTAGAAAGGCTTCTTCACAGCTCAGGATACAGCTTAATAAAGATATACCAAGGCATAACATTTGAAGCACTAACAAAAACAAGTAACCGCAAAGCCCTTGAAGAAATAACAAGATCAAAGAGGTCAGAAATAAAGAGCCTTGCTTACGGCATTATTTCGGTCGTCGTAGCGCTAATAGCTTTAACTTCAAATCTAATCCCCTATTTTTTAGACGAAGAGAAAAATTTAGATACCCGCATAGAAAACGTAGCGAGCGCACTTGAGAGCATAAAGAATCTTGAAAAACATCTGACTGAAATAAAATCAGACATGCAAAAAACCCAGCATGAGTCTGAGGCTATCAAGAGAGAGTATGAAAAGTCCCAAGAACTAAAACAGCTGACGGATGATCAGCAAGCTGCCTTTAGAGCTGCAATTGGAGCCTCAAGTCCTCCATGGTGGATTAAGCCTCTAGATTACTTCTTTGGCTTTATTTTAGGTATTGGAGCTTCCGTAATTGCGAGCTTCATTCACGAGCGAATTAAGCGAAACAAGGCTCTCAATTCTCCTGCGTAATAGGTATACCAATGCGCCCAAATCGCTCACTCAGTTTGCTGGGACGGGCTAAAGCCCGCCCCTTAGCTTAATCGGTACTCTTGGAGGAAGCTTGAACCAAAGCTTAAAATTTTTTCTGATGTTACTCTTTACAGCTCTAGTCGCGTCTTGCTCCAGCAAAGCAAAACAGGAAGTAGATTGGGATGCGGTGCGATATAACATTGAAACTTTGTCTACTCTGGCAGCAGGTTGTCTTGAGCAAAAAGCAAGACAATCAGAGTCATGCATCAATTTCGTCAGGCATTATAACGCTGATGGTGCCGACCATGTAAAGCTGCTCAGCGATAACTTGTCTGAATTGTTGAATAAAGATCTGGACGCTGCCCTTATCACTACAGAACAAATTTTAGTTATTACTACAGCGGTTTTATTTATGGGCGGATATGACCAGCCGCCCCCAGCTCCCAACCACCAAAACTAAAGCTCACCCTGCAATAACTTAGTGCGAATTTCTTCTAACTCTGCCCGGCGCGCATCAGTGGTTTCCGGGTAAGCTAAATCCAGTCCGGCCAGAGTTTCGTTAATGATGCTGGAAATGATTAAGCGGGCATTTTTTTTATCATCGGCTGGTATCACATACCAGGGCGCAACTTTGGTGCTGGTGTTGCTTAAACACTCGGCATAGGCACTCATATAACTGTCCCAGTGTTGGCGCTGTGCTGTGTCGGCTTCGGAGAACTTCCAGTTTTTGTCGGGGTTGTCGATGCGGTCGAGAAAACGGCGGCATTGTTCTTCTTTAGACAAGTGCAAAAAGAACTTGATGACCTTGGTGCCGTTACGCACCAGATGGGCTTCCGAGCCAACAATAGAGCGGTAGCGATCACGCCAGAAAGGCCCGGAGTTCAGGTTTTTGTACGGTAGTTTTTGCGCCTCTAATAGCTGGGGTTGCACCTTTACAATCAGCACTTCTTCGTAATAAGAACGATTGAAAATACCAATTTGACCGCGCTCGGGCAGGGCGCAGTGGCTGCGCCAAAGAAAATCGTGATCCAGTTCAGTGGCACTTGGGTGTTTGAAACTGTGCACCCGGCAGCCTTGTGGGTTAATGCCCGACATCACATGGCGAATAGCGCCGTCTTTACCTGCAGCATCCATCGCCTGAAAGATGATCAGCAGAGAATAACGGTTGTCGGCATAAAATAATTGCTGCACCTTCTTCAGGCTGTTGGTGCTGGCGCTCAGCTGTTTCTTATAATCCTTTGAGGAGCTGTAGAGTGGTTCTGCCACTGTGGCGTGCTGGTGCAAATCCAGTTTGGTGCCCGGGACTACGGCATAATCTGCGCTGTTGATCCTTGGTTTGTTTTTCATCTGTCATCACTCGCTTAAGGTAAATTGGGGTACTGATCTGTATTCAGGCTTTTCGTCAAATCGGCCTCTGAAACAGGGTGGATGGCGACAGCTTCTGCGTTCTGACTGGTGTGAAACAACAATCCGGCTTTGATACGTAGTTCTATGGCGCGACGACTGAAGTCCAGACCTTCCAGCAAAGTGTCCAAATCGACGACCTGCAGGTTGCCCTGGACTGCGGCTTCGAGCAATTGACGGCGCGCATCGCGATGGGCGTTGCGTAGTGCTTCAACCAGTTCGCGTGCCTGCAAATGATCACCAGACAACTCTGGTTCCAGACAGCGCTCTGCCTGCTGCAATAATGTGCTCACAGCTGTTTTTTCTGCGCCAGAGAGCAGTACCTGGTCTTGTGCCAGCCGTCGCAAACCTGGAGCCAACTGAGCAGACTCCTGATAATAACGCGCGGCGTAAAGAGCGCTTGCCAGCTCATTCGCTGTGCTGTGTTCCATCGCATCCGGGCGTATGCCGGTGATAAAGTTTGCTATGGCTGCGCCTAATGTATGGATAGCTTCGGCGCGGCGCTTCAGTTCAGGTATGGAGTGGGGGCCGCTGAGGGCATCGCGTAAAAGATTGACCAGAATATCGGACAAGCGCAGCAGTTCTTGCTTCAGGGCTGATACCGCCAATACCGGTGTGCCACTGAGTGTGGCATCCAGATAGTGTGGGCGTTCAATATCTTCTTCCGCGCTATGAAACAGTCGCTCCAGCAGGCTGGCGAAACGATTGGCCAGCGGCAGCATAATAATTACCCCCAGCAGATTAAACAAAGTGTGAAAAAGTGCCAGCAGCGCTGTGGGGGTACTTTCTATATCCAGTGCATCACCCAGCAGGTTAACCAGCCCAAGCATCAGTGGCAGCAAGCAGAGCGCGACTATACCGGTGATCAGGTTAAAGCCTATGTGACTGAGTGCAAGTCGTTTAGCCGCTGGAGTGGCCTTGAAGGTCGCCAGTGCAGCTGTGGACGTCGTGCCCAGATTGGCGCCTATTACTGCAGCAGCGGCCCCTTCAAAGCCGATAATGCCACCGGCAGAAGCTGTGAGAATGATGGCGATAGCAGCACTTGAAGATTGGGTCAGCAGGGTGGCCACAAAGCCGATCAGGATCATGCCCGCCCAGTTAGTACTTACTCCCGCGCCCAAATTGGCGCTGAAACTGCTGGCTATACCTTCGAAAGCTTCTTTGAGTAAATCTAAACCGAGAAAAAACAGGCCAAAGCCAGTGAGCGCATCACCCAGGCCTTTCCAGCGTGTGGATGATGCCAGCAGGCGTAAACCAACCCCGACTACAAGAATGGGCAGCGCCAGCGCCTCTATTTTGAAACCAAAGCCCACCAGGCTGACCAGCCAGGCTGTCATGGTAGTGCCGACATTGGTACCAAAAATAACCCCCATGGCCTGACGTAAGCTGAGGATCCCGGCGTTGACAAAACCTATAGTGGCAACTGTCACTGCACTGGAGGACTGCACCAGGCCTGTAACCAGAATACCTACGCCAACGCCGCGCCAGGGTGTAGATGTCCAGTTACCCAGTAAATGTTTAAGGCGGTTGCCTGCGAATAATGTCAGCCCTTCGGTCATCAGACGCATGGCCAATAAAAACATGGAGAGGCCGCCGAGGGCCTGAATGATTGTATTTATATCCACAGACAACTCCTGGTCGTGGCAAAAAGGATAGGAGATCAATACTTTATAGCATGGATCCTGTGCCAGCTGTACCTCGCTCTGTCCTTACTGTGGCAGGGGCGTGAGAAGGCTCAGAATAACTGCCGGGTCTTCAATGTGGGTGATGATCTTGAAGTGGCCCCCGGCTGCCCGGTACATCCGCCCTGGCAATATGAACTATCCTCCTTCCCCAACTGAAATAAATTTACCCCATAGTTGAATTTTTATATTGCCACTTAAACGATTAAGTTGTAGTTTTAAAGCTCAAATAAATAGGAATAATCTGACATGCCGGATGACGTTGTCATTGTGCCCTGGGGAGGGTAAAGCGTGCCGGATACCATGGAAGCCGACTACACTCAGCATTGAGCTGATTGGGGTTGTACTTCCTGATAAAAATCAGCATCGATAAAATCGAATGCGTTATGACAGGGTAATACCAATGCAACAAGTTCAGACTTTAGAGGCCCGCTCGCCAGATTCACCCACAGCAGCGCTGCCGCCCAGTGCTTTTACTCAGGTGAAATGGATGACCTGCCTGATGTTTTTTGTTTTTGCTATGACCACAGATGCGGTGGGCGTTATTATTCCGCAAGTGGTAGCACAGTTTCAGTTGAGCCTCACCGAGGCCGCCGCTTTTCATTATGTGCCTATGTTATTTATTGGTTTATCCGGTTTGTTTTTAGGCCGGTATGCCGACAGATTTGGCCGGAAAAAAGTCATTCTTGCCGGTTTGGCTTTGTATGCTATTGCTTGTGTGGCCTTTATTTTTGGCGAAAGTTTTTTGTATTACCTGCTGCTGTTGGGCGTCAGTGGTTTAAGCATAGGTTTGTTTAAAACCGGGGCTTTGGCTTTAGTGGGCGATGTTAGTCCTGATGCCAACAGTCACACCAGACTGATGAACAGGGTGGAAGGTTTTTTTGGCTTAGGTGCAATATTTGGCCCTGCTTTGGTGGGTTTACTGATAGCGGCGTCATTGGATTGGACCCAGCTTTATCTGCTGGCAGGGCTGATTTGCGCTCTGTTATTGGTGATGGCGTTACGACTCGATTATCCGGCTTATCAGCCACAACAACAAAGTTCGATTTGGCAAAGTCTGGCCTTGGTGAAAGATAAACATGCGCTGGGGTTTTCGCTGGCAATCGCTTGTTATGTAGCCACTGAAGTCGCCATTTTTGTTTGGTTGCCAACCTTGTTACAAAGTTACGATGGCAACTTCACTGTGCTGGCCGCCCATGCCATTACAGTGTTTTTTATTCTGCGCACCGCAGGGCGTTTCCTTGCCGAATGGTTGCTACTGCGTTTTAACTGGACTGCGTTATTGGCCTGGTTTGGCAGTGCTATTTTTATCTGTTTTGCTCTCAGCATGTATTACGGTGTGGCCGCTGCTTTATGGCTGATGCCGCTGTCAGGGCTTTTTATGTCCATGATGTACCCCACGTTAAATTCTAAAGGCATCAGCTGTTTTCCACGCCAGCAGCACGGTGCAGCTGCAGGTTTAATTCTGGCTTTCACGGCTTTAGCCGCTGCTTTAGGGCCTTTGCTGATGGGCTTAGTGGGAGATGCTATGGGTGATATGCGTTATGGTTTTTATCTGGCAACAGGTTTTGCTTTGCTGTTAATGCTGGGGCTGTGGTGGAATCATTTTGTCCAGCCAGCAGCCAGACGCTTAGCACTGGGCCATGATTAAACTAACACTGCCTATTGAACAATAAAGGGTGGCTTTGGCCACCCTTGTTGTGTCTGTCAGCTTACTTTAGCGGAATAAACTCAATAGCAGCACCACCACCAGCTTGCAAAGTCAGGGTGATTTTATCTTTGGCTGTTACTTCACTGCGTTTGATTTCATAAGCTTGTGGATTGGTTTCCCAGTGCGCATCTGCTGCATCCGTATAAGCAATCATTTGATAACGCACACCTTCTTTCAGAAAGCTTAAAGGCTGTTCTAAAGTACGGGGCTGTTCGTTGCTGGTGGCGCCTAAATACCAGTTGTCTGACTCTTTATCCTGACGTGCCATCACTAAATACTGCCCAATTTTGCCTTGCAGCGCTATGCTTTGTCGCCAGTCGGTGGGAACAGCATCGATAAAGGCAAAAGCTGGGTTTCCCTGATAGTTTTCCGGTAAATCGGCTGCCATTTGCAACGGGCTGTATAAGGTGACATACAAGGCTAATTGATTGGCCAAAGTGCTGGGCACTCTGTTATTGGGTCTGTGTTTTTGATAGTTAAAGTTAAAAATACCTGGCGTAAAATCGATAGGGCCAGACAAACCACGGGTAAAGGGAATAATCACTGTGTGATTAGGCAAGTTGCCAGTGTCAGGGCTGCCGCCGTTGTACTCCATCCCCCGCACTGATTCGCGGGTCATTAAGTTAGGGTAAGTACGGCTTAAGCCTGTATCTTTTACTGTTTCATGGGCGTTAACCATTACCCGGTGTTTAGCTGCGGTTTCTGTCACTTTTTGGAAATGATTAACCATATACTGGCCATGATGCCACTCCTTTTGATCAACACGAGTGCCGACATAACCCATTTTGACTGATGGAATACCCAGCTTCTGATAATAAGCAAAAGCGGGCTCCATCTGCTTTTCGTAATAAGTGATACCAGCAGCGGTCTCGTGATGACCTGTTAAAGTCACGCCTTTGCTTTTGGCATAGTTATTTACTTTTTCAATATCAAAACCCTGCACAGCTTCAGTAAAACTAAAAGTAGGAGGGCGTCGCCACCACTCACCTTCCCAGCCAGTGTTCCAGCCTTCTATCAGCACACTGTCTATATTGTGCTGACTGGCAAAGTCGATGTATTGCATAGCGCGTTCTGTAGTTGCGCCTTGTTTGGGGCCAGGTGACCAGTCTTTTTCACCTATATGCATCTCCCACCAAATACCGATGTATTTGCCTGGTTTGATATAACTGACATCTGTATCTTGGGCGGCGGGTTCATTTAAATTCAGAATGAGATCTGAGTTCAGCAGAGCAAGTTCAGAGTCGGCAATTTGAATAGTGCGCCATGGCGTTTTAAAGGGAGTTTGGGTATAGACCTTATCACCATTAGCCCAGGGTACTAAGTCGGCTTTTAAAGTGATGTGATTGTCGGTAATGTTACGCAGCGTCATAGAGGCGTAATTCACTAAAGCAGCTTCATGTACAGAAACGGCAATGCCTTGGTCGAGTAAGGTCAGCGGGGTATGCGCTACATTGACTGAGCTTAACGCCGAATTGAGATACTGATATTCAAAACGCTGATCCTGATAAGCCTGGATCCACCAGGTGGAAAAGTTGCGGGCAAAAGCAAATTCTGTCAGCTCATCGCGAATTACCACTTTGTTTAAATGGGGTTGCTTTGGCAGCAGATAACGAAAGGCGACTCCATCGTTGTATACACGGAACACCAGTTGCATTTTCCGGGCTTTGTCGCCTTGTTCCCTTAGCTGCAGGCTAATTTCGTTGTACTGATCCACTATGGTGGCACGTTGACCCCATATTGGGTTCCAGCTGCTGTTGTGGCTATGGTTTTGTACTTTTTCAACCTTCAGATTGGCTTGCAATTTTGGCTGATCTTTAAAGGAAAAACCTAAGGCTGACGGCTTAATCACGGCTTTGTTTTTGTAGTTCACACTATAAGTTAAGCTTTGATCTGACAAACTTAGCGTCAAGCTGATTTGTTGATCGGGGGATTGCAGTTGCCAGTTATCTTCTGCCTCTGCTGCTAAGGTCGGGATACTGAAGAGTAACGGCAGCAGCAAGGATGGGATCCACTTCATCATAAAATCCTCTGATATTTGGGTATAAATCTATAAAGAGTCGAGTAATTCAGTCGCACACTGCTGTTTATCAAAGCTTTTTCTTCGTAGCTTAAGGCCGTGCATACAATGCTAAAAACTCGTCGTGACTGGTTAGTTTTGTCAGCGGTTGTTGTTTGGCTGTGCGAATTTGTTGCATCATCTGCAGCAATACCTCTTTGGGATAGGCGCGGGCTGCCAGATGATAATCTGCAGGCAAAAGCCCTTGCCCTAACATCACCTGAAGCCAGGACGCATCACGGAAAATATCGTTGGCGTCATTAAAAATGGCGCCCGTTTCTTTAAACAAAGCCAGTTTTTCTTCTAGCCTGTGCGGAATAGCCATCTGACGCATGTCACGCCAAAAGTCAGAGTCATCCCGTTCATTAACGTGGTAATGCAAAATAATAAAGTCGCGGATAGTTTCAAATTCATCTTTAGATTCAGCGTTGTAGGCGCTAATTTGTGCATTGCTGATGCCACGGTTTGGAAACATTTTCATCAGGCGTACTATGCCGGATTGAATAAGGTGAATACTGGTAGATTCCAATGGTTCCAGAAAACCGCTGGATAAACCAATAGCCACTACGTTTTTATGCCATTGCTCTGTGGTGCGGCCTGTTTCGAAACTGATTTTTTTCGGTTCAGCAAGAGTATTCGAATCCAGGTTACTCATCAGTGTCTGATAGGCCTGATCGTCACTTAAATAGCCAGAGCTGTAAACAATGCCATTGCCATTACGATGCGTCAGCGGAATACGCCACTGCCAGCCCGCGCTGTGGGCAATACTGCGGGTGTAGGGCAGAGTGTGAGCAAAGCGTTCTGTTGGTACAGCCAAAGCGCTGTTGGCTGGTAAATACTGGTCCCAGTGTTCGTAGGCCACACCCAGAGTTTTACGTATGAGCAGCCCACGTAAACCTGTACAGTCGATAAACAAATCGCCTGTCACTTCACGGCCATTTTTCAGTTGCAATGCCTGTACAAAGCCAGTTTCTGCGTCTTGTTTTATATGTTCTATCAGGCCTTCTGTGCGCACCACACCTGATTGCTCTGCCAGTTTTCGCAGGTATTTCCCATAAAGTGCCGAGTCAAAATGATAAGCATAAGGCATGTCGTACACTGGGTTAGGTGTTTTGATTTTGTTAAATTTTCCTTGCTCGCAGCAGAGATAATTTAAATCAAAATCCCATAACGACTCTGTTAACCCCAGCTCTTTTGCGCGCAGCCAATAATGCTGAAAATTGGCCACACCAAGGGGGGCGCCAGGTGCCCCAAAGGTATGGTAATAACTTTCGCCTTGCACCCGCCAGTTTTCAAATTTAATGGCAAGTTTGATGGTGGCATGGGTTTCGCGCAGAAATTCTTTTTCGTCCAGCCCCAGATACTGATTAAAAATCTGGATAGGTGGAATAGTGGCTTCGCCTACGCCGATAATGCCGATGTCTTCGGATTCGACCAGTTCAATGTCCAGCTCGCTGGCAAACACCTTTTTTAACAAAGCTGCGGCCATCCAGCCCGCAGTGCCACCACCTGCTATGACAAGTTTTTTCACTGGTGTTTGCATGTATTTATCCTTAGCTCATTTATTCTGATGATTGAACACTTTTGACTACAAAAAAAGCCCCTGACAACAAGTTGATGTATCAGGGGCTTCGTTGTGTCTTTGCCTGCTACTCTTAATAGAAAGAGTAGTTAAAGTTCAGCATGTAAGAAGGGCCAAACTGGCGGCGCGTTGTCACTATGCCGTTGTCATCCACTGTTTCTTCATCCACATCAGTCAGATTGGTGCCTTGTAAAGATACCCGTAAACCTTCGAGCATATCGAATGGACTTTGAGTAAAGTCGTAGCTGATTTGTGCATCAACCAGTGTTACGCCGTTACGGGAAGCGGTTTCAATTTTATTGGAACCACCACGCTGATAGGTGCTGAAATCTGAGCGATCAGTGGCAGCAACCCTGAACTCAAAACCTTCCATTTCATAATAAGCTGTTAAAGAGTACACCCGATCAGACTGCCCAGGAATACTGGTGCCATCTTCCAGCTCTGCATCAATGATAGTGGCTGAAGCCGCCAGGCCAAAACCATCCAGACTTTCAGATAGCATGCTCAGTGGTGTGTTGGCAGTAAACTCTAAGCCCTTCACTTTACCTTTCAGGCCATCTTCAAAAAATGAGTAGTAGCCATAATCAGGTGGTGTGACTAAGTCTCCTGCTGAGTAGAAGATGTCAGCCGGACCATAAAGACCATCCTGATCGATAATGCGGTCATGAAAACCCGGAATAAAGTAATCGGCACCACCGTTGGTTTCATCATTCCGGAAGTTGATCAGGCTGTTACCGTCGCGAGTCCAGTTCACCAGATCTTTATAAAAGACGGCCAGAGACACATAACCATCAGCCTCAAAGTAGTTTTCCAGCGACAAATCGACGTTATTCGACTCCAGTGGGCGCAACTGTGGATTACCGGCGAATTTTGACCAGGGAGTACCGTAGTTTTCTACATCTGCAATAGTGTTGGGGATGGCAATTGACTCAATGCCTTGATCAAATTTAACAAAACCAGAGGCTTTCATCTGATCAATTCGGGCCCGGCTAATGGTTTTATTTGCCGCTACACGAACAAATTTATTGTCTGCCACTTCAAAGCTTAAGTTTAAACTTGGCAGCACATGATTGTAGCTGGCGCCTTGAGTCACTTCACAGTCGGTATCAATCACCTTATCGTTATTGGCATCACAGACGGCAAAGTTAGCACCCACTATGCCGACATAACCTTCAGAGGATTGCTCAGTTCGGACATACTGCAGACCTATATTCCCTGTGTAAGGAATACCTGCTATTTCGTTTTCAAAGTCGCCTTTGATATAAAAAGTGGTCACTTCTTCGTCAACGCTGTAGGTGTCACCCAGACGATCGGGTTCAAGCAAACCTGCGTCATTTAAGGTATAAGTTCCATCACGGAAAGGGGCAAAACCATCATAAGCGACCACCTGACCAAAACCTGCCCAGCTTAAGTCGGCCAAACCATAGACATAACTTTGTGGTATCGAAGTGGAAAGTGGGTAGGATTCTGCTGTGGCAAAAAAGCCTTTGTTTTCTTTGTCTTTGTAGCGGTCGCTGTAATTGACACCTAAAGTCACTTTATTGATGTAGGAGCTTTCAATTAACCCTATTGTTTCAAGACGGTAGGTTTTCAACTCTTCAGTAAAGTCGGCAAAGTTCAGGAAACCATCCTGCGCATTAAAGTAACTGAAGGGCTCGCCGTTTGCCTGAAGCACATTGGTACTAAACTGATCGGCAATATTGGCCATGCCACCACCCCATACCTGTGGACCTGTCAGTTGTAAAAGCGTCGGATCGGAAAAGGCATCCAAACCACTGGACCCTGTGAAAACTATACCGTCCGGGCTCATCACAAATTGACGACTCCCCAGTTGGGAGGAATTCAATGCGCCAGAGCGTGCCAAACCTGCATAGGACTCGCCGCGTGAATCGTGCTTCTCTGACTCGCTGGACGCGACATCCAATTCAACTGACCAGTTGTCATTTAACTGGTACTCGAGGTTCAGACCAAATACCTGCAACTTACCATCTTTTTGCAGTGGATCTGTGCGTAGTACCGGGTTGGAGTTCACCTGAGTTCCGGTTGAGTTTGCACCTGAGCCAGTCACATTAGCGGACGAGAAGGGTTCGATAAAACCACGTAATACACCAGAGTCTGAGTAGTCTATATCCAAAGCATCTATGCTGATGTCGAGGTTATCAGCAGGGCGGAATTGTAATACTGCAGAGATGGTGTCGCGTTCCAGTTCTGTGCTGATAGATTGCGTATCCAGACCTGTAGGCAGCAACTGGCCGTTTGCATTTTCGCTGTAGCCCCAAACACCGTATTTACGCTGGTTATTAGGTGATTCAGTGGACGCAAGCGCAACAGCTAATCCTATGGTGTCGTCGGCAAACTTTTCAACAAAAGATAACGCAATACGTTGGCCTTTGTTATCGAATTCAGGATTGTCTGAGTCACTTTGATTCGCTTCATAAGTTGCATTTACTGTTAAGGTTTCTTTGGCTTGCAGCGGACGTACTGTTCGTAAATCCACAGTACCACCAATGCCTTGCACCATCAGAGTGGCATCAGTTGTTTTGAAAATAGTTGCGCCAGTCATTATTTCTGACGGGTACAAATCGTATTCCACACCCCGGTTGTCGCCTATACCAATTAGCTCGCGGCCATTAAGCGAAGTGCCGGTAAAGTCCTCTTTAAAACCCCGCACTGAAATACCTGAAGTACGGCCACCAACACGCTCACCGGATAAACCTGGTAAGCGTGATAAAGATTCTGCGATAGAAGAGTCAGGTAACTTGCCTATGTCTTCAGCTGAGATGGATTCCACAATAGATGAATTCCCCATCTTCTCAGCCTGAGCACGGATCAGAGAACCACGAATACCTTTAACTTCAATGATCTCTACTTTGTCAGCTGCTTTGTCTGTTTCCTGAGCAAGCAGCTGACCAGAGCAGAGGGCTGAGGAAACCGCTAAAGATAACAAGGCTGGTTTAAATATCTGTCTTTTCATATCGAATTATCCTGTTGTCAACTTATGGTGCATCAAAGTGTTTTTATTATATGTACAAGTGTAGTAATGATTACTGCATTAATCATTCAGCTTTGTTCTGCCTTTGGCATCCTGTGTGATGACCATGTTGCCAACAAGCTTAATCGATTAAGTTTTGTTTCTATAAAAAAGCAACTGACAGCTTTTTTTGCTATAGAGTCGCTTTTTTTAATCATTGGATGAAGTTTTTTAATTCATCTCTTAATCGTTTTACTGCCGAATTAAACTTATGTCAAGTCTGTCCATAAAATAATCAATACGAAAGCCGGAGTGTGCTGCACAATGGCCGGATTTGATCATTGCTTTTATACCTTGTCCGATCAGGCTAAAAGCGTGCTGAGCGCACTAAAACCCTGACGAATGGTTTCCACTCTGTTGTCGGTATGGTCCCGTTCGACAAAAGCGTGTTTTAAACCTGCCTGATGAGCTTTAGCAAACATAGGTTTGAAATCAATCACACCTTTGCCTACGTCCGCAAAACCACCGGCTTTGTCCATATCTTTGACATGCCAGAGCGGGAAACGGCCAGGATCTCTGGCAAATAAATCCAGCGGGTTCAGACCAGCTTTCACCACCCAGTATAAATCCAGCTCCATTTGCACCAGTCTGGCGTCTGTCTCATTGAGCAATACGTCATACGGAACCTCGCCGGACAATGTAAAAAACTCAAAGTCGTGATTGTGGTAAGTCAGCTGCATCCCTGCGGCCTGAATACGTTCACCTGCTTTATTCAGGAAAGCCGCTAAGGCTTTGTATTGATCTAAAGTTTTACGTTGTTCATCTGTCAGGTAAGGCAATACTATAAATTTGTGGCCCATGATCTGAGCTTGTTCTATCACCAGATCCAGATTTTGTTGCATTACTTCTAAAGGGACGTGGCCTGATGGAGCGCTCAGGCCTTCGTTGTCCATAATGTGTTTTACTTGTTTTGGCGTTTGATCAAAATAACCGGCAAATTCAAGTTGGGTATAACCCACACCTGCGACCAGTTTTAAGGTATCGGCCACACTTTGTGACATCAAATCGCGCAGCGTATAAAGCTGCAGGCCGGGCACCACTTTGGCTGGAGCTGCTGTGGTGTTCGTTTCTGCTGATACAGGCAAGGACGCCAGGCTTAAACCCGCTATACCCAAAGCGCTGAGTTTCAGAAATTGTCGTCTTTGCTGATCCAGCAATTCCGGTTTTTGTTTGAAGGTCGAATGGTCGTATGGCATAGGTTGCTCCTGCTCTGGTGGCGTCAGCCAGCCGGTTAAATAAGGTCAGCTGAACCCTGCGGGAGCAGGACCTGTGCTGGCACGTTGGATCAGGTCAAAAGGTAAAATGACTTTAGGTGCTTTACCGAGGCGACCTTCGAGTAAATCTATTAACAAGCTGACCGCTGTACTGCCAAATTCTTCAGCAGGCTGAGCTATGGTGGTCAGCGGCGGATCGGCAAAAGCGGCAAAAGAAATATCATCAAAACCAGCCACAGACAGATCACCTGGTACGGTAAAGCCCTTTTGTTTAATAGCCTGGATAGCTCCTATCGCCATTTCATCGTTTTCACAAAACAGGGCGGTAGGAGGCTTTGGCAACGCCAATAATTCGGTGGCGGCTTTATGGCCTGATTGCAACGTAAAATCGCCCGGATAAAGCAGGCTTTCATCAAAAGCGACACCTGCAGCATCTAAAGCATCACGATAACCCGCTACCCTGTCGCGGGTCAGTGGGCTGCGAGGTGGGCCTTTGATCATGGCTATACGTCTGTGCCCCAGTTCCAGTAAATGTTCCGTCATAGCGCATGCAGCAGCTCTGTTGTCCAAAAGCACAGTAGGACAAGCGATGCGGTCCAGTACTTCACAGGCGTTGACCATAGGTAATACAGTACCGGTTTTCATTTCCAGCTGAGCAAAAGGATTATAAGCCCGCAGCTGAATTAAGCCGTCCGCTTGTGAGGTGTGCACCATACGGGCATAACTTTGTTCCATCTCCTCGTCAGCAAGCGTATTGCATAACAACAAGGAATACCCTTTGTCGTGGGCAGCTTGCTGCATGCCGCTGATCACCCGGGCAAAAAATACGTTGGCAACAGTAGGAACCAATACCACCAGATTACGGGTTTTGCCGGAGCGAAACTTCACAGCCATCAGATTAGGTTTGTAGCCCAGCTGTTTGACGGCAGTCAGTACTTTGGTGCGGGTTTTTAAAGACACCAGATCAGGTTGTTGCAAGGCTCTGGATACTGTAGCCACTGAAACACCGGCTTGTTGTGCTACATCACGAATATTGGACATGAATACTTTTCATCTTATGAATTTGCTCTGGATTTTATCTGGATATTCACTACTGTGCATCTGTTTAGCCTGCTGATCTTCAGCAGGCAATTTTTACAAAGTTGCTGATGTAACCGATATCATTTATAAATCACTTTATTGAAAAAGTGAAGACGATTTTACCAAAAGCTGCTTGCTGATTTAGTGCAAATGCTCTTATTTGGTGCGGTGTTTTTCTGCTTTTGTTGAATTAAAGTGCAATATTTGCGACAAATAACGGATTTTCTATTGACGACATAAAATGTAATCCGTTACATTTTTTATAGCTTCGATTTTTGATCTACAGTCTGAACAACGTATCAGGTTGTACAGCACAAGGAAAAACCATGAAAGCTGCAGGCAAGCAAAAAATCCGTATGGGTATGGTAGGGGGCGGTGAAGGCGCTTTTATTGGCGCAGTGCATCGTCATGCCGCTGCTCTGGATGGCCAGATTGAACTGGTATGTGGCGCTTTTAGCCGGGATGCCGGTAACAACCAACGTACAGGTGAAGACTTGTGTGTCAGCCCAGACCGCCTGTACAGCGACTGGCAACAATTACTGAAGCAAGAAGCAGCGTTGCCGGAAACAGAGCGCATGCAGTTGTTAGTGATAGTCACACCGAATCAATTGCATGTGCCTATCAGCCGCGCTGCTATAGCCGCAGGTTTTCATGTGTTTTGTGAAAAGCCAGCTGGTGTCACGCTAGCTGAAACTCAGCAACTGGCGGTGGATTTAATTTCCGGCAACAGCCTCTATGGTTTGGCGCACACTTACCTTGGTTATCCTATGGTGTGGCAAGCCAAAGAGCTGGTGCAAAACGGTACTTTAGGCACTCTTCGCAAAATTTTTGTCGAATACCCACAAGGCTGGCTGACCGAAGATTTAGAAAGCAGCCAGAACAAACAAGCGAGCTGGCGTACTGATCCGGCTCAGGCTGGTGCCAGTGGTTGTATGGCTGATATTGGTACTCATGCTTTTGGTATGGCTGAATTTATCAGCGGCCAGCATATCACCGAACTTTGTGCCGAACTCAAAAGCCATGTAGCAGGTCGTCGCCTTGATGATGATGGTGCTGCTTTATTTCGCACTGATGGCGGTGCCAGTGGTGTGCTGCTGGCCAGCCAGATTTGTGCCGGTGAAGAAAACGCACTGAAAATCCGTATTTATGGTGATAAAGGTGGGCTGGAATGGCAGCAAATGGAACCTAATACCCTGATCGTAAAACCTCATGGCGCTCCTGTACAGGTATTGCGTGCTGGTGCTGGTCAGGCGGGTTTAGGGGCCGAAGCTTCACGCCGCTGTCGTTTGCCTGCTGGTCATCCTGAAGGCTATCTGGAAGCTATGGGCAATTTATACCGTGATTTTGCTGCTGCTATTCGCGCCGGCGAAAAAGGCACTCCGACTGGTGTACCAGGCATTAAAGCCGGTATGCGGGGTATGGCTTTTATTGAAACTGTCAGCAGCAGTCAGAACAGCAATGAAAAATGGCTGGCTTTGCCTGTCATCGACTAGGCAGATTTTCACTCACAAAGCAGAGTTCAGTTTTTGATTTGCCAGAGCGCTGGCCCAAGGAATACGAATGAATAAGATGAAAGGCCCTGCCATATTTTTGGCTCAGTTTATGGGCGACGAAGCGCCCTTTAACCATGTGGTTAGTATGGCAAAGTGGGCGGCCGATTTAGGCTACAAAGGCATTCAGGTGCCTACTAATAATCCGGCCTTTTTTGATCTGGAATTAGCGGCCAGCAGCCAGGCCTATTGTGATGATATTTTGGCGCAGTGCCGTGCTGTGGGTGTTGAAATCACCGAGCTGTCCACTCATTTGCAGGGCCAGCTCGTGGCTGTGCATCCAGCTTATGACGAGTTGTTTGATAACTTCGCACCAGAAGCGTTGCGTGGCAAACCTGCAGAGCGAACCGAATGGGCGATCAATCAGCTGAAACTGGCTGCAAAAGCCAGTCAGAATTTAGGCTTAACAGCTCATGCTACTTTTTCCGGCGCTTTACTCTGGCATTTAGTTTACCCATGGCCACAACGTCCTGCGGGTTTGGTTGAGCAGGGTTTTGCTGAACTTGCTAAACGCTGGTTGCCTATTCTTGATGCTTTTGATCAAGCAGCAGTGGATGTCTGCTACGAAATTCACCCTGGTGAAGATTTACACGACGGCGCCAGTTTTGAGCTGTTTTTAGAGGCCACCAACAATCATCCGCGCGCCAATATTCTGTTTGATCCAAGCCATTTTATGCTGCAACAACTGGATTATTTAGATTTTATCGACCGCTACCACAGCAGAATCAAAATGTTCCATGTCAAAGATGCTGAGTTTCGTCCTAATGGCCGCAGCGGTGTGTATGGCGGCTATCAGGATTGGGTCAACAGACCAGGGCGCTTCCGTTCTTTAGGTGACGGTCAGGTAGATTTTAAAAGTATTTTCAGCAAGTTAACCCAATACGGTTTCGACGGTTGGGCTGTACTGGAATGGGAATGTTGTTTAAAAGATTCAAGCCAGGGCGCACGCGAAGGGGCTCCATTTATCGCGTCTCATCTGATTGAAAAAGCCAGCAGAGCCTTTGATGACTTTGCCGGAGCAAAAACAGACGAGGCGCGTAATCGCCGGATTTTGGGTTTAAAGCCGTAATCGCATATAAAAATTAAGAAATCATCATTTACCCAAAATCATTGATGATGCAGGTAGGCGGCAACTGAACGAGTCCCCATGAACATAGCCCACTATGTGATTGGGGTGAGAGACGGCGGCCAACACCCCTGCAGCGTTAAGGATGAAGGGGAAATTAACGGGGAAGATAATGAACAGCATAAAAATACGCTTATGCAGCATGATGTTTTTACAGTTTTTTATCTGGGGTGGCTGGTTTGTCACTTTAGGTACTTTTTTAAGCCAGAACCTGCAGGCCACAGGCCCACAAACAGGTATGGCTTTTTCAACTCAGTCCTGGGGCGCCATTATTGCGCCATTTATAGTCGGCTTAATAGCCGACCGTTTTTTTAACGCTGAACGTTTATTGGGTGTGTTGCATTTAGCCGGTGCTGTTTTATTGTACTTTATGTATCAGGCCGCTGATTTCACAACCTTTTATCCACTGGTTTTAGGTTACATGCTGGCTTATATGCCAACGCTGGCGCTGGTGAACTCTGTGTCTTTTGGTCAGTTAAAACAACCAGAACTGGAGTTTGGTCAAATTCGCGTTTGGGGCACTATTGGCTGGATAGCTGCTGGTTTAGTCATTAGTTACGCTTTTGGCTGGGATGCTCAGCAGGCGATAGCAGATGGCGCTCTGAAAAACACTTTTCTGATGTGTGCTGTGGCTTCCTTAGCTTTAGGTTTATACAGTTTTACCTTACCTGCAACGCCACCTGCTGGCCGTGGTCAGCAACTGAAATTAGGTGAGCTGCTGGGGCTGGATGCCTTAGCCTTATTAAAAGATCGTAACTTCGCGTTGTTTTTCTTAGCTTCAGTGCTGATTTGTATTCCACTGGCCTTTTATTACCAGAATGCCAATCCTTTCCTGACGGGCATAGGCGTAGAAAATGCCACAGGAAAAATGACCTTAGGCCAGGTGTCTGAAGTGTTATTTATGCTGGCGTTGCCGCTGTTTCTGAATCGTTTTGGTATTCGCTGGACCTTATTAATAGGTATGGCCGCCTGGGTATTACGTTATGTGTTGTTCGCTTATGGTGATGCGGGGCAGGGCTTATGGTTGCTGGTCATTGGTATAGCTTTGCACGGTATTTGTTATGACTTCTTTTTTGTCTCCGGCCAGATTTACACCAACAGCAAAGCGGGCGTAAAAATCCGCAGTGCAGCTCAGGGTCTGATCACATTGGCAACTTACGGTATAGGTATGTTGATAGGCTTTAGTGTCGCAGGCCAAATCACAGAGGCCTACAGCAGCGCTGAAGCGACAGACTGGACTTCTATCTGGTTGTTCCCTGCAGGTTTTGCTGCTGCAGTGCTGGTGCTCTTTGCGTTGATCTTTAAAAATGAGCCACTGCAACAACAAGCAGAGGACAAACAGCCATGAGCCGTACTTTGCCCCGTCGTGAACTGTTAAAACAACTGGCAGCCGGGGCATTGGGTGTTTCGGTGCTGGGTTCTGGTTTGGTGTTCAGTAGCTCTGTACTAGCAGCTCCTGTGACTGGCGGTACCCTGAAAGGCAATATCCGTCATTCAGTCAGCCGCTGGACTTATGGCGATTTATCCATTGAAGAACTTTGCCTGTTGGTGAAATCTCTAGGTTTTACGGCTATAGACTTAGTCGGGCCAGACGACTGGCCTGTTTTAAAAAAGCACGGTGTCGACAGCTCTATGTGTAATGGCGCTGAGCTGGATCTGGAAGATGGCTGGTCGGATCCTAAGTTTCATCCAGAGCTGATAAAACGCTACCAAAACCACATAGATTTAGTGGCAGAGGCTGGTTATAAAAACCTGATTTGTTTTAGCGGCAATGCCCGCGGTATGGACAGAGAAACAGCCTTACAAAACGCAGTGAATGGCTTACAACAGATTTTACCTCAGGCTGAAAAACGTGGTGTGGTGCTGCAAATGGAGCTGTTTAACAGCAAAGTCGACCACCCTGATTACCTGGCCGACAGTTCAGCCTGGGCCATTGAGCTTTGTAAGCGACTGAACTCACAGAACTTTAAGTTGTTGTACGACATCTACCATATGCAGATTATGGAAGGTGACATTATCCGCACCATTAAAGATAACCATCAGTATTTTGGCCACTACCACACTGCAGGAGTGCCGGGCCGCCATGAAATTGATGACTCGCAGGAGCTGAACTATGTCGCTATAGCCAAAGCTATTCGTGATACAGGTTTTACCGGCTATCTGGCGCAGGAATTTGTACCAACACCCAAAACTAAAGAAGGCAGGGCGCAGTCGCTGGCTCAGGCTATTCGTATTTGTGACGTATAAACCGGGACTAAGCAGCCTGACTGCTTAGCTATAAAAAAATGAAAACAGGACCTATACCCAATACGTTGAACGGAAAGGGTATAAGGCGCCGCCCAACAGGGGACAACAACAGATGACAGTTGCGCAGAATCATTACGACGCCATAGTGGTCGGTTCCGGTATCAGCGGTGGCTGGGCCGCCAAAGAGCTGACTGAAAAAGGCCTGAAAGTTTTATTATTAGAACGTGGTCGTGATATTGAACATATCAAAGGCTACACCAATGCCTTTAAAGAAGCCTGGGACTTTCCACACCGCGACAGACCGACAGAAAAAATGAAGGAAATGCATCCGGTGTTAAAGCGGGATTACCCGCTGAATGAAAGCACCTATGGCATGTGGGCCAACGATCAGGACTCGCCTTATGTCGAGAAAAAACGCTTTGACTGGTTCCGTGGTTACCATATGGGTGGCCGCTCTTTATTGTGGGGCCGTCAGAGTTATCGCTTAAACGAAGCAGATTTTGAAGCCAACTTAAAAGAAGGCATAGCTGTGGACTGGCCTATACGTTACGCCGATTTAGCGCCATGGTATGACTATGTAGAGCGTTTTGCGGGCATATCAGGCAACAGAGATGGCCTGGATGTATTACCAGATGGTCAGTACCTGCCTGCTTTTGATTTAAACGTGGTGGAGCAATCAGTTGCTGCCCGGCTGAAAAAATCTTTTGGTGGTACCCGTCATCTGATCTGTGGTCGTACTGCCAACATTTCTCAGCCTAAACCTGAGCAAAACCGTGTCAATTGCCAGTACCGCAATAAATGCTGGTTAGGTTGTCCTTTTGGCGCTTATTTCAGTACTCAGTCGTCCACTTTGCCTGTGGCGATGAAAACAGGCAATTTAACAGTGCGGCCTTTTTCTATTGTCACCCAGGTGTTGTACGACAAAGACAAAAAACGTGCCCGTGGTGTTGAAGTGCTGGACAGCGAAACCATGCAGACCTACGAATTTACCAGCAAAATTGTGTTTCTGAACGCTTCAGCTTTTAACTCTACCTGGGTGCTGATGAATTCTGCCACAGATATCTGGCAAGGTGGTTTGGGCAGCAGCAGTGGTGAACTGGGTCACAATGTGATGGATCACCATTTAAATGCCGGTGCTTTTGGTGAAGTCGAAGGTTTTGACGACAAATACTATTTTGGCCGTCGTCCTACAGGCTTTTATATTCCGCGCTTCCGTAACTGGGGCGACGATAAACGTGATTATTTACGTGGTTTTGGTTATCAGGGGGCAGCCAGCCGTCAGGGTTGGCAGAGAAACATTGCTGAGATGGGTATTGGTGCCGATCTGAAAAATGCGCTGGCAGAACCTGGTCCATGGACTATTGGTATGAGTGGTTTTGGTGAGATTTTACCGGATCACAGCAATAAAATTTCGTTAGACCGCACTGTCAAAGACAAATGGGGTTTACCAGTTCTGGCGATGGATGCTGAGCTCAAAGCCAACGAAATCAAAATGCGTAAAGATATGATGCAGGATGGTATTGATATTCTTGAAGCAGGCGGGGCTAAAAACGTCCGTGGTTTTAACGAAGAATGTCATCCGGGTAAAGGTATTCATGAAATGGGCACAGCCCGTATGGGCCGTGATCCTAAAACCTCTGTACTGAATGGCTTTAACCAGGTCTGGGATGCACCTAACGTCTTTATTACAGATGGCGCTGCTATGACGTCAGCTTCTTGTGTCAATCCGTCTTTAACCTATATGGCGCTGACTGCCCGGGCTGCGGCTTATGCATTGGACGCGCTGAAAAAAGGAGACCTGTAATATGGACAGACGCGATTTATTAAAAATGATTGCAGCCGCTACCGGCGTTGCTATGGTGGGCGGTGATTTATGGGCTGCCGATCTGAAATCAGCGGATGCGGGTAAAGCTCTTTTTACTCAGTCTGATATTGCTTTTTTAGATGAAATTGCCGAAACCATTTTGCCAAAAACCAGTACGCCTGGCGCTAAAGACGCTGCTTGTGGTGCCATGATGGCGGTGATGGTTGCAGACTGTTATGAGCTGAAGTATCAGACGTTTTTTTTTGAAGGCTTAAAAACAATAAAAGCTTTGTCAAAACAACAGTTTGGTAAAGACTTTATGCAAACGACTGCGGCGCAAAAACACGAGCTGTTGTCAAAGCTGGATCAGCAAGCCAAACAAGACTCAGGCAAGCCGTTACCGCATTATTTTGTCTTGTTAAAACAACTGACTCTGATGGTGTTTTTTACCTCAAAACTGGGGGCTACTGAAGTGCTGCGTTATGTCGCTATACCAGGCCGGTACGATGGCAATCTGCCGTATAAAAAAGGCGATCGCGCCTGGGCGACCTGATCCGGTTTTGTTTTTTTGGTTTCAATCAGGCGGTTTAGTCCGCTTTTTTTAAGGTATTTATAATGAATTATGTATGGATTGGTGTTGCTTTGTCTTTAAGCACTGCTGCTATGGCGGCCACAGATATCAGCCAGTTATCAGATGCAGAGCGTCATGCTTTGGCTGCTAAAACTGAAGTCTGGACTCCGGTGCCGCCTGTGGTCACTGCAGCAGAAGGCCAGGCTCCTTCAGACGCACTACAGCTTTTGGATCAAAACTTGTCGCAGTGGCAATCGGTGAATACTGGTGCAGAAGCACAGTGGACTATGACTGACGGTGTGTTAACGGTTAAACCAGGCACTGGCGATATCCGCAGTAAAGAGTCGTTTTGCGATATCCAGTTGCATCTGGAATGGCGTGTTGGTAAAGATCGGATGGACAAAGAAGGTCAGCTGCGTAACAACAGTGGCATCTTTTTACAGGAAATGTACGAAATCCAGATTTTAGATTCGTACCAGAATGACACTTACCCTAATGGCCAGGCTGGTTCAGTCTATAAACAAACTATTCCGCTGGCGAACGCAACACGTCCGACAGGGGAGTGGCAACATTATGACATCATCTATAAAGCGCCGCGTTTTGAAGCTGAAAAGCGCTTATCGCCGGGTTATATCACAGTGCTGCATAATGGTGTGTTAGTGCAAAATCACACTGAAATTGCCGGTACCACTGAATGGATAGGCCCGCCTCAAGTCAAAGCGCACGGCTGCTTACCACTGAAATTACAGGATCACGGCGACAGCGTCAGCTTCCGTAATATCTGGGTTCGTAAGCTGGATTAATACTGTCTTTATGGCAAAAAGGCTGGTGTTGATACC
>NZ_AFHI01000003.1 GCF_000217935.1 Rheinheimera sp. A13L
TAGAAAACAGCGTTCTGGTTCTGTTGTCAAAAAGTCCCTCACCTTGCGGTGGGGGATTTTTTTATGCATGGCTAAAGAGGTTCGATAGAGAGATAAATGACCTAATGTACCTTCGAGATAATGAGCCAAAAAAGAAATGATATTTTTTCAGTCGTCAGAGCGATAACCTTTCCTGACTAGCCCCTAATTTTTGCCACCCTTAGAATGAATTGAGTTCATGCCTCATTTGGTCTTGTGCTTTGCTTTGCTTTGGATGTAATCACGTTTTCGATGCGCGCGCTTACGTTGTGTCGAAGCCTCTTTGGCGTGAACTGAAGCCCCACAGGGCAGTAAAAACGAAGCACTCTTTTCTTGTTCACGTAGATCACCCCTCAAGCTTCAACTGACGTGGAGACGTTTGTCGCTATATCGCACTAGCGCTCTGGCGATCGTCACGATTTTCTGGGAAAGGTTTCCCGGGGCTTTAAGCGCCGGCCCATTGACTCCTGAAATAAATTATTTTGTATCACCTGATAAATTTTGAGCTATATCTATGGTAAAGGAGGTTAAAAAATATGGCGGGTTAAATCAAGAAAAAATAAAAAGCAACGTTATTAATAAGAAGGATTCTGCGGATGCTGTAAATAGGTACATCTGTGATATTGAAAAGTTTATTTTCCGGTAAATGGGGAGTTCTTATCATGAAATACTTTATATCTGTTGCCGTGTTTTTTTTGAATGTTGCACCTGTTTTAGCAGGAGATAATCGTTCGGTTTCGATTATAGCTGAGGTGCCATCTCAATCATTTTATGTTGTGGAGCAGAGTGGCTCCACTATTTTTTCTGGTAACCAACGAATGCATTACGACACAGGTGTTAGTAATTTTTCTGAAGTTGGGGGGGAAATTATTATTGGAGCGTCAGCAGGAACTATTTCTGCAATGCTCTTGGGGACTCAGGCTTTAACCGGGCATTATTCAGCGAACCAAATACCATTAGAGGTGCATATAGATTCTTTGCTATTAACTGCCTCAAGTCAGCAGATTGCAAATGAAATGGAAGCTGCAGCGAGTAAAGTTGTTAAATTAACGATCAATGCAAAAACCAGCGATTCTGTAGTCGCTGATTATTATTCAGCCAGTTTAAATATTTTGTTCGAGAATTCGGCTGATCTTTGACCCTGACTTTTCATAATAAAAACTCCCTGGTGCTCTTTAGTAGTCCTGGGGAGTTTTGTACATCCCTAAATCAACCTGAACTCGGGATAATGAGTGTCGAATACTCTATATTTAACAAAAAAATCAAATAGATAAGCCAATTTATTGAACCAGCGTAAGTCATTACTCACTGAATGCGCAGATTTTTGCGCATATCAAGGCGCTTTGTCTAACTGTCCAACTGTCTAACGTCCACCCAACCTCACATATTTCGGATTAGTCTGATGTTGTCATTCGCCCCGACTCCTTAAAATGAATTAAATCCTAATCAGTTGAGGCTCGGCTCTTATGGCACGTTTACTTAAATTAAAGCGTCTTAGCATTATAGTTATGGCTTTATGTCATGTATCAGCTTTTGCCGGATCGCAACTGAGTCAACCCAGCCTTTTATCTCAGGCTAAGGAATTGCCAGCAGATTTTGTTTCTTATTTATTTGATGCTCCCCTTTTTGTCCGGGTCGAATTAAATGATCAGTATCTGGGCGATGCTATGGTAATGCTGAATCGGAAAGAGCAAGTTCAGTTATTAAGGTTTACAGAAGCTCACAGCAGTAAATATTCAGAGCAGGACCGTACCGCGTGGGCAGATAGTTTACAGAACTTTACTAACCTGGGTAAATGCACCACTAAATGCCCAAATAATATATTAGCCTTATATTACAATTTAAATGAATCTAAACTAAGCATTCTTACCGCCGATGCAGAACAAAACACTGTAGGGCGCCACTACCAATTGCCTGAAAATGGTAGTAAAGGATTAATGCTGGAAAATCGTTTGAATGTAACTGCTGCAGAACACCAACAAGCTAACGTGAATTATAATTTTAATGCAACAGCCAGTCGCGGTTTATGGTCATACCATGCAGGTGGGCAGTTTGTAAAAAGTGATTTCGCCGAAGAAAAAAATATGTACGGCATTGACCAGTTGTATGGACAGACTGAATTTGAGGATAACTTTGTTCGTGTTGGGTATTTTTATAATGGCACAGAGGGTCTTAGTTTAAGACCTCAGCGACTTGGAAATAACACTATGTTGGGTGCTATGTATAGCTCTTCCGATGCGTTGGTGAGAGTGGAAAATACACCAAGTAGCACACCTATTTACGTTACGGCGAACAAGCAGGCTTCAGTTGAGCTATACAAAAATGGTGCATTAATTCATAGTCAGCAAGTTCCATCAGGTTTGCAGACTGTTGATACGCGTCAGTTACCGACAGGTATTTACCCTGTTTTAGTTCGATTAATTGAAGACGGTCAGGTAATTTCTGAAACGGAAGAGATGGTTTATAAACCGACCTCCTGGCGCGACCCATCGCAAAAGCTCAGGTACAGCTTTTTTGCCGGTCAGGAAAGTAATTTTTTATCGGGAACTACAAATAATGCTGATGAACGTTTCACTTTGGGGGCAGCTGTAAACTATTTATTGAAGCCTCAGTTGGTTGGTGGTGCTTCAATACAAACCAGAGGCTCAGAGCTGGAAATGGGCGCTTCCTTTGATTGGACTTTATTCGATCAGACCAGAATGTTAACAAATGTTTTGCATTCAACAGAGTTTGGCATGGCAGCCGATATGCAGCTGATGCATCCTCTTAATTTTGGTTATGTTGTTTTGGGGCACAGATACAGTAAAAAAGATTTAAGTGAAGCCTTAACTGAGCAAGCCCAGCACATCAGCAGCTTAAGTTTAAGTTACCGCTTGACGAGAGATCAAAATATGATGATGCGGGTCAGTCGCCAAAATAATCAGGGAACGGCTTATGATATCAGCTGGCGTTACAACTCGTCTGTATTAAATGCTCCGGCCGTCTGGAGCCTGAGTGCATTTAATCGTCCGGGGAACAAGGGGACAAAATTTGAGCGTCAGCAAGGTATAGAGCTTGGAGTAAACATCAGATTTGGTGATTCATCGCAAGATCGAAACCGTTACAATGCAGCCATAGGTAGCCGCACTTCAACAAGTGGTAAAAAAGAACAGGTGTTGGATTTGGGCTGGCAGGGAACATACTCTGATTCAATCATCAAACAGCTGAGTGCGAATGCGTCAGTAAATTCATCAGGAGTAGGGCTTAGTGGCGCTGGGTCTGTAGATAACGATGTGGTGCAAGCCGATATGTTTATCAATACTGCCGCTGGTTCTGGTTCGCTTAGTGGTGGGTTAAATTTACAAAATAGTGTTGTGCTGGGAACCGAAGGTGCAGTTGCCAGTAGCGCGTCATTGTTCAATGGTGCTGCTTTGACCGTAGACTTGATCAGTGATGCTCCTGATGTGCCAGTGATGGCCTATGACTCAAATGGTGGTCAGTATCAGCTAAAACCTGGGAAAAACCTGGTACCTGTCACGGCGTTTAAGCCAGGTACTGTAAGTTTTGATTTGGCACAAGGACGCACGGATAATATCAGCTTATCAAAAAGCAGCCAGAGTTATCAGTTAAACAAAGGCGGTGTAGAGCATGTTCAGTTGTATGTTCATAAAACCGTGACCGTATTGGGACGTTTGCTGGATGCACTGGGTAAACCTTTAGGCGGCAGTCATGTTATTAACCATGCCAGTCGAACAGTAACAGAACATAGTGGGTTTTTTAGTGTAGAGATGCGGGAAGCCACACCTACTTTAAAAGTGGTGTACCAGGGTGAAGAACTCTGTGACATTGAACTGAATACCTCGCATACCACTCGTCAGGATAATGTGGTAATGGTGGGCGATGTTCAATGCGGCGTGGCTGTTGCTAACAAAGAGACTGAATAATAAATCGTGAACAAAACCAGGTTTCAAAAACGCATGTTGTGTTGTGTTGTGAGTATTGTGAGTATGGTCAGGCATACAGTGAAGCAGAAAAAAGTTCTGCTCTGTTTAAACTCGCTGTTAAGTAATTGATTTACGGAGTTAGTAATGCAACAGATAAAAAAAATAGCTCAAGCAAACGTAGCTCTGCTTTGTTTGTTAAGCACGATGACAGCAACAGCCTATGAGGTTAGTGTAAAAGCTGAATATCGTACAGTAAAAGGTGTCAATCAGGCAGAATTTACCGACACAACCAGTTGCGGCACCAATTACTGGTGTAGTTATATGGGACAAAGGAGAACCGTCATTATGAATGCCACGGGGTCAGTGCTTACAATAACTGTGCCCTCAACAGATCCCCGGCAAAATCTGTACTATAAGGTTCCTGGCAGTAGAACAGTGAATATGACTAATGCAAAAGGGCAAACACATATATTAACTTTTAATTTTAGTGCAATTGGTGGGGTGTACAGACGGACAGAATCAAATGGCACTATGCCAGGTTTACACGAGTTAACAGGAAACATTTCTCCTGATAATGCTGGCTCTAGCTGCGAGCGTCGCTGGGCACACGGGGGAAGCGCTGATACTGGGTTTGCCTGGAATATTATGCCTGCCTTTCAATCCACAGGAACAACCTGCCATAAAATGTTTAATAAATCTTCCCGCCTTGGTACCTGGGAATACGGGATAAATCTCTTCTTTCTAGCGTATGCACTCGATACGCCAAACCCTTTAGCGATGGAGAGTGGTGTATATACCGGCAACCTTACTTTTTCAGTTGGGCCAGGAGGCGAGATCGATTTTGGCGATAATGTTACTACTACGTCTAATCAAATGACAGTTAACTTTGAATTGAATGTAATGCACGATTTTATCTTTCAGTTTCCGGCTGCCGAAAGTATTGCTGTGTTAGAGCCAGCCGGGGGGTGGGCCAGTTACAATGGCGCAAACCCGGGCTCAATAAATAAAGATATCCCATTTAGAGTAACAAACTCCGGGCCTTTTACTATGTATCTTGCATGCGAACATGATTTAAATGTTGGTTGCGGTGTTAAGGCGGCTTCAGGCCGCACAGTGCGGCTGAATACTTCGATTACTCTGCCTGGCGCAATTCGGCTTGGTAATGGTTCACCAGTGAACCGGGTGCCATTACCTGTAGGACGTTTAATGCGTAAAGCCTTTACGCCGGTCTTTGCGGTAAGTAATCAGCAAGGGCTGTTGCATTTTGATATTACGAATCCGGCTTTAGAGGGAATGTTAAAAGATACTCCCGGAGAAAGGTATGAGGGGGATGTAACCCTAATGATTGAATCTGAGCTTTTTGAATAAATAAGCATGTAAAAAACGGAATATTCCTATAGTACGCAGCGCTTCCGTTATTTAAATTAACAATTAATTACTTGTGCTTTGTCAAAACTAATGATTTTTCGTTTTGAAGTGAAGTGAAGTGAAGTGAAGTGAAGTGAAGTGAAAAGGAGCAGTACGTGATAAATTACGAAGAATTCTGGCTCGACGTGAACCAGACGAAGTTAAAATGCAAAAATAATTATTTAATTTTAGATTGCTGGCAAAATCAGTTATATATTGCAGGAAAGTATCTGAGATTAAATGAAATACAAAAGCGATTATTTGCTTGTTTGCTGAAAAATGTAACGCGCAAATCCGACCTTTTTAATTATCTGTGGTTTGATTGTCCGCAGCAGAACCCCAGTAATAGCTACCATCAGCTGCTGCATCAAATTAGAGGGTTATGTCGGGACAACAATTTACCATGTTTGCTGCTGACATTCCCCGCTTATGGAGTGCGACTGGATATTGAAGCGGTTGAAAGTATAGCTGTTCGTAGTGAGACCGGCGGAAAAGTAGCATAAAAACGGACCGGATATGCAAAGTCTTGAGAGAGCCCATGTCGCTCTGCTTAGCTGTCATTTTCGGAGCGCAAAGTTCAGGGGGGCAATGTTATTCATAACTGAGATGGACACGGACGTTTCTGTTTTTCTGCGGCTTAAAAACTTGTTGTGGCTATCACATGAGTTTTTATCGTCTTGCCCAGATCTACAAGGTAAAAAAAGTGAGGACCCATTCTTTAAAGTCTGAGCTGAATTCTCAGTCAAAATTTAAAAAGTAAGCGTAACTCGAACCCCGCATTCCAGCTTTAGCTAAACCACCATACCCTGTGTGCATCATTCACCAATCAGGGTTTCCTATGCTTCGCAGAACCTCCGAACAATGGCAGACGCTGTTTGACCAGCACAAAGCCAGCGGTTTAACTCAGACCGAATTTGCACAGCAGGGCATCGACCCAAGTTACTTCAGCCTGCGCAAGCGGAAGTTGCTTGCCTGGCAACAGGCGACAACGACGGCTTTGTTGAGCAACACCTTATGGCATAGTGTTTTGCCAACCGCTGTTGCTCAGAAAGCGGGATATTGAACTGCACCTGCCGGCTGGGGATCATGGCAATCGTTAAACAAGCGGAAGCTGGCACGCCGGTCCCAGAATTATGTCGTGAGCATGGTATGAACTCAGCGACTTTTTACAAATGGCGAGCCAAATTTGGCGGCATGGATGCATCGTTGATGGCTCGTCTAAAAGAGCTTAAAGCTGAAAATGCCCGTTTGTGATGTATGCCGAAGAGCGGCTAAAGGCCGATGTCATTCAGGAGGTCATGGCAAAAAAGTGGTAAAGCCGTCGTAGCTCAAAGCGATGGCACAGTAGGCTGTTGTAAATCGAAAAATAAGTATCCGTTTAGCTTTCGCAACCTTTTGTATCAGCGAAACCTGTTATCGCTATCCGTGTGTCAATAACGACGAGAATGCAGATATTGCAGACTTTCTTGTTGAATTAACTGAAAAAGGATCAGATTTGGTCTTTGGCCAGTGTTTTAGTTACTTACGCAACGTAAAAGGTTTTGGTTGGAACCACAAGGATGTTTATGCGAATTTACTGTGAATTAGCGTTAAATCTGCGAATAAAACCACGCCGAAGGTTAAAGCGAAATGCACCAGAGCTGCTGAAAGAGCCAAACAAACCCGATTAGCTTTGGTCGATAGATTTTATGCATAACCAGCTATCAGGTGGAAGAAGCCAACCGACTGTTCAGCGTGATTGATGGCTTTAAATGTGAAGGGCTCGCGATTGAAGCTGGTTTTTCCTTGCCAACAATGCGGGTGATCCGCCCCCTAAATTAGCTACTTGAAGGGCAAATAAACCTAATGGCTATCCATTGTGACAATGGACCTGAGTTTATTAGTCACGAATTTACGGAATGGGCGTGAAAAAGCATGAGATCAAGATTGATTACATTCAACCTGGCAAGCTGCAGCAAAATGCGTACATCGAACGACACAACAAGGCGAACAGGTATACGAACAGGCACAGCTGGGTAAGCAAACATATTTATTTGACAGGCTTAAAGAAGTTCAGGACTATGCCACCAAATAGTTATGGTTTTACAATCATGAACGGCCACATAAAGCCAATGACGGAAAGCCACCATTGATGGCTGCATAAACTCTACTTTTAACTTCGGTTAAAAATGGGAGCATTACCGATAGGTAAGCTTATGGCGACAAAATGTCGAAAACTATATTAACCTGGCCTAAATAAGTTCCAGGTTGATATTGGGTACCGCTTGGTGCTGGCCGGACACTAATGTGTACTGGAACCAGTCGTCCCGCATGACTGTCCTGACTGTTAAGTATTTGTTGAGCTGTTGTAGTTAAAAGCACGGAATTTATGTATACGTTCAAAGGTATGCTGTCATTTATACCTACCAGTTCAGCTTCATTATAAAGTCTGGCCGTAACAGGTCCCAAACTGCTTTCAATATAAAGCTGCTGTCGAATAGCTGAAGGTCTATTACTAACCATATCCCAGCGCATAGTTTGTGTTTCGTACAGCCAGTTGTTTCCCGTTGGGGGTCTTACAATAAAGTTGGGATTAGGTAGCTCTACTATAACTTTTACTTTGTGCTCAAGAATGTCGCTCGCTGATAAAATATGGGAAGTCGATAATAATAAAAAAGCTATTATTGAATGTATTTTAATCATGACTTTAACTCTCTAAAATTTGACAATGCGATTGATAGGGTGTTGTAGAAAACTTCAGCATATAAAACCAGTTGAGTGGTTTTATATGCTGAAGGCCTTCCATCAAAAAGAGTATGGTTTTTTTACATCGAACTCTTTTATGTCGAAGTATATTTTTTTGCCCGACATTTTTTCATATGTTTTCTCTCTTCCCGGCAGCAGGTGATCAACTCTTACAGGAGTGCAGTTTAAGCCAGAGTTGTCGCAATATCTGATCATGTCGACAATCGCTGTCGAGTTGCCTTTGTTTGTTACTTTAATATTTGACTCACTTTCAATAACTTGGGTATCAAATTTTGTTTTTTCTGGATGGACCATTACTATGGTTCCATAGCCGGCCATGATGCTAAAACCAGCATCTAGTTGTTTTTTATACTCTTCAGCTTCTTTTTCCGACAAATTAAACTGATCGTTAATATCTGGTGCTACCGGAATATAACGTACCCGGAAATAACGTTCTTTGTCACGATTCCCCATATACAATAGCCGTACAGTTTGGCTAGATCCTGCAGGAATTATTAAGCGAGCCGGGCTGGCAATTAAAGTGTCTGTTTGTTTGCTTACGTCCAGTATTTCGCCCGCTGCGACTTCACTACTTTTCCCGTTGCTCTCGTAGACAATTTCAGCTACAGATACTCGTACATAAGCGGTCGACGACCCCGAATTCATAATACGCTTTACCTCGGTTGTTTTGCTTGCCGCCACATAATCGTACATTGAACCTACATTAAGTTGTGGGGCTGCCAAAGCATGAACTGAGCTAAGAGTTATTCCAATAGCTACCAGAAGTTTGTGCATGTCGTTCTCCTTTAATAACAATTCTAAAAAATCAATACCTTTAAGGTACTTTAAGGGTGTGAGCATAGCTATCAGATTCCTCTGATTCAAGTTATCCGTAATGTTTCACAACCTCTGAGATTTTTACAAGAAATTATAACAGTAGCCCTTTGGCTTTTAGAGAATGGATTGCAATTTGTGGTAGTAAGGTTAAGTTTTCGCCTGATTTTGTGGTGGCAACAACTGTAAAAAACCAAATATCACTTTTGGTTGTTAAATATCCAATGTGCCAACCCAGGTCTGGATAAATCGTTTTGATCCAAGCGGTTTGATAATAAAGCTGATAAGTATCCGTTTTTTCTGCAAGTATCAATTGTTCTACTAAAGAGAAATTACCGAACTGGAAAGGTAATTTTTTTTTGTAAAAACTTTTCAGAAAACTGACTTGTTCGTAGCTATTGATCTGTAGGTTGCCGTTAAACCAGAACTCGGTACCTGTACTAATGTTGTCTAGGTGTCCGTACTTTGACGCTTCAAGGTACTTGACGTAATTTATTGTTCCAACATTTTTGGTGAGTTGATCCAGGTGGTAACAATCTGACGTCCTACGACCTGCTTGCTTGGTTATTTGTCGATTTAACCAACGTTTTTCCGTACATGTTTTATTTTTCCAAATGAAGCCGCTTTGTTCTGGCGTAATAATGGTTTCCTCCAGAAGAATTAGCATGTTCAGTATTTTGAAAGTTGCAGCAGGAGGCAGTGGCTGAGAAGCTTTTCGCGAGTTATGGATATAGGTTTTTCCAGAATGAAGAGATGACAGTACCATAGCTCCTTCGATGCCGTGAGCAGAAAAAATACTGGCAATTTGTTGATCGTTGGCTGAAACGAAGCAAATAGACTGAATTGCGATTAGAAAAAATACTTTTTTCAATAAATCCTCTTTGCGGAAACTTCGTGCTTTACTATCTGCGCTAGTTTTTCATCTTTGTTATCGTTTGGTCATCAGACTAATCTGGTTCTAAATGGAAGCTTCAATGCATGGGCTAAAAAGTGTGCACGTTTTTCACAAAAAATTAGCATGCAGTAATTTTTTACTTGTCTGGCAGCTGATATAAAGGTAAATAGTTGGCCCAATTTTTAGCGATGATTCGCGACAAAACGCGACAGGACAAATCATGAAAGAGCGTATTGGCTTTATTAACCAGCCGGGCAGTGCTGTAACAGTGGAGTTACCAGACTGGGTAGCCACTTTTGTTGACTGGCAAAAAACCTATCACAATGACGATGAAAAAATGGCTCTGGCCATTGAATTGTCAAAACAAAATGTAGAGCGTGGCACGGGGGGCCCTTTTGGTACTGCTATTTTTGATCGGGTTTCAGGTCAGCTGTTAGGGGTAGGGGTCAACCGTGTGGTGCCTTTGACTAATTCCACCTTACATGGCGAAACTGTGGCTATTATGATGGCCGAAAAAGCTTTGGGTTCTTTTACTCTGGCCACAGACAGTGGCCGTGAACTGTTTACCTCTTGTGAGCCTTGTGCCATGTGTATGGGGGCGGTGCTCTGGAGTGGCGTCAATCGTATGGTCTGTGCTGGTGCTGCTGAAGATGCCAGAGCTATTGGTTTTGACGAAGGCCCGGTATTTGAGCAGTCGTATCAGTATTTAGCAGATGCCGGTATGGAAGTGGTGCGTCAGTTTAAGCGTGCAGATGCCAAAGCAGTGCTGGATTATTACAAAAACTCCGGTGGCCGTATTTATAACGGCCGCGATTAAAAGGGAATTTGAAGTGTTATTTGTAGTGATGTTAGGTGGAAAACACCCTAAAGCAAAAATTGAAGTCCATGATGTGGCTTTTGTTACTGGCGACAGCATTGAAGATTGCTATCCGCAGGTACGCGAGCAGTGGTTTGGCACTATGGCGGGTATGCATATCGATTCCTGGATGCAAGTGGATGGAATAGAAGGCTATCAGCTGCGGTTTTCTGAACAAGCACCTGCTGCAGATGAATTGCGGTTGTTTTTCATTAATTTAGGCGGCTACTTGCCTGGTGCTTTTGGTGAAGATCATCATTACCTGCTGGTCACAGCCAAAGACAAAGCCGAAGCTAAACAAAAGGGTAAAGCATACCTGCCCAAAGGCTGGGATAAACCTCACACCGATGCTGTAGTGGATGTAGATGACTGTATTGCTATTGATCAGGTAGGAGGCCGTTATGTACGGCTGGTTCTGGCTGAGCACAAAGACATAGTTTATCAGTCGGATTATATTATTTTGGGTTGATAACAAAGGTCAGAGCTAAAGCTCTGACCTTTTACAACTGCACCGAAGACAAACCCGGCTGGGTTTTCTTTAAAGTGGAGACGTATTTTTCAAAACGTTCTTGCTCACTTTTATCCAACTGATTTTGCCGAAGCACCCGGGCTGCATTACGGGCGTAGTTGATGGCTTCGCCTGTGACTCCTGCGCTTTTACTCATGGCCTGCAGCAAATTCAGCGCTATCACCGGATTGGTGGGCATAAAGTCGAAGGTTTCACAAAACAGCGACACGGCGCGGCCATACTGGCCCATACGGTAGGCGTCTGAGGCTTCGGTATTAATTTGTTTGATCTGCTGTTTTAAGCCTTCGTGTTTGTCCTGTTCCAGTTGCAACATAATGCGCTGAGTTTCGGTCAGGAAATCATCGTCATACAACATGGTTTTTAAGCGGTCGATACAAAGCTGGCTGGAATATAAATCACCCAGTTCAAAAAAAGCTTTGGCTGCATCCATACAGCTGTCGATGGTCAGATCATCCAGGGGTAAGTCCTGAATTTGCTGCATTAATTCGCGGCCTTCTTTGATGGCTCCACGGCAACTGCTCATGCGGCTGCGTAAGATCACGGTTTCCCGCTTCAGCGCATCTACGTTAAAGCGTTTATGCAAAGCGTCCAGCAACTTGCCTGCATTTTGCAGAATAACAGCTTTATCCAGCACAGATGCACCTTTAGCCTGATCGACCAAAGCGCGGGCATGGTTCAGATAATTATCAGCTGTATCGTCTATAGAATGACGGGCCCCCTGAACTATTTTGCCGGCAATGCGGGCAGCTATATCGGTATGGCCCAAAATGGCACATAAATTACTTAAGGTTTTTTGGCGGCTGACGTTTTTAGGGGACAATGTGGCGGCTTTTGTTAAGGTTTCAAAAGCCAACTGATAACGGCCATGGCGCACATATAAACGGGATAACCAATCCAAAGCTTCCACTTTAGTATCGCCAAACTGAGTCAAATCAGCCAGTTCCAGTTCGGTATCTTCCCAGCGCTCCAGATAAAAACAGCTTAAGGCATGGCCCAGACGCGCCCAGCTATAGGCTTTTTGTTGCAGCACTTTTTGGTAAAAGACTTCAGCTTTATCGTATTGCCCCAATTTCAGCAGCAGTTCGCCTTTCAGTCGCATGGCTTGCAATGCATAGTCTGGTTTGGTACGCATCACCAGATCGCATTCACGTGAGGCTTCGGCGTAGTCTTGCTCAAACAAGCGGAAAAATACTTTACGTAATTCAATGCGGTGCCTGATGGCTCTGTGGATGCGCTCTTCCAATGCAGGTGCGGTAAAAGGTTTCAGCAGATAGTCATCAGGTTGCAGCTCAATCACACCATGCACTATCTGGCTTTGGCCTTCGGCGCTAATGACGATAAAACAGCAGAGCGGGGCCAGCAGTTGTTGTTTTTTTAAGGCTTCAAATAACTGATAACCGTCTTTGCAGTCACCGAGGTTAAAGTCACACAAAATAAAATCGAAGGGCATATCTATACATTTCTGCATAGCTTCGCCTGCGTCTTTGGCCAGATGAATAGCCTCAAACCCCATTTGTTGTAACATTCCTTTTACAGTGGCCCGGACGGGCGCACAGTCATCAATGACCAAGACTTTTTTACAACGAAAAAATGACTGGTCCATAACGGTTTAACTCTTATTATTGCGTTTAACTGCTGATTTGTAGCGACGAAATTATGGGGCGCATACTAAATAGCCAAATTCATTTTGTAAAGTATGTTTTTTATATGTTAACCATGATTAATTGCTGCTTCACTCTAAAGATAGCAGAAAGATCCTATAACTCATCACCTTAGCCTGAATCTCCTCTGCGTGAATTATTTTGTACAAAAAAGAAGATGAACCAGGATTGCCATTGCAGTATTTTTTATCGGAACTTAAATGTCTGATTTGCTCTGTTCGTACTTGTGGCATAATAAAACCGTTCTGTAGGCAGTTTAAGGTTGTACCTCTTTGTTTAAATTCATATTTTCCTTTGCATTTTTTATTGTTTGGACAGTGGCTGCTGCGCCTGCCAACTTTGACTCCGCCAAAAAACTAGCTAGCCGTATCTATGCACCTGAAAAACAAGAATTTTATTGTGGATGCGATATTCGTTGGCAAGCAGGCAAAGGTATTCCTGATCTGAAAGCCTGTGGTTACCAAATTCGGAAAAATGGCCCCAGAGCCAGCCGTATTGAATGGGAGCATGTGATGCCCGCCCAGCAATTTGGCTCCCCTTTGTCCTGCTGGAGAAAGGGCGGGCGTGAGCAATGTGGCAAAACAGATAGCTTGTTTAAACAAATGGAAGCCGATTTATTTAATCTCAAACCTGCAATAGGTGAAGTGAACGGTGACAGAGCGCATTATCGTTTTGCACTTTTGCCACCCCAAACACCACAATATGGCTCCTGTGAAGTGAAAGTGGACTTTAAAAGCCGGCAAGTCGAACCAAGACCCCAAATTCGCGGCGATATAGCCCGTATTCATTTTTACATGGCCGACAAATACAACATTCATTTATCAAAAGCCCAGCAACAGCTTTTTATGGCCTGGCATCAGCAGGACCCTGTCGATGACACTGAACTTAAGCTGCAACAACGTATTGCTCAGCATATGGGGCATGGCAATGACTTTGTCACAGGAAAAAAAGTCTGGCAGCTGGATTACAAAGCCTCGGGTTTTGGCCTGAATACACAAGCTCAGGCAAGTCAAATTGCGGCTGTAGCACCAGTTCAGACAGAGCAAGCCTCAGGTCAGGTGCTCGGCAATAAACGCAGCAAGTTGTATCACTTAAGTCATTGCAGTGGTTATCGTCAGGTGTCAGAGCGCAATCAACAATGGTTTGAAACAGAACAACAAGCGCTGAACGCAGGCTTTAAAAGAGCAGGTAATTGCAGTGCAGAAACCTCCATAGGCGCTGAAGACTAAACTCTTATTCTGGCAAAACTAACGCAGAGCAACTTGCGTCTGCGAGGTAGTTCGCGGTACAACCTTGAGCAATAAGTTTATTGATCAGGGATTTCTTTATGCGTCGCTCCATCAGCTTTTTAGCCTTGTGCTGTTTTTCCGCATTAGCTTCGGCCAACCAGGCCACAACTCCAATAGCCATAGTGATCCATGGTGGTGCCGGTACCATCAACAAAAGCCAGATGACAGAAGCGCAGGAGCAGGCCTACCACGCCACCTTAAAACATGCAGTAGAAACAGGTTATGCCGTGCTGGAAAAAGGTGGCAGTAGCGTGGATGCAGTCACAGCTGCTGTGCTGATTATGGAAGACTCGCCGCTGTTTAACGCTGGTAAAGGTTCGGTTTATACCTATGACGAAGGTCATGAACTGGATGCCTCTATTATGCGGGGTGACAACCTGATGGCTGGCGCTGCTTCGGGAGTCACAGTGGTGAAGAACCCTGTATTGCTGGCCCGCGCTGTGATGGAAAAGTCCGAGCATGTGATGCTCTCCGGTGCTGGTGCTGAGCAATTTGCCAAAGAGCAGGGGCTGGAACTGGTTGAAAACTCCTATTTTGATACCGAATTTCGTTATGACGCTTTAAAAAAAGCTAAACAAAGTATGCAAAAATTGCCACATCAGGCACAAAATTACCGCTTAAAGACACCATGGCAGGCTGAATGGAATATGGGCACTGTAGGCGCTGTGGCAATGGATCGCAGTGGTTTATTAACTGCAGCGACTTCCACTGGTGGCATGACAGCCAAACGTTATGGCCGTATTGGTGATGCACCTATTATTGGTGCAGGTAACTTTGCAGACAATAGCAGTTGTGCTGTGTCGGCCACTGGTCATGGTGAGTTTTTTATCCGCTACCGTGTGGCTTCGGATATTTGTGCCAGGGTGAAGTATCAGGGCATCAGTGCTGATAAAGCGGCTGATCAGGTGATACAGCAGGAATTAGCCAAAGTAGGTGGCACTGGAGGTGTGATCCTGATTGACCACAAAGGAAAAGTCGGCTGGAGCTTTAATACCGAAGGCATGTACAGAGCGAAAAAAACTGAAGGCGAAGCCACAATCAGTGAAATTTTTAAAGAGAGTTCAACCAAGTAGCCTGAGCTGGTCTAAGCTTAAGGTGTTGTGAAAATACGACGTTTTTGAGGGGCTTATGGACTTATTAAAAATTTCCGATCATATGAATCGTCACCCTGTGACCTTTACCGAAGAGATGTCAGTGGAAGAGGCGGTAAATAAACTGATCCTCGCTGAACAACTGGGTGGACCTGTGATCAACAAAGAAAAAAAAGTGATTGGTTTTGTCTCTGAGCAGGATTGTCTGTCCAGAATGTTATCCGGTACTTATCATTTACAGCAGGCTGCTTCAGTCAAAGATGTGATGCGCAGAGAAGTGCTGACGGTCAAGTCTTACCACGGCATAGTAGATTTAGCTCAAACCATGCTGATGTCCAAACCTAAGGTATACCCTGTGGTGGATGACGATGGTTATCTGCTGGGCGTGATTAGCAGAACAGATGTATTGAGAGCCATCGATCTGGAATTGCACTCCCATTACAAAGCTGTGAGTTAATCGATTTTACGCTGAGCGGGCGGGTACAAGACCCGCCCCTACAGGTCTCACTGTTGAAGTTGCAGTAAAAGCACCGTTTTAAGCGGTGCTTTTACTGGATCTCAAGCCCCTGAACTTGGTAGCATGTCGCCCCTATCTCTTGAGGGCCTTGTGTTGACCGACTCTACTGTTAAACCTGCTATTGCTGCCAATGACGCTGAAATTTCTGTTGCCGCGCTTGCTAAAGCCATTCCCAATTCATTATCCAAAGATCAGCACCGTTTTCGCCAGACCTTGCAGGGCATAAAAAAACAGCAGGACCAAGCCAAACAGCAGCAGTTAATGCTGCAGCTGTCGGCAAAAATAGCCACTTCTATGCAATTACGCGCTCAGCGACTTGCAGCAATGCCCACTATTGAATACCCGGCTGAACTGCCTGTTGTAGGTAAAAAAGACGACATTAAAGCCGCTATAGCCAAACATCAGGTGGTGATTATTGCCGGTGAAACTGGCTCGGGTAAAACCACCCAAATTCCAAAAATCTGTTTAGAGTTAGGCCGTGGTGTGGCTGGCATGATAGGCCATACCCAGCCACGACGTTTAGCGGCGCGCAGTGTCTCTGCGCGTTTAGCCGAAGAGCTGAAATGCTCTGTTGGTCAGCAGGTGGGTTATAAAATCCGTTTTGGCGATCACACAGCGCCCACCACTTTAGTCAAACTGATGACAGACGGTGTGCTGCTGGCTGAAATTCAGCAGGACAGATTTTTAAATCAATACGACACCATCATCATCGATGAAGCGCACGAACGCAGTTTAAATATCGACTTCTTGTTGGGCTACTTAAAACAGCTGTTGCCACGCCGCCCTGATTTAAAAGTCATTATCACCTCGGCTACCATAGATCCAGAGCGTTTTTCCAAGCACTTTTTTGACGCGCCTATTATTGAAGTCTCAGGCCGTACTTATCCGGTCGAAACCCGTTACCGGCCTTTGGCAGAAAACGATGATAAAGATGCCGATCAGCTGCAATCTATTTTTGATGCAGTCGAAGAGCTTTACCGAGAGCCACCTGGCGATATTCTGATTTTTTTAAACGGTGAGCGCGAAATTCGTGACACAGCAGATGCGCTGGAAAAGTTAAAACTGCCTCATACCGAAGTGTTGCCGCTCTATGCCCGTTTAAGTGCGGCCGAGCAAAACCTGATTTTCCAAAACCATGTCGGCCGCCGCATTGTTTTGTCGACCAACGTGGCTGAAACCTCACTGACTGTGCCTGGTATACGTTATGTGATAGACCCGGGCACAGTGCGTATTTCGCGTTACAGCTACCGCTCTAAAGTACAACAGCTGCCGATTGAAGCCGTCAGTCAGGCCAGCGCCAATCAGCGTAAAGGTCGTTGTGGTCGTGTGGCTGCTGGTATCTGTATCCGGTTATACAGCGAAGAGGATTTTAATGGCAGACCAGAATTTACCGATCCGGAAATTCTGCGTACCAATTTAGCCTCTGTTATTTTACAAATGTTGGCGTTAGGTTTAGGCGATATTCAGGCTTTCCCGTTTTTAGAACGGCCGGACAGCCGTTTTATTAACGACGGTATTAAGCTGTTGGAAGAGCTGGGTGCAGTCAAACCTCAGTCCAATAGCCATAGTTTGCAAATGACAGACTTAGGCCGCCAAATCAGCCGTTTACCTGTCGACCCTCGTTTAGCCCGTATGGTGTTTGCAGCGACAGAACACAGCTGTTTACAGGAAGTGCTGGTGATTGTCTCGGCTTTGTCGATTCAGGACCCACGCGAACGACCTTTGGATAAACAGCAAAAAGCCGATGAATTGCATGGCCGTTTTGCCGATCCGGATTCAGATTTCAGCGCCTGGCTAAAACTCTGGGCTTATTTGCAAGAGAAGCAGGACGAGCTGACCAATAACCAGTTCCGCCGTTTATGTAAACAAGAGCTTTTGAATTACCTGCGGGTGCGCGAATGGCAGGATTTATTTGGCCAGCTCAGCCAAATCTGCAGCGAGCAGCAATGGAGCCTGAATTCGCAGGTGGCATCCTACGAGCAAATCCATAGTGCTCTACTCACAGGTTTATTAGGCCAGATTGGTAGCCGTGACAGCGATGCCGATTACATGGGGCCCCGCCAAAGCCGCTTTTTTGTATTTCCTGGCAGCAGCTTATTTAAACGTAAACCTAAATGGGTGATGGCCGCAGAACTTGTGGAAACCTCGAAGCTTTATGCCCGCGCTGTGGCCAAAATTGAGCCTGAATGGGTTGAGCCTGCGGCTATGCATTTGGTCACCCGCAGTTACAGCGAACCGCATTGGGAAAAGAAAAAAGGCGCAGTAGTGGCTTATGAGCAGGTGTCTTTGTATGGCCTGATCATCGTCGGCAAACGCCCTGTGCTGTACAGCAAAATAGACCCTGCCACTTGTCACACCATTTTTATCCGCAGTGCTTTGGTGGAGCAGGACTTAGGCCTGAATGAAAGCTTTTTAGCCCATAACCAAAAGCTGATTGAGCAAGTCACTGAGCTGGAAGAAAAAGCCCGCCGCCGCGATATCTTGGTGGATGAAGAGACTTTAGCGGCTTTTTACGCTGAAAAAATTCCTGTTTGGGCCAATAACAGAGTCGATTTTGCCAAATGGTGTAAAGAGGCTAAAGCCAAAGATGCCAAGTTACTGCATCTGGATTTAGAGCAGCTATATAAGCGTGACGCTTCAGAAGTCACAGCCGACAAATTCCCCGAATTCTGGCGTCAGGGCAATTTAACGTTGCCGTTGGATTATCACTTTTCACCGGGCGCGCCAGACGATGGTGTCAGTCTTGTTGTGCCTTTGTCCTTGTTAAACCAACTGGAAGAGCAGGGCTTTGACTGGCTGATCCCAGGCTTGCGGCATGATTTATTGGTGGCGCTGATTAAATGCCTGCCAAAACAATACAGACGCAACTTTGTGCCAGCGCCAAATTACGCCGATGCCTTATTACAAAGTATTAAACCTGAAGACGGGCCTTTGCTCGATGTGGTCAGCAACAGATTAAAGCGGATGTCAGGTGTCACTATTCCGGACGATGCCTGGGAGCTGTCCGGCATTGAAACCCATCTGAAGTTTAACTTTAAGATAGTAGATGACAAAGGCAACACCTTAAAACAAGGTCGCTCTTTGGCGCTGTTAAAACAAGAGCTGCAGGGCAAAGTGCAACAGAACCTGAGTCAGGTGGCAGAGCGGGGCATAGAGCAGGACAAACTGACGCAGTGGACTTTTGGCCAGTTGCCACGTGAATACATCAAAATGCAGGCCGGTTATCAAATCAAAGCCTATCCGGCTTTAGTGGATAACAAAGATTCGGTGTCGATAAAGCTGTTGGATAACGCTGAACAGGCGGCTGAACAAAGCAAGTTGGGCCTGCGCCGTTTAGTGCTGTTAAACGTGCCATCGCCAGTCAAATACCTGCAGGAATCCTTGCCGAACAAAGCCAAGCTGGGTTTGTACTTTAATCCTTTTGGCAAAGTGCTGGAACTGATAGACGACTGTATAGCGGCTGGTGTCGATCAATTGTTAAGCCAACAGCCATGGCCTGAAACTGAAGCAGAGTTCACGGTGGTCAAAGAAAAAATCCGCGCAGAGCTGGGTGAAACAGTGCTGCGTATCGCGCTGAAAGTAGAGCAAATTTTAACACTGGGCCATGAAATTCAGAAAAAGCTTAAAGGTAAAGTTGAGTTAAAACATGTGCAAGGCCAGGGGGAAATCAAGCAACATCTGGATTCCTTATTGTTTAAAGGTTTTGTCAGTACTCATGGTGCGGCGCGTCTGGATGCCATTTTGCGTTATTTACAGGCACTGCAAAAACGTCAGGAAAAACTGCCGGTGGATCCAAACCGCGACCGATTAATGTCACACGAATATCAAAAGGCAGCAGATGCGTACCAAAACCTGCTGGGGAAATTTGCTGGCCGAACTATACCTGAGCCCGTGCTGGCTATTCGCTGGATGCTGGAGGAACTTAAAGTGTCGTTACATGCTCAGACTTTAGGTACACCTTATCCTGTGTCGGTAAAACGTATCTTGCAGGCCGTTGCAGAGTTAAAGTAAAGTAAATTTTTAGAAAAAAATTGGCTGTTTTTTGGCAAATCGCTAAATAAGCCATACACTTAGTTCAGGCGCATCGATGCGTTGGAAAGGAGACACAAGGATGCAGACAATGGAACTGAAGCAAAAAAAGGTCATGATAGTGGACGACGAAGACTTTATGTTTCGTCTGCTTGAACTGGCTTTGTCGCCTTTTTACCAACTGTGTTATGCCAAAAGTGGGGTTGAAGCTTTACAACTGGTGCTGCAACAACAACCGGATCTGGTGATGATGGATATCTGTATGCCGGGTTTAGATGGGCTGGACACCTGCCGCTTATTAAAAAATGCCCCTGAAACCGGCCATATCCCCATTCTGATAATGTCGGGCCTGGATACTCCACGCGATGAAATGATAGCGCTGGACGCCGGAGCCGATGCTTTTGTCAGTAAGCCTATCAGTGCCAGGCATATTCAGATGCTGGTGGATGATTTACTCTGCAGCCATATGCATAAGTAAGCAGAATAAAAGCCTTTACAGTGGCCTGTTGCCGATCTATAAAAGATATCAATTCAAAACATTAGACCCAAAGTAATTGGAATTGCAGCAAAACAGCTGTGGTTTCGGCTACGCAGGGGAGGCAGTAAAAGTTTATGTTAGGCCACAGTGATAAACGCAACTACTACCGAATGATGGTGAATGCTCAGGTGCAGTTAATGATTAACGATCCTGAATCAGGCCGGGTGATCAACGCCATCTGCCGCGATTTAAGTGCCACTGGTATGTCGCTGGAAATAGACGAACCGCTGGAAATGGGCATTTTGCTCTACATCAAAATGGAAAGTTCCAACCCCAGTTTCCCCCCTTTATCCGCCCACGCTAAAGTGATGCGCTGCGCTCAGGAGCAGGAAGATTGTTATCAGCTGGGTGTGCAGATCATAGAATTGAATTAAAGCTTTTGTACCTGCTCCAACCGAGATACAAAAGCCTTAAGTAACAGCTGTGTTATTTTGTTTTACAGCTCATCAGCGGCGCTTGATAACCCCACTGCACAGTGAAAACTTTGTTTTGCTCTGACAGCTTTTCATTTCTCCCGACATAGCTATGGTCCTCCTGCTGATACATTAAAGAGACTTGGTCGCCATAATCAGCAATTAAAGTAGCTGGTGTGGTGGAGTAATAACGCAGTGAAATTTCATTGGCCGGGTTGTTATCACAGCTCAGCAACAGATTTTTACTGATGGGAACCAGTTCATAACGCGCCTGTAACTCGGCAATACGCTGGATGTAAAGCGTTGAAGCGCAGGCTTTTTTATCCTCTGCTTTCCAGCACTCCGCTTTCCCTTTTATCCAACCGCGCTGCTCAGCTTTTAACAAAGGCGGTTTTTCATTCACTGCTTTTGCCAAAGCCTGCTGATACACCTCTGCCAGTTGTTGATCTTGTTTGAGTAGTTCTGGGTCTGAGCAAATCAGTTTATCTATAGTGCCTTGATCTTTGGCCTGGCAATTGATTTGGTTGTCTGCTGTGGCAGCCTGAAGTGGGGCAGCTGCGAGTAGGGTGGTTACGAGTAGTAAAAGTTTCATCTTCCTGTCCTTTTGATTTTACTGTTGGTAACAGTGTCAGGGAAAGTGGGGATAATCAAGTTTGGTGCATTGCCGGAGTAAACATTTGATGAATTCGTATGCCACCTGTATGTATTCTGTTAACAATAATAATTCCCATAGTTTAGAAGAATCTGTTGAAATAGAGGTTCATCGGTATTATTAATACTTTAGGTATTTATCATGCAAAAAATGTGTGCGGCTACAGGCAGCATTATTTTAGCTTGGGATTAATGTGTAAAAAATACTGATGAGTACAACTTAACTTCGCAGCACTCTACGGATTTAATCTTGTGCATCCTCTTTGCAGTAAGTGATTATGGATCTGAATTTATCGTTCCCCGGTAAGACCGACGGTCAAGAAGGCTTGAATGAATTTATTAACTATCGCATTTTTCTTTTGTTTGCTCTTCGTAACCGGGATCTGTGTATCAGAAGAGCTGGATCTTAATAGAAATACAGTGATCCCGCATACTGAAGTAGAATTGGCAATCCAGAATATAGTCCACGAATTAAACGAAACATATCTATACCCAGAAAAGGCAAAAATAGCATCAGATAATTTACTCGCAAAATTGCGCTCGGGATACTTTAACCAGCAATATGAATTTTCACGTTTTAATCATGAAGTGACATCTATTCTATTTGACTCGACCAGGGATTCTGGCTTTGAGCTAATTAAACAGCAACCAATGACACTATCAGCCATAGATGAAAACAATCAAGAGTCAGATTCAAAGCCGCAAGACTCAATAACAGTAGAAGTTCTGGAGAATAACATCGGTTATTTAAAAATAACGGGTGATTTTTACTTTCCAAATGAGAATGAAATTCTTGAGGAGCATCTCAAAGTTTTATCTGATGTTGATGCATTGATTATAGATCTGCGTTCGGCTGATAAAATAGCAATAAATATAGCTCAACAGCTGATTAGCTACTTTGTGGAGCCTGGATTAGCTATAGGAAATCTCAGGTTCAATCAGCGCATCGACACTTTAAAATCTTTCAATACAAAAGGGTTTGATAGATTTAAGCAGGATTTTCCTCTCTATATCATCAATTCCTCTTTTGTTGCTGGCTCATGGGAATTTTTTGGCCACACACTTAAGCACTTTGACAAAGCAATAATTATAGGTCAGGAGACCATGGGGGTTGGACATATTGCCAAACCGATCAAGGTAAGTGACACTATGTCAATTATAATGAATCATGCTGTTATTACTCATCCAGTTTCAAATGAAAGTTGGGAAAGTTATGGTGTTGTTCCTGATTATTTCTTTGAAGGGAATTCCGCATTTGAAAAGGCGGTTGATTTAGCATCAAGCCAAGTTATGAACAAATGACATTTAAAAAGCATGCCAGATTAAATATTTTCGATATAAAAATTTGTCTGTTGAAATAAGCTAAATGTTATGTGAAACAGCCACCAAAAGGTGTCTGTTTCACAAATCCAAAAACACCAAAAACCTACTTTACCAGCACCAGACTAAAAGTGGTTGGTACCATTGGGCTGATGCTGTTCAGGCCTGCCAGTTCACGTAGTTTTTCTACGCCTGCGTTTAATTTGAATTTATTTACGTCCAGCATAATTGGCGCAACAGTGGTGACTACCAATTGGCTGTCTGACACTTTGGTCACTTTTACTTTAGCGGTCAGGCTTTGGCTTTGAGTGAGTAAGGTCAGGTCCAACTTTTGATCAACAGTCACGCTGTCACCGGTTTTTAAGCCAGTAAGTACTTTGCTGTCTACTTTGCCTTTGGCATTAATAGTTGCGTATTCTTTGGCCGCTAACACATGTTCCAGAATACGTTCGTTACGAATTGGAATGATAGTGTCTATGCTCATGACCGGGATAGCGACTGAGAATTCGCCTGCCGACGTTAACTTGCCTGTTAACTCTTTAAAGCTGTGGGTTTCGGCCACTACTTCATTTTTCACAGACACAAAATTCAGGCTGGATTGCTCGCTATTGACTGACCAGTCGGCTGCAGCGGAAAAACTTAAGGCTGCCGCCACTATTAAAGTTAACTTTTTTATCGTCATCGAACACTCCTTAGTTGATGGACTGGGGCAAAAGCCCCAATCAGAATACTTTTTAGAATACCGTTCAAAGTACAGTTCAAAATACCTTGCAAACTAAACCTTTCAGATAATGACCTTCAGGGTAGAAGCTGGCAATAGGGTGGTCGCTGGACTGACTGAGTTTCTCGATAAACAAACAATCTTTGTTGGCATCAAGAGCTGCGTCGGCCACTATTTTTTGAAACAGCATTTCTTCCATTAAGCCTGAACAGCTGAAGGTTAATAACAAACCGCCTGGTTTTACCAATTGCATAGCCACACGGTTGATGTCTTTGTAACCACGGGCGGCTTGCATCAGTTGGGCTTTGCTGTCGGCAAATTTTGGTGGGTCTAAAATTACCATATCGAACAACTTGCCTTGCTCTTTGTATTCGCGCAGTAACTTAAACACGTCCTGTTTGACGTTGCTGGCCTTGTCCAGTTCCATGTTATTTAACACTAAATTGCGTTCTGCCGTTTTTAAAGCTAAATCCGACATATCCACGTTGGTGACATGCTCTGCGCCGCCTTTTAAGCACGACAAAGCAAAAGTGCCAGTGTAGCTGAAGCAGTTCAGTACGGTTTTGCCTTTAGCCAGGCGGCCAGCCGCAGCGCGTGAATCGCGTTGGTCCAGATAAAAACCTGTTTTGTGGCCGTTGATCACATCGACCAGAATTTTCATGCCATTTTCTAAAATCACCACTTCGCCGCTTTCACGAGGTAAATGCAACCAGCCGGTGACAGGTTTTAAACCTTCCTTTTTACGCACATCTACGTCTGAACGCTCGTAAATACTGACATCAGGGAAAGTTTGCTTTAATGCTTCTACTATTAATTCACGGTTTGCATCGGCACCAGCGGATAACAACTGACAAACCAGCACATCAGCGTATAAATCAACAGTCACACCTGGTAAACCGTCAGATTCAGCAGCTACTATACGTAAACCGTTGGTTTGCGTTAGGTCATACATATCTTGGCGCACAGACCAGGCGCGCTGAATACGGCGGGTGAAAAAGGCCTGATCGATCTGTTCTTTTTCGTTAAAGGTCCAGGCGCGCACGCGAATTTGCGAGTCGGCTGAATAAGCACCGCGGCATAACCATTTGCCATCGTGGGTGAGTACATCTACAGTTTCGCCCGATTCTGGTTTACCTTTAACCTGGAGTACCGCTTTAGAAAATACCCAAGGGTGGCGGCGTCTTAAGGATTTTTCGCGTTCGGGTTGTAAAATGATACTGTGAGACATAGGTCAACTCTGTAGATGGGCAAGGGGCGCTATTTTAGTGAAGAGCGCGCAAAAGCTAAAGCAAAACTATGAAAAGGATCCACTAAATTGATGCAAAACCATGCAGTACCCAGTCAGATGACGGCTATTGAGGTGATTAACCCCGGATCTCAAAGCCAATTGCAGCAGGTGACAGTGGCTGTTCCTCAGGTAAAAGCAGGGCAAGTGCTGGTTAAAGTGGCCGCTGCAGGTATCAACAGAGCTGATTTGTTGCAGCGTACTGGCTTGTATCCGCCACCACCAGGTGAATCCGATACTTTGGGTTTGGAAGTCGCTGGCACTGTGGTGGCTGTGGCTGACGATATTTCAACAGACTGGTTGGGTGAAGCTGTATTTGGCTTAGTGCCAGGCGGTGGTTATGCCCAGTATGTGGCAATGAGTGCAGAGCATTTAATTAAAAAGCCAGCTGCTTTAGGCATGGCCGAAGCTGCAGCCTGCGCCGAAGTATTTTTAACTGCCTTTCAGGCCATGCGTGTTGTAGGGCATTTGCCGGATCAAGGCGCTTTATTAGTGCATGCAGGTGGCAGCGGTGTCGGTACTGCAGCCATACAGTTGGGCAAAGCTTCAGGCTGTTTTGTTGCTGTCACAGTGGGTTCAGATGAAAAAGCCAAAGCTTGTTTAGCTTTAGGGGCGGATTTTGCGGTGAACTATAAAACCCATGATTTTTCAGTGGAGTTAAAAGCAGCACGGCCACAAGGTTTTGATTTGATTATCGACCCTGTCGCAGGCGATTACATAGTTGAAGATATTCAGCTGTTGGCGCTGGATGGTCAGATCATTGTGCTTTCAATGCTCGGTGGCCGTATGACCCCAGAGCTGGATTTAGGTTTGATGCTGAAAAAACGGGGCCAGCTACTGTGTTCAACACTTAGAAACCGGACTGATGGCTACAAAGCGGCCTTGATCAGTGATTTTACTCAGCAGTTTGGGAAAACTTTAGCTGAAGGTAAAATTAAGCCTGTGCTGGCCCAAAGTATGGACTGGTCGGAAGCCGAAAAGGCGCATCAGTTGCTGGCTTCGAACGCCGTCGTGGGAAAACTGGTACTGACATTGTTTTAACCCCTTCGTACTTGAAGCTGCAGCTTTGTTACCTGCGCGCCTTCGCCCCAGTCACATAGGTAAACTACGCTCCTGGGGTCTCACGCACTTGTCGCCTAACTGCAACTCCAATTACTTTGGGTTTACTTTAGGTAAAGCAAGACCACTTATGCCGGTTTGTTTTTATCTGGCTCCGCTTCGGCTACTGCTACAGCTTCAACAGTTTCATTTTCTGTAGCAGCTTCGGTTTCACTCTCCATACTGCTTAATTCCTGATCCGCAGTGGGTAAGTCGGCTTCATGCAGATGAGGTTGTACCATTTGTTCCTGCACCATTTGCTCATCAACCCGTGGATCTAAAGCGGCAGCTAAAGGAGAAGATACTAAGTCGCCGGATGCCATTACATAATCCTGAGGCACTTCTTTATTCTGTTGTTTCTGCTGATAATTGACATGAGTTAAACGTAAAAACAGCAGCAGGGTGCAAAGCGCCATAAAACCATACAACATGCTGTTACCCACCATTTGCATAAAGGTGGATGCTATTAAAGGCCCAATACAAGCGCCCATACCAAAGGTCAGCAAAATAGTGGCGGACAAAGCGACTCTATGTTCCTGCTCCACATTCTGATTGGCCAAAGCTGTTGCCAGTGGGTACAAGGTAAAAGCCAGAATGCCAAAGGCAAAAGTGAAGATAAGCTGCAAAATACCGCTTAACGGCAATATGGCAATACAAAGCACCACTATGCCTAACAACACTGTATTAGTGCGAATTAAACGGCTGCGTTTGATTTTGTCTGATAACCGGCCCATAGGCCACTGCGCTACTAAACCTGCAACCACAGTAGTCGCCATATAAGCGGCCACTTGCTCTGTAGTGGCGCCGCTATGGGCTATATAAGCCGGAGCCAAACCGTAAAAGGAACCCACAATCACACCAGCCATCGCAATAGTGGTGAGCGACTGCGGTACTTTTTGCCAGAACAGTTTTATTTTCAGCGGCGCGGGCTGTAAAGGGGCAGGGTGAATACGGCGTGTTAAGGCCAAAGGCACAATACAAAGCGCAAAACACATAGCCACAATAAGCAGAGGTTTTAGTGTCAGTTCAGGGCTTAAACTAATGGCCAGTTGGCCCAGCACTAAACCTAAATAAGAGACAATCATATAACTGGCAAAGACTGTGCCGCGGTTTTTACTGTCGGCCTGCTCATTCAGCCAGCTTTCCAGCACCATATACATACACATCATGCCCATGCCGACCATAAGGCGCAGCACCAGCCAAATGGCTAAATCGTCTATCAAGGCATGGCCTAAAGCGCTTGCTGTGGTAATACCTGCACTGGCAACAAAAGCACGGATATGACCCACACGAGCTATTAACCTATGACCAATTTTAGAACCTGCGACCAAACCCAGATAATAAGCCGACATCATGCCGCCTATCCAGATTTGGGCGGCCGAGTCTGCGGCAAGGCGCAAACCTAAATAAGTGGTGAGTACCCCAGAGGCGAGTACCATCAATAAAGTGGCAAAATACAAAGAAGAAAACGAACGCAGAATGTTAGACATGCTTTTCCTTGTCACAAAAAAGGGTAGTAAACCTACTACCCTAAGTAATTGGAGTTGCAGCGCGACGACAAGTGCTCGAGACCCCAGGAGCATAGTTCACCTATGTGACTGGGGCGAGCGCGCGCAGTCAACAAAGCTGCAGCTTCAAGAACGACGGGTAGCTTTATTTCACTCTCATACCTGGCGTAGCACCATCATCTGGTGTTAACAGGAAAATATCACTGCCACCAGGGCCTGCTGCCATCACCATGCCTTCGGACATGCCAAAACGCATTTTACGTGGCGCTAAGTTCGCAACCATCACGGTCAAACGGCCAATTAATTGCTCTGGCTGGTAAGCAGATTTAATACCTGCAAAGACCTGACGTTGCTCATTGCCTAAATCCAGTTGCAGTTTCACCAGTTTGTCAGCGCCTTCAACATGTTCAGCGTTAATAATACGGGCTACACGTAAATCCAGCTTGGCAAAGTCGTCTATGTTGATGGTTTCGCCAATAGGTTCGATAGCGCCATCTGCTGGAGCAACAGCTGCTGCTTTGCTTTCAGCCACAACAGCTTTAGCGACCGGAGCCGCAGCCGTTTGCTGCAGGTTTTCTTTCGAACTTTCGACCATAGCTTCTACCTTTGTCATATCCACACGTTGCATCAATGGTTTAAACACATTGATGCTGTGATTGGTTAAAGCGGTCTGATAGGTTGACCAGCTTAATTCGTCGTTTAAAAACAGTTCTACTTCTTTCGCCATAGCTGGCAGAACTGGTTTTAAGTAATGCATTAAAACGCGGAAAAGGTTAATGCCCATGGAGCACACCAAATGCGCTTCGGTTAAGGTGGCTTCATTTTTTGCCAGCACCCATGGCGCTTTGGCGTCTATATACTGGTTGGCTTTATCCGCCAGCGCCATAATTTCACGGATAGCGCGGGCAAATTCACGTTTTTCAAAACTGTCGGCAATGGTTTCGCCTGCCGCTGTGAACTCGGCCAATAAATCGGGTTCTGCAATTTCGGCTGTTAACTTGCCATCGAATTTTTTGCTGATAAAGCTGGCGCAGCGGCTGGCGATATTCACCACTTTACCTACTAAATCTGCATTCACTTTTTGCGCAAAGTCTTCCAGATTTAAGTCCAAATCGGTGATATTGCTCGTGAGTTTGGATGCAAAGTAATAACGCAGATACTCCGGGTTTAAATGCTCAAGATAAGTACGGGCTTTGATAAAAGTCCCCTTAGACTTGGACATCTTCGCACCGTTGACAGTGACAAAACCATGAGCATAAACAGAGGTAGGTTTACGGTAACCCGCACCCTCTAACATAGCCGGCCAGAACAGACTATGGAAATAGATAATGTCTTTGCCGATAAAGTGGTAAATCTCAGCGTCTGAGTCTTTTTGCCAGAACTGGTCAAAGTTAACACCGGTTTTATCACAATAGTTTTTAAAGCTGGCTAAGTAGCCGATAGGAGCGTCCAGCCAGACATAAAAAAACTTGCCCGGAGCGCCTGGAATTTCAAAACCAAAATAAGGCGCGTCGCGGCTGATATCCCATTGCTGCAGGCCTTCAGTGAACCATTCCTGCAGTTTATTCGCCATTTCGTCCTGCAGTGAACCACTGCGGGTCCAGTCTTTTAGCATTTGCTCAAAAGCGGGCAGGTCGAAGAAATAGTGTTCGCTGTCTTTTAATACCGGAGTTGCACCTGAAACCACAGAACGTGGGTTTTTAAGTTCCACCGGGCTGTAGGTTGCACCACAGGAATCACAGCTGTCGCCGTTTTGATCCAAAGCACCACATTTAGGGCAGTCGCCTTTAACAAAACGGTCCGGCAGGAACATTTGTTTTTCCGGGTCAAACAACTGGCTGATGGTTTTGCGTTTGATATAACCACCCTGGTCCAGCTTGGTGTAAATATCGCTGGCAAACAAACGGTTCTCTTCGCTGTGGGTGCTGTGGTAGTTATCAAAACCTATTAAAAAATCCGCAAAGTCGGCCTGATGCTCTTGCGAAGTTTGGGCAATCATCTGCTCTGGGGTAATACCCAGTTGCTGAGCTTTGAGCATAATAGGGGTGCCATGAGCATCATCGGCACAGACAAAATAACACTGATGACCACGGGCTTTTTGGAAACGAGACCAGATGTCAGTCTGAATATGTTCCAGCATATGACCTAAGTGAATGGGGCCATTGGCATAAGGTAAAGCACTGGTGATAAGAATTTTGCGTTGTGTCATCGATAACTCATAGATATATCACTGAAAAAAGTGGCTTAATGATACAATAGCGCGCGTTAAAGCGCACCAGTTCAAAAGCAGCAAAGCGCTGGATCAGTAGCAAAAAACAGAGTTTTTACCCTGTACAGCAGATTGAGTGACACGATGTGGTTTAAATGGTTTAAAAAATCAGCAGAACAGCAGCCGGCAAGTGATGGCATGCCAGAAGCATTAGCCAAAACTTTGGCTGAATTTCAAAGTAACGAATTTCCTATGCCGCTGGATAGTTTAATTCAGCAGGCAAGTTTTACTGCTAAACAGAATAGCCTGAGTTTAACGCTGAAATTTCCATGGGTTTCTTTAGCGGATGAATTATTGCCTGCGCTGCAGCAGGTGCAGCCAGATCTCAGGCTTGAATTAAGCAGCGAAAATACAGCAGAACCAGCTTATCGCAACATCAAGCAAGTGATTTTGGTTGCCTCTGGTAAAGGTGGGGTGGGTAAAAGCACCACAGCTGTTAACCTGGCCGTTGCTTTAGGCTTAGAAGGCGCCAAAGTAGGGCTGCTGGACGCGGATATTTATGGTCCTTCCATTCCTACAATGTTGGGTTTAAAAGACGCCAAAGCTGAGTCACCGGATGATAAACACTTATTGCCTAAAGAAGCCGCTGGTATTTATCTGCAGTCGATCGGCTTTTTAGTTGATCCGGAAAAAGCTTCTGTCTGGCGTGGCCCCATGGCCAGTCAGGCTTTGCTTCAGCTTTTAAACGAAACCTTATGGCCTGACTTAGATTATTTAATTGTCGATATGCCACCAGGCACAGGCGATATTCAGTTGACGATGTCACAAAAATTGCCGGTGACAGGGGCTTTAATAGTCACAACGCCGCAGGATGTGGCCTTGGCCGATGCACAAAAAGCCATATCTATGTTTCGCAGCGTGAATATTCCTGTACTTGGATTGGTGGAAAACATGAGTTTTTACCAGTGCAGCCACTGCGGTAAAATCGATGACATTTTTGGTACCAACGGCGGTTTAGAATTAGCTGAACGTTATCAGGTGCCTGTGCTGGGTCAGTTACCCTTACAAAAACAAATACGCCAGTCCTGTGATGCCGGAACGCCAATTGTGCTGAATTCAGCCGAAAGCGGTACTGGTTTTTACCGGGCTATAGCACGACAACTGAGCTTTGCTTTATATTGGAACTCTCAACATCAACAAGCAAAGCAACCCGAAATTATTTTTACGGATGATTAACCATGAGATTGTGTGACCGCGACATTGAAGCCTATTTAGATGAAGGCAAGATCCAAATTACGCCACGGCCAACACCAGATATGATCAGCGGTGTCAGTGTGGATATTCGCTTAGGCCATAAATTCCGCACCTTTCGTGCTTATGCCGCTGCATTTATTGATTTAAGTGGCCCACGTGAAGAAGTGGATCACGCGTTAAATTCAGTAATGAGTGATGAAATTGTATTAACAGACGATGAAGCGTTTTTCCTGCACCCGGGCGAACTGGCTTTGGCTATTACACTCGAATCCGTCACTTTGCCAGCGGACATAGTAGGCTGGTTAGATGGCCGTTCTTCATTGGCACGTTTGGGCTTAATGGTGCATGTAACTGCACACCGTATCGATCCGGGCTGGTCTGGCAATATAGTGCTGGAATTTTATAACAGTGGTCGTTTACCACTGGCGCTTAGGCCCAATATGAAAATTGGTGCTTTGAATTTTGAAACTATGACAGGTGAAGCTGCCCGTCCATACAACAAAAGACTGGATGCTAAGTATCAGCAGCAGACAGGTGCTGTTGCAAGCCGCATCAGCCAGGACGACCAAAGTTAAAAAACTCCTGCGTTATTTGGCAAAGGTTTTAGGTCAGACGGGCGCGGGTAAACCGCGCCCCTGCACTCAGGCCTAGCCACAACATCAACTACTTTGGCGTTGGAATTTGCGGTGGGGTTTGAGTGTACTGGCCCAGAAATGAAAAAGCCCATACAAAAGTGGTATGGGCTGAAGCAATAAAGCAAAAATGAAGCGGGGTAATTATGCAGTATATCTGCATAGCTTCGCAACCCGGCTTTTTTAGATTTTTCCATCTTTTTGCGTTTTAATTGCATATTTAAGTAAAAAATCAGAAAAAATTTCAATTCAAAGTTCAGCACCCCATGATTTACAGGAGTTTTTAATGCAGCCTGCCAGTTTTGTTCGTCTGTTCAGTTTGGCCGCTATTTGGGGTTCCTCGTTTTTATTTATGCGTATTGCAGTCGGAACTTTAGGACCTGCGGCTTTGATGACGGGCAGGGTGTTGTTTGCTGCTGTGTTTTTAGCAGGAATGGGCTGGTTACTGAAAAAACATCAGCTGGATTTAAAAAACAACTGGAAGCATTTTTTTATTCTGGGCTTTTTTAACTCGGCATTGCCGTTTTTGCTTTTTGCTTATGCCGCTCAAACCTTAACGGCTTCTGTGTTGTCTGTGCTTAATGCTACTGCGCCTATCTGGGGCGCTTTGATTGGCATTCTGGTCTTCAGGCAAGGCCTGAACTTGCGTATTCTGCTGGGCTTAGTGCTGGGCATTAGTGGTGTCGCTATTTTGGTAGGTTTTGACCCTGTGGTGTTGGAACCTGGTGCTTTAGTGGCAGTGTTTTGCGCAGCAGGCGCTGCCTTTTGTTATGGCATTGCCACCCATTACACTCGGTTGGCAAAAACTGTTGCACCCTACACTAATGCACACGGCAGTATGTGGACCGCAACTCTGATGTTGGCTCCGGTGATATTGCTATTTCCAATACAGGCGGATATCAGCGTCAATGTGACTTTTGCTGTGCTGGCGCTTGGCGTGATTTGTACCGGTGTGGCTTATTTATTGTATTTCCGTTTAGTTCAGGATGAAGGTGCTACTCCGGCTTTAACTGTCACCTTTTTAATTCCGGTATTTGGCGTATTCTGGGGCCATGTGTTTTTAGATGAAGCCTTAGGCTGGCATACTTTTGTCGGTGTGGCCGTGGTGATCACAGGCACCTCCTTAGTCACGGGTTTTAAACCTTCAGCACTTTTCAGAGTCAAAGCTTCATAACCTGATAATCAGTGCAAGTCTGGTATCGGTTTTACATGCTTCGCCTGTATATAAAGAGGCAAAGTTCATTCAGAAGCTGTTCAGGCATTCCTTGCTATAACTTCAGGCAAGCTGGTGATAAAAACATCAGGCTAAAACGAGTTTTTAGAGTGTGGCGTCGGATCTCGCGACACTTTTATCCGTAGATCCGAATTGTGGTGGCCATGGTTATAACGTGGCAGGAGCGTACTATGCATGCCTTGATGAAATGCTTACCTTTGCTTTCAGTGGCTTTATTCCCAGCCTTGTTGGTTGCTCCTGTTGCAGCACAACAAACCGCCAGTGCCGGAAGCACTGTGCAGAGTTTTAGCCAGGCTGAGCTGGACGCTATGCTTGCTCCTGTGGCTTTGTATCCGGACACAGTGTTGTCGCATGTGTTAATAGCGTCAACCTATCCACTGGAAGTGATTAAAGCCCATCGGTGGGTGGAAGAACACCCTGGTTACAATGCGGAAAAAGCACTGGACGAAGTGGAAGACATGGACTGGGATCCAAGCGTTAAAGCCTTGGTACCTTTCCCACAATTGCTGCAACGTATGAGCGATGACATTGACTGGACTCAACGTTTAGGTGATGCCTTTTTAGGTCAGGAAGCGCAAGTGATGACCAGCATCCAGACGTTACGTACCAAAGCCTATGCTTCAGGTAATCTGGATAAACAACAACATATTAAAGTGGTGAAGGAAGAAAAAACCATCATCATTGAATCTGCTTCACCAAAAGTAGTGTACCTGCCTTATTACGATCCACAAATCGTCTATGGACCATGGTGGTGGCATAGCTACCCACCTGTTTATTGGCATGTGCCTGCAGGTTATGCTGTGAATCGTGGTTTTTCCTGGGGCCTGGGTATTCATATTACTCCGGGATTCTACTTCAGCAGCTTTCACTGGCCGCGCCGGCAAATCGTAGTGATCGATCATCGTCATCATTGGCGTGATCCTTATTACTATCGCAGTCATCAGATAGTGCATCATAAAAAGTCACATCACTGGCGCCATAACCCGCACCACAGACGTGGTGTCAGTTACCATGCTGGCTATCAGCCAACCCGCGAGTTCAGCGGCAACCGTAGCTATCAAAACAGAGAGCAGCAACGTGAATGGGCGGCTCAAACCCGCGAAAACAAAGGTTATGCTGCTGATCGCAAGTTTAACAATGAAAAAGCTCAGCGCTTTGATGACAAAGAACGTCAGTTTGAGCGGAACAAAAAAGGTGATGAACTCGTTCGCCGTGCAAAAGAAGAAGGTCCAAGGCTGAGAGTGGAACCTACGAATTCACGTGAATTTAAAGACAAGGACCAGCTTATACGGCAGGATCTGATTAAAAATCGTGAGTTGCCGAAATTAGATCGCCCAGTTCAGCAACCCAGGCAAGAGATAGCACGGCCGGAACGGACTCACCAGTCCACAGGATCGGAGCGTGTTAAGTTTGAACGACCTGTACAACAAGCCAGAACTGAAGTTGCGCGTCCGGAACGGAATTATCAAACACCTCGCGTCGAGCAGCCAAGAGTTGAGCGCAGTTACCAGGCCCCCCGGATTGAACAGCAGCGGATCGAGCAACCCAGAGTTGAGCGCAGCTATCAGGCACCTCGTGTTGAACAGCCGCGGATGGAAAGGCCCAGGGCAGAGCAACCCAGAGCTCAGGTTCGGGAGATGCGCAGTTCGGAAGCACGCAGACAGATTGAATAATTAGTCATGGTCAGAATAAGAAGGCAGCCACGGCTGCCTTTTCTATAATCAATATAAAGTATAAAAGGATAGTCCTATGAACTTAATAGCAAAATCGGTTTTGAAGGCCACAGCTGTGCTGGTCCTGACGCTGAGTTCATTTGTTATTTCTGCACAATCCCCTTTGTTAAAAGAGCAAATTGAAACCATAGTGACAGGTAAAAAGGCCACAGTTGGAGTTGCGGTGTGGGGGCCTGATGACCTGGAACCTTTGCTGGTGAATCCCTTTGAAAAGTTTCCGATGCAAAGTGTATTTAAGCTGCATTTAGCTTTGCTGGTTTTACATCAGGTGGATCAAGGCAAACTGGAATTGAGCCTGTCGGTGGCAGTAAAACGTGCAGAGGTATTACAAAATACCTGGGCTCCTATGATGAAAGATTATCAGGGCGACGAATTTACTGTCACCATTGAGCAACTGCTGCAGTATTCAGTGTCGCACAGCGATAATGTGGCCTGTGATCTGTTGTTTGAACTCATTGGTGGGCCTGCGGCTCTGCATGCGTATATTCAGTTTGTGGGGATAGCAGAAACTGACGTTGTGGCCAATGAAGCGCAAATGCATGCTGACGATCAGGTGCAATATCAAAACTGGACTTCGATGAAAGCTGCCGCCCGGATCTTAAAAAAGTTCGAACAAAAAGAGCTGTTGTCTGAAACTTCTCAGGCCTTACTGTGGAAATGGATGGTGGAAACCACCACAGGGCCAGAGCGATTAAAAGGTTTGTTACCTGCAGATGCTGTCGTAGCGCATAAAACCGGTACTTCAGGTATCAGGGGTGGAAAAACAGCGGCAACCAATGATATAGGGGTCATCATGCTGCCCGATGGCCGACCTTTGCTGGTAGCTGTCTTTGTGAAAGATTCAGCCGAATCAAACAAAACCAATGAAGCTATAATCGCGCAGGTAGCCCAAGCCGCCTATCAGTTTGAACTGAAAAAGCTCTCTGCAGTGAGTCCAAATTAAGCCGGTATCAGGGCTATCGAAGCCAGTTGCTAAGGTTGTACACTAAAGCCCTGATCTGAAAATGGAGTAGGTTATGCAGTTATTAGGTTCTGTGGCTTCACCTTTTGTGCGTCGGTTACGTTTAGTGCTTGCTGGTCAGCCTTATCAGTTTGTCGCCTTAAATATTTTTGAATCGGAAGGACGTTCTGTACTGGTGAAACACAATCCGGCCCGTAAAGTGCCGGTGTTGGTTGACGGTGAGCAGGTGATTTTTGATTCAGCTGTGATCTATCGTTATTTAGCGCAAAAGTTAAATTTCAAACCATTAAACTGGGATCAGGAAAACAGCCTGACGACCATTAACGCTTGTACTGATTCGTTGGTCGAGTTGTTGCTTTGCACGCGTTCAGGTTTTGATGTGAACGAAGACAAACTGTTTTTTAATCTGCAGCACGAGCGTATTCAGGCCACGTTGGAAGCGCTGGAGCAGCAGATCAAAGCAGGGCAGTTTGGACAGTGGGACTATACAGCGATTAGCTTGTATACCCTGGTTGACTGGATATTGTTTAGGGATTTAGTCGATTTAAAACCTTTTCCGGTGTTACTGCAGTTCAGAAGCGAACACTTAAAGCAGCCTATGGTGGCTGAAACCGATCCACGTTTAAGCTAAATGCCAGACCCGGAGCTATCATTGGCAAGGCTCCGGGATTTCTAAACTTTAGATAGCGGCTTAATTCGATATGCGGATCAGAGCCAAGGCTCTGATCCAGCCGTTATTCCACACCAATAAAACCGCCGGTTTGGTGTGTCCATAACTGAGCGTAAATTCCGCCTTTGGCGATCAGTTCCTGGTGGCTGCCTTGTTCAACGATACGCCCCTGATCCAGCACTATTAGTCTGTCCATCGCTGCAATAGTCGACAAACGGTGTGCTATAGCTATCACAGTTTTACCTATCATGAGCTGGGTTAAACTTTGCTGAATAGCCGCTTCTACTTCAGAATCCAGCGCTGAGGTGGCTTCATCCAGAATCAGAATAGGTGCGTTTTTCAGTAATACCCTGGCTATCGCAATACGCTGGCGCTGACCGCCGGATAATTTAACGCCACGTTCACCGACCTGAGCATCATAACCACTGTTGCCTTTCAGATCGGTCAGGTCCTGAATAAAAGTATCAGCTTCAGCTAAACGCGCGGCTTCCATCATTTCTGCTTCAGTGGCACCAGGGCGACCATACAGAATGTTTTCCCGCACAGTGCGATGCAATAAAGAGGTGTCCTGAGTGACCATGGCAATATGAGCGCGTAAACTTTCCTGCGATACGGTTTTGATGTCCTGGCCATCTATTAAAATCTGGCCTGAGTTGACATCGTAAAAACGCAGCAGCAAGTTCACCAGCGTGGATTTACCTGCACCGGAACGACCCACCAAACCGACTTTTTCGCCGGGTTTAATAGATAACTCCAGGCCATCAATCACAGGACCTTGTTCGCCAGCTACTTTGCCGTAATTGAAGTTCAGCTGTTTAAATTCAATCTGGCCTTGTGTCACCTCAATGGGCTTCGCATCGGCTAGATCGACTATTTGCTGAGGTTGCGAAAAGGTGGCAATACCATCAGCCACAGTGCCAATGTTTTCAAATAAAGCACTGACTTCCCACATGATCCACTGTGACATACCGTTCAAACGTAAAGCCAGGCTGACGGCTATTGCAATAGAACCTACAGTGACAGCGTTTACAGTCCAAAGCCAAATGGCCAGCGCCGCAATAGAAAACACCAGCAAATAATTCAGGCACTGCACACTGACATTCAGCCAGGTAGCCAGGCGCATTTGCTTATAAACAGGCACAAGGAACAGCTGCATGCTGTCACGGGCATATTGTGACTCGCGACTGGTATGAGAAAACAGTTTGATGGTGCTGATATTGGTGTAGCTGTCGACAATACGGCCTGTCATTTCTGAACGGGCGTCGGCCTGTTCAGTAGCCACCTGCTTCAGGCGGGGCACAAAGTAAAATTGCAGGCCAGTGTAGAGCACTAACCAGGCCAGCATAGGCAAGACCAGACGCCAATCTGAATCTGCGATCAGATACACCATAGCGCCAAAATACACCACAACATACACCATCACATCCAAAAGCTTGGTAGCAGTTTCACGCACGGCCAAAGCAGTTTGCATCACTTTGGTTGCAATACGGCCGGCAAATTCATTCTGATAAAAGCCCAGGCTTTGTTTCAGTAAATAGCGGTGCGCCAGCCAGCGGATGGACATAGGGTAGTTGCCCAAAATGGTCTGATGAATCAGTGCAGAGTGTACAAACACTAAAACAGGCAAAACCACCAACATCACCACTGCCATAGTGATCAGAGTATCTTTTTCTTCTTGCCAGAAGGTTTCAGGATTTTTATTCACCAGCCAGTCTACTAACTGACCCATATAACCAAATAAAGACACTTCAAGCGCGGCCAGTAAAGCTGTCGCTATGGACATCAGCAACAGAGGCAACACCATACCTTTGCTGTAATGCAGGCAAAATGCAAACAAACCTGTAGGAGGTTGTGTGGGTTCGTCATCAGGGAAGGGTTTGGTTAGTCGTTCAAAAAAGCCCAGCATAAAAATCCTCGGAGGCGACGAAAAAGGCGGCTATTGTACGTCAAAGTGTAAACAACAGATGTAACTATTTGATGAAAGCCTGTTTTACAGCGATGGCGTTTTTGAACTTCAATTTTACTTTAAAGGCGTTAGGACGATTCAAATTGTTTTTTTGGTGAAAATATATACAAAAAAATATGAAAAAACCAAAAGCCTTGATCTTACGTTAAGTCAGCAGCTTAGATTTACATTAAAACCCATAATAGGTAAATTATGGAAAATCTATAACTTAGCGGTCATTTCACTTGCTTGCAAAGGCCTACAGGCTTTCTACACTCATGGTACAGAGTACCCGATTGAGGGTGTCGTCTCGTTTCAAAGGAGTGTTGAAATGGATGCCAAAGAAATACTGTTGCATATAAAGCAAGCGGAATTGCAATGTGAACTGGTTATCGAAGCTGGCCACGAACTGGACAGAGCCATCAAACAATTACAGGACTGGTCTGAAGACTGGGACTGTCAACGTCGTGCCTGCGAAGACGTATACGATGCGGTGCATTTAATCCTGATCCACAGTTATCAGTTATCCAGAATTTTCTGGCCAGCGAAATGTTGTGGAGAATTAGGGCTGGATATGTGCCACAGAGCCATGACGTTACGTAGTGAAATCAACTTACCTGATTTGCGTCATCCTCTGCGTAATGAAACTTTATGGCGTCATGCAGATGAACTGGACCATTCGGTGCGGGATAATGGGTCGATGCGCCGTTATAACGCTCATCACTTAACCAGCTTTAATCAGGTGATCACCTGGATGGATAATGAAGCCATGTTTTGCTGGCTTGAACCAGGCAGTAAAACTTTTGTTTTCCATACCGAAGAATTTGCTCTGACGGAACTGTTGGATGCAGTACTGCAACTGCAACAGGATATTCAACACTATATAAAGAAGCAGCATCAGCCAAACCTAAGTCTGGCAAAACGTGCGTTTTATCCGTATGAGAAACAGTGGGCTAACTAAAATCAGGCAATTACAAAGAAGTGACCAAATAGTATTCAGACAAGGCTATTTAGTCAGCCTGATAAAACCATAACTTTGAATATCCCGCACTTTATTCTGCTGCAAGCTTTCAGCTACTGCGGCCTGAAAGTCTTCCACATACAGATGCAAATCATCCAGAAACTGCTCATCAAGCTTATTGCGTTCATCCATTTTACGGGTTCTTTGCACATCAAAAGCCTGCATACAAAGCTTATGAGCCCTTTGATCCATTTGCTGCGAAATTCTTTGTTCTATTTCACTGACAGTCAAATTACGACAGGTCTTCTTGTAAAAGAAAACACCACTTAGTAGCAAGACCGCCAGTGTTATCAGCGATAAAAACTCAATCATAAGACGATTCCTTTTCTGATAGCCGCTATTTCCTTTGCTAACCAAAGTGCGGTCATGGGTACTACAGAGATATTGATGGCAACGATCGCATATTTATACATGGCAGAAAGCAAGTCGGTTTCAAAAACTATCCTGTCTGCAAAACGGAGCAACTGCATTGAACACAAGGCTAAAAAACAGACCATAATGTAGCGGGTTAACTTGCTGGCAGGGATCTCATGCACAGCGTGAACTTTATAGATACACCATACGCATAATATCTCAATGGTTCCCCACGTAACATACCAAAAGGAAGACCCTACTATTACGTGATTGGTCGATACAGCCATAACAAAAGGTTGAATCAGGTCCATAAACAAATTGCCTACAACCCATACGGTTAAGGCAATCCTGGAAGAGATATCCAGCTTGTAAAATACAGAGACAATCAGTAGTAAAAAAGTACCTACCCAGAACAGCTTGTCTACAGTGTATGCAAAGTCACCCACTGTTATTGTTCCTGATCCTTGTCTTTATCACCGATAGGTGGTTCGTTACCAGAACCGCTGCCAAAAGTACTGGCAGGAGGTTCATTACCAGAACCGCTGCCAAATGTGCCGATAGGAGGTTCGTTACCGGAACCGCTGCCAAATGTTCTGATAGGAGGCTCGTTACCGGAGCCGCTGCCAAATGTTCTGATAGGAGGCTCGTTACCGGAACCGCTGCCTAAAGTCCCGAACTCAAGCTCCGCGGCAAGTTTAGCTTTTGCTTCTGCGGACAAGGTGACGGTATCTGCTGTAGAAGGGGTTGTAGCAGTTGTCGTTTTGGCTGGAGCAACAGGAGCCACCGGCGAGGCTATTGATGTTCCTGCTGTAGTTGGAGTATTCAAATTGACTTGCATAACGGGTCCTTACTGTTGTCACTAAATTAAATACGAATGTACACGAACTATTTATTAAAAATCCAATATTTTTTACAATTAGGCAAAATTTAGATCCGAATATAGCCATAAGCCGAAATGCTACGGACCTTATGCTTTTTTAATAACAGAGCAAGCTCCGCCTGATAGTCCTCAACTTATAGATTCACTTTAGCCTGAGACTTATCTTTCTAAGTATTGTTTTTAGGCTTCCGTTTGTTTTACACACCTATCCATCATTTGATGGGGAGGTGTGTGTGGCGTTTTGAAATATAGGAGATTGTTGGTACTCGTTTTCGTGGTGAATGCCGAACCTGATCCGCCAGATTTACCGTTTCGCGTACATAGCTCCAGCAACATGCAAACCAATAAGCCACCAAAATACTGAAATAAAAAACAGATGAATTTCAAGTAGCTGACTGTATTGTTTAATATTTTTATGGTCAGGCGAGGAAAGCTCCAAGCCCAACAGATGCAGTGAAAGTTCACTTTCGCCTGCCATCATAACTCCCGAGACGGCTAATGCAAATACGACTGCATAAAGCAGAAACTGGATAACTGAGATAAACCTGCTGTGGAGCTTGTTCTGTATTAAATTCCTGGGTATCTGAGCTTTGAATAGTGCGGCCCACACCATTCTTGATACCAGCACAAGCAGCAGTATAGCTCCAACCAAGGCATGCATTTCAATCGCATCTTGCCTGTGCTCAATTTGGCCTTTGACACGATAGTCCAAAAGATGGATCTGAGACCCCATATTCAAAAGCATAAACAGGATCAACAAGGATGATATCCAGTGAAGCGCTCTGTCTACGATGTAAGCTTTTGTCATTGTTCTTCCCTGGTGTTTTTGTGTTTTGGCTTTGGCCTGCACAGCAAGGCTTCTGTCACTCAGTTCAAAATTTGTTTTTGAATTCAACAAGGTTTGAGATATTACTTCAGAAAGTGAAAACATGCAGGGACTTTAGAATGCAATTTGTAAAGCTTGCTCAAACAGAAGTGCCTAGAGCAAGGCATCATCGCTTCAACGTTTCGGGAAAGTTGGATGATGCAGCCTTCGACAAGAGATACAAATTGTTAAAAAATGAGGAAAATTAATGGTCGGTACGAGAGGATTTGAACCTCCGACCCCTTCACCCCCAGCGAAGTGCGCTACCAAGCTGCGCTACGTACCGACGTTGGGCCTTATAGTACTGCTTTAACCCATAAATGCAATGCCCCTTGGTTTGACTGCGTTTTTTTTGTACGCTTTACAGCACCTTAGGTTAATTTCCAACCGCCAATTCCACCCAATGCTGGTACACAGGGATAGCCAAAAGTACATTGACAGGGAAGGTGATGCCTAAGGATGCCATCATGGCCAGGCCTATGTTGGCGTCAGGTATACTGGCCCGCACAGCGGCTGGTGCTGCTATATAAGAAGCACTGGCGGCCAAAGTGGTCAGAACCAACAAAGTGCCCTGGGGTAAATCCAGTAGTAAACCAAAAGCTAAACCTAAAGCTCCTAAAGCAAAAGGGGCCAGTGCTGCAAACAGCATTAAACGCCAGTGTTGCAGCGGCAGTGGGTTACAGACTTTGGCAGTGCACAGGCCCATTTCCAGTAAAAACAAAGCCAGCATGGTTTTAAAACCACCAATCAAGGCGGGCGCTATAGGCTCTAAGCCTTCAGGACCATAAAGATAACCAATCAATACGCCGCCACCAAGCAGCAATACGCCACGGCTGGTTAAGGCTTCGCGCCAGATCTGCGCTTGTTTACCCTGACCTTTGAGTGCGCCATACAAACCCAACATAATGACAATGGCCGGTAATTCCAGCATCACCAGATATAAAGTGGTTTCGGGTAATAATGGCATGCCGGATTTTTCCGCCAGTGCCAGCACCACAGCAAAAGTACCGGCGCTGACAGAGCCATAATGGGCGGCAATACTGACAGAGTCTGAATTATTCAGTTGCACCAGGTAACGTAACAGCGGGTAACACAAAAGCGGAATTATTAAACCTAAAGCACCCACAGCCAACAGATCAGGCACCATACCGCTATGGGCCTGACCATGCAGCGCCATGCCACCTTTGAGGCCCAGTACCAGCATCAGCAAAATAGATAAGGTCTCGTAAATAGACTGAGGAACTTTTAAATCTGACTTTAATAAGCCTGCTATAAGGCCAAAGGCGAAAAACGCAATCACAATATCCGGCATAACCCAACTCCGTAGCTGTTATTGGCTGGCGATTGTGCCTGCCTTTGGGTATATTGGATAATTAATTGTTTGCTAGTTAAGTATTGATAATTATCTATGGATGTGCGGCATTTAAGTTTCAGATTACTGCAGGTTTATGTACAGGTGGTGCGCTTGGCTTCTGTATCGGCGGCCGCACGTTTATTGCATTTAACCCAGCCTACAGTGTCCTTACAGCTGAAAAAGCTGGCGGATGAAATAGGGCAACCTTTGCTGGAATACCGGGAAGGAAAAGTGCGTACCACTTATATTGGGGATGCGTTGTTTCAGGCGGCGTCCGATGTATTAAGCCGTTTTGATGACTTTTCTTCTTTGTTGGAGGAGGCCAAAGGCGGGCGCAGTGGCACTTTAAGCTTAGGCATAGTAACCACAGCTAAATATGTCATGCCCATTATTCTGGGGGCTTTTGATAAAACCAACCCCAAAATTGAAGTGACCTTAAATGTAGGCAACAGGGCACATATTCTGAACCGATTTGCCCATCAGGATGATGATTTATATCTGTTTAGTCAGCCGCCAAGCGGTGAGTTGGTGCAGGCATGCCGTATTATTAAAAATCCGCTGCAACTGATAGCGCCAGCTGATCACTGGGCATCCCGTTTTTGTGCAGAAGGCGGTGAACTTGATTTTGCAGAACTAAAAAACGAGCGGTTTTTAATGCGTGAACCAGGCTCCGCCACCCGTATGCAATTTGAGTCCTGGTTGAGTAGTCAGGGTGTTGAGTTGTCTAAAACCATGCAGATTGAAAGCAACGAAGCCATCCGACTCAGTGTCGCCAGCGGTTTAGGCCTTGCGGTGTTATCTGCCTATACTTTAGGCCAAAGCAATGAGCAGTTTAAGGTGTTGAAGGTGAAAGGTTTTCCGCTCAATAGCCACTGGTATCTGGTGGCGCGCAAAGACAAAAGACTGAGCGCCTCAGCCCGGCGTTTGATCCAGTTTATTGCAGCACATCTGACCGACTGTATTGAAGCGCAGTGGGTGGTTGACGATATAGCTTTGTTAGATGAACATTTCAGCTAAAACAGCGGGTAAAAGCTTTGCCTTCATTCTCTGAACAAGGCATCATTTTGTTTTACTGATTTTTGGATGTCTGCATGTCTTTATGGATCCCTTTTACGCTGCTGGCTGCTTTTATGCAGGCAATGCGGAACGCCTTACAAAAGCAACTGAGTAAAGACGTACCAGTAATGGGCGTGACTTTAGCCCGATTTATTTATGCCGGGCCTTTAGCACTGCTGTATTTAATTGGGCTTTATCAGTGGCAGGATTACGACATCCCCCATTTTAACTTCTGGTTTGTGTTTTATGTGCTGGCAGCGTCGACCATGCAAATTCTGGCTACAGCCCTGATGGTGGTGCTATTCCGGCTAAAAAACTATGCCATAGGGGTAGGCCTGGCCAAAAGCGAGGCTATTTTGGCTGCTATTGTTGGGGTGATGTTTTTTGGTACCTACATCAGTCCTTTAGGGTGGGTTGGTGTCTTTATTGGTGGAATCGCGGTGTTTTTGCTGACCGGAGCCACCAGCATTCGTTCTTTATCCGCCAAAACTCTGGCCTTGGGGTTGGGCAGTGGTTTGGCATTTGCGCTGACTTCTTTGTGGGTACGAGAGGCCAGCCTTACTTTAGGTTTGCCATTTTTGCCAGCCGCAGCCTGGGTCCTGTTTTTTGTCATAACAACCCAAACCTTGGCTTTATTGGTTTATCTGGCGTTGAACGACAAAACCACCTTAGTGAAGTTATGGCAAAGGCCACAACTGACGTTGGCTACCAGTTTGACCAGCTGTTTAGGCTCTTTAGGCTGGTTTACTGCGATGAGCCTGCAAGCAGTAGCCTATGTGAAAACACTGGGGCAGGTTGAAATACTATTTACATTACTGATTTCGGTGCTGGTGTTAAAAGAAAAGTTAAAGCGTCAGGATTTGCTGGGCCTGGCGTTCATTGTGCTGGCTGCTGTGTTGGTGATGTGGGCTTAGCGCACCAATGATCAAAAAGTAAACATTTTGTATTGAATTTAAGCAATTTGTCATATACCTGAGCTAGTCTTGTTTGTGCTCTGACGCAGATGCAGAGCCTTTTGGGGGCAGGAAGCAGAACCTCACACCATAACAAAAACTTACAGGATTACTCATGAAACAGATCACAACCTTATCGCTGCTTGCTGCAGCCTTTTATTGCAGCAGCAGTTTTGCCAGTTTGCTTATCACCGAAGTACTGTACGACGCCCCCAACAATGACGCCACAGAAGAGTTTGTAGAGCTTTACAACAACAGCTGCACAGCCATTAACCTGCAAGGCTATAGTTTGCAGGACAATGGTGGCAGTTTTAACTTATCCGGCACTGTAGCGCCACGCAGCTATTTTCTTGTGGCGAAAAATACGGCGGCTATGCAGGCCTTATACGGGGTTACGCCGCATTTATCGGGTTTGACTCTGGCATTTGGTAATAACGGCGATTACGTCAGACTAAAAAACGGCAGCACCGAAATTGATGCTGTGGGCTGGGAAAATGGCTTATCTGGCTGGTCGATCAATGCCGTGGATAAATCCATTAGCCGAAACAAAACCACAGATAATAATCTTGTGTCTGATTGGGTTGTTTCCAGCAACTATGGTAACCCGGGTAGTGGTGTGTTTACAGCAACCTGTGGTGGCGGTGGCTCAGAACCTGTTATCAATCAGCCGACTTATTATGCAGCTGCTGCGGGGAAAACAGGCAGCGAGCTGAAAACAGCACTGAACTCTATTTTACGTGGCCATCTGCGTTTAACTTATAGTCAGGTGTGGGATGCGTTGTCTTATACAGACGAAGATGTAAACAATACCAACAATGTGATTTTACTGTATGCAGGTCGCTCTCAGGCTAAAAGCTTCCGTGCCGGCCAGAGTAATTCACAAGATGCCTGGAACCGTGAGCATGTCTGGCCAAAAAGTCATGGTTTCCCAAGCGAAAGCCAATACGCTTACACTGATATTCATCACTTACGACCAGCTGATGTGTCTATTAACTCCAGCCGTGGCAATAAAGACTTTGATTTAGGTGGTACGCCACTGACCGAAGCGCCGGAAAACAAAACCGACAGCGACAGTTTTGAACCCCGTAATGCGGTCAAAGGTGATGTGGCCCGTATGATGTTTTATATGGACGTACGTTACGAAGGTGGCGACGAAACGGGTACGCCTAACCTGATATTACGCAACTATATTCCAGCAAGCAGTTCGACCACTGAAATGGGAAAACTTTGTGTATTACTGCAATGGCATATACAGGATCCGGTCGATAGTTTTGAAATTCGTCGTAATAACCGTATTTACGAATGGCAACAAAACCGCAACCCCTTTATCGATAACCCACACTGGGCTCAATCAATTTATGGCGCCAGCTGCGGTTTATAACGGCAGGCTGTAAGTCCGGACAAAGCTGCTTTGTGGTAAAAAGCAGCTTTGTTTTTCTGGTCTGCTTTTGGCCTGCATTGCTTTGGGTATAGAATAGGGCGCATTAAAAAACAAAGCGTTTAAGCGCTAGCCTATGGAGCATCTATGAAGCCTGAAGAGTTGCTGCAGCAATTGCAGAACCACCCTGATTTTTTAAAACTCACTTTGGCCCATCCTGATTTTTTACCTTTTGCCAGCTATCAGCTAGAAAACGGCACAGATATTCAAATCTGGGATACAGGGGTTATTTATTGCCAGCCTAAGCAGTTTGGCCAGCAGGATATAGTGCTTTCAAGCGGTGTGCATGGCAACGAAACCGCACCTGTAGAGCTGTGTTCAGATCTCTTGAATGATGTACTGACTGGAACTCTGTTGCTGACAGAACGTGTGTTGTTTTTATTTGGCAATCCACCGGCTATGAATGCGGGGGTGCGTGAAATTCAGGACAATTTAAACCGCTTATTTTCAGGCCATCACAGCAAAGAACCTGGTGTACAAAGCGCTGAGCGCGAGCGCGCGAAAAAGTTAGAGACTTATGTACTGAAGTTTTTTGAAGATACACCAGAAGGTTTACGTGAGCGTAAACTTTATGACTTGCATACGGCGATTCGGGGTTCACGTTTTGAAAAGTTTGTGGTCTATCCGTTTTTGCATGGGGAAAACTGGAGCAAAAACCAGTTTGAGTTTTTAAAAGCCTGCGGTGCCAACACAGTGCTTTTAATGCAAACCCCAGCCAGCACTTTTAGTTATTTTGCCGCCCAAAGCTGTAAAGCGCATGGTTTCACCATAGAGCTGGGCAAAGCCAGGCCTTTTGGCGAAAATGATATGAGCCGTTTTTTTGAAGCCGCTACTGCTCTGAGAGCGCTTATTTCCGGCGAAACGCTAGCCACTACTGAATTTAATGAAGCGGACTTTAACCTGTATGAAGTGCGCCGCTCTATTAATAAAACCACTGAAGATTTTAAGTTGCATTTTGCTGACAACATTGAAAACTTCACCAGTTTTGATGTCGGCACTGTGCTCGCCAGTGACCAGGGTGTGGAATACAAAGTGGAAGTGGAAGGCGAAGCCGTTATTTTCCCTAACCCAAAAGTAGCCATTGGTCAGCGCGCTATACTGATGGTTAAACCTGTTTCTGTGGCAGGAAAAGTAAGTTAAGGCTACGCCCGAAAGAGCTTTGCAGTAAAAAATGGCTGACAGCTGGTGCATCTTCACTACATAGACCAGCTGTTTTTATTTGTGCCTCTGGTTGCAATGCAGTTTACGTAAAGGTAAAGTTGCGGCCGAAAAATAGAAGAAAATAGCGATACTGATTAAACACACGTAAAACAAAAAATAATGGTCAGGGCAAACGGGGAAACGCAGTTCAGTTACCAAGAGTGGTCACCAAGCCACCAGGCGTTTAAACCTTTGTCACAGTCTGACGGATACAACCAAAAGAGACACCTATGACTAACCCCAATAACGCAACCATCTCTACAGTGCACACAGCTGAGTTTACCAGCGGTCACGCGTTACAAATTCCTACGCTGCGTATCCTGCAGGATGACGGCTCTATCTACCCTGGTGCAGAAGTACCGCAGCTCGACAAAGCCACAGCCCTTAAAATGTACGACAGTATGCAGTTTATCCGCATACTGGACGAACGTATGCTGGCAGCTCAGCGTCAGGGGCGTATCAGTTTTTATATGCAGTGTTTAGGCGAAGAAGCCGCTACTGTCGGCAGCGCAGCCGCATTGGATGATAAAGACATGATTATGGCGCAGTACCGTGAACAAGGTGCCTTGCGTTATCGTGGTTTTAGTCTGGAACAGTTTATGAATCAGCTGTTTTCCAATGAAAAAGATTTAGGTAAAGGCCGTCAGATGCCAGTGCATTACGGCAGCCAAGATATTTATTACATGACGATTTCGTCACCACTGGGCACACAAATTCCTCAGGCCAGTGGTTACGCTTACGCACAAAAGTTACGCGGACTGAAAAACACCACCATTTGTTATTTTGGTGAAGGTGCAGCTTCTGAAGGTGACTTCCATGCTGGTTTAAATATGGCCGCTGTGCATAAAGCGCCGGTGATCTTCTTCTGCCGTAACAACGGTTATGCCATTTCAACTCCTGCCAACGAGCAATTTAAAGGCGATGGTATTGCCTGTCGTGGTGTGGGTTATGGCATGAAAGCTATTCGTGTCGACGGTGCAGATATTCTGGCTGTGTACAAAGCCACTCAAATGGCACGCGACTACGCCTTGGAGCACGAAGAGCCTATTTTAATTGAATCTATCGCTTACCGTTTAGGCGCGCATTCCTCTTCAGATGACCCAAGTGGCTATCGCTCCAAAGAAGAAGAAGAGTTATGGCGTAAAAACGATCCGATTTCCCGTTACCGTTTATGGCTGGTCAAACAAGGCTGGTTGAATGAAGACGAAGATAAAGCCAAGTCGGATGCTTTGCGTCAGGAAATTCTGGATGCATTAAAAGTAGCAGAAAAAGTGGCCAAACCTGGTATCGAACATTTGATGTCAGATGTGTACGAAACACCTATTCCACTTTTGAACGAGCAATTAGAAGAGCTAAAAGCACATATCAGAAAGTACCCGGATGCCTATCCGGTGACGGCGGGGAGATTTGAATAATGGCTAAAATGAATATGTTACAGGCGATCAACAACGCCTTAGATTTAGCCATGGCCAAAGACGATGGTGTTGTTTGTTTTGGTGAAGACGTAGGCCACTTTGGTGGTGTATTCCGTGCCACCAGCAAATTGCAGGAAAAGTACGGCAAAGCCCGTTGTTTCAATACGCCTTTAACTGAGCAAGGCATCGCTGGTTTTGCCAACGGTATGGCAGCTCAGGGTATGAAACCTGTGGCTGAAATTCAGTTTGCTGATTATATCTTCCCGGCCTTTGACCAGATTGTGAATGAAACAGCCAAGTTCCGTTACCGCTCAGGTAATGAGTTTAATGTGGGTGGTTTAGTGTTCCGCACGCCTTACGGTGGTGGTATTGCAGGTGGTCATTACCACAGCCAGTCGCCTGAAGCTTATTTTGCCCATACACCAGGTTTAAAGATTGTGGTGCCACGCGACCCGGCACAAGCCAAAGGTTTGTTATTAGCTTCTATTAACTGCCCGGATCCGGTGATTTTCTTTGAACCTAAGAAGTTATACCGCGCCTCAGTAGGTGAAGTGTCAGAAGAGTATTACGAAATTCCATTAGGCAAAGCCGAAGTGCTGCAACAAGGCAAAGACGTTACAGTGTTAGCCTGGGGCGCGCAGATGGAAACTATTCAAAAAGCTGTGGATATGGCCCAGGCCGAAGGCATTTCCTGTGAAGTGATTGACCTTCGCAGCATTCAGCCTTGGGACGTTGACACAGTGGCAGAGTCGGTGATGAAAACCGGCCGTTTAGTCATTAACCATGAAGCGCCATTAACGGGTGGTTTTGCGGCTGAAATTGCATCAACCATTCAGAAAAAATGCTTCCTGCATCTGGAAAGCCCGATTGAACGGGTGTGTGGTTTAGACATTCCGTACCCGCTGGCACTGGAAAAAGAATATGTGCCCGATCATCTGAAAACTTACGAAGCGATAAAACGCTCGGTTAATTTCTAAGGATAGCCAGATGAAAAAAGATTTTATTCTGCCGGATATTGGCGAAGGTATAGTCGAGTGTGAAATCGTTGAATGGCTGGTGAAAGAAGGCGATCGTATCAGTGAGGATCAGCCAGTTTGTGATGTGATGACCGACAAAGCTTTAGTACAAATTCCTGCTGTGTACGACGGTGTGGTCACCAAACTCTATTACGCCAAAGGCGATATTGCCAAAGTGCATGCGCCTTTGTTTGAAATGGACACAGATGGTGTTGCACCTGCTGCTACACCTGCTTCAGCTCCAGCCCAAACTCCTGCTGCTGTCGCTACTGGTAAACAGCTGGAAGATTTTATTCTGCCTGATATAGGTGAAGGTATTGTTGAGTGTGAAATTGTTGAGTGGCTGATCAAAGAAGGCGATGTGCTGGCTGAAGATCAACCCGTCTGCGATGTAATGACCGACAAAGCTTTAGTGCAAATACCGGCCAAATACGCTGGTAAAGTGGTGAAGTTGCATTACGCCAAAGGTGAAATTGCCAAAGTACATAGCCCGTTGTTTCAGCAGGAAATTGCAGGTACTTCTGCTCCGGCAGTTGTTGCAACGCCAGTCGCTGCCCCGGTTTGTGCTGCAAAAGCCGCTGCCTCAACATCAGCTCCGGCAGGCAATGGCAAAGCATTAGCCAGCCCGGCCGTGCGTCGTTTAGCCCGTGAATTAAGCATAGATTTATCTTTAGTACCGGGTTCTGGTGACAAAGGCCGGGTATACAAAGACGATGTCAAAGCTTATGCCAATGGCGGTGCTACTTCTGGTGTAGCCAAAGCTGCTGCAACACCGGTTAAAGCCGCTACGGCTGCTACTGTTACAACCAGCTCTGGTGGCAGCCGTGTTGAGCCTATCAAAGGCATTAAAGCGGCAATGGCGCGTCAGATGCAGGATTCGGTATCAACCATTCCGCACTTTACCTACTGTGAAGAAATTGATTTAACAGAGCTGATTGCACTGCGTGGTCAATTGAAAGATCAATACGCCAAGCAGGGTATTAAGCTGACGCTGATGCCGTTTTTTATGAAGGCGATGTCGCTGGCTATTAAGCAGTTCCCTATTATGAATAGTCAGGTCAATAGCGACTGCTCAGAGCTGACCTATTTTGATGATCACAATATTGGTATAGCGGTCGACTCCAAAGTGGGTTTACTGGTGCCGAATATCAAAGGCTGTCAGAACAAGTCGATAGTGCAGATTGCCCAGGAGCTGACGAAATTAACAGAAGCTGCCCGCGAAGGCCGTGTTAGCCCGGCAGAGCTCAAAGGTGGCACTATCACTATTTCCAACATCGGCGCTATTGGCGGCACTGTGGCGACTCCTATTATCAATAAGCCGGAAGTGGCGATCGTAGCTTTGGGTAAAACACAGTTATTGCCACGTTTTAACGCCAAAGGCGAAGTGGAAGGCCGCTCTCTGATGCAAATCAGCTGGTCTGGTGATCACCGCGTGATAGATGGTGGCACCATAGCCCGTTTCACTAACTTGTGGAAAAGCTATCTGGAACAACCCTCATCTATGTTGCTGTCTATGGTCTAAGCCATAAACGAAGCGCTGGTAATTGGTCTTGTTCTTTGCTACAAAACCCGGATGATCGAAAGTAATCCGGGTTTTTCGTTTTAAGGGTATTTGTCTAAAACTCGTGCAGACCCAGGTAATTGGAGCTGCAGTGAGGCGACAAGTCATTGAGTCCCCAACATACATAGTTCACTATGTGATTGGGGCGAAAGCACGCAGTCAACAATGCTGCGGTTTAGGTTGGGAGAGGTTACCCAAAGTAATTGGAGCTGCAGTGAGGCGACAAGTCATTGAGTCCCCAACATACATAGTTCACTATGTGATTGGGGCGAAAGCACGCAGTCAACAATGCTGCGGTTTAGGTTGGGAGGGGTTACCCAAAGTAATTGGAGCTGCAGCGAGGCGACAAGTAAATGAGACCCCATGAACATAGGCGACTATGTGATTGGGGCGAAAGCACGCAGGCAACAAAGCTGTAGTTTCAAGTACGAAGGGTAAATTTATGGATAAACATCAGCTTCGTAACTTCTATATCCCCGAAGAGCAGTCGGTTTACCTGCTTAACGCCAACGATGCCAAAAAACTCAAAGACTGGGTGGCGCTTTGTATCTCTGAATTGGAGAAACTGGGTTATCGTCAGATTGAGCTGGTAGGCAAGGGCGCTTATGGTTTTGTCTTTGCTGGCCTGGATCAAAAACAACAGGACGTAGTCTTTAAGTTCTCCCGTATCAACTTACCACCTCATATCCAGGAACGTCTGGCCGACGAAGGTTATATGTTGTCACAGGCAGCGCATCCAAATGTGCCGCCGTTTTTTACCTATCAGCTGGTAAAAAAGCAGGGCATTTTAATGATGGGCCGGGCTAAAGGTATGGATTTGGAGCAATTCAGTCTGAAACAGGGTCGTTTGCCGGTGCGGTTACTGCTGGATATTGCCACTCAGCTTGCAAGTTTATTACTGGCGTTACGGCAACATAAAAAAGACGGAGAAATAGCGCCCATAGTGCATGGCGATATTAAACCTTCGAATATTGTTTATGACGAAAGCACTAATCAGATCAGTCTGGTGGATTGGGGCTCTTCGGTGTTTGCTCAGCTCGACAGTGAAGGCCATTACATTGGTAACAACGTGATGCAGCTGATGTCGTCGGATTTACAAACATCCAATGCCCGTTTAGGTGATGTGTATTTTATTGGCCCTGAGCAGCGCACTGGTGCTTTATCCAGCCCACGTTTTGATGAGCAGGGTGTCGCCAGTACTTTGTATGCGCTGGCATCCGGTCAGTCCTGCCGTTTTGGCCGCAAGGCTATACCCGCACGAAGCCTGGGTTTACCTATGGAATTCGCCACTATGCTCGACAGCATGCTGGCGGATGATTTGTTGTTGCGTCAGCAGGCGGGTGATTATTTCTTAAAATCTATGCCCAGGTTAAATCATCTGGTGACACCTGACTTGCCGCTGTTAAGTACAGAATCTGTATTACCGGTCTGGATCAGTGAAAAAGTGCAGGAGTTGGATACTGTAGTTTATTCGTCGCGTAAATCCTTTTTGCGTGAGCACAGCGATGAAGAAGGTATTCAGTACATAGATGATGTGCAGCTGGAGCGTTATTACAAAAACTACCTCGAGGGCATGGGCGAAACTGAAAAAGCTTTTGTGGCTGCAGTCAGCCGGTTAGGCCGTTATCCTGTGGTCGGTGGTATTGCCATCCATTGGCAAAGTTCCGGAGTTTATATCGACTCCAGCCTGAATTTGTTTGACGAGCGCCTGCAAAAAGCCTTTGCAGTGGCGGTGAATAATGTAGTGCAACTGGCTCGTTGTATCGCCAAAGTGGGTATTTTTAAAACCTGTTTATTTGATGCCCGCCAGACTATTCACATAGCGCGCGACAGCACAGAGCTGCCTTTTGTGGTGCCTCAAGGCACAAAGCTTAAATATGAGTTGGGTCAAAACCAACTGGATGATCGCAGCGCTCAGCACAGTTACTTTGAAGATGGTAAAGATCCTGACGAGCAACTGGTGTTGCCGGACAGCATTATGGATGACTTAGCAGCACTGAATTTAATTCGTCATACCGGCTGTATCATTTTTGAAGTTACACCTTTGTATATGAAAATACATAACTATTACCGTTTGCTGGAACCTGCTGCTGAAGCACAATTTGCTGCCTTGCTGCAGAGCATTTTGGCAAAAGTGCCTTTGATTAGCGGTGAAGGTGTGGGTGGTTTTATGAAGCTGCCCCACAAAGATACCCGGCATTTCAGCCACCAGAGCCAGCAGGAACTTTGTTATTATCCTGCCAATCCTATGAATTACAGTAAGAATTAGTTTCGGAGAAAAAAATGCGTGTTGTGATGCTGTTGCTGGTTTTATGTTGTGCCAAAGTTCAGGCATCTGATCCCCATAGTTTCAGTAACTTTGCTTTAGTCAGCCACCCGGAGCTGACACTGGATTTAACGGCCGATTTTGATAAGCAGCAACTTCATGGTTTTGTCGAACTGAAACTGGACTGGCATCATCCGGACACAAGGCAACTGGTGCTGGATAGCCGCGATTTGAGCATTGAAAAAGTACTGGGGCAATCCGCGGAGGGCCGTTGGTTGAAACTGACTCATAGCCTTGGGGAGAAATCACCCACTCACGGCCAGGCACTGCGAATTGAATTTCCGGCTCAATTCGCTAAGGTGCGTATTTATTACCACACCAGCCCACAAGCGTCCGGTTTGCAGTGGCTGAGCAAAGAACAAAGCAGCGAAAAACAGCAGCCGTTTATGTATAGCCAGTCGCAATCGATCCACGCCCGCAGCTGGATCCCTTTGCAGGACACGCCCGCAGTGCGGCTGACTTATCAGGCTCGCATTCGCACACCTAAAGAGCTGCTGGCTGTGATGGGGGCGGATAACAGTGCGAATAGTGATAAAGACGGCGATTATTTTTTCCGTATGCCTCAGGCTATTCCTGCTTATTTGATTGCGCTGGCTATAGGGGACTTAGAATTTAAAGCCATGTCAGATCGCACTGGCGTTTACGCTGAAAAAGCCTGGCTGGATAAAGCTGTGGCTGAATTTTCTGATACAGAGCAGATGATGCAAGTTGCAACGGCCTTGTATGGCGATTATCCATGGGGCCGTTATGACTTGTTGATATTACCTGCCAGTTTTCCTTTTGGCGGCATGGAGAATCCCCGTTTATCTTTTATCACCCCTACAGTGATAGCGGGTGACAAAAGTCTGGTCAGTTTAATAGCGCATGAGCTGGCGCATTCCTGGTCTGGTAATTTAGTCACAAACGACAGCTGGCACGAGCTCTGGCTCAATGAAGGTTTTACCAACTATGTGGAAAACCGCATTATGGAACAAGTTTTTGGGCCAGAACGTGCTTTATTGGAACGTCAGTTGTCGGTACAGGATCTGGAAAATGATTTGCTGCAGCTGGATGCCAAAGATACCTTGCTGATCACCGATTACACAGGCCGTGATCCGGATGAAGCCTTTACGCAGGTGCCTTACATCAAAGGTATGTTGTTTCTGCAGTTTTTAGAACAGCGTTTTGGTCGTGCCGTATTTGATCCTTTCCTGAAAAACTATTTCCAGACCTTTGCTTTTCAGAGCATGAATACTGAAAAATTCCTGCGTTATATGCGTAAAACCCTGCTGAATGACCCGGATATTGTCTCTATGGGTGAAGTACTGGAATGGTTGTATCAGCCTGGCCTGGCCAGCACTTTTGTTGCGCCTGCCTCTGATGCCTTTAAACAAGTGGATCAACAGTTGGCCTTATGGCAAAAAACCGGCAATCTGACTGAATTACAGACAAACAGCTGGAGCATTCACCATTGGTTACATTTTATGGGTCAGTTGGCTGCTACTGTCGACATTGCTCAGTTGAAGCAACTGGATGAGGCTTTTCATTTAAGCCAAAGTCAGAACGCAGAAGTGGCAACAGCCTGGTTTAAAGTAGCCTTGGCAAAAAACTATCAGCCGGCATTGCCTGCACTGGAACAGTTTTTGATGCAGGTAGGGCGGCGTAAATTTGTGGTGCCTTTGTATCAGCAGCTTAGCCAACAGCCGGAACATCTGGAGCGGGCTAAAGCTCTGTATCAGAAAGCAAGGCCGGGTTATCACCCTTTAACTCAGTCTGCTGTTGATAAGGTATTGAAGCTGAATTAAATTTTAAGTGACCGTTCAGCTTGGCCAGGTAATCTGTGCTGAACAGATAGTGTTTAAAAGGATTAAAAAATGAAAACGAAATTAGTAGCTCTTTTGGTCTGCAGTATGACTTTTGTTGCTTTGGCTGATACAAAAGCAGTAAAAACTGTCACAGTATCAGGTTCAGCCATCATGCAGGCTAAACCTGACGCTGTGCGTTTAACCATGCAAATTCAGCAAAGCTCTGAGAAGGTCAGTGACGCCAAACAAAAAGTCGATGAGCAGGTGGCCGCTTTAACCAAAGCTTTGCGCAAGCTGGGTGTAAAAGATGATCAACTGAACAATGCACCTTTGCGTATTCAACAGGATTATCAGCACGACCCAGAGCGTAAATTACCCCAACGTTATCAGGTCAGCCGCGATATCGTGGTGTCGTTAAATGACTTATCGCTGTACAGCACAGTATTGCAACAAGCAGCAGATTTAGGTGTGACTCAGATGAATCAGGCCGAGTTTCTGGTCAGTGGCTCGGATGAGTTGTATCAAAAAGCGCTGCAGCAGGCTTTTACTCATGCCAAAACCAAAGCATCTTTATTAGCTCAGGCTAATGGCTTAAAGCTGGGTTCAGCCCAAAAAATTAATGAACAAGGTTATGCTCCAGCCCCTGTGATGAAGATGACCAGAGCTATGTCAGACAGCGCTGAAGTCAGCTTTGGTCAGACCGATATCAGAGCAGAAGTGTCAGTTGAGTTTGAAATGAACAGCCATTGATTGTTTATTAAACAAATGCGGCTAAATCTTTTTGTGGCAGAGGTTTAAATTTAGCGACAAAACAAGTAATGTAGGGACCTTCGTAGTAATGGTAGAACCTATATTTCATGCGTGAGCAAAAATCAGAATTTTATCAGCTGCTGCAACAGCAAGCTCAGTCTCTGATCGAAGACGAAACAGACCTGATTGCTAACATGGCAAATCTGAGTGCGTTGCTCTTTAATGAAATGCCTGATCTGAATTGGTCAGGCTTTTATATTTTAAGGGATGACGTTTTAGTGCTGGGGCCTTTTCAGGGCAAAGTGGCTTGTGTGCGTATACCAGTTGGCAAGGGCGTCTGTGGCACTGCGGTGGCAACAGGCGAAATCCAGCTGGTTAAAGATGTGCACGAGTTTCCAGGTCATATCGCCTGTGATGCGGCCAGTAACTCTGAAATTGTGTTACCGGTGCGCCATAATGGCAAGATTATCGCTGTGCTGGATATCGACAGTCCAAGCCTGGCTCGCTTTGATCAGGACGACCAGCAAGGTTTAGCTGGATTGGTCCAATTGTTTGAACAGCATTTGGCCCGGACTTTATGAAAGACTTAGTCAATATTCAGGATTATTTATTCCAGGTCACTGATGTAGGTGACTGGGAAGGCGAAGAAGAGATCATCGCTGATCGCATCAACGCCATTTACCACGCAGTCTGGCGTCGTTTTCCAGATGATATTTTACCAGCCGAAATAGACCATTTACTTAATGCGATTTGGAACGAACTACGAGGTAGTTTTGTTTTATTAGAAGCAGATGAAGATGAATTGGTCGACTGGGCTATCTGTTACGTCAATAACCAATTAGAAGAAGGCATTAAGTTAGACGATGCCGCTGATGAAGAAGAGTAATTTTGCATGACAACCCCAACTGAACAAATTCAAGCTCAACCCGCAGGCAAAGATGTGAAACAAATCCTCGCCGAACTTAGCGAAAAGTTTCCTCTGTGTTTTAGCCAAAGCGGTGAAGCTAAACCTCTGAAAATAGGTATTTTTCAGGACTTAGCCCAGCGGTTGTCTGAAGAAGATGGCATCAGCAAAACGCAAATTCGTCATGCCTTACGTTTGTATACCTCCAGCTGGCGTTATCTTGCTGGCGTCAAAGTGGGTGTTGCCCGTGTTGATTTGGATGGTCAGGCAGGCGATCTGATCGACGAACAGCAAGCTGCTCATGCAGCTGAAACCTTAGAGCAAAGCAAAGCCAAAGCGGCTGAAGTACGCAAAGCAAAAGCAGCGGCAGAACGTGCTAAACACAAAGAGCAGCAAAAAGACCAGCCAAAAAATCCGGCTTCAGACAAAGCTGCTTACAAAAAATCCCAGCCAAATAAGGCCACAGTGGCAGCAAAAGCAGCCAAACTTCACTCTAAGCCTCAGACCACAGAAAAAGTGGTTCCAGAGCAAGCAGTTGAACTTATTGCATTAAATACAGCCACATTAAAAGTTGGCAGTGCTGTGCAGTTAAAAGTTGGCTTAAAACCTGTGCCTGCAACTGTGCTTGAAGTAGTTAAAAATGATGTTGTGGTACAGCTTGCCTCAGGTATGGTGATTAAGACCCAAGGGGATAAGCTGTTCCAGGCTTAACAGAGATGAGTGTTCAATGAAAAAAATTTCCAGCTTAGCGGCGTTTTTTCTGGTGATCGGCAGCAGTGTGGCTGCGCCGGTTATTTCTCCTGTGCCAAATCTGGTACAGGAACCACAACATGCAACGGCCAGTAAACGAATTACCAATTACTTTACCCGAGAGCATTATTTAGGCTTACGCATTGACGATGAATTGTCGTCTAAAGTCTTCGACCGCTACCTGAAAAGTCTGGATTTTTTCCGTAACGTTTTGCTTAAATCTGACGTGGACAGCTTTGAAAAGTACCGTAACGAATTTGATAACGGTTTAGCGAAAGGTCAGTTTGATTTCGCTTTTCAGATGTTTAATTTAAGTCTGACCCGCCGTTTAGAGCGTTATGACTACGCTATCAGCCTGCTGGACAAACCTTTTGATTTCACTCAAAAAGACAGCTATGAGTTTGAGCGCGAAGACGCCCCTTGGGCCGCCGACGTAGCACAACTTAATGAGTTGTGGCGTCAGAAGGTGAAGTTTGATGCGCTGAATCTGAAGTTAGCAGGTAAAACAGCAGAAGAAACGACAAAACTGCTGAAAAAACGCTACGAAAACGCAAAAAAACGTTTATTACAAACTGAAAGCGAAGATGTGTTTCAGATCGTGATGAACTCTTACGCCCGCAGCATTGAAGCTCATACCTCGTATTTATCGCCACGTAACGCTGAACGTTTCCAGCAGGAAATGAATCTGTCGCTGGAAGGCATAGGGGCTGTACTGCAAAGTGATGATGATTTCACTGTTATTATGAGTCTGGTGCCTGGTGGCCCTGCTGATATGACAAAAAAAATCAAACCCAAAGATAAAATCATTGGTGTGGCGCAGGGTGAAGAAGAATTTGTTGATGTGGTCGGCTGGCGTCTTGATGATGTCGTGGATCTGATCAAGGGACCTAAAGGCTCCACTGTACGTTTACAGGTGTTAGTGGGCGGTGATGCGTCCAAAGGCGTTCCTACTCAGATTTCTATAGTGCGGGATAAAATCCGTTTAGAAGACAGAGCAGCAAAAGCTGAAGTGCTGGAGCCTAAATTAAGCCCCTTGGGTAAAAAGATTGGCGTAATCAATATTCCAAGCTTTTATAACAACCTGACCGAAGATGTGAAAAAAGAAATTGCCAGCTTAAAGCAGCAGAATGTGGACGGTATTATTGTCGACTTACGTGGCAACGGTGGTGGTTCTTTACCTGAAGCAGTGTCTTTAACAGGTTTGTTTATAGAAAAAGGCCCTGTAGTACAAATTCGCGAAGCAGGCAATCGTATCGGTATCAGTCAGGATCAGGACGCCAGTATATTTTATGACGGCCCTTTAACTGTGATGGTGGACCGATACAGTGCTTCGGCTTCTGAAATTTTCGCTGCAGCTTTGCAGGATTATGGTCGTGCTTTGATTGTAGGTGAACACACCTTTGGTAAAGGTACAGTGCAGCAGCACCGTGCTTTAGGCCGTGTTTATGATATGTTTGAAGAGTCGTTAGGTTCGGTTCAGTTTACTATCGCCAAGTTTTACCGTATCGATGGTGGCAGTACCCAACACAAAGGGGTGACTCCGGATATTTTATTCCCTTCACCTATAGAACCAGGCGAGTGGGGCGAAAGCAAAGAAGAAAACGCTTTGCCGTGGGACAGTATTCCAGCTGCTAAATACAGTGCGTCAGATGAGATTAAAAAGGCGTTGCCTCTGTTACAGCAAAAACATCAGGAACGATTCAGCAAAGAAACTGAATACAAGTACCTGATGGACGATATAGCGCTGTATACCAAAGAAAAAGATGAAAAGACCATCTCGTTAAATGAGCAGGAGCGTCTGAAGAAAAAAGACGAAAACACAGCCCGTGATTTAAAACGAGTGAATGAACGTTTAACCCGACTGAAGTTACCAGTGGTAAAAAGTCTGGATGACTTGCCTGAAGTGCTGGAGAAGCTGGACCCATTGCTGGAAGAAACAGCTCAGATCACCGCGGACATGTTAAGTCTGGGTCATCTGGCAAAACGCGCTCACTAACATAAATATGAAGGGGTCAGAGTGATTGGTTGCAAGCAACCCATGACTCTGGCCCTTTGCTCATTACAACAGAAACTGGCTGAAGCCAGTCGTGAAGAGAAGCCCCATGGAACAAAAATCTGCACCACGCCTTATTAAAGCCCCCAGTTTTTTAGATGCCAGCATACCGCTGATTGTTTTAGTAGTTTTACTCAGCCTGTCGGTTTACCTCTATGGCAGTGACTCCTCTTATGGCGCCAACCAAATCGCTTTGTTTGTGGCTGCTTTTGTTGGTGTGATTATAGGTTTAAAAAATGGTTATGGCTGGGCTGATATTGAACAAGCCATGGTTAAAGGCATTTCGTTGTCTTTAGGGGCTTTGCTGATCCTGTTTTCTGTTGGAGCTTTAATTGGTACCTGGTTGTTGGCCGGTACTGTGCCTACATTGATTTATTATGGTTTGCAGCTGTTGGACCCGTCCTGGTTTTATGCTGCAAGTTGTATCTTGTGTGCCATTGTTGCCATCAGTATCGGCAGTAGCTGGACTACAGCTGCCACTATAGGTGTGGCTTTGATAGGTGTAGCAGCAGGTTTGGGGATGTCGCCTGCTATCACAGCTGGCGCTATAGTCTCAGGTGCTTATTTTGGCGATAAAATGTCGCCTGTCAGTGAAACCACAAACTTAGCTCCTGCTGTGGCCGGTTCAAACTTATTTGACCATATCCGCCATATGACCTGGACTACAGTACCCAGCCTGATCCTGGCTTTGATTATTTTTGCTGTGATTGGATTTAACGCTGACGCTGCGGCGGATGACACACAAATTCGCGCTATCAGTGAATCCTTGCAGCAACATTTTAATATCAGCCCTGTGATGTTGGTGCCTTTATTGGTCTTGATGGCGATGGCTGTGAAAAAAGTACCGGCTTTTCCAACTGTATTTATCGGCGCTTTGTTAGGCGGACTCTGGGCTGTGTTATTTCAGCCTGAGTTGGTGGCTAAAATGGCAGCTCCAGTAAATGCAGGTTTGACATCCAGTATAAGTCTTTTGTTTCTGACTATTGATTTAGAGGCGTTAAACCATGTATTAGCTCCATTACAAGTAGTCTGGAGTACTTTGCATGGTGGTTTTGTTATAGAAACCCAGAATGCTCAGTTGGATAAGCTGCTAAACGGCGGTGGTATGGTGAAGATGCTCAATACCTGTTGGCTGATTTTTTCGGCCATGATGTTTGGCGCTGTGCTGGAACATGTAGGTTTATTACGTAAGTTTGTTGAAGCAATTTTGCATAAAGCACACAGTACAGGTTCATTAATTACCAGTACTATTGCCACTTGTATTGCGACTAATATTTTAACCGCCGATCAGTATATGGCCATTGTGATGCCAGGCCGGATGTTTAAAGAAGAGTATGAGCGTCGGGGTTTAGCTCCTGTGAATTTATCCCGTACTTTAGAAGACGGCGGTACTATTACCAGCCCGTTAATTCCGTGGAATACCTGTGGTGCCTATATGCACGGTGTATTAAACGTGAACCCGCTGGATTACGCCATGTATGCATTTTTTAACCTGATTAATCCGGTTCTGGCCGTGATCTATGCTTATATGGGCATTAAGGTACTCAAACTGACACCACCAGATACGCCAATTACAGCGGCCGTACAAGGTAAATAACAGAAAAGGCCAGTTGAAGAACTGGCCTTGTTTTATTCGCAGCCATCCATGGCGCTCCCCCTACCGGGCCAACGCTTCGCGTTGTTAAAAATTGCTCCGGGAAATTTTTATGTACAGGATGTACGGTACGTCGGAAATGCAGGAGCACAATTTTCGACGTTAGCATTAACAAAAAGAGAGAGTTTGTGATGAGCCAGGTATCGAGCCGTCAGGCAAAAAAACTAAGTGACTACAAAGCACCAGAATTTACTATTACCGACGTTGAGCTGAGTTTTGAGCTGAACCCACAAGCGACAAAGTTAACTGCGGTATATCAATTGGAGTCAGCCAGTGGTCAAGCTGGCACTTTGATTCTGGATGGACAAGAGCTGAAGTTATTGTCTGTATCATTAGATGGTCAGCTATTAAATGCCGATTGTTATCAGGTCACTGCTGAGCAGTTGATCCTGCCAGGTATGCCAGCCAAAGCACAACTCGAATTGAACATAGAGCTCAACCCTCAGGCCAATACGGCGCTCGAAGGTTTGTATTTATCCAATGGCGCCTATTGCACTCAATGTGAAGCTGAAGGTTTTCGTCGCATCAGCTATTATCTCGACAGACCTGACGTCTTAGCCCGTTTTACCACTCATATTATTGCTGACGATACAGCTTATCCAGCGCTGTTAAGCAACGGCAATCTGGTCAGCTCCACTCTGCTGTCTGATGGTCGTCGCCATGTCACCTGGGTGGATCCATTCCCAAAACCAAGTTACTTATTTGCCTTGGTTGCAGGGGACTTTGATTGCTTAAAAGGCAGTTACACCACAGGCTCTGGCCGCGAAGTAGCACTGGAATTTTATGTCGATAAAGGCAACAAAAACCGAGCTCAGTTTGCGTTAGAATCGCTGCAGCGCGCTATGTTGTGGGACGAGCAAACCTTTGGCCTGGAGTACGATCTTGACATCTACATGGTGGTAGCAGTCGACTTTTTTAATATGGGCGCGATGGAAAATAAAGGCTTAAATGTCTTTAACAGCAAGTATGTGCTGGCCGACCAGGAGTCTGCTACAGACACCGACTTTTTTAATATTGAATCTATTATTGGTCATGAGTATTTCCACAATTGGACAGGCAACAGAGTCACCTGCCGTGACTGGTTTCAGCTGAGTTTAAAAGAAGGCTTAACTGTATTTCGGGATCAGCAATTCAGCGCTGATATGGGCTCAGCTACCTTAAATCGTATTGATGCCGTGAAAACCATTCGCACAGCGCAATTTGCTGAAGATGCCGGCCCCATGGCCCATCCTATCCGGCCACAGCAAGTGCTGGAAATGAATAACTTTTATACCGTCACTGTGTATGACAAAGGGGCTGAAGTTATTCGTATGCTACATACTTTATTGGGCCAGGACGGTTTTCGAAAAGGTATGGATTTATACTTTAAACGTCACGACGGTCAGGCGGTCACTTGCGATGATTTTGTCAATGCGATGCAGGATGCGAATAAACGCGATTTAACGCTGTTCAGCCGCTGGTATCAGCAATCCGGTACGCCAGAATTAAAAGTTCATAGCCAGTTTGATGCAAAAAAACGTGAATTTAAGCTTTTGATGCAACAGCACACGCCTGCCACTGCGGATCAGACCGATAAAGAGCCTCTGCTGCTGCCTGTGCGCGTTGAATTGCTGGCTGAAGGGGTAAGCCTGCCTTATCTGCTGGAAATGACGGAAACGCAGCAGGAGTTTAGTTTTGCTGTCAGTCAAAAACCTGTGCCTGTACTTTTGGCTGATTTTTCGGCACCAGTAAAATTACAGTATCAGTACAGCATGGATGAGTTGTTGCAAATTGCCCGTGATGCCAAAGATGGGGTTGCGCGTTGGGATGCCATACAACAGCTGTGGCAAATTCAGGTGAAAGCCGCTATTGAAGCAAAAAGCTCAGGATCTGAGTATCAACTGCCTGCTGCTTTGTTTGAGTTTTACCGGCAGCTGTTGTTCAAGCCTTTGGATGATTTAGCCTTTACTGCAGAACTATTAACAGTGCCTGCTTACGATATGGTGGCAGAACAATTTGATGAAATACCAGTTCAGGATCTGGTTTTTGCTTTGCATAGTTTTCAACAGCAGTTGGCCACTCAACTGGCAGAGCAGTGGCAGCTTTGTTATCAGTCCTTGCAAGCAGAGGCTTATCAGTATCAGCAGCAACAGGTTGCTAAACGTGCTTTGCGTTCTGTTTGTTTGCATTATCTGGCTTTTGTTGCTGGCACGGATGGATTATTACGTCAGCAATACGACAACAGCGATAATATGACCGATCAGTTAGCTGTACTGCGCTCTTGTCGCAGTGCTTCGCATCCGCTGTTCACAGAATTGATGAATGCCTTTGAGCAGCGTTGGAATAAAGATGTATTGGTGCTGGATAAGTGGTTCAGTTTGTCGGCTTCTTACCCGCAACCCTCGGTCTTTTCAAGCTTGCAGCAGCTGACGGCGCATCCGCAATTTAGCTGGCAAAACCCGAACAGGGTACGGGCTGTATTTGGTGCTTTTTATCAGCAAAATCCTGCTATGTTTCACTCCGACGACGGTCAAGGCTATCAGCAGCTTGCCGATGTTGTGCTGAAAATGGATGCTATTAACCCTCAGGTTGCATCCCGTTTAGTTACCCCTCTGTTGTCGTGGAAAAGGTATCAGAGTGTTCGCCAGCAGCAACTAAAAGCGGTATTACAGGCTATGCTGGCAAGGGATCTGAGTAATGACTTGTATGAAAAAGTGAGTAAGAGCTTAAGTTGATATGCGACAGTACAAATTCAGACTGATGCTGGATGTTGATCAATGTCTGGCTTTTTATCAGGGCTTGTACACCGACGTGGTGGTGCAGGCCGATAATGGCCAGACAGTACAGCTGCCGCTGCGGTATTTCCGGCCTTACATCAGCCATGCCGGAGTGAATGCGCGCTTTGTATTAACCTTAACCGAACAGGGCAAGTTCAGCAGTTTAGAAAAAATAAATTAGAGTTATTACTTAAAACGCTAACTTAAAACAAAACAGGCAAAATCTGTCACTTTAGCTATTATTTTCATTCAGTTAGATGATCTTCACTCAACTGGTCAAACCGGATTGAGTGGCAGTAGGGTACTTTAAGCAGGGCAAAGGGAAAAAACTGAATAAAAATCAACAGATTTGACTGTTCGCAAGCCTTGCGCCACGATCAAAATGATGTAATGATTTCTTCGATACAAGCTGACCTCCGAGCAGTTGGTTGGCTCAAAATAAAAAATAACAAAATACCTGCAGGGACAGGGGGGGAGATAACGAATGAATACTAAGCCAGGTGCCTTCGTCAGAAGTACTTTAGCTCTGGGTGTTGCTTCTGCACTATTGGCCTTGTCGGCCACCAGTGCTCAGGCTGCCACCTTTGATTTTGATGATGTGAAAGTTGTATTTGACTCTACGTTTTCTTACGGTGCCAGTTGGCGTGCCGAGGATCGCGACTGGGACACCATCAGTAAGGTGAACCACCCACGATTCAACTGGACAAATTACAGTGCTTTTAGCAATCCTATTTACACAGGTGCACAAATTTGGGCTCAACCTGGTGCGTATTCCAGTAATGGTGATGCCGGTAACCTGAATTATGACCGCGGCGATATGTTCTCAGAAGTGTTCCGTGGTACTCATGAATTATCTATAGCTAAAGATGATTTTGGCTTTTTTGGTCGTTTCACTTACTTCTACGATTCTGCCTTAATGGATGAAGAGGGTGCTTATACCAATCCTATTTCAGGCAACAGAGCAGACCCTTGTGCTGATGACGACGCAAAAGCTTTGGCGTGTCGTGATCTACGTTTATTAGATGCTTATGTCTATGGCAACTTTGCATTAAACGATGGCGCAAATCCGTTATCTGTGCGGGTAGGTAATCAGGTATTAAGCTGGGGTGAAAGTACCTTTATTCAGCACGGTATTAACATTACTCCGATTGACGTGGGTGTAGCACGTAGCCCAGGCGCTGAATTAAAAGAAGCTTTTATTCCTGTTGGTATGGCATGGGCTTCTTTAGGTTTAACTGAAAACCTGACGGCTGAAGTGTTTTATCAGTACGAGTGGAAAAACAGCTATCTGCCAGTGCCAGGCACTTATTTCTCAACCAACGATTTTGCTGGTAAAGGTGGTTACGACCAGAATATTCAGTTAGGTTTTGCGGGTAACCCGGATATCGATCTTGATTTCCTCGTCAGCGAAATGAACTTAATATCACAAAGCGCACCGGCTTTACTGGCTGCTTTGACAAACCCCGCAGCGACAACGGCTCAGCGTAATGCCGCTGTAAACGCTATGCTGGCTTATTCCACTAAAGTCACCTTAAGACCAAAAGGCTCTGCAGGTGAAATTGAACCTGAAGACGGTGGTCAATACGGTCTTAAGCTTGAATATTTCGCGTCAGAGCTGAATGACACTGAATTTGCCGTTTACCATATGAACTACCACAGCCGTACCCCTCTGATTTCAGGTATAGCTTCAGATTTTGGTACTAAAGACCCGGTGACTGGTGTTCCAGGTCTGCAAGGCATACGGCAGTCTCTGCAATATCTGTCAGACAACGTCGGTGGTATTACCAAAGACAATATTGTCAATATGGATGTGTTTTCCAAAGGTCTGATTGAATACCCTGAAGATATTAAACTTTACGGTTTCAGTTTTAACACTACAGTAGGTGGCACCTCAGTGGCAGGCGAATTGTCCTACCGTCAGGATGAACCTCTGCAAATTGATGACGTGGAAATTCTGTACGCTGGTATGCCTGAGCAGTTAGCCAACGCAGGTTTGCGTGGTGAACTGGAAGGGATCAGTCAGATTGGCCGTTTTGATGGTAACAAAGTAGCTCCGGGCGATTCTGCTCAGGGTTACATTCTGTCTGACACCACTCAGGCTCAGGTGACTATCACTCACTTATTTGGTCCTATGTGGATCGCTGATAACTTCTCTATGTTAGCTGAAGTGGGTGGTATCAAAATTAACGATATGCCGGATCCATCGGTGTTACGTTTAAATGGTCCAAATACAGACCGTAGCGGTGGTCCTTTGATGGGTACCATCAATGGTGGTCCTCTGGTGAATAAAGATGGTGTGCATACCGCATTATCTAATGGTGCCGAAACTAACCCTTTCCCAACTGCATCAGCCTGGGGTTACCGTTTATTAGCTAAAGCAGATTTCAACGACGTGTTTGCTGGTGTGAATATGTCACATCGTGTGGTGTTCTCTCATGACGTGAACGGTATTACACCTGATCCACTGTTTATGTTCTCCAAAGATAAAAAATCTGTGGGTTACACTGTTGCTTTTGATTATCTGAACCGCTGGTCATCTGAGTTTTCTTACAATGCCTTCTGGGGTGGTGTAGGCACAACGAACAATACAGCTGACCGTGATTTTGTATCTTTTAACATTAAATACTCTATTTAAGGGACGAGGCGAAAACCATTATGAAAAAACTCACCCTGATTGCATCCACTATTGCGCTGGTTCTTAGCTGTGGTGCTATTGCGAAGTTAACTCCGGATCAGGTAGCCCGTCTGGGTGCTGATCTGACGCCGCTGGGCGCGGAAAAAGCAGGTAATGCCGATGGCAGTATTCCGGCATGGGAAGGTGGTATTACTGCAGCTCCTGCTGGTTACAAACCAGGTGATCACCACCCTGATCCATTTGCTGGCGACAAAGTACTCTTCACTATTGATAAATCCAATCTGGATCAATACAAAAACATGTTGAGTCCAGGTCAGATCAAGCTGTTTGAAGCTTATCCAGACAGTTACAAAATGAATGTGTACCAAAGCCGCCGTACCGCGTCTTACCCACAGTATGTTTATGATGCAACAAAGAAAATTGCAGCAAACGCAGAACTGGTAGAAGGTGGTAACGGTATCATTAACGCAGCCATTGGTATTCCTTTCCCAATTCCTGCGAACGGTTTAGAGGCGATTTGGAACCATATTTTACGTTTCCGTGGTGTCGCAGCCAGCCGTAACGGCGGTCAGGTTGCACCTACAGCTTCTGGTGACTACGTGACCATCGGCTTTGATGAACAAATTATGTTCAAGTATTCAGCGCCTGATGCGACAGTTGAAGCGCTGGAAAAAGAAAATATTTTGTTCCGCTTTAAGCAAGCTGTGACTACACCAGCTCGTTTGGCCGGTACTGCGCTTTTAGTGCATGAGACTATGGATCAGGTAAAAACACCTCGTCAGGCATGGACTTATAACACTGGTCAACGCCGTGTACGTCGCGCACCAAACGTCGCTTATGATGCACCAGGTACAGCTTCTGATGGCCTGCGTACTACAGATGACTTTGATATGTTTAATGGTTCACCAAACCGTTATGACTGGAAGTTAGTGGGTAAACAAGAGCTGTTTATTCCTTACAATAGTTATAAACTGCACAGCAAAGACGTGAAGTATGCCGACTTGATCAAACCAGGTCACATCAATCCTGAATACGTTCGCTGGGAAAAACACCGTGTCTGGGTGGTGGAAGCCAACCTGAAAAGTGGCACCAGCCATGTGTATGGCAAGCGCGTATTCTTTATTGACGAAGACAGCTGGCAGGTTCACGTAGCAGACTTGTATGACAACAGAGGCGAGTTATATCGTGTTGCTGTGGCCCATGGTCTGAACTACTACGAAGTACCAACACACTGGAGTACGCTGGAAGTTTTCCACGATCTGAATACCCGTCGTTATATTGCGATTGGTTTAGACAACGAAGACAAGATGTATGATTTCTCTGTGCCGTTAACAGACAACGACTTTACCCCAGCGGCCTTACGCCGTGAAGGTACCCGTTAATCTGTAAACATTGAATAAACGGTTGGCTTTATGCCAACCGTTTTTGTTTTTAAATTGATGCTGAGTGTAAACTCTAATGAAGGTTAAACTTTTATCCTCTGTCGCAGCGCTGCTGCTGACAACCCAAATTCAGGCTGAGTCTGCGGCACCAACGCCTTCTTACATGATGCCTTTGGCTGAAAAAGCTGTGCTGACGGATTTGATCCGCGTCAATGACCAGCTTTTTGTTGCTGTGGGCGATCGTGGCCATGTGTTGGTCAGTAAAGACAGCAGCCACTGGAATCAAATTCAGACCCCTGTGCAAAGCTTGTTTACTTCAGTCTATTTTTCCGATGACAAACATGGTTGGGCTGTAGGGCACGACGCGACTATTATTGCCACACAAGACGGTGGTCAAAGCTGGCAGTTGCAGCAATTTAAACCAGAAACGGACAAACCTCTGTTTGATATTTTATTTGCTGATGCCAACAATGGCATAGCTTTAGGTGCTTATGGCATGTTTTACCGGACTACTGATGGCGGTAAAAGCTGGTTAGATGAATTTCATCTGGAACTGGTTGGCGCTGAGGATCAGGAGTATTTGAAAGAGCTGCAGGAAACCGACCCTGATGCCTATTTAGATGAACGGGCATCTGTATTGCCACATTTTAATCGCATTTATCAACACAACAATGTGTTGTATCTGATTGGTGAAGCGGGTTTTTTTGCAACCAGTTCAGATTTTGGCAAAAGCTGGACCCGTCATCCTGAATTTTACAATGGCTCTTTATTTGGCCTGGCTATGACAGCAAAAAACACGCTGATTGCAGCAGGTTTACGCGGCAATGTGTTCAGAAGTACGGATCTGGGCCAAAGCTGGCAAGAAGTACAACATGGCCAAAGCAGCACATTAAACAGTGTGTTAACTGACGCAGGCACTATCTATCTGACGGGTAATGCCGGTACTTTGTTAGTTAGCCAGGACGATGGTGTCAGTTTTACCTCTGTGCCAACACAAGACAGTAAAGCCATTTTGAATGCCGTCGCAGTCAAGGATCAGCTGATTATAGTGACCGAAGCTGGAATTCGAACCTTAGCAATCAAGAAGCCGGAATAACATGAGTCTGAACCGAATTGTAACCAGCTGCGAGACGGTATTATTCCGTCACAGACCTGCTGTGATTGTACTTTTTATACTCGCCACTTTGTTTTTATTATTTAAAGCCAGCCAGATCAAACTGGATGCTGCTTTTACGAAGAATATTCCTCTGCAGCACGAATATATGCAGACTTATATGCAACACGCCAAAGATTTTGGTGGTGCCAATAATATTCTGGTGTCGGTTTGTGATGCCAAAGGCAATATTTTTAATCCGGATTTTTTTGCATCCTTTAAAAAAATCCATGATCAAATTTATTACCTGCCGGGAGTAGACCGTAGCCTGGTCAAATCTTTGTACAGCCCCAGCACGCGTTTTGTTGAGGTGGTAGAAGATGGCTTTGCCGGTGGTCCTGTAATTCCGGCGGAGTTTGCGCCTACAGCTGAAGGCTTGGCAGTGGTTAAATCCAATGTGGAGAAAGCCGGTATTGTCGGCCGTATGGTGGCTGACGATTTCAGCTGCGCTATGGTGACAGCACAACTGTTAGAAGTAGACCCTGATACCCAGCAGAAACTCGATACTATTAAGTTTGCTGCGGATCTTGAACAGCAGGTGCGCGGTCAATACCAAAACGAAAATCTGACCGTACATATCATAGGTTTTGCCAAAATGGTCGGTGATGTGGCTGACGGTGCTAAAGGCGTATTGGCCTTTTTTGCTGTGGCCATCGTTATTACTGCCATCATGGTTTATCTGTTTAGCGGTTCTGTGATGCTGACCTTATTGCCTATCAGTTGCTCGTTAATTGCTGTGATCTGGCAAATGGGCACGCTGACTGTGTTAGGTTTTGGTATAGACCCCATGTCGATACTTGTGCCATTTCTGGTATTTGCTATAGGTGTCAGTCATGGCGTACAGATGATCAACGCCACAGGTAAAAACGTCGCTTTGGGCATGGATGCAAAAACTGCAGCTCAGGCCAGCTTCCGTAAGCTGTTGATCCCAGGTGGTATTGCGCTGCTATCCGATACAGTTGGTTTTTTAACCTTGTTGATTATTGAAATTGGTGTGATCCGCGAGTTGGCTATCACCGCAAGTTTGGGTGTGGGTATTATTATCCTGACCAACCTGATCTTATTGCCAGTATTGATGTCTTACGTCAAATTTAGCGACAAGTACAAGCAGAAAGTACAAACTCCTCATCCCCGTATAGAAAAGTTCTGGTACAACTTATCTGCTTTTGCCACCCCTAAATATGCTGTGGTCATTTTATTAGCTACGGCAGCGCTCTTTGCTTTGGGCTGGCAGCAAAGTTCTTACCTGAAAATTGGTGATTTGCATCCAGGCGCTCCGGCCTTGCATGAAAGTTCAGTCTATAACCAGGATACCTTCCTGATCACAGACCGTTATGCGATTTCAGTGGATTACATCAATGTGATGGTAGAAACACCAGCCAATGGCTGTACTTTCCATGATGTGATGAACAGGGTGGATCAGTTCCAGTGGCAAATGGAAAACGTGCCAGGAGTGCAGTCAGCAGTCTCTTTGGCGTCCGTGTCTAAGTCCATTAATGCGGCCTTTAACGAAGGCAATATGAAATGGAAAGTATTGCCTCGTACTACAGAAAGCCTGGTGCAGTCATCCAGCAGGGTAGAAACCAGTACGGGTTTACTGAACAGTGATTGTTCTGTGATGCCGGTGATCCTTTTCTTAAATGATCATAAAGCCGAAACCATAGAAACTGTGGTCGCTGCTGCGAAAAAAGCGGGCGCTGAACTCAGCACAGACGAGGTGAAGTTTAAGTTAGCTTCAGGCCCTGTAGGTGTCATGGCTGCAACCAATGAAGCGGTAGCTGCAGCCCAGACGCCTATGATGTGGTATGTCTATGGTGCCGTGATAGTGCTGTGTTTAATCAGCTTCCGCTCAGTCAAAGCCACTGTTGCCGTCATAGTTCCGCTTTATGTAGTGTCGGTGCTGGCTACCGCACTGATGACCAAACTTGAAATAGGTTTAACTGTATCCACTTTGCCGGTGATAGCGCTTGGGGTAGGTATAGGTGTCGACTACGGTATTTATATCCTGTCGAACATGACGCAATTGCTGCGTGATGGTATGCCACTGCGTCAGGCTTATTTCACTGCATTAAAAGAAACGGGCAGTGCAGTATTGTTTACGGGTATTACCTTAGCTATTGGTGTCAGCACCTGGGTATTCTCAGCGCTGAAATTCCAGGTGGATATGGGCATATTGCTGACCTTTATGTTTTTAGTGAACATGTTGGGTGCAATTTTGGTATTACCTGCGCTTGCAGCCTTTTTCTGGCGAAAAAATAACTAGTTTTTTTTATGTAAAAAGTTGCATGTTTAAACAAGAAAATGGCCGTAAGGCCATTTTCTATTTACAGCGGATGAATAACTTGTCAAATCAGCTATTTTTACTCTGGTACAACCAGTAACAAAGACATAAATAAAGCTCGAAAAGCCCGTCAATACTCAATAAACTTCGCACCTGACACGCTCTGTATGTAAGTAAACCCGGTATCAACAGGCCGAGGTTTCAAAAAAGGATACAAAAATGGCACTGATAGACGGTCAACCTTCTGTACTACTACAAAATGTAAGTAAGCTTATTCGTTCTAAAGTCAAAGATCAGGTCGAACTGGTCGAAAAATTTGCCCACACTCTGTATGGCAATATGTCTCATGAAGATTTGTTTGGTCGTAACGACAGCGATTTATATGGCGCTGCGCTTAGCTTATGGCAAAGCTTTAATGGTCATACCGGAGGGACAGCACTGATCCGGGTGTTTAACCCTGAAATTGCAAAACACGGCTGGGAATCTAAACACACTATCGTAGAAATAGTGGTCAAAGACAGCCCGTTTTTAGTGGACTCTGTTCGTATGGCGTTAACACGTCAGTCCATTACCACTCATTTGTTATTGCATTACCCACTTCAAACGCTCCGTAACGATAAAAACGACATCACGGACTTTTTTAAGCTGGGCACTGTAGAGCAAGCCAGCGCAGAACAAACTGTGTTCCATATCGAAATTGATCGCATGACAGACAAAGCTGCAGTAGAAGGCTTAACCTCTGAACTGCAGTCTGTGATGGAAGATGTGTCTTTAGCTGTGCAGGACTGGAAACCTATACGTGCAAAATTGTTGCAGGTGATAGCTGACTTGCCAAAACAAGCGTCAGTGAATGCAACTGAACTTGATCAAGCCGTCGAATTCTTAAACTGGATGGCAAAAGACAATTTCACCTTACTTGGCTATCGTGAATACCGCATCAAAGCGGTGGAAGGCGATCATAAAATTGAAAGCGTCAACGACAGCGCTTTAGGTTTAATGCGCCGTTCTACGTCACGAGATTTAATGTTGTCTGATTTACCAGAGCAGGCGCGCAAACAAGCTTTAAATACGTCGTTGCTGATCCTGACCAAAACCAATAATAAATCCCGAGTGCACCGTCCTGCCTATATCGACTACGTCGGTATTAAACGTTTTGACGACAAAGGCCATGTGATAGGGGAAGACCGTTTTATTGGTTTGTATTCATCCTCTTTATACAACAACAGCGCCGCTGATATTCCGTTGTTGAAAAACAAGCTGGCGAAAGTGATGGGCAAATCTGGTTTTGCTCAGGGTACCCATGCTTACAAAGCACTGCTGAATATTCTGGAAACTTATCCACGGGATGAGTTGATCCAGGCGACGACAGACGAGCTGTTGGATGTGTCGACAGGCGTACTGCAAATGCAGGAACGTGACATGACACGTTTATTTGTACGCAAAGACGCCTTTGGCCGTTTTGTGTCAGCTATGGTGTATGTGCCCCGTGAGCGATACAACACTCAGTTGCGTAAAGTCACCCAACAAATTCTGGCGCAGTCTTTGGGCAGCACTGAAGCAGTAGAATTTACGACCTACTTCTCTGAATCTGTGTTGGCACGTACCCATTATTTCGTTCGGATCAACGATAACAATATCGAGTTTAATGTGAAAGAAATTGAACGCAATTTAGTTGAAGCGGCCCGTACCTGGGAAGATAAACTGGAAGCTGCGCTGGTTGGCCATTATGGTGAAGCCCGTGGCCGTGAGCTGGGTCGCAAGTACCTGACCGCTTTCCCTTCGTCCTACAAAGACGAAATGTTGCCAAACGATGCTTTGGTTGACATTGAAAAAATTGAGTCGCTTAACGACGAACACCGTCTGGACATGCTGTTTTACCGTCCACAGGAGGAGCGTAACGACAGCAAAGCTGTGCGTTTGAACCTGTTCCACAAAGACCACCCAATCCATTTATCAGATGTATTGCCTATTCTGGAAAACTTCGGTTTACGAGTGATAGGTGAAACTCCTTATGCGGTGCGTTGCCCGGATGGCTCTGTCAGCTGGATTTTAAACTTCGCTATGGAAGTCAACGGCGCTATGCCAACAGACTTCGAACAGGCGCAGTTATCTTTCCAGGATTCTTTTGCCAAAGTATGGAAAGGCGATCTGGAAGACGACGGTTTTAACCGTCTGATTTTAGGCGCTGGTTTAACAGGTCGCGAAGCCTCGTTATTACGTGCTTATGCTAAATACAAACGTCAGATCGGTGGTACGTTCAGCCAGTCTTATGTAGAAAACGCTTTTGCCCGTTATCCAAAACTGGCGCATTTGTTAGTGCAGCTGTTTAACACCAAGTTCGACCCAGAAAACACCGGTGATGCAGCAGCTATCGAAGCCATTGAAAAGCAGTTAAACGAGCAGTTAGACAACGTAGTAAACCTGGATGATGACCGTATTATCCGTCGTTTTGTTGCCATGATGTCGGCGACCTTACGTACTAACTACTTCCAGCCCAATGCGCAAGGTCAGCAGAAGAGCTACATCTCCTTTAAGGTGAAGTCGTCTTTAGTGCCGGATATGCCATTACCAGTACCAGCTTTTGAGATTTTTGTGTACTCACCGCGCGTTGAAGGTGTGCATTTACGCGGCGGTAAAGTAGCCCGTGGTGGTTTGCGTTGGTCAGACCGTCGTGAAGACTTCCGTACTGAAGTTCTGGGTTTGGTAAAAGCTCAGCAAGTGAAAAACACTGTAATAGTACCAGTAGGTGCTAAAGGTGGTTTTGTTTGTAAAAAATTACCAGAAACAGGCGGTCGTGAAGCTTTCTTAAACGAAGGTAAAGAATGTTACCGCACCTTTATCCGTGGTTTATTAGACGTGACCGACAACATAGTGCAAGGCCAGATAGTTCCGCCTAAATCTGTGGTGCGTTTAGACGAAGATGACCCGTATTTAGTAGTAGCAGCCGATAAAGGCACAGCCACGTTCTCTGATATAGCCAATGCTATTTCTGCTGAATACAACCACTGGTTAGGTGATGCTTTTGCATCAGGTGGTTCAAATGGTTATGACCACAAAGGTATGGGTATTACAGCCCGTGGTGGTTGGGAGTCGGTGAAACGTCACTTCCGTGAAGTGGGCATTGACTGTCAGACCACTGATTTCACTTGTGTGGCTATAGGTGATATGGCCGGTGACGTCTTTGGTAACGGTATGCTGTTATCCAAACATATCCGTCTGCAGGTGGCATTTAACCATATGCACATTTTTGTTGACCCGAATCCGGATGCAGCAAAAACTTTTGTTGAACGTGAGCGTTTGTTTAACCTGCCAACGTCCACCTGGGATGATTACGATAAGTCGTTGATCTCAGAAGGTGGTGGTTTGTTTGCCCGTAGCGCCAAGTCCATCAAGCTGACTCCACAAATTCAGCAGATGTTGGGCACTACTGCAGTCAGCCTGACGCCTAACGAATTTATCCGCGCCGCCTTGATGATGGAAGTGGATCTGATTTGGAACGGTGGTATTGGTACTTATGTCAAAGCCACTGACGAAACTCATGCAGAAGTCGGTGACCGTGGTTCAGAAGCAGTTCGCGTCAATGGTAAAGACGTGAAGGCCAAGATGATAGGCGAGGGTGGTAACTTAGGTACTACCCAGCGTGGCCGTATCGAATACGCTGCCAATGGTGGCCGTATTAACACCGACTTTATTGACAACGTGGGTGGCGTAGACTGTTCAGATAACGAAGTAAACATCAAAATTCTGTTAAACGCTCTGGTAGCCAGCGGTGATATGACACTGAAGCAACGTAACGAGTTATTGGCAGCAATGACCAGTGATGTGGCCGACATTGTTATTAACGACTGTTACCGTCAAACTCAGAGTATTTCTGTGTCTTCAGTGCTGGGCGCTGAGCAGATGAAAGAATACACCCGCTTTATCCATTCACTGGAAAAAGATGGCAAGTTAAACCGTGAACTGGAGTTTTTACCTTCAGACGAAGCCCTGGCAGAACGCACTGCTAAAGGTCAGGGTTTAACCCGTCCTGAGCTGGCCATTCTGACCGCTTACGGCAAGATGGTGATGAAAGAGTGGCTGGTACTGCCGGAAATTTATGAAAACAGTTACTTCAAACGCCATCTGTTTACTGCATTTCCAAAAATGTTACAGCAGAGTTATGCCAAAGAGATGGAAACTCACCCGTTAAAGGCTGAGATCATCGCCACCAAACTGGCGAACCTGATGGTTAACGATATGGGCGCTAACTTTGCTCAGCGTATGATGGAAGAAACAGGTTCTTCTGTGGCTGAAGTTGCAGTTTGTTACACCATAGCCCGCGACTTGTTTGATGTGGAAGCGGTGTGGACCAAACTGGAAGAGCTGGATAACGTCATTCCAGCTGCACTGCAAATTAAACTGTTCCACCAGTTACGTCGCACTATGCGCCGCACCACGCGTTGGTTCTTACGCCACCGTAACAAAGCGCTGGATATTCAGCAGACTATTGATTTCTTCAAACCAGCTTTTGTTGAAATCAGCAATAACCTGCAAAAACTGCTGGCCCCGGCCGAAGCGGAGCAACTGGCAGCCAACGAACAAGCCTTTATTGAACAAGGCGTGCCTGCTGATGTTGCCCGTTATTTAGCTCAGCTGAGCACCAGCTTCTCTGTGATGGATATTGCACAAGTAGCTGATGCTGAGAAAAATTCTCTGCTGTTAAGCGCAGAAATTTACTTCAAGTTGGGTGATCGTTTGGATCTGCACTGGTTCCTTGAGCAAATTACTCAGCAACCTGTGGCAAACCACTGGCAGGCTCTGGCCCGCGCTTCATACCGCGAAGAGCTGGACTGGCAACAACGTGCGTTATCTGCAGTAGTGATACGTGGTTGTGCAGGAGCTTGTGATGCAGAAGCTGTGATCGGCAGCTGGATCACTGAGCATGAACCAGTACTGTCGCGCTGGCGCCATATGCTGGCCGAGTTCAAAACCACCAAGAGCCATGAGTTTGCTAAATTCTCAGTGGCACTGCGTGAACTGATGTTACTCAGCCACCACTGTGATCCTGTGAAATAATTCAGGTTCCAGCTAGAATACACCGGCTCTTTTTAGAGCCGGTGCTTTTTACAGCACACTATGGTATTTGCCTTCCCCTTTACTGATAAAAGCAGGTTGTTATGTTCTATTCAATGGCGCGTTCTTTAATGTTTTGTACAGATGCTGAGTTTTCACACCACCTGGCCCTTGGCAGCTTAAAGCATTTAAAAAATACCCCGGCATCATTGCTGTGGCGTCAGGATTTGCCGAAAAAACCTGTCACAGTAGCCGGTATCCATTTTGATAATCCAGTAGGTTTAGCTGCTGGCCTGGATAAAAATGCCGATTGTATCGACGCTTTTGGTCAGATGGGTTTTGGCTTTATTGAAGTAGGCACAGTGACTCCACGGCCACAGGTCGGTAATGACAAACCACGTTTATTCCGTTTACCTGAAGCCAACGCCATTATTAACCGCATGGGGTTTAATAACAAAGGTGTGGACTATCTGGTTGAGAACGTGAAAAAGTCGACTTACAAAGGTGTGCTTGGCATCAATATAGGCAAAAACAAAGACACGCCCAACGAGCAGGGTAAAGACGACTACATTGCCTGTATGCGTAAGGTCTATGCCCACGCCAGTTATATCACGGTCAATATTTCTTCGCCCAACACACCGGGTTTGCGGGATCTGCAATTTGGTGACGCGCTGTTTGATTTATTGCAGGCGGTGAAAAATGAGCAGCTGGATTTGCAGGCTCAGCAAGACAAATACGTGCCAATTTTTGTCAAAATAGCGCCTGATATGGACGAAGTGGCAGTGCAGCAAGTGGCCGAAACTTTGCTTCGCAGCAAAATGGATGGCGTAATTGCGACCAACACCACCCTGGATAAAAGCTCAGTGCAACACCTGAAATATGGCAATGAAATGGGCGGTTTAAGCGGTTTGCCCGTGCAACAAAAAAGTACAGAGATTATCCGCCAGTTCCGCGCTGCATTAGGACCACAACTCCCTATTATTGGCGTAGGTGGTATAGATTCAGCTAAAGCTGCACAGGAAAAAATGGACGCCGGCGCTAACCTGGTTCAGGTCTATTCTAACTTTATTTACCAGGGCCCTGCTTTGATTAAAGAGATCGTAGAAAGCCTGAAATAGCCCATATGCCGATCAATTTTGGATCCCTGAATCTTAGTCCAAAATAATCTTTAACAGGCGTTAAAAACAAGTGTAGAAAGGCAACATCTTGAATTCACAAGGATTGAGTATGTTGTCTTTATGCCCTGACTGGTGCTGGCAGTATTGCGTTGAGCAAGACCGTTTGGTGTTGCAGTTATCAAACAGCCACCATATTCAAACTGCCTTTAGTGCCAAAGAATTGAAAATGTTACCAGAGCAGCAACGCCTGTGCATGGAACAAGCCCAGCTGTTGATGGATTTTGCCGAAGCTTTGGAAGGCTTATTGCCTGATACTGAACTCTTGACAGTTGCAGCTCAGGCCGTTGCTGCTTTGAGTTTTGTTAAAGCTCCTGTGCAAAAAAGTCACTTGTTTAACTTCTCCAGCATCGAATGTCATACCAATTTAATGAGCATCGCAAAACTTGAAGGTGCAAGCCGGGCTAAAGTGGTGCTGGTGGCCAAAGCAGATCCTATGGTGGATTGCCTGCTGCTCGAATCGATGGAGCTGTTAAACGGCAAGCAGTTAGCTGCAGGCCAGCTGGTTCGGGTGCAACAAAACCGTTTAATGCCGGTGCAATTTGCGCCTCTCTACGCTCTGACTGCCTAATAAAACATCAACTGCAAAGTGATCGGGCCAGATTGCTCTGGTGATCCGTCTGACAACGGGTAGAATAGGGCTCATTTACAACTTTGGGTTTAAAAGCTGTGCCAAATCAAACGGATCCTTTTCAGGATATTCGCCCTTATTTTGACCATGAAGTACCACAAGCGATTAGTCGTTTATTGGACGACGCCGATTTTTTGCATGCCATTTTAAATTACCGTCTGGCCAGCTGGCCTAAAACCGTTCGTTATTTGTTTACTCCTGTATTGCGTTGGTTATTGGCGCGCAAAGCCAAAGGCCTGCGTACTGTGGCCGATGTGCAAAATATGGTGGCTGATTTCTTACAGCAAAGCCTGCAGAAAAGCTCTGCTGGTGTCAGTGTCAGTGGCCTGGAACATCTCGATCCAAAACAAGCTTATTTATTTATATCCAACCATCGTGACATTGCTATGGATCCTGCGTTGCTGAACTGGTGTCTGCATCAAAAGAGCATGGACACTGTGCGTATTGCCATTGGCGATAATCTGCTGAAGATGCCCTGTGCCACTGAGCTGATGAAACTGAATAAAAGCTTTATCGTCAAACGCTCTATTAAAGCTCCCCGCGAAATGCTAAAGGCTCTGGGCCATTTGTCGGCTTATATCAAAGATTCTCTTGAGACTGGCCATTCCATCTGGATAGCGCAAAAAGAAGGCCGGGCTAAAGATGGTTTGGATCAAACCGACGAAGCTATTTTAAAAATGTTTAATATCGAAGGTAAAAAACGCGGTATGGATTTTGCGACTTATATGCAGTCGCTCAATATAGTGCCAGTGTGTTTATCTTATGAATTTGACCCTTTGGATCAGGCCAAAGCCAACGAGCTGTATATGCTTGCCAGCACGGGCGAATACAAAAAATCTGAAATGGAAGATATTCAAAGCATAGTGCAGGGCATAGTAGGGCAAAAAGGCCGGGTGCATGTGCATTTTGGCGAAGCCATTCAGGCTACGTTTCAGGACCCTGCCGCTTTAGCTGCGGAGATTGACCGCCAAATCTGGGCTGGTTATAGGTTATATCCGGTCAATTATTTAGCCGCAGAAATGGACGTAGAATTGGACCCTGGCGAAGACAGTCTGTGGTACCAAACCAAAATGGCTTCATTACCTACAGAATTAAGATCCTATGTGCAGCAAATGTATGCAGCACCCGCACTGAAACAGCAGCAGACTTTAGCGCAGCAAGAACAGCTGGCTGCACAACACAAGGAGCTGGAAGATGGCGCGACATATCAGTTATAAATTCAAAGGTGAATGGAAAAAAATTCCTTTCAGCTACGACAAATACGCCGATAGCTACGAAGCCGTCGCTGCAGCCGAAGGCATAGACTTAACTGCCTTTCGTAAAATGGAGCAGCAAGTCGCCATTACCGCCAAAGGCACAGGTGCGCTGAAGGACTATCGCAAAAACGCTTTTGTTAAAATGGGCTTTAGCGAAATTTTGCTGCTGCGGGATGATCAGGAACCTTTTAATCTTTGATATGTAATATTATTTGGTGCAATTACTCAGAACATTGCACCTTGAAGTCGCCAGCAAACTGTTAAAAATCTTATGTAGATTAATCAATTAATTCTCTACTACGTCTCCATTCGACTTTGTGTGGGCTATTTTCCATAACCGTATTATCTATATAGTTAATTAGTTGTTTATAAATGTTCTTTATTTCAGCTATAGGTAAGTCGGATTTGAGATTGGGCTGAACCCACATACAAAGCGCTTCCAACTGGACATCAGTACATTCAATTGAATTAACTATGTCTCCTAAGTTACCCTTGAACAAATAAGGTAATAATAATATATCTGACTCAGGGTGAACGAAATCAAAAAGATCATAAGCTCTTACTTCTTTTCCCTCTTTTAAAAATAGTTTTGACCAAGCACTGTTTTTCTCACAATGTAAAGTATATCTCCTGTTTCTCCGACCTCGAATGCAAGATGCCAGACTGTTTGACAAACTATCTTCATTATAATACGGTTGGTATTCTCTCTTTAGCTGATAATAAACCATTTTTCTGTAGCGACTGGTATTTGTCTGTTTTGTGGGCATATTTTTTCCAGCATCTATTATTTGAATGGTTCCCTTAATCGTTTTTAACCAATAGCTGAACATTATATGCATGCTTAAGTCACGGATATCGCTGCCAAACGCTATGTCACAATTAGCTGGCACTTGACCATCAGATGCTCGTTTGGCAACGAATAACTCGTTACAACCAAATGCATCATTATATGTTTGATGTTTTGAATGCTCTGGGCAGTTAAGGTTTAACCATTCCTCTGATAATTTTTTAGCCAGATCAATCCAATCTGCGCCATACCCAATAGCCATCGCCTCCAAAAATAGTGAATAAGAGTGTCTATTCTTACCCTCAAGTAGTTCGCATTGTTCTATGTTTGATAAATCATATTGAACTTGGTCTTTTAGCGCTTCCAAGAGAACGTCTCTAAATTCTGTTTCTGCATCATTTATTAGGCGCTCTCTATTTGCTGTAAGCCATGAACTTGCTTTTCCTGACATAAGATTCATTTCAATATCTACATATGGTATAACTTTTTTATATTCAAATGATTGTCCACGAAAAAATACACTCAGGTAGTTAAACCAGTCATTTGGAGCATACTTTAGTGTAAGTTGATGTTTGCCTATACTAATCAGCCTTCTGCTTTCTGTATTTATATTGGGCTCAATATCAATATGGTGCTTTCCATCTTTAGTAACTAGTTGAGGGATCGTTTGAATAAGTGAGTTCTCATAGAATTCTAAAAACTTATCTGCTATTGTCGCTGCTTCAAGCGGAAATGTTTCATGAAGTACAGGGTCCATAGACGCAAAAAATTGGCTTGAAACTTTTCTGTTTTCTCTCGAAGACAATACCCAAGAGCGAGCAAATTTATCTAACTCAAACTCAGCTTTAATTTCTGTTCCAAAAGGGTGCGTAAAGTCATTATCCATTAACTCTAAGCTGACTAAGCCTTGTTTCGGTCCTGTTGGACTATACAATGTCACTTTTAGTACTTGATTCGTGAATATGCTTTTTGTTGTGACAATTATTTCGTCGCAAAGCAGGAAAATACTTTGCAATCCAATACCAAAAGTACCGGAAGGTTTCATCCATTCAGGCATAGTATTTATTCGGTTTTGCCGCTCAGTATTTCTATGTGAACCACCAATCTGCAACATATAACCTAAATCATCTAAACTGATGCCAGTTCCTTCGTCGGATATCGTCAAGCACCAGCGAGATTTGTCAGGGTTGCTTCCGGTTCCTAGTTCGGTCAGGGTTGCTTTGACATTAGCTGAATTAAGAAGCTCTTGCATTTTTGGAGTGTAGGGTGACTCATAGTCAGCGGGCGAAAGTTGTTTTTCGTTTAAAAGCCATATTTTCAACAAAGTTGCATCTACAGCATTTTGTAATAATTCGCGGATACAGGAATATTTTGAGCTGTATAAGTTGTTACCCTGAAGTAGTTCTATTGCTTTTTTTGTATCTAATCCAAATTGTGGTTTTTGTCCTTCATTGAGGATTTGTAGTTTTCCACTCAACCTTACTTCAAGCGCCCCAAGGGTAGGTAGCAAGCCTAAGTCTCGGCTGGGCACGATATCTTGCCAATTTACCATCTGATATTGGATTTCTTGCTTCAGCCAGTTAAACCAGTTAAATGTCTCCAGATAGCCATCAATCGACGAGCATTCTGCGCTAATTTCAATACGCTCCCTGTCTATCCTCAAATGCCGAATACCAGCATGCTTATCTTCATGTGCTTTGGTCAACTGAGGCCTGTTTTCACCTGCTATACGCTGCATAACAGGGCAAAACCTGTTGTCGTCCAGATCAAGCAAATCGCCCATACGCAGTAAGCAAGCAATAAATCGTGGGTGACAATCTTCTTGGGCTAAACCAGCTTCACGAAATGGCAGGCCTTTAGGGCCTAAAATTTCTTCGAACGGAGCACCATGCATTTGGCAGACACGGCCAAGTAACTTGAAAAGTCGGGCTGGAATTAGTTCTGTTCTGGGGGAGCTGATGCCAGCACTATCCCATGGCGTTTGGACTATTTTTTCTGCTCTGGCTGGATGTTGTCGTCTAAACCATTCAGCCATCAGGTTACGAAAACTTTCTACTGCTTCCAATGGAGTATTGGAGCCAGAGAAGCAGGTTGTCATTTTTTTTGTGTCAAAACTTTTAGCGAATGTGTGGAGCGGGTTATTTGGTTCGTTGCGAATTGAATTCAGATAGTGTTTGAACTCCTGAGTCGCAAAAGCTTCTTCAATGTCGCTTTGGGGGACAACCATACCAATGTCATGCCAGTAGGCTGCTTCAAGTAACAGCCATGTGTCAGTAGCCGTGAGGAGCTTAATATCTTCCCCCAGTAACCGCTCAATGTTGATTAGAATTTGTTTGCTATGAGATTCATCGTGGCGGCTATAGTGCGGAAAAATACTGCCAATAGTCTGTAGGGCTTTAGGTATTAACTTCTCATCAAAGCCCCACTGATTAACAAGCAGTGATAATGCGGAGTGTTCTTTTTCTTTATCTTTTAAATGCTGTATTAACCGATCTGCCATAGTTCGCCGCCTTTCTTCCTTGTTTTTACGTGGGATGAATATCTGAACAGTCTTAGCGCTGTTTATGGAAACAAGATGACATGCGACAAAGTGTTTGTAAATTCAGATTAGCGCCTCTCATAATGAGAGGCTAAATAAACTTACCTGCACATGCCAATGTGCATATGCAATTTTTCTAGCATAGACAATCTTGTAGAGGTTTTTATGGCCGATTTGTATGCTGTAGCAGCACCCCAAAAATCAGCGCCCCTTGAGCGTGCGCTGAAAGAAAAACTGACTAAATACGAAGCGGCTCAGTGGGTTGAAGATAATAGTGCAGCCATTAAACGCTACAACGAATTTGTGGAACAGCATGGCTGTTTTGGTGATGAATTCAGGAGCTTTTAATCGCCGTTCTTGATGTATATGCAAAAATTGGACTTCGTTATCCATAAGTAATGTCTCTGTTGCAATGCCGCGTCGCGGCGATTGCAACCTACAGGTCCGATTAATCACATTTCTTACCACAACGGATAATCTTAGTACCGGCTGCTAAACCCTGAGCTTTAAACCAACCTTGCGGCATTTCCAAAGCGCCTATAGCCGGACCTTGGGATTTTTTGCCTTTTTTATCATAGGGATAAAGGAATTGTATTGGCTCTATGGTCCAGTCCGCTTTGATATAGGCGATATCCAGTGGCACTTTGGTGTTCAGCATCCAAAATGACAATATGCGCTCTTCTTCGTAAATAAATAACATGCCGTTTTCTACTTTATCGCGGTACATCAGGCCGCGGGCGCGTTGCTCTGTGGTTAAGGCCAGCTCTACTTCGAGTTCAAGGTGGCCCACTTTGATCCATTCTTTTTCAAACTGGATATCCTCAACAGCAACAACAGAAAAACTTAAAGCAAAAAGCGCAGATAACAGATAGTTCATGATAAAAAACCTTTGAGGATCAAGCCGAAAGACTAACGGAATTTGCAGAAAAAAAAAGGGCGACCTAAGGCCGCCCTGATAAGAAGTGCTGTAAAAATTACAGTGCTGCTAACACTTGCTTAGGTTCAACAAATGGCAGATTTAACGCGTCTGCTACGTGTTGGTTTACCACATGACCATTGATCACGTTTAAGCCGTTTAACAGGTGTGCATCGTCCAGCAATGCCTGTTTGTAGCCTTTGTTGGCTAAACGGATAATAAATGGCAAAGTAGCGTTGTTCAGAGCAAAAGTAGACGTCAGTGGCACTGCGCCTGGCATGTTGGCCACACAGTAATGCACTACGTCATCAACAATGTAAGTTGGATCAGCATGAGTAGTGGCTTTAGAGGTTTCTACACAACCGCCCTGATCGATAGCCACGTCAACAATGGCAGAACCAGGCTTCATACGTTTGATATGATCCGCAGTCACCAATTTAGGTGCAGCAGCGCCTGGAATTAATACACCACCAATGACTAAGTCAGCAGATAACACATGTTTTTCCAGCGCATCTACAGTGGAGTACACAGTTTTTACTGCGCCGTTGAACTGAGCATCGATACGACGTAATACGTCTACGCTGCGGTCCAGTACCACAACGTCAGCACCCATACCCACAGCCATCTGAGCTGCGTTAGTACCGACCATACCGCCACCAATGATGACAACTTTGGCAGGCTCAACACCAGGTACGCCACCTAATAACATACCGCGACCGGCACATGATTTCTCTAAAGCACGGGCACCAGCCTGAATAGACATACGGCCAGCAACTTCAGACATAGGGGCTAATAAAGGCAAGCCACCACGGTTGTCTGTGACTGTTTCGTAAGCGATACAAATAGCTTTGGATTTGATCAGGTCTTCTGTTTGCGGCAGATCCGGTGCTAAGTGCAGATAAGTGAACAGGATTTGGCCTTCACGTAACATAGCGCGTTCAACAGCCTGTGGCTCTTTTACTTTGACAATCATGTCAGCTTGAGCAAAAACTTCAGCTGCAGTTGCTAATACTGTTGCACCAACGGCCTGATAGGCGTCGTCACCAAAACCAATGCCACTACCTGCATTGTGTTCAACAATAACACTGTGGCCCAGAGCTGTCAGTTCACGCACGCTGGCTGGGGTCATACCGACGCGGTATTCGTGGTTTTTAATTTCTTTAGGTACGCCAATAATCATGATATTCCGCCTGTGTAGGGTTGGGTAAAATTTTTGCCTAGTATAGTTATAGATTTGTAGTTTTACCTGTTGTTTTTTCGATGAAGTGCAGTTATAAATCCTGTTATAAATTCAAAAGTAAAATTTTTATCTGCTATGTACGAAACCAGTAAAAGTGTGAAAAAACTAGACAGGATTGACCGCAAAATTCTGACTGAATTGCAAAAAGATGGCCGTATTGCCAATGTTGAATTGGCCAAAAGGGTAGGGCTCAGCGCAACTCCTTGTCTGGAGCGGGTGCGTAAATTAGAAGCCGAAGGCTATATTCTGGGCTATACAGCGCAGGTTGACCCGAATAAAGTAGGTTCCGCGTTACTGGTTTTTGTTGAGATCACCTTAAGTAAAACTTCACCCGAGGATTTTGATGAGTTCAGCAAAGCGGTGCAGAAGTCGCATGAGATCCAGGAATGCCATTTAGTGTCCGGTAGTTTCGACTTCTTACTCAAAACCCGGGTTGCTAATATGGCGGCTTACCGTGAGTTGTTGGGCGAAACCTTATTACGTTTACCCAGTGTGCGCGAAAGCCGTACTTATGTGGTGATGGAAGAAGTAAAACAGACCACTTTTATTGCGGTGAACTGATTCAGGCGTCTTCAATAGGGCTATAGCATCAAAGACGTAGGGGTTTTGTACAGCCGGTGTTCAGGCGTTAAAGTTTATATAAGCCTTAGTCGCTGTAGTTATAGTCAATAAGGCTGTAGCTTCAGGTTATGCGGCCATAAAGGGGTGCATCAGAGTTGTCTCTCTGGTATCTTAAGTGGGTAGAATTCTTAGAATAAATGGGACTTGTTGTGTTGAGTGAAGCCAGAAGGTTGCGAGCCAAATTATTGTTTTCTTTAAACGGAATGCAGCGTTTATCTGAAGTAGGGTTAATCCTCAGCTTTGGTTTAGCTGCCTTTATGTTATTGGCTTTGATGTCATTCGATCCGGCCGACCCAAGCTGGTCTCAGGCGGGTTATCAAACCGCTGTGCATAATTACGCAGGGCCTAAAGGCGCCTGGATTGCTGATATTCTGTTATTTACCTTTGGCTGGATAGCTTATTTAGTGCCGCCACTGGTGGCCTTTGCTGGTTATTTGTTAACTCGCCGCGCTAAAGCGCTGATGGAGATGGACTTTCTGATCCTGGGTTTACGCCTTATAGGTTTAGTTTTAACTATCCTTTGTGCCAGCGCCATCAGCAGTATTAACTTTAACGATATTTTCTATTTTTCATCCGGCGGCGTAGTAGGGGATGTTGTCACTTCTATGCTGATGCCAAACTTTAATTTTATTGGCACCATACTGTTACTGCTCTGTGGTTTATCTACGGGTTTAACTTTGGCTACAGGTATTTCCTGGGTCACAGTGGCAGACGAGCTGGGCGCTTTAACTATGCGTCTGCTGGTGGCGTTGTATCAGGCTCCAACCCGTTTAGGACATTATCTGGCGCAGCGCTCTGCGGCTAAAGCGGCGTCGCCTTTATCCTTTCAAACCGAATCCACAGTACCGCAACAGCGTCGTGAACCAGAAATGGACACTGAAATGTCCAAACTGACGCACACCGAACCTGCTGTGGCACCGGAAATTATCAGATTAAGCCCTGTGCGTAACGAAGCCACAGAGTCCGCCTTTGTTGCACCTGAAGAAGAACAAATTCCTTTGCCAGAGATTGAAGAGGTGCAAACTCAGCCAAGCCGGGCTTATTTCCCTGGAGCAGAGCGGGTAGAGCCTTTGCCTTTTGCTCCTTTGGATGAAAAAACCGAAGCAGTGGCTTTTGTTAGTGTAGATACGCTGGCTGACGACGATTTAAGTTTTTCAGCTGTGGACGATGCTTATTACCCTGAGCAATTACAACATCTGGAACAAAGTTTTGCAGAGTTAGAACGTCAGGCTGTGGTTGAGCCAGTGATGATCGACGAGGAAGAAGACGATACACCGGACGCTGCTCATTTCAGTCCGGATGATTTACCTTCTTTAGCTTTATTAGACAGACCAGACAAGGCCACTAATCCTATAGATCCTGCTGATTTAGAGCGTGTATCCCGTTTAGTGGAAACCAAGCTGCTGGATTTTGGTGTCGATGCCAAAGTAGTAGCTGTATTGCCTGGCCCTGTGGTCACCCGTTTTGAGCTGGATTTAGCACCAGGCGTGAAAGTCAGTAAAATTACCGGTTTATCTAAAGACTTAGCTCGTTCTTTATCTGCCATCAGCGTGCGGGTAGTAGAAGTGATACCGGGTAAGTCTTATATAGGTTTAGAGCTGCCTAACCAGTTCCGCGAAATAGTTCGTTTATCTGAAGTGATAGGCGACGACATCTTTATTCAGTCTAAATCGCCATTAACTATGGTGCTCGGTAAAGATATTGCCGGTAAATCCGTAGTGGCCGATTTAGGCCGCATGCCGCACTTATTGGTTGCCGGTACTACAGGCTCTGGTAAGTCTGTGGGTGTCAACGTAATGATCTGTAGTTTGCTGTATAAATCCACGCCTGAAGATGTGCGCTTTTTAATGATTGACCCCAAAATGCTGGAATTGTCTGTCTATGAAGGTATTCCGCATTTATTGACCGAAGTAGTGACCGATATGAAAGAAGCGGCCAACGGTCTGCGCTGGTGTGTCGGTGAAATGGAACGTCGTTATAAGCTGATGTCGGCCCTTGGTGTACGTAACTTAAAAGGCTACAACCAGAAAATTCAGGACGCCATAGCTGCAGGTACTCCTATTCGTGACCCGATTTGGAAGCCAAGCGATAATATGATGACCATGCCACCAGAGCTGGAGAAGTTGCCTTCTATTGTGGTGGTCATTGACGAATTTGCCGACATGATGATGATTGTGGGTAAAAAAGTAGAAGAGCTGATTGCCCGTATAGCGCAAAAAGCCCGTGCTGCAGGTATTCACCTGATTTTAGCGACACAGCGTCCTTCAGTGGACGTGATCACAGGTTTAATTAAAGCCAATATTCCAACCCGTATGGCCTTTCAGGTCTCGTCAAAAATTGACTCCAGAACTATTTTGGATCAGCAGGGCGCGGAAAGCTTATTAGGTCAGGGTGATATGTTGTATCTGCCGCCAGGTTCTGGTGTGCCTACCCGTGTGCATGGTGCTTTTGTGGATGACCATGAAGTGCATGCTGTGGTGTCGGACTGGAAACGCCGTGGTAAACCTAACTATATTTCCGAGATTTTAAACGGCGAGCCGTCAGAAGATAGTTTGCTGCCGGGCGAGAGTATGGAAGGCGATGACGCCGAATCCGATCCGCTGTTTGATCAGGCGGTGGCTTTTGTCACAGAAAGCCGCAAAGCTTCGGTTTCAGGTGTACAAAGACGCTTCCGTATTGGCTATAATCGCGCAGCCCGTTTGGTGGAACAAATGGAAATGAGTGGTATCGTCAGTGGTGCAGGCCACAACGGCAACCGCGAAGTATTAGCGCCTCCTCCTCCTAAAGTATTTTAACTAAGGTGTATATGAAAAAAACTGTAGCAAATAAAGCTGTTGTCCTGGTGTTGTCTCTGATGCTGCCTGCTTTTATGGCTGTGGCGGATCAGGCGGATGCTTTACAGAACAAATTAGCCCGCTTAACCAGTTTTCAGGCCAGTTTTGATCAAACCGTTGTGGATGCCAGCAACAAGCTGATCCAGCAAGGCGAAGGCATGTTGTCACTGAAGCAGCCTTCTTTATTTCGTTTTGAAACTCAGACGCCAGAGCCAAATCTGTTTATCGGCGATGGCAAAACGCTGTGGTTTTATGCTGAAGTTTTAGATCAGGTCAGTATTTATGATGCCAAAGAGCAAGTGCAGAAAACTCCTTTTGTGCTCTTAACTTCGCATGACCCTAAGTTATGGGCTCAGTACGATGTTACAGGCGCTGATGAGCAGTTTGATATCACACCAAAAGATCCTGGCAATGCAGTAAAAAAACTCAGCCTGAAATTTTCTGGTTTGGCGTTATCGCAAATGGTCGTGATGGACAGCAATGGTCAGAACAGCACTTTTGAATTTAATCTGGTGCAATACAACACACCGCTGGCATCAGAGCTGTTTGAGTTTGCTATTCCAACGACTGCTGAAGTGGATGATCAACGCGTCAAGTGAACAACCTCGGCTTTGAATTTCACGACGATATAAGGCCTCTGGCAGCGCTGCTGAGGCCAACTCAATTATCGGATTATGTCGGGCAGCAGCAAGTGCTGGGGCCTGGCACACCTCTGCGCAAAGCGATAGAAGCGGGGCGCATTTCTTCGCTCATTTTATGGGGCCCTCCTGGCACAGGCAAAACGACTTTAGCCGAGCTTATCGCCATTTATGCCAAAGCAGCCATTGCGCGTTTATCTGCTGTTACTGCTGGTGTCAAAGAAATACGCGAAGAAATTCAGGCCGCCAAACAACGTTTAGCCCAGAACCAGCGCACCTTGTTATTTGTTGATGAAGTGCACCGCTTTAATAAAGCACAGCAGGATGCGTTTTTACCTCACATCGAAGATGGCACCATTATTTTTATTGGTGCCACCACAGAAAACCCGGCTTTTGCGCTGAATAACGCTATGTTATCCCGTGCCCGTGTCTGTATTTTAAAAAAGCTGACAGCAGAGGATCTGACCTTGGTGACAGAGCGCGCTGTGGCTCATTATCAGCAGCATGGCCAGCAGGTTCAGATAAGCAGTGACGCCCAATCTTTATTGCTGCAACTGGCTGATGGCGATGCCAGACGTTTATTAAACTTATTTGAACAAGCGGTTGAAACTGCGCAGCAAGGCACAGCTGTGACTGAACTGACTGCTGACTTATTTCGTCAGTTGGTGCCACGGCAATTGCCGGGTTTTGATCAGCAGGGTGATATTTTTTACGATTTAATTTCGGCCTTTCATAAATCGGTGCGGGGTTCTAATCCTGATGCCGCTTTGTATTGGTACTGCCGTATTTTAGAAGGTGGCGGCGATCCTTTGTATGTGGCTCGCCGTCTGCTCGCTATCGCCAGTGAAGACATAGGCAATGCTGATCCACGGGCTTTAACTATAGCTTTGGATGCCTGGGATACCTTTGCCCGGGTAGGACCTGCCGAAGGTGAGCGGGCTATAGCTCAGGCTGCTGTGTATATGGCGTTGGCGCCTAAATCCAATGCGGTGTATAGCGCCTTTAACCAGATGCGCCAGTATGTGCAGCAACACCCCTCTTATGAAGTGCCGGATCATTTACGTAATGCGCCTACTGCTTTGGCAAAACAACAAGGTTTTGGCAAGGCCTATCGTTATGCACACAATGAACCTGGTGCATATGCAGCGGGTGAGGTGTATTTACCGGAGCAAATGGCTGGCCTGAAGTTTTACACGCCTTCTGATCGTGGCTTAGAGAAACAAATGCAGGACAAAATGGCCTATTTAGCTATGATGGACCAACACGCAAAAGGACAGGGTTAATGCATGCCTATCTGGCTGTAGCTATTGGTGGCGGATTAGGCGCTTGTTGCCGTTTTGGTTTAGGCGAATTAATGCTGCATCTTTGTGGTAAATCATTCCCTTTTGCGACTTTGCTGGTTAATATTCTCGGGTCTTTTGTATTAGGCCTGCTTTATGGCCTGTTTTTAGCCGAACATCTGACGGTTGATCCGTGGAAAACCTTGATCGGCGTAGGTTTTTTAGGTGCCTTTACTACCTTTTCGACTTTTTCACTCGACACTGTTTTACTGCTGCAACAAGGCGATTTGGTGAAAGCCGGCCTGAATGTTGTGCTGAACGTGCTGATTTGTTTAACACTCGCCTGGCTGGGTTTAAAGCTGGGCTCAATGAAGTAATCACTATGTTAGATGCAAAATTTTTAAGAGCCGAATTGGCTCAGACCGCCCAACGTTTAGCGGACCGTGGTTTTCAACTGGATGTTGCTACGCTGGAGACGCTGGAAGCACAGCGCCGTGAGTTGCAAATGGCGACTCAGGATTTACAGAATTCACGTAACACTAAATCCAAGGCGATAGGCCAGGCCAAAGCCCGTGGCGAAGACATCCAGCCATTACTGGCGGAAGTGGATGGTTTAGGTGCACAGCTGGAAGAGGCTAAGCAAAAGCTCGATGCGGTATTAGCCCAGTGGGATACTATTGTCAGCGCTATTCCAAACTTGCCTCATGAGTCTGTGCCAGCAGGTAAAGATGAAACCGGCAATGTGATGGTGCGTCAGTGGGGTGAAGCCCGTGCTTTTGAATTTGAACCTAAAGATCATGTGGCCTTAGGCGAAGCGCTGGACAAAGGTCTGGATTTTGAAAATGCGGTAAAAATCGCAGGTTCACGTTTTGTCGTGATGCGTGGGCAAATTGCCCGCCTGCACCGTGCTTTAAGCCAGTTTATGCTGGACTTACACACAGAACAGCATGGCTACACTGAGCTGTACGTGCCTTATCTGGTGAACGCTGCTTCATTGTACGGCACTGGCCAGTTGCCAAAGTTTGGTGCAGATTTATTCCATACCAAACCAGCCACTGAAGAAGGTGTGGGTATGTCGTTGATCCCAACGGCCGAAGTACCTGTGACTAACCTGGCTCGTGACTGTATTTTTGAACTGACAGAATTGCCACAAAAATACACTGCTCATACGCCGTGTTTCCGCAGCGAAGCGGGTTCCTATGGCCGTGATACCCGTGGCTTAATCCGTCAGCATCAGTTTGATAAAGTGGAATTAGTCCAGTTAGTGCATCCGGATCAGTCTTTTGCTGCTTTGGAAGAGTTAACAGGTCATGCGGAAAAAGTATTGCAGCTGTTAGGTTTACCATACCGCACTATGCTGCTTTGTACCGGTGACATGGGTTTTGGCTCAACCAAAACTTATGACCTGGAAGTGTGGTTACCGGCACAAAATACGTACCGTGAAATTTCTTCCTGCTCAAGCATGGGTGATTTCCAGGCTCGTCGTATGCAAGCCCGTTTCCGTCCGGGTGAAGGCAAAAAGCCAGAACTGTTACACACCTTAAATGGCTCAGGTTTGGCTGTGGGTCGCACCTTGGTTGCTATTCTTGAGAATTACCAGCAAGCTGATGGTTCTATTCAGATCCCAGCAGTGTTGCAGCCTTATATGGGTGGTAAAACGGAGATCCGCTGTTAATCTGAACTTTGTGTTCTTTTTGTAAGGAGCAGCTTTTCTGCTCCTTTGTACTGGGTAAAGCTGATGTCATTAATCAAAGAACAACAACAAAATTCAAAAAAGACTCCGATCCCTCGTCATGTGGTTGTGCGTAAAACCAGGCCGAATCCTGTAAAGACCATGTTGCGCTGGGTATATTGGTTGATATTGATTGGTGTACTTGCAGTGGTGGTGATCACCAGTTTTGAAGCCGGAATGGGCATGTACAAAGGGCTGAATTAACAGCCTTTTGTTTTTTTAAGCCCTTTGGTTCAGAGACACTTTGCCGGTTTTGGCAAACCGGCAATACGAGTGGCTTGTTTAGCCGGACCTTCCGGAAACAACAGAAATAAATATTTACTGTTGCCTTTATCTGCCCCCAGTTTTTCTCCCATGCTTTTCACCAGTAAACGTATGGCAGGAGAGGTTTGATACTCCTGATAAAAAGCACGGACAAAATTCACCACTTCCCAGTGTGCCTCTGTCATTTCGATCTGTTCTAACCGGGCAAATTCCTCTGCCAGCTCTGGTGTCCACAAAGTCAAATCAGCCAGATAGCCATGTTTATCCAGAGGGTAGCGCAAGTTATTTAAAATCAGTTCTGTCATCAGAGTTGTTGCTTCGCTTGTAGCACTAATGCAAACCACTGGCTGTCATTGAGTGCGGTAAAAGGTTCGGAGATCATCACGCCACGTGCTGCGGCATCTGTGGCCAGGCAATACATAGCACAAGGCAGGTTATTGAGCAGAGGGCTTTGCATTAAATACACAGCCTCTTGCCTTAATAAAACTTTATCTGCTGCATCGGCCAGGGTGAGCAAGGCTGGTAGCTGGTTGTGACTTAAATCAAATAGTCTCATATCAGGCCTTAATCAGATGCTGCTGCGTTAAAAGCAATTGGCTAAGCTCATGGGGCTCCAAAGGCTGAACATCCAGCATAAGCGCATTGGTTTGCAATTTACGTTGCCGTAACGATTCGGCGCAGATATACAACTGGTCAATATCGTACAGCTCAAACAGTTTAAAACTGCGTCTGAAGTCTTTGACCATTAAGCCAGAGCTGTCATCGGCTTTTAGCAACTGATACACAGCATCATCGCTAAATATAACGCTGACCTGATGGTCAACTGCAGCTAATGCAAAAATTAAGTCCAGACTTTCGCGGGCTTCAATACCTTGCAACGGCAACCTGGTCACTAACACAGCTATCTTCATCAAAATTGCACCAGTTTATCGACCTTTGCCAAACGCATCGCAAATTCAGCTAAACCAGCAGCTGTATAACCATGTGCTGGCTTTACCTCATCAGAGCAGACACCACGTTTCTCAGCAGCAGTGACACAAAACAGCAAGGGGATTTGATGCTGGCAGCAAAACTGATGTAGCCTGGCCGAAAGCTTGGGTTCGTCTGAAGGTAAATCAATCAGAGCCGAGGCTGCATACACTGCATCCCGGTATAAAAACACCGAATCCACAGTATGACCAGCCGCAACAGCCTGCTGCATAAAACGCAGGGCGCTGACAAAACTTTGGCCTTGCAATACCGGGCCTTCAATCAGAACGGCAAAACTGGTCATGTGTTTACCTTTCGCATCGTCATTATTCTAAATAACCCTTTACCGAAGGATATATGATATATAGCCAAAGTAATTGGAGTTGCAGGGAGGCGACCAGTGATCGAGACCCCAGGAGCATAGTTGTCCTATGTGCAATTGGATTGAAGCGAGAGTTCGCCGTTCACCTCAACCATCATACGCCACAAACTACTGGGGCGAGAGCACGCAGTCAACAAAGCTGCAGCTTCAAGTACGAAGGCTATAAAAATGCCCCGCACATTGGCGGGGCATTTTACTGCAACATCAGCTTATCTCAAGCCTTAATTAATCATCGCTGCCCATAATACCCAGTAACTGCAGTAACGAAGTGAACAGGTTAAAGATATTCAGGTATAAACCCACTGTAGCGCGGATATAGTTGGTTTCACCACCATTTACTATACGGCTGGTATCAAACAGAATTAAGCCAGACATAATCATCACTACAGCTGCGTTAATCGCCAGGTGCAGGGCAGGGATCTGGAAGAACATATTGGCTAAACCAGCCACTATCACCACAATCAGACCTACAAACAAGAAGCTGCCCATAAAGTTAAAATCTTTACGTGAGCTTAAAGCGTAAGCAGACAAAGAGAAAAATACGACGGCTGTTAAGCCTAAAGCTTGCATAATCAGCTCAGGGCCGTTTGCTGTAGCTGCAAAACGGTTCAGCAAAGGGCCAATAGAGGCGCCTAAACAGCCCGTTAAAGCAAATACCCAGAAAATACCACTGGCACTGTCTGCTTTTTTCTGTACGACAAAAATTAAACCAAAAGCCACCAGGGTAAATACCAGACCCAGGCCAAAACCGAAGTTCATCGCCATGGAAATACCGGCAGTGACAGCGCTGAATGCTAAAGTCATGGCCAGCAGGAAATAGGTATTACGTAGTACTTTGTTGACTTCAACGCTATGGCCGATATGGCCAGTTTGCGTGTTTTGGTTGTAGGACATTGCTGTTCTCTCCATTCAATAGTTACTTTTCTGACTTAATAATACTTGGGAAGTTCCCAAAGTGCCAGCAGTTATCTTTGTAAAACAATTCAATCATTTACCTTGTTTTATCAAAGTATAAAAAAATGCTTTTCTTTCGCAACTGATCTGATTATCATACGCGGCGCCGGAGGGGTGGCAGAGCGGTTTAATGCACCGGTCTTGAAAACCGGCGAAGGTTAATAGCCTTCCGAGAGTTCGAATCTCTCCCCCTCCGCCATTATTCCCAGAACCCGTATCAGCGAAAGTTGATACGGGTTTTACGTTTTTCTATCCTGCAAAACGCCCTCCGGGCCAACGCTGTCGCGTTGTTAAAAAAGGTTCCCGACCTTTTTGTTATGTTTTAGTGGATCTGATTTTTTCACAAGCAATAAAAAAGCCGCACGAGGCGGCTTCTTTAATCGACTTAAGACTTCACTTAGTTCACCGCAGTACAACTCATACAGACAGAGTAGGTGCCTTTTGGATCGTTAAACTGCTCCAGTACTTTAAAGTCCTGATCCACCTGAGTCACAATTTTCTTCAGCAGTGGGCTAAGGCTTGACTGGCTGGATTCAGGTAACAAAGCCTGTACTGTGCTTGAAGCAAACATATCACGCAGCAGTTGTTCTGTAGGTGTTAATTCCTGTTCCATCACTTTAATGTCGTATTGCTTTAAGCCTGCTTTTTCAGCAGCTGCCGCAATAGCGTCATCAAAGGTGCCCAGTTTATCCACTAAGCCAAACTCCAGTGCCTTGGTACCAGTCCAGACACGGCCCTGAGCAACCTGGTCAACAGCTTCTTTGCTCATATTGCGATTTTCGGCCACCATGCCAATAAAATCATCGTAGCCTTTGTTGATCAGCAGTTGGAAAATACCTGACATTTGTGGTGTTAAGCCTTTGAACAGCGGTAAACCTGAGCTTAAACCTGCTAATTCCGAGGTCGCTACGCCATCAATATTCAACCCTAAGACTGGCATGGCATTTTCCAGCGTATGGAATAAACCAAAGATACCAATAGAGCCTGTGATGGTAGTAGGGGAAGCCCAGATTTCGTTGGCTGGCGCTGCTATCCAATAACCACCTGATGCAGCCACTGCGCCCATAGAGGCTATAACAGGTTTGCCGGCAGCTTTTAACAGTTTGATTTCCTGACCAATAACTTCAGAAGCAAAGGCACTGCCACCACCACTGTCAATACGCAGAACCACAGCTTTCACTTTTTCATCAAAGCGGGCTCGACGTAACAAGGCGGCTGTGGTGTCTCCACCAATAGTACCGGCTTTAGCAGAACCGTCGATAATAGTGCCACGAGCTACCACTACTGCTACTTTTTCAGTCAGCGGGTTGTCGTAATGCGCTGGAGGCAAGACCAGATCCTGATAATCGTTAAACTGCACCTGATTAAAGCTGTGTTTTTTGTTTTCACCCACTAAAGCAATCAGGTCCTGACGGAATTCTTCGCGGGTTTTGATGCTGTCTACTAATTTAGAATCCAGCGCATACTGAGTCATATCACCATTCACTGCCTGCAGTTTCTGGTATAAAGCCGTGATTGTTTCGTCAAAGTTATCGACGGCAAAACCACGACGTTCAGCTACTTGTTGTTTGTAACTGGCCCATAATTCGTCTAGCCATGCCTTGTTTGCTTCTTTGGCTTCATCCGACATGGTGTCGCGGGTAAAAGGTTCTACTGCAGATTTATAAGTGCCAACTTTGAAGACATGAGTGGTCACTTTTAATTTTTCTAACGCAGATTTGTAATACATAGGGAAGCTGCCGAAACCTTCCAGCAAAACTGTGCCCATAGGGTTTAAGTTAATGCTGTCGGCGTAGGATGCCAGGAAGTACTGGTTCTGGCTGTAATAATCGCCTGTCGCCAGCACTTTTTTGCCGGCTGCTTTAAAGTCCTGCAATGCAGCACCTACCATGGTTAATTTATCCATAGAGCCTCTGCCAAAAGAAGACAGGTCCAGCACTATGGCCTTGATACGTTCGTCTTTTTGGGCTGCCTGAATGGTTTTCACCAGATCAGTGACTAAAATTTCCGGCTCTTCGTCCTGCGAACCCATACCTTCGCTAAGGATCTGGTCCAGAGGGTCAACATAACGTTTCTCTTCAACCAAATCACCGGACAAGTTCAGAATTAAAGCTGCACTTTCCGGGACTTCCACTTTATCGTCGCCGCTGAAAACAGAGACCAGTACCACGATAAATAAAATGGCAAAAATCAGATTAAAAGTGATGTGGCGAATCAGACTGATAGCGCGCCAAATACCACCAAAAAAGCGTCTTAAGATCCCAGGTTTTTTCTCAGACATATGATGTACCTATAGTTTTGGCAAAGTAATAAGGGCTTATGCTAACGAATTTACTGTCAAAGCTCAGGGGGAATTTGTAAGTAAATGTTTATTTACCCTTCGTACTTATAGCTGCAGCGTCGTTCACTGCGCTCCTCACCCCAGTAGTTTGTGGCAAATGATTGTTGCGATGACGGGCGAGGTCTCGCTTCAATCCAATTGCACATAGGACAACTATGCTCCTGGGGCCTCGATCGCTTGTTGCCTCGCTGCATCGTCAATTACTTTGGGTATCTCTTGCGATAACGCCGCAAAACGGCTACATTCTTTGCATTCAACAGGTACGACCAGAGAGAATGTTGTGGCATATCCGCATTTATTAGCCCCACTGGATTTGGGCTTCACTCAATTAAAAAATCGCGTCATTATGGGTTCTATGCATACTGGCCTGGAAGAAGAAAAACAAGGCTTTGATAAACTGGCTGCCTTTTATGCTGAACGGGCTAAAGGTGGGGTTGGTTTAATTATCACCGGGGGCATCAGTCCGAATTTTCGTGGCAATCTGGTGCCTTTTGGCAGCCAGCTCACCTGGTGGTGGCAGGCTGGTAAACATAAAAAGGTGACAGGAGCTGTGCATCAGCATGGCGGCAAGATATGTATTCAACTGCTGCATGCAGGCCGATATGGTTATCATCCATTTAGTGTTGCGCCAAGCAGTGTGCAATCACCCATTACACCTTTTAAACCAAAGGCTTTGTCTGACCGCCAAATTCGCAGCACTATTGCTGACTTTGCACATTCCGCCAAACTAGCCAAAAAGGCAGGGTACGACGGCGTGGAAATTATGGGGTCGGAAGGCTATCTGCTGAATCAGTTTTTATGCAGCCGTACCAATCAGCGCACTGATCAATGGGGTGGTAGTTTTGAAAACCGTTGCCGTTTTGTGCTGGAGATCTTAAAAGCGGTGCGTGAAGCCTGTGGCGAAGATTTTATTATTATTTATCGTTTGTCGATGCTGGATTTGGTGGAGGATGGTAACAGCTTCGAGGAAGTCATAGCTTTAGCTTCTTCTGCAGCCAAAGCTGGCGCAACTATGCTCAACACAGGTATTGGCTGGCATGAAGCCCGGGTGCCAACCATTGGTACTATGGTTCCCCGCGCTGCGTTTAGCTGGGTGACAGAGCAAGTTCGCAAACATGCCAGTATTCCTGTGATTGCAACCAACCGCATTAACGACCCGCAAGTAGCTGAAACTATTCTTGAATCAGGACAGGCGGATATGGTCTGTATGGCGCGGCCATTTTTGGCTGATGCAGATTTTGTTAATAAAGCCGCTGCTGATCAGGCGCATCTGATTAATACCTGTATTGCTTGTAATCAGGCCTGCCTGGATCATGTATTTCAGAAAAAACGCGCCAGTTGTTTAGTCAACCCGCGGGCTTGTTACGAAACTGAGCTGAATTTTGAAACAGCTGCTTCGAAGAAAAAAATTGCGGTCGTAGGGGCTGGACCAGCAGGTTTGGCTTTTAGTGTTTATGCAGCCTCCCGTGGTCATGAAGTCACTTTGTTTGATCGTGGCAGTGAAATTGGCGGTCAGTTTAACTACGCCAAACAAATACCTGGTAAAGAAGAGTTTTATCAGACGCTGCGTTATTTTGGCGAGATGCTGAAAGTCAACAAGGTGAATGTGCAGCTGAATTCTGAGCAAACAGCAGAAAGCTTGTCTGCTGGCGGTTATGATCATGTGGTTTTGTCCAGTGGCATCAAAGCCCGTCAGCTGGATATTCCGGGTTTTGATCACCCTAAAGTATTAAGTTATCTGGATGTGCTGAAACATCATAAGCCTGTTGGCCAAAATGTAGCAGTGATAGGTGCAGGTGGTATAGGTTTTGACGTGTCTGAGTATCTGACAGAACCTCATTCATTGACCTTGCAACCCGAAGCCTGGTTAAAAGACTGGGGTATAGATAAAGACTATCAAAGCCGTGGTGCTTTGTTGGCTGATGCGCCAGCACAACCTTCAGAACGTAAAGTATTTTTGCTGCAACGTAAAACCAGCAAAGTGGGGGCTGGCCTTGGTAAAACCACAGGCTGGATCCACCGCAGCTCGTTAAAGAAAAAAGGCGTGGAGATGCTGGCCGGCGTCAGCTATAACAAAGTTGATGATGCAGGTCTTTGGATCACTATTAATGGTCAGGAACGTTGCCTGGCAGTTGATAACGTCATTATTTGCGCCGGACAGGAGCCAGAACGGAGTTTGCATCAGCAACTGCTGGATGCTGGCCAACAAGTGCATTTGATAGGCGGTGCTGATGTTGCCGCTGAGCTGGATGCAAAACGGGCTATCCGTCAGGGGGCAGAACTGGCTGCCCGTCTGTAATAAAACCTCTGTAGTGAACTGGTTCCACCCAATACCAAGTGGGTGGAACTGTGTTTATCCTGTTTATTGCTTTGTTCTGATCGACCCCATGAAATATATTTTTCTAACTTTCACTTGCTAAGCCTACCTAATTCCCGCTATTACTCAGGTCGTGATTGCATTCGTATGCATAAAAGTTCTGTTCAATTCTGGTGCAATAGCGAATCTCTGCACCAAAATGGAATTTTGTCATACCTGTGTCATCTGTTGTTCCTAAATTAAATGTCCACAGAGGCGTTGATTCATTTGGAAAACAACAATTTTTTCAGGCTGTTGCCTGTTGTGGTATCAGCTTTGCTTTCACAAAAACAGAATAAAAAAGTAATAGTTAAATTGTCGGGTTTATTAACAGGGAGACTTATATGTCTGGTGTACTTACCATGATTTTAGCGGGGGGCGAAGGGACCAGACTGGCACCTTTGACCGGAGTCAGAGCCAAACCAGCAGTGCCCTTTGGTGGCAATTACAGGATTATCGATTTTGTACTGAATAACTTTGTGAATTCAGATCTGTTACAGATTTTTGTGATCACTCAGTTTAAATCACATTCACTGATGAAACATTTAAGCCGTGCATGGCGGGTCACAGGTTTAACCAACAGATTTATTGACCCTATTCCTGCGCAGATGCAAACAGGTAAGCACTGGTACCTGGGCACTGCAGATGCGGTCTATCAGAATCTGCATCTGATCCAAGGTATAGATCCGGAGCAAGTCTGCGTATTTGGTGGCGACCATATCTACAAAATGGATGTGCGGCAGATGTTAAACTTTCATCGGCAGAACAATGCGCTGCTGACTGTCGCTGCTATTCCTGTGCCTGTGTCTCAGGCTCATGAGTTTGGTGTCATTGAAGTCGACAGCACAGGAAAAATGGTCGGTTTTGAAGAAAAGCCTAAATCAAATCCTAAAACCATTCCGGGACGTCCTGATTATGTGCTGGCCTCTATGGGCAATTATATTTTCGACGCTAAAACTTTAGTTGAGGTGCTGAACGAAGATGCAGCTCAAATTGATTCAAAACACGATTTTGGTCATAACATTATTCCGAAGATGTACCCGGCAGGTAATGTGTATGTGTATGATTTTTCGACAAACATGATCCGAGGTGAGCAAGAGGACTCCAAAGGCTACTGGCGGGATGTGGGGACTATAGATTCTTACTATGAAGCCAACATGGATTTAATTTCAGTGCAGCCGCCGCTGGATTTATACAATAAATACTGGCCGCTACGCAGTTACACACCTCCTATGCCGCCTGCGAAGTTTGTGCATGACGAAGCCAACAGAACAGGGCAGGCAATCAGCTCTATGGTAGCCTCAGGTTGTATTGTCAGTGGTGCTATCGTGTATCAGTCTATTTTGGGATATAACACTGTAGTGCACAGTCATGCTTACATTGAAAAATGTGTATTGATGGGCAATAACGATATAGGACGGGGTTGCCGTATACGCCGTGCTATCATCGACAAAGATGTGAAAATAGCACCTAATACCATTATTGGAGAAGATCCGGTGCTGGACCGTCAGCGTTTCCATGTGTCTGCTGACGGTGTTGTGGTGATCCCAAAAGGGGCAATGGTAGGATTTGACTGATGCTGGGGCTGTAAAGGCCGCAGATCAAACAGCGGCCTTTAGTGGGAAATGATCAATGCGTGTGTTGTTTTTATGCAGTGAGTTTGAAGGTGTAATTAAAACCGGGGGTCTGGCTGATGCCAGCCGGGGTTTAGCTACAGAAATGCAAAAGTTGGGACATGAAGTCAAGGTAGTGCTGCCTCGTTATGGCAGCCTTTACTCTGTTCCGGTCGAAGAGAATTGGCAGTCCGTCTATTTTGCTTTGGGCGGACAGCCTCAGGGCTGCGCTGTCCGTCCTCTGTTAAATTCAGAAGTGCCGCTGGCACTGATTGAGCATCATGACTATTTCGGCCGGCCACGGCCTTATGATGACGGGCAAGATGCCTATCCGGATAATGCGTTGCGTTTTGCATTTTTCTGCAAAGCGGCTTTGCAGTGGTGTGTGGAGACAGGCTGGGTCCCTGATCTTATTCATGGTCATGACTGGCAAACTGGCATAGCGGCCTATTATTTAAAGCAGTTTTATCAACATGCTTTGCCTGGCACCAAAATGCTCTTTACCATTCACAATGGCGCTTATCAGCAAGCTTTATCTGCGGCTGACCGGGCTCAGACTGAAGTTTATCCATCCACTGCTATGGCAGGTTCAAGCATGCTGGCTTTGGGTCTGGCTTATGCGGATAAAGTAAATACAGTCAGCAAAGGTTATGCCACTGAATTATTGTCTGAACCTGCTGCAAATGGGCTGGCCGCTTTGTATCAGGCCCGGGGTGAGGATTTCTCCGGTATTCTCAATGGCTGTGATTATGAGCAGTGGGATCCGGCGACGGATCTGTATCTGACGGCTCAGTACAGTCGCACTAAACTCAAAGGCAAACTGGCCTGTAAAATTGAATTGAAGCAGCGTTATGGCCTTGAGCCAACCACGGCGCCACTTTTTGTCTTGGTGAGTCGGGTGACTGAACAAAAAGGTTTTGCTTATTTATTGCCAGCTTTGGAGCAATGGCTGGCTGAAGCCGATGCGCAAGTGCTGATGATGGGCACTGGGGATCAGGCTTATATTGGCCGATTGCAGGCTTTAAACGAAAAATTCGCCGGACGTTTTGTTTTTGTTGAAGGTTTTAATGAAGCTTTATCCCATCAACTGGAAGCTGCTGGTGATTTTTTCCTGATGCCATCTTTATTTGAACCTTGTGGCTTAAATCAAATTTACAGCTTACGTTATGGTACTGTGCCTCTGGTGCGTTTAACGGGCGGCTTAAAAGATACGGTACGTGATTTAGCCGATAGTGAGCCAACAGGCATAGGTTTTGTTGAACCAACGGCACAGGCACTGTTGGAGGCTTTAAACAGAGCTTTGAAATTGTATCAGCAACCTGAATGGTACAAAGAAGTGCAACAAAGGGGTATGCAACAGCGTTTTGGTTGGGCAGAATCAGCCTTGCAATATCAGCTGTTGTATCAACAGCTTCAGGCCTGATCCGGACTTTATTCTATTATTCCGCCCAGTCCTTGAGCAAACAACGACTACAAGTGCAAAAGCTGTTGTATGGACAAAATAAAGTTTGGTAGCCTTAACTGAGCTAAATCAAAGGGTTTCTATATGGATGCTGTTACGTTATTAACAACCCGCTATTCTTCTGCACGTTTAACCGAACCTGCGCCCAGTGGCGAAGCTCTGGCTATCATCAAACAAGCCGCCTTGCAGGTGCCTGATCATGGTCATTTAAGACCCTGGCGTTTTGTAGTGGTCAATGGCAAAAAGTCTCTGGAGAAGTTAGGCGATATTTTTGCCGAAGCTGCGCTTGAGGAAGATCCGTCTGTTGCCAATGAACTGATCGAGCGTGCCCGGCAGTTGCCTTTGCGTGCTCCTATGGTGATTGTTTGTATCGCCAAATGTGTTAATCACCCTAAAGTTCCTTTATATGAGCAAACCCAGTCGGCCGCTTGTGCTGTGATGGCGATGCAGCAGGCAGCTTTTGCCCAGGGTTTCGGTGGTATCTGGCGCACAGGCGCTTACACTCAGTATGAATTCGTAAAGCAGGCTTTTGAGCTGGGTGAAGACGATGAAATTGTTGGTTTTCTGTATTTAGGTACTTGCGCGCAGGAAGTTGCGGCCAAAGCACCTTTGGCTGTGGAAGAGTTTTTCAGCGATTACCAGTAATTAGAGCCCGAAGGATTGAAATCAGACCATGGATCAACGCAGTATTTTTATCAACCAGGTCAGGCAGCAGTTTGACCAGCTGTTCCAGGCGAAAAAAGCTGGTCAGAACGTACTGGCATTAAAACACAGGGCTGAAGGTTTTTTTTATGCAGGGGAGTTACTGGGACTGGTCGATAAAGCTTTGTTACAGCAACTGATGGAGCAAAGTTACCTTGAGGTCTTCGGTGTCGCTTTGTCCAAAGCGACCTCTTATCAGACTGAACGCAAGCAAGCCTTAGAAAACGAGTTTTATCAGTACTTTGAAGAACCGGCTTTTAACAGGGTGCGTAACTAAAGCTGCTTCGTCAGTTTAATGCCAGAAAAAAGGCCTCAAATGAGGCCTTTTTGCTTTAACAGCTCTAGCTTAGAAATCAGCATTGCCTGGTGTACGAGGGAAGGCGATGACATCACGTACGTTGCCCACACCAGTGACATAAGACACCAGACGCTCAAAACCTAAACCAAAACCAGCATGTGGCACTGTGCCGTAACGGCGCAGGTCGCGGTACCAGCTGTAATCTTCTTTATTCAGACCCATCTGGTCCATACGGGCATCCAGCTGTTCTAAACGTTCTTCACGCTGGCTGCCGCCTATGATTTCACCAATACCTGGTGCCAGAATATCCATAGCAGCCACAGTTTTGCCGTCTTCATTCATCCGCATGTAGAAGGCTTTGATGTCTTTTGGATAGTTTTGCAGAATAACTGGAGCACCTACATGCACTTCAGCTAAGTAGCGTTCGTGTTCAGACTGTAAATCCACACCCCATTCCACAGGGTAATCAAATTTCTTACCGCAGTTTTTCAGAATTTCAACCGCGTCTGTGTAATCCATACGAACAAAACTTGAGTCGATCATGTTTTGCAGACGGCTGACTGCATTTTCGTCCACACGTTCAGCAAAAAACGCCATATCGTCAGCACGTTCTTCCAATACTGCTTTAAACACAAACTTCAGCATGTCTTCAGCCAGCTGCGCCACGTCTTTTAATTCAGCGTAAGCCACTTCGGGTTCAATCATCCAGAACTCAGCTAAGTGACGGGTGGTGTTTGAGTTTTCAGCACGGAAGGTCGGACCGAAGGTGTACACCTTAGACAAAGCGCAGGCATAAGTTTCAACATTCAACTGGCCTGATACCGTCAGGAAAGTTTCCTTACCGAAAAAGTCCTGTTTGTAATCAATAGCGCCTTTATCATCGCGTGGCAGGTTTTCCATATCCAGCGTACTAACACGGAACATCTCACCAGCGCCTTCAGCATCAGCACCTGTAATGATAGGCGTGCTGATCCAGTAGAAACCACGTTCGTGGAAGAAACGATGAATAGCCTGAGCTAAGCAGTGACGTACACGGGTGATAGCACCAACCATGTTAGTACGGGCACGTAGATGCGCCTGTTCACGCAGGTATTCCATGCTGTGGCGTTTTGGTGCCATAGGGTAGGTGTCCGGGTTTTCAACCCAGCCAACTACTTCAACAGTAGATGCCTGGATTTCAAAAGCCTGACCCTGACCTTCTGATCTGGCGATAGTACCAGTCACAATGACAGAACAGGCTGTCGTCAGACGTTTCACTTCGTTTTCGTAATTATTCAAATCAGCCGGAGCAACGGCCTGAACTGCATCAAAGCAGCTGCCGTCGTGCACGGCTAAAAATGAAATCCCGGCTTTGGAATCACGCTTAGTGCGGATCCACCCTTTTACTGTGACTGTATCGCCCACCTGATACTGGCCAGACAGCACATCTTTGATTACTGCATGCGTCATGCAACCTGCTCCAACTTACTTAAGAAACTGTAAAAACCCAAAAGCAGACATCATACTGAGGCAAAGACTGAACACAAGTAAAAATTGTGAGGAATTCCAAAATGAGCGCTTCAGAGCCCGATCTTAAGCCAAAAGAGCGTCGTAAAGGCGCAGATTGGCTGATGTTGCTATTGGCAATGCTGAATCTGGGCGCCTGGTTTTTATTGATTATGGGTCTGGCATTGGCGCATGTGGCCAAACCTGAGTTTAACAGTGGTCTGGTGCAGTACTGGGGCATTGCCATTGAACAGGAATGGGATAGGGAACTTGTGGTAAAGCTGGAAGTGTTAGTGCGCTGGTGTCTGGTATTTACTGCAGCCACCTTGGTATTGCATCAGTTTCGCAATAGACGCCGTGACGATGGCTGGCGCTTAAACTTATTTTTTCTGCTGTTTTTAAGCGCCGTGGTGTTGTTTGTGTTTTCGACTATTGATTAAGCCCCTGGTAAGGCTTTTACGTCTTTTTGCTGGACCTGATGGCTCAAAAGGCACAATGCAGAGGTCAGTTTTGAAAGCTGTGTTGGGCTGATGATATAAGGCGGCATTAGATACAGCAGCTTACCAAAAGGCCGGATCCAGACACCCAGTTCAACAAAAGCTTTTTGCATCGCCGCCACATCGACATTCTGTTTCATCTCGACCACACCTATAGCACCCAATACCCGTACATCAGCGACATAAGGCGATAAACGGCAGGGTTTAAGTTCCAATTTTAATTGCTGCTCTATGGTTGCAACCTGAGCTTGCCATTGATTCTGCTGCACCAGTTGCAGGCTTTTTAGCGCCACAGCACAAGCCAGTGGATTGGCCATATAAGTAGGGCCGTGCATTAAAGCTGGCACTGCGCCTTGTGCTATGCCGTCTGCGACTTTGTCGTTGCACAAAGTCGCGGCAAGCGTCAGATACCCACCTGTTAAGGCTTTGCCCAGACAAATAATATCCGGGCTGATGTCTGCATGATTACAGGCAAACAATTTCCCGGTCCGACCAAAACCTGTGGCTATTTCATCGGCAATGAGTAGCACCTGATACTGATCGCACAGCTTACGCGCCAGTTTTAAATAATCCGGATGATAAAACCTCATACCACCGGCGCCTTGCAATATAGGTTCGAGAATAAAAGCCGCTAAGTGCTGGTGATGCTGTGCAAATAAAGCGGTCAAAGCCTGCTCATCTTCAGGCAAAAATTCTCCATCAAACTGACTTTGTGGCGCTGGGGCAAAGAGCTGCGGAATAATTTGATCTTTAAACATCGAATGCATGCCGTCTATTGGATCGCAGACCGACATAGCGGCAAAGGTATCGCCGTGATAGCCTTTTTGGATTGTCAGTAAACGGTTTTTCTCTTGCTGACCTAAACCTAACCAGTACTGCAGCGCCATTTTAATCGCCACTTCGACGGATATAGAGCCGCTGTCGGCAAAAAAGACTTTAGTTAAACCCTGTGGCACCATCTGCAGTAATAACTTCGCCAGATCTACTGCAGGCTGATGGGTAATACCACCAAACATCACATGGCTCATTTTCTGACTTTGGGTCACCAGAGCTGCATTTAATTCAGGATGATTGTAGCCATGAATAGCAGCCCACCAGGATGAAGTGCCATCAACCAAGGTTCGGCCATCCTCCAGCATCAGCTCGCAGCCATGGGCGCTAACCACAGGATACACAGGCAAAGGTGTGCTTAAAGAGGTGTAGGGATGCCAGATATGCTGACGGTCAAACTCACGATCTATGCTCATAAAATAACCTGAAGTAAACTTTGTGAACTGGTTGGCGTTGACATGGCGCTAAGGGCCGATAGACTAACGGAAAATTTAAAAGACCACAATTTGTCTGTGGCTTGTCTTCGGGGAATTTTATGTCTGCAGTTTTACCACTTCGTCACAACTGGACTCTGGCGGAAGTAAATGCATTATTTGCATTGCCTTTTAATGACTTAGTCTTTCAGGCCCAGACAGTGCATCGTCAGTTTTTTAAACCTAACGAAGTGCAGATCAGCACCTTGTTGTCGATTAAAACCGGCGCCTGTGCTGAAGACTGTAAATATTGCCCTCAAAGCGGCCATTACAATACTGGTCTTGAGCGTGAACGTTTATTGGAAGTCGAAAAAGTATTAACTCAGGCCAAAGCCGCTAAAGACAAAGGCGCCAGCCGTTTTTGCATGGGCGCTGCCTGGAGCAATCCAAAACAACGTGATATGCCATTTTTGATGGAAATGGTCAAAGGCGTAAAAGAGATGGGTTTAGAAACCTGTATGACGCTGGGTAAACTGGATGCAGGTCAGGCGCAGGAGTTAAAACAAGCCGGTTTGGATTATTACAACCATAACCTGGATACCTCGCCTGAGTTCTACGGTGAAATTATCACCACCCGTACTTATCAGGACAGATTAGATACGCTGCAGCATGTGCGTGATGCCGGCATGAAAGTTTGTTGTGGTGGCATAGTGGGCATGGGCGAGTCGGCAAACGACAGATCTGCGCTTTTAATGCAGCTGGCAAATTTGCCGGAGCACCCACAAAGTGTGCCTATTAACATGCTGGTGAAAGTGCAGGGCACGCCAATGGAGAACGTCGAAGACTTAGATGGCTTTGAGTTTATCCGCACTATAGCGGTGGCCCGCATTATGATGCCGCAAAGTCATGTACGTTTATCTGCGGGTCGCTCTCGCATGAACGAACAAATGCAGGCGCTGTGTTTTCTATCAGGTGCTAACTCGATATTTTATGGTGATAAGTTATTGACCACAGAAAACCCTGAAGCGGATGCCGATATGTTGTTATTCGCCAAGCTGGGCATTGTGCCTGAGCAGCGTCATGATGTATCAGACGAAGCCCATGAAGCGGCTTTGGCAGACGCTATTAAAGAGCAAAATACGCCGTCTTTATTCCACAGCGCGGTTTAAGTTTATCTATGGACAGGTTACAGCGCTTTGCGCAGCAGATTTTGGAGCGCAAAGCAGCTGGCTTGTATCGGCAGCATCCGGCTATTGATTCGTATCAGGGTCGGTTGTTGCAAAACAAGCAAGGTGCTTATCTCAATTTTTCCGGCAATGACTATCTGGGTTTAGCCACAGAACCACAGCTGATCAAAGCTCTGGCCGAAGGGGCTGAACGTTTTGGGGTGGGTAGTTCAGGTTCGCCTTTAGTCACAGGTTTTCATTATGCCCATCGTGCTTTATCCGATGAGCTATGCGACTGGCTGGGCGTGGATGATGTATTGCTGTTTTCTTCTGGTTTTGCTGCCAATCAGGTGATGCTGCAGCATTTAACGGATAAAACCGATCAGCTGCTTTTAGATAAGCTTTGCCATGCGTCCTTGATTGATGCGGCTCTACATGCTGATGCGGGCTATAAACGTTTCCCTCATCAGGATTTAGCAGCGCTGGACATGTTGTTACAACGTTACCCTGCAGCTTTGGTGGTGACCGAAGGCGTATTTAGCATGGATGGCGATAGTCCGGATTTACCCGCTGTATCTGCACTTTGTAAAAAAAACAAAGCTGATTTGCTATTGGATGATGCTCATGCTTTAGGTGTGTTGGGGCATGAAGGCAAAGGTAGCTGGGATGCACAAGGCCTTCAATCCGGCGATATGTTGTGCCTGATGGCCAACTTTGGCAAAGCCTTAGCAGGTCAGGGTGCTTTTTTGGCAGGTTCAGCCACCATGATTGATTATTTGCGCCAGTTTGCCCGGCATTATATTTACAGCACAGCCTTATCTCCGGCTTTGTGCTGGGCGATGAAAATTTCTGTTGAGTTAAGCCGTAGTCAAGAGTGGCGCAGAGACAAACTGAACGATAATATTCAGCTGTTTAAAACTCTTGCTGCTGGTGCTGGTTTCAGTTTATTACCATCAAACACCGCGATACAACCTCTGATTATTGGCGATTCAGACAAAGCCATGTTGATAAGCTCAGCGCTTAAAAAACAAGGCATTTGGCTGAGCGCCATACGACCACCCACAGTACCGCAGGGCAGCGCAAGGTTACGCATTACCTTGTCCGCCTTACATCAGAGCGACGATATTCGATGTTTAGTGCAAAAGCTGGAGCAACTGATATGAATGCGCTGGCTTTAACGGACGATATAGCCCGTCATTTTGGTCGTGCCCGTGAAAGTTATGAACAGGCTGCACGTTTACAACGGCTGGTTGCAGCTAAAGCCTTGAGTTTATTAAAACCGACAGATGGATTGTTGCTGGATTTAGGCTCTGGCCCTGGCTGGTTTCATCCAGAGTTAAAACAACATTGCACCGACTTAATAGCGCTGGATTTAAGTCATGACATGTTACAAAAAACCAGGGAAGCACTACATGCCACTTTAGTAGTTCAGGCTGATGCTCAGTCTTTACCTGTAGCGAGTGAAAGCATCAACCGGGTCTTCTCCAGCCTGATGTTGCAATGGTGCGAACAACCACAGCTGGTGCTGCGAGACATCAACCGCGTATTAAAACCTGGTGGTTCAGCTGTGATCAGTACCTTGCTCTATGGCACTTTAGAGGAATTTAAACAGGCATGGGCACAGGTGGATCATCATCAGCATATCAACCAGTTTTTGCCATTAAGCTTCTTTCAGCAAGTACAACAGCAGTATCCGGAATTAGGCTTAGAGCTTCTGACTGAACAGGTGCAGCTGTCGTATCCGGATGTGCTGGCTTTGGCTCGGGAGTTAAAAGATTTAGGCGCCAATACAGTCACCCAAGGCCGTAATAAAGCCTTAACTGGTAAACAACGCTGGCAAAAAGTTCAGCAGGCTTATCCATCCCGTTGCATCGACGGAAGCATCAGTGCCAGTTATCAGGTGTTGTATCTGGTCCTTACTAAGAAAAGCAAAGAGTAAAAAATGCAGACAGTTTTTATCACGGGCACAGATACAGATGCGGGCAAAACTTATGTGGCTGTGGCATTGCTACAAGGCTTAAAAGCTCTGGGCCATCGCACTGTGGCGCAAAAACCAGTAGCAGCCGGGGTGAATGAAGCAGGTTTTAATACTGATGCTTTGCAATTGCTGCAGCACGCGACAGAGTCGTTAAGTTATCAGCAGGTGAATCCTTATTGTCTGACCGATGCAGTAGCCCCGCACCTGGCTGCAGCAAAAGCAGGACTTTGTATAGACCCTATCATTCTGACCAAAGAGTTACATAAGCTCCAAAATGTGGATGCTGATATAGCTCTAGTAGAAGGTGCTGGTGGCTGGTTATTACCACTGGATGATCACAGTACTATGGCGGATTGGGTGACAGAGCTGCAATTGCCAGTGCTATTGGTGGTGGGGATGAAACTTGGCTGCTTAAACCATGCTTTATTGACGGTACGTGAAATTGAACACTCTGGCCTGAAGCTGCTAGGCTGGGTGGCCAATTGTATTGACCCGGACATGGCTTATCAGCAGGAAAATATCAGCTATTTACAACAAAAGCTGACAGCGCCATGTCTTGGCGTTTTGCCTTACCAGTCCGAACCACAGATCAATGCAACGCTTGCCACGGCTTTTGTTCAAGCGCTCCTGGATTAGTGTTAAATAACGCACCGATAACTCCATTCATCTTTATTTACAATTGCTTGTCGCACTTTCATTGAAAAAACGCTTCTAAGCCATATAGTACAAGCAGTAGCTTAATAAACGAGGTATCTATGAAGCGAATTATACTGTTCTTAGCCACAAACCTGGCGGTGATGTTGGTGTTAAGTATAGTACTTAGCATTGTTTTCCGTGTGCTTGGCATTGATAGCCGCAGCATAGGCGGCCTGTTGGTATTTGCAGCAGTATTTGGTTTTGGTGGTTCGTTCATTTCATTGTTTATGTCGAAATGGATGGCCAAACGTTCTACCGGTGCTGTGGTGATCACCCAGCCACGTAATGCCACTGAGCAGTGGTTATTTGATACGGTGCGCCGTCAGGCTCAGCAGGCTGGTATTGGTATGCCTGAAGTGGCCATTTACGACTCACCGGAAATGAACGCTTTTGCCACAGGGGCCAGCCGTAACAATGCGCTGGTGGCTGTAAGTACAGGCTTAATGCGGAATATGCGTGAAGAAGAAGTGGAGGCTGTGCTGGCGCATGAAGTCTCACACGTCGCTAATGGTGATATGGTGACTCTGACGCTTATTCAGGGTGTGGTGAACACTTTTGTGATCTTCTTTGCCCGTTTAATTGCCGGTGCGATCAGCGGTAACCGCAATGACGAAGGCGGCAGCAGCAATGGTTTTGCGTATATGATGACTGTTTTTGTGCTGGAAATGGCTTTTGGTGTGCTGGCCAGCATTATCGTCATGTGGTTCTCCCGTCAACGTGAATACCGTGCTGATGCGGGTGCAGCCAAACTGGTTGGTGCCAATAAAATGGTCGCAGCGCTGGAGCGTTTACGTAATAACCACGAAAGTCAGTTGGAAGGTTCAATGATGGCTTTTGGTATAGCCAGCAAACCTGCTGCATCAGAGCTGTTTTTAAGCCATCCACCGCTGGAAAAACGTATTGCAGCATTACGTGGTGCTTTTTAAGCCAAGGCGTTAGCAACATAGTACAAAGAGGAACTTCGGTTCCTTTTTGTTTTTATAAAACCAGGCTTAACACATCATCACCTGATTTCTGCCTGCTGCTTTGGCCTGGTACAAGGCTTCATCTGCGGCCTGAATTAAGTTAAAGGCTGTAGTGCCATGCTCAGGATAACAAGCCAGGCCAGCAGACAAGGTAATACTGATGGTCTGATGTTTAGCAAAAACCTGAGCTTGCTGTACATGCTGCCGCCAGTTTTCCGCCAGATGTCTGGCTTGCGCAGCGTTCGTATTAGGTAAAATGACCAGAAATTCTTCCCCGCCGTAGCGGAACAAAATATCGGTACGTCTGCTTTGACGAAGTAAATGTTTTGCCACCATTTCAATCACTGTGTCGCCGGTCTGATGACCGAACTGATCATTGAGTTGTTTAAAATGATCCAGGTCCAGCATCACCACAGCCAACGGTTTTTGATTACGTCTGGCCAACGCCAGCTCACGCTCCATAAATTCATTAAGGAAACGACGATTAAATAAATTGGTTAAGGGATCACGGATAGCTTGTTCACTGATGCGATTCTTCAGTTGCTCTATATCTGTTAGCCGCTTTTGCAGCTCATCTTTCTGTTGCTGCAGCAACAGCAGAGCATTCTGCTGTTCGCTGATATCCTGCATCACCAGTAAATAACTGGCAGGATCCGAAGGCTCTGGTTGCTCAAGTTGCATTTTAAAATGCCGGCAGTTGTCCTGGTCTGTACTCAGGCACCAGAACACAGGCTTTTGATGCTGGCACAGCAGCTGCAATTGGCTGATAAAATCGGCTGGAAGCTGGTTTAACCCCTGAGCACGGGATCTCAGCCGCAAATTAAATAACTGCTGAAAGGCGGTGTTGCTTCGCAGCAGTTTTATGTTTTGATTTGTCTGACGTTGCAGCAATGCAAAGGGCGTGGACAAGGACTGAAATAAGTCCGTCCAGCCAGGAAAGCTATGTGGTGTTGATGGTCCTTTTGTCACGAGGTACGCAGCTCTTTGACCTTTGCCTGACTATAGGAAATATCTGCCTAAAAATACAGCAAGCTGTATTAAAAACAGTCGGTTTTTGTTGGCGAAGAACGGAATATAAAGAGTACAGGCACTTTTGCTGGAAAAATTGTCAAATAGGGTCTAGTTTCTAGCAAAACAACGACAAAGGAAAAGACGAGATGCCGGTAAATTCACAATTGAATGATGAGATTCGTATTTTGACTTTATTTAACCTGGACACTTCGCTGGAAGGCATTAAGGCCCATAAATCAGCCGATCCAGGTGCAAAAGAAGCCATTGAGCGTTTACATAAAAAAGGCTTATTAACCCAGGCCGACGGCGGTTATCTGACCGATCTGGGGCGTAATTGCGCTGAGCATTTACAAAGCGCGTTGCGTATTCTCAGTACTTAATAGCCCAAGCTTTGAACTGACAGCACTTTCAACCCACAGTACTGTTATGTTTTGCCAATTGATGGAGCAGTTTGCGACACTGTTGCAACTGCTCTTGCTGCTCTGCAAATTCAAATCGCTGATAAGCGGATAATAGTTCATTCAGCTCTGTGCTCAGTGCGGGATGAAGAGCAGTCAGTTGGCGCAGGTATGACTCCATACTCTGATAATCCGCCTTTTCGCCATAAGGCCGCAGTACCTTCAGCATCCGTTGCCGTAACAGAACATTCTGGCTTTGGCTGCTGCGCTGTAGCCAGAGGTAAATAATCAGCACCAGAAGCAATGATGTTGTGATGCCTGTGGCTATCCATAACCAAGGCATGGTTTTAAAATAATGCCAGATAAAACGCTGCTCTGTCTGATCAAAACTCAGTACCCAAACCGACCAATAATAATCCAGCCATTCCAGCTGCTGCAGCCAGCTGCCTAAAAATCCACGCTGAAAAAACTGATCTAAAAATTGCCGTTCAGATAAAGACAATGCATCAGATAAGCCCTGGGTTAAACGCAGAGGTGCAACTATCACAGTGGCATCAAAACGTCGCCAATAGCCGTCTTCCAGATACTCAACCCAGGCATGAGCATCTTTTTGCAACACTTGCAGATAATCGCCTTGAGTCTGCCAGACGCCGCCCTGATAGCCAGCAACCACACGGGCAGGAATACCGGCAGCGCGAAACAGATAAGCTGCTGCAGAAGCATAATGACCACAGAAGCCCACTTTGTGCTGAAATAAAAACTGATCCACCTGAGCCTGTTGGTTCAATACAGGCGGGCGCAGACTGTAACTGAATTGCTGCTGTTCAAAATACTGGTATAAAGCCCGGGCATAAGCTGAGGCTGTTGTGTGCTGTTGTTTGAGTTGTAACGCCAGCTCGCTGGCTTGCGGGTTGCTGTGACGCAATACCAGATTGCGTTTTGCTTCCTCAGTGTTTTGTTGGGCAACAGCCGAACCATTTGAGGTCAGGCTATAAGAAAAACGTCTGCTGATCTGCTGGCGGCTTTCTATTAAACCAGCAGCAACAGTCTGGACTTGCCCCTGCAATTGACTGACCTGGCCCAAACTAAAGAGGCTACGCTGAAAATGGGGTTCAACCACTAACTGGTATTGATAGCGGCCTGCTGTGGTCACTGGCTGTTGTGGCGTACGCTGTAAATCGGGTAGCCAGTCCTGACCATTAAAAGCTTCAAACACTTTGGCCCGCCAGTAGAGTTCATGCTGAGCAGGTTTTTCATTAGCAAACTCAACTCTGAACGCCAGACTGTCGTTTTGCACTAATCTTTCCAGTCCTCCCAACGACAGCTCATCGGCTAAACCTGTTTGGGCCTGATGCTGCCTTTCGGTTTGCCATAAAGGTGGTAGCCTTGGAAACAATACAAAAAGAGCGATACAAAAAGGCATGACCCAAAGCAGTAAACGAATGTCGGTCCAGCGAAATTTACTTTGTTGCACCGGAGCAAAGAGCAGGTAATGCAAATACAAATTGCAGAAAAATAACAAAAACACCGCGCTGGCAAACCACAGGCTTTGATTGAGCATAAAACCTGTGGTGATTAAAAAATACTGCACCCACACCAGCTTTTTGGCGTGTGGGAGTTCAGAATGAATAGAAAAAAGTCGCAGAGCGGCTGAAAAAAACAACAACTGCAGCATGGAATCCTGCATATCCTGTTGCCATAGCTGCGAAAGCAACAACAGGCACAACATCACAGCCAGCGCATTGATGGTCATCATCCTGACTTTTTGCTGTGCTTTAAAGCTGATGTATTTAAACAGCAGAATGCCCATCAGCACCAGACTGGACCACCAGCTTAAGCCCTCTTGCAGCAAGGCTAATAACATCAGCTGCACCAGCAGGGCTGTGGGAATAAATGCCGGATTCAGCATAAGGTCAGAGCCTGTAAACAACGATGCAAATGAGCCTGCCCCTGATCGGGGCCAATAGTACTGAGTGGGGTGCTCAGACTGTAACTTTCGCCTTGTTGTTCATACTGATGCAGCAAAACGCAAAATTGTGACAGCTGCAGCTCCAAAGCAGCGCCTGTGGCAGTGACGATCAGTGTCTTGGGTAAAGCAGGCACAGTGGACTCTGAGTTCTGCCGAACCACAGGTTGCCAGGGATTTTTTGCTAATCGTTTCCAGTCGATGCTCGAAGCCTGATCTCCGGGCAGATAAGGTGCCAGTTGATCCGGCTGATCCGGGATCTGCTGGCGTGGCGCTGCATTGGTATTTTTTAATTCAGCGGCTGCCGGGTAAACCCAGTAGGGCTGCTGCAACTGAATATAGGTCCAGCAACGGATCAAACCAAAGGGAAAATAGGATTCAAGCTTAAAGCGCTGTAGCTGATAAAAACCCCGCTGACGCTGATAAAGCTCCAGCTGTACCAGCTCTGGCAGAGTTTCAAATAAAAGGGCTTCAAACTCATCACCGGAAAAAGACAGCATTTTTTTATGCTCTGTATGGCTTAAAGCTAAGCTCAGAGTCAGACTTTGGCCGGCATAGGTGTGTAAAGGCATAGATAAAGGTGGGCTGGTTTTTAGCTGTAATCTGTACAGATTAAAAAAAGCCGCCAGAATGCAGCAACAGAATAACGACAGCAGCAGATAAGCACAAAGCAGGATCAGGTTGTTTTGATAGTTACTGCCAAAGACGTATAACAAAATAATCAGCAGCACAAACCAGGCGCCATAAGCGCTGGGGAAGACATAAAGCAGATGCTGGCGCAAGGTGAGTTCAGTGGACGCAGGCTGACGTTTATCCAGCCAGCGATAAAATCTCAGCCTGAGTTTCTGTTTAATTTTTTGCCACACTGTCATCTTTAGTGTCATAGAGGGCAAGGCACCTTGCGCAGTAATTGCAGACTCAGGCTTTTGTTGTCTCTGGAAGAACCTGGATTAAGCCTGTGTTCTGCCACAGAAGGAAACACCTGTTGCACATCCTCTGCTGTGGCGTAATGACGACCGGACAACAAAGCAAAAGCTTTAGTGGCTCTTAACAAAGCCTTAGCTGCCCGTGGTGAAAGTGGCAGGCAATCCTGCTGCTGCCTGCTTTGTGTCACCAACGCCAGCAAATAATCAAGCAAGGCATCACTGACTTTGATCTGAACCACTTGCTGTTGCAATAACAGCAGTTGCTGCTCGTTAATACAAGGGAGCAGTCCTTCTAAACGGGATTGGCCATGATCCTGCTGCAGTATCAGTTTCTCCGTCTGCAGATCCGGAAAACCCAGGGCAAGGCGCATCAGAAAACGGTCGAGTTGTGATTCAGGTAAGGCATTGGTACCAGCATGAAACAACGGGTTTTGGGTGGCTATCACAAAAAAGGGTTTAGGCAAAGGGTAAGACAAACCATCAACAGACACCTGTTTTTCTTCCATGGCTTCGAGTAAAGCACTTTGAGTACGGGGGCTGGCTCTGTTTATTTCATCGGCCAACAAAATCTGACTGAAAATAGGGCCACTGCGGAACTGAAACTCCTGAGTGTCTTTTAAAAACACCGATTGCCCCAGCAGGTCCGCAGGCAACATATCATTAGTAAACTGAACTCTTTTGTAATGAACTCCCAAACTTAGAGCCAGTGCATGGGCGAGGGTGGTTTTACCTAAACCTGGTAAATCTTCAATCAATAAATGACCTTCTGACAATAAACAACACAAGGCCAACCGCACGGCCTGAGGTTTACCTAAAATTACCTGATTCAGCTTCTGCTCTAACTGCTGTAAAGCCTGAATTTCCACCATAAAAGCTCCGTTTTAAATGCCGCTTTCAGCGCCAAAACCTTGCTAAAAAAGGCTTGATATTTTCAGATGTTTAGACATCTGGGTGTTTTTGTCGATAAATTTCGGACTATTTATACTTTTCCGCGCAATATACTCATTTAAGCATTGAATTTAGCCGCCAATAAATTTACTTTGTCTGCGGATAAATAACCTAGTGACATTAACTATCAACTCAGACTTATAGGACTACTTAAAGTGACGACCTGGACGCCTCAAAGTTGGCGAGCTTTTCCAATCCAACAACAACCTCATTACGATGATCAGGCTTTACTCAGCACTGTTGAGCAGCAATTGCACAAATATCCGCCTTTGGTGTTTGCGCAAGAGACTCGTGATCTCTTTAGTCAGCTTGGTCAAGTGGCTGAAGGCAAAGCATTTTTACTGCAAGGTGGCGATTGTGCGGAAAGCTTTAGTGACTTTAATGCACCAAAAATTCGTGACACTTTTAAAGTATTACTGCAAATGGCCGTGGTGCTCACCTTTGCCGGCGGTTGTCCTGTAGTTAAAGTAGCACGTATGGCTGGCCAATACGCCAAACCCCGCTCCAGTGATTTAGAAACCATAGCTGGTGTATCTCACCCCAGCTACCGTGGTGACATAGTCAACAGCTTTGAATTTACGGCAGAAGCCCGCAAGCCAGATCCAAACCGTTTAATGACGGCTTACCATCATTCAGCGGCCACCTTAAATTTGTTACGTGCTTTTGCACAAGGTGGATTAGCCGACTTGCATCAGGTCAGCCGCTGGAATCTGGGTTTTGTCGATGCCAATCCACTGAAAGGCCGCTATCAGGATGTCGCTCAGCGCATTCAGGAAGCGCTGCGGTTTATGGAAATTTGTGGTATCACGGCTGAAAATTCACCGTCCATTCGTGAAACGTCCTTGTATACCTCGCATGAAGCCTTGCTGCTGAACTATGAAGAGGCCTTGACACGCCGTGATTCGTTAACAGGTGAATGGTACGACTGTTCAGCTCATATGGTCTGGATAGGTGAACGTACCCGTCAGTTGGATCATGCGCATATTGAGTTTTTCCGTGGTATCAAAAACCCTGTAGGTGTGAAAGTAGGCCCTGGTATGGATGAAGTGGATTTATTGCGCTTAATTGACGCTTTAAACCCGGAAAATATTCCTGGCCGCCTGACCTTAATCACACGGATGGGCGCTGATAAGCTGGCTGAGAAATTACCAGCCTTAGTGCGTCGGGTTGAGCGCGAAGGCCGCAAAGTGGTCTGGAGTTCCGATCCAATGCACGGCAATACAGTCAAAGCCAGCAATGAATACAAAACCCGTGACTTTGAAGCGATTTTGCGTGAAATCCGTTATTTCTTTGCGGTGCATCAGGCAGAAGGTACTCATGCCGGTGGTATCCACCTGGAAATGACCGGCGATAACGTTACCGAATGTACGGGTGGCGCTTATGGTTTATCAGAAAACGATTTAAGCAAACGTTACACCACCCAGTGTGATCCGCGCTTAAATTCAGATCAGGTGCTGGAACTGGCTTTCCTGATCGCAGATACCCTTCGTGCGGTCCGCAAATAAAAATACTACTGCTGAACTGCTGTCTGATTTTTCAGCCAGCAGTTCAGCGCCTCTGCGTGTTGCTGTAGTTGGTGCTGGTGCTATAGGTTGTTACCTCGGTACCATGCTTTGTCAATCTCCTGCTTTTGAAGTGTTTTTTATCGGGCGCGAAAATATGGCGCTTGAAGCTGCTGCTTATGGTTTAACAGCTCAGGATTTAAATGGCGCCTGTTATAGGCTTGCCTCACCTGCTGTTTATACTGAACTTGACGTTCTTCGTAGTGCAGAGCTGGTGCTGGTTACAGTCAAAGCTTTGGATCTGGAATTCCTATTACCCCAGCTTGTATATCATCTTTCGGCCGATTGCATTGTCGTCGCTTTGCAAAATGGTGTGGCGATCAGGCCCTTGTATCAGCAGTTTTTAACTCAGACTGTGATCCGTGCCATAGTGCCCTTTAATGTGGTAAAAATCAGGCCAGGCTTTTATGCCCGGACTACAGGTTCGGACATGATCTGGCAACAGACTGCCGATCCACGAATTTTAGCTGTCCTGACTCAGTTGCAACGACAGGGCATCAGTTCAAAACAACAGGACAGTATGAAAGCAGCCGAGTTTGGTAAATTATTACTCAACCTGAACAACGCCATTAACGCTTTATCTGATATTCCATTGCAGCAACAATTATTACAACGTCCTTATCGGCTGTTACTTGCAGCTGCCATGCTGGAGCTGCTGGACTTATGCAAGCGCCTGCAGATAGAAACCTACTCTTACACCAGTATTCCCAACAGTTATATTCCCTTGCTGTTACATAGCCCAAATTGGTTATTTAAGCGACTGGCAAAAAAAATGCTGGCCATATCGCCAGATGCGCGTTCTTCGATGTGGGATGATATTCAGGCCGGAAAAACCACCGAAATAGATTTTCTCAATGGTGCTGTTGTCACTTTAGCTGAACAATTGAAGTTGGATGCACCAGTCAACAGATTGCTGGTGCAACTCGTCAAGCGTAAGGAAAGAGGTGAGCCCATCCGGCTTTGCCCCTTGCATGCACAGCGGTTGCTGCAAGAGGCCAGCACAAGCGAAAAGGCCTAATACTTTTGACGTTTTAAACCGGTTTGCGACAAAATTTTCGCTGAAATTTCCTCAATCGACAAATGAGTCGAATTTAAAAAAGGGATTTTTTCTTTCTGATACAAAGCTTCCACTTCATCTAATTCCAGTTTGCATTGGCGTAAAGACGCATATTTGCTGCCGGGCCGACGTTGTTCCCGGATCTTGCTTAAACGCTCAGGAGTAATGGTTAAACCAAACAATTTATTCTTCTGAACTTTGAGTTCAGGCGGCAAACGCAGCATATCCATATCTTCCTGCACAAAAGGGTAATTGGCCGCTTTAATGCCGTACTGCAGCGCCAGGTATAAACTGGTAGGGGTTTTACCTGAGCGGCTGACTCCTACCAGAATAATATCGGCCTTGGCGTACTCCTTTAAATTTACGCCATCGTCATTAGCCAGTGCATAGTTCACTGCATCAATACGAAAATCATAAGTTTTTTCATGAATGCTGTGAGTGCGGTGCGTTTTTGGCATAGCAGCTACGCCTAATTCTTTTTGCATGGGCTCAATAAAGGCGTTCAAAAAGTCATAACAGACGCCATCGCTGCTATTAATAATCTGGCGTAACTCTTCGTCAACAAAGGTCTGAAAAATTAAAGGTCGGATACCGGTTGTTTTATAACGATCGTTTATTCGTTGTTTAGCTTGTAATGCGATCTCGGCAGTTTCAACAAATGGGATGGTGACATGGTCGAATTCCGCCGGAAACAGTGAAAGCAGAGCGTGTCCGAACACCTCAGAAGTAATGCCTGTGCCATCAGATATATAAAAGGCTGTTCTCACGGTTTTCTCCATTTTGTCGTTATTAAATTACATTATAAATTAAGGTTTTATTTAACTTTGGTGCCAGTGTAGAATTAGCCTGCTTATGTGGCTTGTCATGTAAGCTTACATAACCTGCAACAAAAATTGGAGACTCATTGTGCAAGAATTCGTTGTTTGGTACCAGGACCTGGGCATGCACGACGTTCCTCGCGTTGGTGGTAAAAATGCTTCATTGGGTGAAATGATCAGTAACCTGGCAAATGCAGGGGTACAAGTTCCGGGTGGTTTTGCCACTACAGCTTATGCCTTTAATCAATTTCTTGAACAGAGTGGTCTGAACGAGCGTATTTATCAAGTGTTGGATGGCCTCAACGTTGATGATGTCACAGCTCTGGCCAAAGCCGGTGCGCAAATTCGCCAATGGGTGATTGATACACCGTTCCAAAGTGAATTCGAACAGGCTATTCAAACGTCATACCAGCAGCTGCAACAGGGCTGTGCTGAAGATGTCTCCTTTGCAGTGCGTTCATCGGCTACAGCTGAAGATATGCCTGACGCTTCGTTTGCGGGTCAGCAGGAAACTTTCTTAAACGTCCGTGGTTATGCTTCTGTCATTGAAGCCATCAAACACGTATTTGCTTCATTATTTAACGACCGCGCTATTTCTTATCGTGTGCATCAGGGGTATGACCACCGTGGCGTGGCTTTGTCTGCCGGTGTACAGCGTATGGTGCGCTCAGACTTATCCGCTTCAGGCGTGATGTTCAGTATCGACACTGAATCAGGTTTTGAAGATGTGGTTTTTATCACGTCCTCTTATGGTTTAGGTGAAATGGTGGTGCAGGGCGCAGTCAACCCTGACGAATTTTATGTGCACAAACCTACAGTGATGGCGCGTCGTCCGTCCGTCGTACGTCGTAATTTGGGCAGCAAACTGTTGCAGATGGTGTACTCCAAAGACTTGAGCCACGGTAAACAGGTCATTGTTGAAGACGTGCCAGAGGCGTTGCGTCAACAGTTTTCACTGACAGATGCTGAAGTGCAGGAACTGGCGAAACAAGCCATTATCATTGAAAAACACTATGGCCGCGCCATGGATATCGAATGGGCCAAAGATGGTCAGGACGGTAAGCTGTATATAGTTCAGGCTCGTCCTGAGACTGTGCGCAGCCGCGAAGACAGCAATGAAATGGAACGTTTCCAACTGCAGGGCACAGCGCCCATCGTTGTTGAAGGCCGTGCCATAGGTCATAAAATTGGTTCAGGTAAAGCCAAGGTTCTCGCCAGCATCGCCGATATGGATCAAATTCAGCCAGGTGATGTGTTAGTGACTGACATGACAGACCCGGACTGGGAACCTATCATGAAACGAGCCTCAGCCATTGTCACTAACCGTGGTGGCCGTACTTGCCATGCCGCTATTATTGCGCGTGAGCTGGGTATTCCGGCTGTAGTGGGTTGTGGTGATGCCACCAAAAAATTAAAAACGGTCAGGAAGTGACAGTATCCTGCGCTGAAGGCGACACAGGTTTTGTCTACGAAGGTATTTTAGGTTTTGACGTGATGACCTCACGTGTAGACAAAATGCCGGCGTTGAAAATGAAAATCATGATGAACGTGGGTAACCCTGAGCGTGCGTTTTCCTTTGCGAAACTGCCTCATGCCGGTATTGGCTTAGCCCGTCTGGAATTTATCATCAACCGTATGATTGGTGTGCATCCAAAAGCGCTGCTGAACTTTGATGCGCAGACTGACGAGCTTAAAGCCACCATCAGCCAAATGATGGCCGGTTACAGCTCTCCTGTCGAGTTTTACACCATGAAGCTGGTTGAAGGTATTTCTACACTTGCTGCGGCCTTTTCACCAGAGCGGGTGATAGTGCGGATGTCCGACTTCAAGTCGAACGAGTATGCCAATCTGGTGGGTGGTCGTCAGTACGAGCCACACGAAGAAAATCCTATGATTGGTTTCCGTGGTGCATCACGTTATATCTCTGAAGACTTCCGTGACTGTTTTGCCATGGAATGCGAAGCCTTAAAACGGGTTCGTAATGACATGGGCTTTACCAATGTTGAAGTGATGATCCCATTTGTCCGCACTTTGGAAGAAGCTAAAGCTGTGATTGAACTGCTGGAAGCTCATGGCCTGAAACGTGGTGATAATGGCTTAAAAGTTATTATGATGTGTGAGCTGCCATCGAACTGTTTGCTGGCAGAAGAGTTCCTTGAGTACTTTGATGGTTTCTCCATCGGCTCAAACGACTTAACTCAGCTGACTTTAGGTTTAGATCGTGATAGCGGATTAATAGCGCATCTGTTTGATGAACGTAACCCTGCTATTAAAAAGCTGCTGTCTATGGCGATTCAGACCGCCAAAGCCAAAGGCAAATACGTGGGTATTTGTGGCCAGGGTCCTTCGGATCACGAAGACTTTGCTGCATGGCTGATGGATCAGGGCATTGACTCAGTGTCATTAAACCCTGATACAGTGCTGGAAACCTGGTTATATCTGGCGGAAAAATACGGCCAGTAAGTTGTGAGATTTGTATCTAAGCCAGCCTGAGTGCTGGCTTTTTTTTTCGATAGAAAATGCATCTATTTACTTGATTTTAAAGCGAAGTACTTGGCTTCTTAGCGGCAATACCTTATATATTAGATATGCGCAAAAATTAGCCTCAGATGGCTTTATTACAACGGAGGTCAGCATGAGCGACCCGGTGCTCAAATCTAAAGCGCTTGGTTTGATGTATGGCTTATTGGCTGGAGAAGTGTTGGGCTCCGCTGTTGAAGGCTTACCGCAAAACGAAAGGGATGAGCGACTAAGCTTTGAACTCACTGAAATCTTGCTGCAAAACCCCTGGCAAACCTTGTCCGGACAAGCAACAGACAGTGGTGAACTTTCGCTATTGTTGTGCCGCTTATTGGCCCATTATGGTGAATATCAGGAAGAGGGCGCCTGGCAAGCTTATGAATATTGGCTCAGAACTGAACCTTTTGCCGTACCGGACGAATTAAAACGCGCTCTGTTATCTGAGCAGGATGAAGAGTCTGCGGAAACTACAGCTTTAGCTCGCGTGGCGCCTGTGGCTTTGATGGTGCCTTACCAGTCTTTACCCCAGCTTGCGGCATGGGCTATGGCCGATACGGCTCTGACTCATCCCAATATGCTTTGTCAGCAAATCAGCGGCCTGTATGTAATGGCGCTTGGGCATGTGCTGGAAAATGATTGCAGTGCAGATGAACTGTATCAATTGATCAAAGACTGGGCAGCACAACTGAAAGTGGATAAACGTATTATCCGGGTTATTGATCAGGCCTTATTTATGCCACCTACAGATTTTGAGCAGCCTGATGCTCAGGTGCTGGTCTGTTTTCAAAATGCGATCTGGCAGCTGTTGTATGCACAGGATTATCTGGATGCCATGCTTGATACTATCAAACGAGGCGGAGACACAGCCAACAACGCTGCTGTGGCCGGGGCTTTATTAGGCGCCTGTTATGGTGTGGCAGAAGTGCCACAATTGCTGCGAAATGCTATTACCCATTGCAGACCACTGAAAGGCCAGTTTGGTGTGCATCAGCCTCGCCCGGAATGTTGCTGGGCCAATGAGGTGGAGTATTTAACAGAGCAAATTTTAACAGGCACAAAAAAACCGGACTAGCCGGTCTTCTTAACGTCAAACCTGGTGCATCAGATCAAAACCTTATTTGCTGTTGCGGGTTTCTTCGCAGGACTTTTTATCCACACATTCGCCGTACAGATACAAACTGTGGTGCGTCAGCTTAATACCGTTTTTCTCTGAAATTTCTAATTGCTTGCGTTCAATGTCGTCATCTTCAAACTCGATAACTTTACCGCAGTTTAAGCAGACTAAGTGATCGTGGTGATCAATGCGGCTTAATTCAAATACCGACTTACCACCTTCAAAATGGTGGCGGGTGACAATGCCTGCATCATCAAACTGGTTTAATACACGGTATACAGTGGCCAGACCAATATCTTCACCCAACTCCAGCAAAATCTTATACACATCTTCGGCACTGATATGCTGATGATTCGGGTCCTGCAAAATATCGAGGATCTTCACTCGTGGCAGTGTGACCTTAAGGCCTGCTTTACGTAATTCGGTATTATGATCTGACATGGATTCTTCTACTCTTTCTTGAATTTCAAATGATTATAAGGCCATTACCAATAGAAGCAACCTATAAATCTGCCCCTTATTGCATACAAAGCGCAGACAAAGCTCAAACAAGGGGTTAGAATTCGGCTAAACAGGTCTTACCAGAGGTTGTTATGCGTTGGGCGTTTAATCCTGCCGTGATGCGGCATTTATTAAATTTGTGGCCACCATTTTTTTTCAGTGGCATTAAAGTGGTGGAATTGGCGCAGGACTACAGATACTGCAAAGTGGAGCTAAAAAACAGGCCCTGGACTCGCAATATTAATAGCAGTCAATTTGGTGGCTCTATGTTTGCGATGACCGATCCTATTTATCCGCTGATGCTGATGGGCACCCTGGGTAAAGAGTATATGGTGTGGGATAAACAGGCTGACATCAATTACATCACACCGGGCCGTGGCAAATTAACGGCTGAATTTTTGCTGACAGACAGCGAGCTTGAACATATCAAACAACAAACCGAAGCGGGGGAGAAATATTTTCCTGATTTTGTTGTGCATGTAAAAGACAACAAAGGTGAGTTGGTGTGCGAAGTAAAACGTAAAGTGTATATCCGAAAAAAACCGAAGTACCGCGAAGTATCTCAGTAGAAAAATGGGGCAGAGCTGAAGCTCTGCCCCTGAATATTACAGATTCTCCAGCTCTTTTAAGCTCAGTTCATCATAAATCTGCTTACACCATTGTTTGACACGTTGCTCTGTTAATTCGGGCTGACGGTCTTCGTCTATGCCTAAACCAACAAAGTGGTCATTGTCTGCCAGGGCTTTAGACGCCACAAAGTTGTAGCCTTTAGTTGGCCACTGACCAACCAGAATAGCGCCTTTAGGCTCAATAATGTCACGCAGAGTACCCATAGCGTCCAGGAAATACTCGGCGTAATCTTCCTGATCACCACAGCCAAAAATAGCGACCAGCTTATTGTTGAAGTCGATATTTTCCAGCTCAGGAAAAAAATCGTCCCAGTCACACTGGGCTTCACCGTAATACCAGGTCGGGATACCTAACAGCAACAAATCATAACCGGCAATTTGTTCTTTTGTGCTTTTGGCAATATCCATCACATCAAACAAATGTTTGCCCAGCTCTTTTTGAATCATTTTTGCGATATGTTCAGTGTTACCTGTATCGCTACCAAAAAATATACCTACAGTTGCCATAACTTTCGCCTTCTACCTGGTCAACGCTTGTTCTAAAACCCATTCAATATAGGCGCTACGTGTCATATTTTGCTGCTCTGCAGACAAACTCAGCTGTTGATACAACTGTTCTGACACTTTGCACTCTATACGCTTTAAACCTTTACTTCGATCGCGTTTGATTTGATTGCGCTTGTTCAGCTTTAACTGTTCTTCCCGTGGCAAAGGATTAGTCCTAGGCCGGCCGGGGCGCTTTTCATGCGCAAACAAATCTATTGTTGTGCGATCTGTGGCTATTTTAGCCATGTCGCGCACCTCATTTATTCGACAAAATACTCAAAAATCACTTTAGCTAAAAAAGCCGCAGGTGATAAAAACAGCACTAACCACACAAAAATTTTGCCAAAACGAGGAGCGTTACTTTTTTTAAGTACATCCCAGATGGCCATCACGATAAACAGATAGAGGGCACCTACACCCAGAAACAGACCTAAGGTCTCAAACTGCTCAATATTCATAATGACCCATAGCCCCAAAAAATTGCGCGCACTATAGCACAATTTTATTGGGAATTAGTTGCGTTAACTCAATAAAAAGTCAGTGACTATTTTCGCAAAAGCGACAGGTTTTTCTGCGTGTAGCCAATGCCCTGTGCCCATAATGACTTTTGCTTTACTTTGCGGAAAGAGTACAGCGATTTGGCTCTGGTGTTCCGGCAGCAGGTAGTCTGACTCCGAGCCTTTTATAAAGAGCGTAGGTCCGGAGTAAGGGCCTTTGCTGGCGGGCGCTTCCAGCAACTGCTGATAGTTAGCAATCAAGGCCTTGATGTTAAAGCGCCAGTGGAACTGATTTTCCTCTTTATATAAACTTTTTAGCAGAAACTGCCGTACCCCGTTTTCTGAAATAGCTAAAGCCAGTTGCTGATCGGCTTCTTGTCTGCTTTGTAAGCTGTTCAAGTCAATAGCATCCAGCGCAGATAAAATCTCCAGATGCCGTGGTCTGTTTTGCACTGGCGATATATCAGCCAAAATGAGTTTATTGACTCTGTCCGGGTAGCGCAGCGCAAACTCCATCGAAATTTTGCCGCCCATTGAATGGCCTAATAATGCCACTTGATCCAAACCCAAATGATCAAGAGTATCTCTGATATCCTCTGCCATCAGTGCATAGGACATGCTATCGTGCCAGTCTGAACGACCGTGATTACGCATGTCCAGATTGACCACTTGCCATTGTCCGGCTAAAGCGCGGGCAATCACGCCAAGGTTCTCGTAACTACCAAAAAGGCCGTGGATCAATACAATAGCTTGACCCTGGCCTGTGATCTCGGTATGTAATATCATTATTGTTTCCGATTTAACGACCTGAATTAACGACTTAGGGGCATGGTATCAAAACTGCTGGCTGGCGTCAGCGACTGCCTCTTTGTATAGCCAAAGTAATTGGTGTTGCAGGGAGGCGACAAGGGATTGAGACCCCAGGAGCATAGTCGTCCTATGTGCATTGGATTGACGCGAGAACTCGCAAGAAATGCCTGGCGGGTATTTTCAGAGTTACTGGGGCGAGAGCATGCAGTCAACAAAGCTGCAGCTTCAAGTACGAAGGGTATATAATGGCTTCACTTTCAAAAACGCGGACTAACTTCATGAAAACCATCGAAATAGATGACGACCTTTATCAATTTATCGCCAGTCAGACTCAACAGATTGGTGAAAGCGCCTCTGATATTCTGCGCCGTTTACTGATTGCCAGCCTGACAGAAGCACAGGCTCCTGCTGTACCAGCTGCAAAACAAGCGGCTAAAGCCGCAGTTGAAGTTGCTCCAGAAGCTGTAGCGGAAAAGGCTACAGTCAGTGCTGCAGCTGTTGAAAAAACAGGTTCAGTTTTTGATTTTATCAGTCCACAGGATTTATCGGCTGAGCAAAGTGTAGTGGGCCGGTTTTTGTTTATTTTATCGGCCTTATCCCGCGCTCATCGTGGTGATTTTGCTCAGGTACTGGAAATTAAAGGTCGTAACAGACTGTATTTTGGTCAGTCTGAAGCCTCTTTGTTGGAAGCGGGCAGCAGTACCAACCCAAAACCTATTCCGAATACAGATTTTTGGGTGATCACCAATTCCAATACCACTCGTAAAAAAATGATGCTGACGGAAGTTGCCAGCAAATTAGGCTACAGCTCTGTTGAGGTTGAACGGATCCGCGATTTGTTATAAGGAGTTTTTATGTCGTTACATCCGCTGGCAGGGCAAACTGCCCCGGCCGCCATGTTACCTAATATAGCTCAACTGATGGCTGCCTATTACAGCCTGAGCCCTGATGTGGCTGTGACCAGCCAGCAGGTTAGCTTTGGCACTTCAGGCCACAGAGGTGGGGCTTTACTGAAGTCCTTTAATGAGGCACATATTCTGGCCATAGTGCAGGCCGTTGCAGAATATCGTAAGCAGCAGGGATTTAACGGCCCATTGTTCCTCGGCAAAGATACCCACGCTTTGTCTGAAGCTGCTTTTGTCACTGCGTTGCAAGTACTGATAGCCAATGGTGTTGAAAGCCGTATTCAGCAGGATGGCGGTTTTACGCCAACCCCTGTGATTTCTCACGCTATTCTGGCGTATAACAAAGGCCGTACAGCAGATTTAGCCGACGGTCTGATCATTACGCCTTCGCATAATCCACCTGAAGATGGGGGTATTAAATACAATCCACCTCATGGTGGCCCTGCAGATACAGATGCGACAGACTGGATCCAAAAACGTGCCAATGCTCTGTTAGCCAGTCAGTTAGCCGGTGTACAAAAACTAAGCTACGAAGCAGCACTGTTATCACCTTTGTGTGTGCACATCGACTATATTCAGCCTTATGTGGATGACCTGGCGAACGTCATTGATATGGCCGCTATTGCCAAAGCCGGTGTAAAAATTGGTGTCGACCCTCTAGGTGGTTCAGGCATCGCCTTCTGGCCTGTAATTGCCAAAACTTATGGTTTGAATATCACTGTCGTCAATGAGCGGGTGGATCCGGCTTTTAGTTTTATGCCTTTGGATAAAGATGGCAAAATCCGTATGGATTGCTCTTCTGCTTATGCCATGGCAAATCTTATTCAACTCAAAGATCAGTTTGATGTGGCTATAGGCAACGATCCTGATTTTGACCGTCACGGCATAGTGACCCGAAGTGGCGGTCTGATGAATCCAAATCATTATCTGGCTGTCGCTATTAACTATTTATTAAGCAACAGACCTTTATGGTCTACCGACTTAGCTATAGGCAAAACCCTGGTGTCTTCGGCCTTGATTGACAGAGTGACAGAAGGCCGTGGTCGTAAAGTATACGAAGTACCAGTTGGCTTTAAATGGTTTGTTGAGGGCTTGCACCAGGGGACAGTGGCTTTTGGTGGCGAAGAAAGTGCCGGGGCCAGTTTCCTGCGATTTGATGGCACTGTCTGGTCAACGGATAAAGATGGTTTTATTTTAGGTTTACTGGCAGCAGAAATGCTGGCAAAAACCGGAGTGGATCCGTATCAGCAGTATCAGTCATTAACCAAAGAATTTGGTTCACCTTTGTATCGCCGTCTGGATGCTGCTGCTTCAGCAGAGCAAAAAACAGCGCTGAAAAACCTGGATGTCAGCAGTGTTCAACAGACAGTGCTGGCTGGTGATCCTATACTTGCTGTGCTTACAAAAGCTCCAGGAAATAGTGCCAGTATTGGCGGGGTGAAGGTCGTTACGAAAAATGGCTGGTTCGCTGCGAGGCCCTCAGGTACAGAAAACAGTTACAAAATTTACTTAGAGAGTTTTGTTGATCAACAGCATTTAATGCAGCTTGAATCTGACGCCAAAGCCTTTGTAGACGCGGTGTTCGCTGCTATTTAAGCTCCGAAAACAGCCTGTTATCGTGTTGTAATAAAATTACGATAATAGGCTTTATTTCCGCAAATTCTTGACTATTGCCCGCCATTTTTGTAATTTTTCTACAACTACAGTTATTAAAAAAGCGGCTCACCGCTCATCAAACCGGGATTTGGCAATGAAAAAAACGACTTCAAAGGCAAAAGCTTCAGTGGCTATTGCAGCGCTTCCGAGCACGGAAGAGTTAAAAAACAGCATTATTAAACATTTACACGGTAGCCTTGGCACTGATGTCAACAAGGCCAGTCCACAGGCCTGGTGGCGTGCGACCTGCGCTGCGGTGAACGAGTATGTATATGATGGTTTGCGTAATACCCAGCGCACTCACTATCAACAAAATACCCGTGCTATTCACTATTTCAGTCTTGAATATTTAATGGGCCGTTTATTCAGCAACAACCTGCATAACATAGGCGTGTATGACGCCGCCAAAACTGCGTTGGCTGAGTTGGGGCTGAATATTGTTGATCTGGAAGATCAGGAAGAAGATATGGCATTAGGCAACGGCGGTTTAGGCCGTTTAGCTGCTTGCTTTATTGACTCTATGGCCACGTTAAACTATCCGGCTATCGGCTACGGTATTCACTACGAACACGGTTTGTTTAAGCAGGAGTTCTCTGACGGTCGTCAGATCGAGCGTCCGGACAGCTGGCGTGAATACGGCAACCCATGGGAAATTTGTCGCCCTGAGTCTGTGCAGGAAATTTCGGTCTATGGTTATGTAGAAACCACCTATGACTTGCAAGGCAAAATGAAAAAAGTGTGGCACCCTGGCCGTATTATCAAGGGTGTGCCTTGGGACATTCCAGTTGTGGGTTATCAGGGCAGTTCAGTCAACGTATTACGTTTGTGGGAAAGCCGTGCCAGTGATTTCTTCAACTGGGACGTATTTAACTCAGGTGGTTACATTGATGCAGCGCGTCAGAATATTGAAGCTGAAACCATTTCTAAAGTCTTGTATCCAAACGATGAAACTGATGCAGGTAAAGAATTACGCTTAATTCAGCAGTACTTTTTCTGTTCCTGTTCACTGAAAGACATTATTCGCCGTTACAAACGTGCCAATGGCGATGACTGGAGCAAGTTCCCGGAGCAAGTGGCTATTCAGTTGAATGACACTCACCCTGCAGTGGCTATTCCTGAACTGATGCGTATTCTGGTCGACCGTGCTGAAATGAGCTGGGACGATGCCTGGAACATTTGTCAGCACGTATTTGCCTATACCAACCATACCTTGTTGCCAGAAGCTCTGGAAAAATGGTCAGTGCGTTTATTTGAAAAAGTATTGCCACGCCATTTAGAAATCATTTACGAAATCAACCGTCGCTTCCTGGTAGAGCAGGTGGATGTGTTATGGCCTGGCGATAACGACAAAAAACGTAAGCTGTCTATTATCGAAGATAGCCACGAACCTATGGTGCGTATGGGCCATTTGTCTGTGGTCGGTTCATTCCGGGTCAACGGCGTAGCGCAAATCCACTCCGATTTAGTGAAATCTGATTTATTCCCGGAAATGGTGGCTTTGTGGCCAGATAAATTCACCAACGTTACCAACGGTGTCACGCCTCGTCGCTGGTTAAAAGCCTGTAACCCACGTTTAGCTAAGTTGCTGGATGAAACCATTGGCGATGAATGGCCACGGGATTTAAAACAACTGAATAAATTTGCAGCTTTTGCTGATGATCCTGCCATTCAGGACGCCTTTATGGCGATTAAACAGCAAAACAAAGCTGATTTAGCCACTGTAGTGAAAAAGCTGACTAATATCAGCATCGACCCACACGCTATTTTTGATATTCAAATCAAAAGGTTGCATGAATACAAACGTCAGCATCTGAACTTACTGCATATTCTGGCGTTGTACCGTCGTATTTTGCAAAACCCGGACTACGACATGGTGCCCCGTGTATTCCTGTTTGGCGCTAAAGCGGCTCCTGGCTACAAGCTGGCCAAAGAAATTATTTACGCCATCAACAAAGTGGCTGAGAAGATCAACAACGACAAGCGGGTTAAAAACCGTCTGAAAGTGGTCTTTATGCCAAATTACCGTGTAACGCTGGCAGAAAAAATGATCCCTGCAGCTGATGTGTCAGAGCAAATCTCTACCGCAGGTAAAGAAGCTTCGGGTACAGGTAATATGAAGCTGGCGCTAAACGGCGCTATCACTGTAGGTACGCTCGATGGTGCAAATATTGAGATTGCTGAGGAAGTAGGGGCTGATAATATTTCTATCTTCGGTTTAACTGTCGATGAAGTGAAAGCACTGCAGGCCAAAGGCTACCACAGCTGGGATTATTATTATCAGGATGCTGAAATCAAAGCCATTCTCGACTGGCTGGAAACCGATTACTTCACGCCGGGTAAACCAGGTGAGTTGTCGGCGATAAAACGCAGCTTACTGGAAGGTGGTGACCCCTACTTAGTACTGGCCGATTTCCAGTCTTATGTCAAAGCACAAGAGAAAGTGGATGGCTGGTACCGTGATCAGGCAGGCTGGGCGAAAAAAGCCATACTGAACACGGCCTTGATGGGCAAATTCACCTCAGACCGCTCTATTGAAGACTATGTAGAAAAAGTCTGGAAACTGGATGCCTGTAAAATCAGCCAGCAGTAATTCAGTCCTCTTTTGACAGAGCCCACTTCGGTGGGCTTTTTCTTTAGCTGATGGGATAACACTTCAAAGCGCAGGCTGAACTATTTGTTACAATTTGCAGTCTTACCCGGCATTGGGATTTCGTTTGATCATCCCCATTAAGTTTTACAGAGCCAATAAACAGGCGTTTTAAAGAGAGCAATCAATGAATTATCAACAGCAAGCCCAACAATGGCAGGCCTTATTCCGTCAGAAACAGCAGGGCAGTTTCCTTAGCCGTGTTCTGCTTTGGCTGGTGGCCGGCATCATGCTGGTGTTTGCCATGGGTGTGTTACTTTTTGTACTGATGCTGAGCTGGTTACTTATTCCGGTGTTTTTATACAAAAGACACCAATTGCGTAAACAGGGCAAATCTTTTTTCGAGCAGGCGCAACAGCAACAACAAGGCAGAAGCTCAGACGCTTCAGGTCGGGTGATTGAAGGTGAAGTGCTGGAACGTAAAAACGACAATTAACCCACTTATCCCTTCAATGTAAGCGCAGCAGGGCATTGGAAAAACTGTAATTTTTTTCCGACGCCCTGACCATCTATCCTGTGCTTTGGTATACTCGGCCCAGTTTTAAATCTGGTGCGTCCTATGATCCCGAAGTTAACTGCGACAGAAACACTTAATCCCCAGGTACAGGCTTATGTTACTGCCTTAACAGCTGCTGGTTTTACCGGCGATATTGAAGTGAGTTACGCCAGCCGTTTAGCAGTAGCAACAGACAACAGCGTGTATCAGCAACTGCCTGCTGCCGTGTTATTGCCGAAATCTGCTGCTGATGTGCAGCTCATTTGTTCTTTGTCTCAGACGGTGAGTTTTAGCGGCATAAAATTTACCCCTCGTGGTGGTGGCACCGGCACTAATGGACAGGCTTTAACTTCGGCAGTTGTGGTGGATTTATCCCGCCATATGCGTGAAATTATTGAAATTAATGTCGAGGAACGCTGGGTCAGGGTGCAGGCTGGTGTGATTAAAGATCAGCTGAATGCCTTTTTAAAACCTTATGGTTTTTTCTTCTCCCCGGATTTATCCACCTCAAACCGCGCCACTATAGGCGGTATGATCAACACAGACGCTTCAGGTCAGGGCTCTTTGGTTTACGGCAAAACCAGTGATCATGTGTTATCCCTTGATACAGTGCTGATTGATGGCACAGCGCTGCATACTTATGCTATGCCTCTGGCTGAAGCAGAGCAACAGGCCGAGCGTCAGGACAGCATTGGCCGTGTCTATCGTCAGGTGTTATCCAGCTGCCGTGATTTTCGTACTGACATTCTAAAGACTTTTCCTCGCCTGAACCGCTTTTTAACAGGCTATGACCTGGAGCATGTGTTTAATGAGGATTTAACTCAGTTTGATTTGTCCCGTGTTATTACCGGTTCTGAAGGCTCTTTAGGTTTTGTCACTGAAGCTAAATTAAATATTACGCCAATAGCCCCCTACAAATGTCTGGTGAATGTGAAATACGACAGCTTTGAAAGTGCACTGCGTAATGCGCCATTTTTAGTGGCGGCACAGGCGACCTCTGTTGAAACCGTAGACAGCAAAGTGCTGGATTTAGCCCGCAACGATATTATCTGGCATCAGGTAAAAGACTTTATTGAAGACGTGCCTGGCAAAACTATGCTGGGCCTGAATATGGTCGAATACAATGCTGAAGACGAAGCGGATATGGCGCAAAAGGTTCAGCAGTTAGAAGCTCGTTTACAAGAGTCTGTGAAAAATGGTGAGTCGGGTATTATTGGTTATCAGTTGACCTATGATAACAACGCTATCACTCAGATTTATGCCATGCGTAAAAAGGCAGTGGGTTTGTTAGGCAACGCCAAAGGCAGTAAAAAGCCTATTCCTTTTACCGAAGATACCGCTGTTTCTCCAGAAAATCTGGCTGATTTTATTATGGAATTCAGAGCCTTACTTGACAGTCACGGTCTGGCCTATGGCATGTTTGGTCATGTCGATGCCGGGGTGTTGCATGTGCGGCCAGCCTTGGATATGTGTGACCCGGAGCAGGAAAAACAGTTACGCGTTATCTCTGATCAGGTGGTAAAACTAACGGCTAAATACGGCGGCCTGATGTGGGGCGAACATGGCAAAGGTTATCGCAGTGAATATGGCCCGGAGTTTTTTGGCGAGGCTTTATTCACAGAACTGCGTAAAATCAAAACAGCGTTTGACCCTTTTAATCGTGTGAACCCGGGCAAAATTTGTACTCCTATCGACAGCACAGAACAGTTGGTTAGTGTTGATGATGTTAAACGTGGTTTTTACGACCGGCAAATTCCTGTGGTGGTGAAAGATAGTTTCGACAGTAGCTTAAACTGCAATGGCAACGGCCTTTGTTTTAACTACGAAGAAAATTCCCCCATGTGCCCGTCCAGTAAGGTCACTAAAGACAGACGTCATAGTCCAAAAGGCCGGGCCGGTTTAATGCGGGAATGGCTGCGCTTAATGAGTAATCAGGGCGTAGATGTGTTGGCGCAGGAACAAGAGCTGTTGAATAAATCGAACAGCTTGTCCGGAGTAGTATCCAAAATTAAAAACAGCTGGCAGAAAAAACAGGGCCAGTATGATTTTTCACATGAAGTGATGGAAGCAATGGAAGGCTGCCTGGCCTGTAAAGCCTGCGCCGGTCAATGTCCTATCAAAGTGGATGTGCCATCCTTCCGGGCCCGTTTTATTCAGTTGTACCATAGCCGCTATTTACGACCCGCCAAAGATTATCTGGTTGGTAACATTGAACGCTCAGCGCCTTTGCTTGCCAGTATGCCGAAGGTAGTGAATTTTTTCCTGCAGCAAAGCTGGATGGCCGCACTGCTGAAAAAGACAGTGGGCTATGTTGATACACCACAATTATCAGTACCCACCTTAAAACAAAGGGTTGAGGGCCAGTACCACTTTGATTTAACAGCCCTGCAAGCCTTGCCAGAGACTGAAAAGCAAAAACTGGTGCTGTTGGTGCAGGATCCTTTTACCAGCTTCTACGAAGCTGATTTAGTGGCTGACGCGCTGAAGCTGATAGAGAAACTGGGGTTCAGGCCTGTACTGCTGCCATTTTTACCCAATGGCAAACCCCAGCATGTAAAAGGCTTTTTACGCGATTTTGCCAAAACTGCGAAAACAGCCTCTGATTTTTTAAATCAGGTGGCCGCTTTAGGTGCGCCGCTGGTGGGTTTGGATGCCTCTTTAGTGCTGGTGTATCGGGATGAATATGTCAAAGCTTTAGGCTCGCAGCGTGGCAACTTCCAGGTGGACTTATTCCATGAATGGCTGGTAAAACAAAATTTACCTGCATTGCAGACCAAACAAAGCTTTAGCTTGCTTGCTCATTGCACCGAAAAAACTGCTTTGCCATCGACAGAAAATCAGTGGAAACAGATCTATGCCAAAGCCGGATTAGAGCTCAAAGCTTTGTCTGTTGGGTGCTGTGGTATGGCCGGAACTTATGGTCACGAAGCGCAGAATTTTGACAACAGCAAAAGCTTATACGAGATGAGCTGGCAGCAGAATGTGCAAAACACCGGCGCTGATCAGGTGCTGGTGACAGGGTTTTCCTGTCGCAGCCAGGTGAAACGTTTAGAAGGCGTTAAACCTAAACATCCGCTGCAGCAGCTGTTGTTGTTGCTGTAGTTTATTCGGGTGCCTGTGGGGCAGGCCTAAAGTCTGCTCCTGCTGATTTACAGTCCCACTAAAAGTCATCAAGTTCAGCTAAGGTTTATGCCGCTGAGCTATGCTATGCATTCGCTTTTTTATCAGGTCGTTCAGTTATGATTGGCCCAAAGTACAAATGACCCAAAGGAAAATGGATATGAATTGGTTTAAATGGCTGCTGGCTGCCGTTGTTGGTCTTCTCGCAGTAACGGTATTTTATCTGCTGGTTCTGTTTGATTTAAATGACTTTAAAGCAGAAATTACCCAAAAGGTTGAACAACAAACCGGACGACAGCTGCACATCGCAGGGGATATAGGCTGGACTGTCTACCCAAGTCTGGGCGTGTCGCTTTCTGATGTCACCTTATCCAATCCTGAAGGTTTTGTGCCTGAGCAAATGCTGGAAGTTTCAACACTGGTGGCGGCAGTGGCGTTGATGCCATTGCTGAATAAAGATCTGCAAATTCAGCAACTGCATCTGGACGGTGTAACAGTTAATCTGGTGACAGCTAAAAATGGCAGAACCAGTATGGATGGCCTGACTTCAGACCAGGCAGTTGCTTCTGCTCCTGCTGAAACTACAGCACCTGTATCTGCTCCGGGTTCGCAGCAACTGCAACTGGAAGATGTATCCATTCGCAATCTGCAATTAAATATGATCACCGAAGGCAGCCCGACTCAAAGCCTGACGCTGAAATCATTAAATTTAACTGATTTTAAAGCCAATGAATGGGCTCCACTGGATTTTGAACTGCTGGTTAAATCCGATCCAACCCAGTTGAATTTGAAAGGTTCAGCGCAGTTGCAACTGAGTAACAACAATCAGTTGGTGCAGCTGAAAGACTTTGTACTGGATACTGAGTTTCAGGGCCTGCCATTGAAGCAGTTGGTGTTAGAGACAGATTTAAAACTAGCGCTGGATAAAAAACAACTGGATTGGCAATGGCAGAAACTTGAGCTGGATGACATCAAAGGTTCAGGCCAACTGGCAGTGAATTACGCCAAACAAGCAGTGATTAAACTGGACTTGAAACTGGATGAGGTGGATACAGCTGTTTATATGGCGGAAAACACCTCAACAACAGAAGCTGAAGCTGCGTCCAACACTGAACCTGATTTAACAGCGTTGCGCCAGTTTGATCTGGATTTAAAGCTGGCAGTCAAAACTCTGAAAGTGAGCGGCCTTCATACGGAAAATCTGCAATTGGAGTTGAGCAACAAAGCAGGGTTGGTTCAAATTCAAAATGCCAGCGCAGATTTATACGATGGCAAAGTGGTGGCCAAAGCCACACTGGACGCTCGCAAAACGCCAGTCAGCTATAGCTTCAATAAACAGCTGTCCGGCTTGGCGCTGCGACCTATGCTGATAGATGGCGCTGATATTGATTTGTTAAGCGGCACTGCAAAACTCAGTATTGAGGCCAAGGGCCACAGCTTATTACCAGAGCAACTGAAGAAAAACCTGCTGGCCAATGGCAGTTTTGAAATCACAGATGGTTCTTTGTATGGCGTCAATATTGCGCAAATGATCCGTAATGCCAAAGCCACTTTAAAAAATGAAGCGCAAAGCACGGACAATACAGAACAAAAAACCGACTTCTCCAGCTTAACAGGCAGTTTTAATCTGACGGACGGGGTACTGACCAACCCTGATCTAAAAATGGCGGCACCATTATTACGTCTTGCTGGTAAAGGGTCTGCCAATCTGCTGACAGAAGCTTTGGATTATCAGTTAAGTACGGCGCTGGTGAATACCTCTAAAGGCCAGGGCGGTAAAGAAAAAGACGATCTGGCGGGTGTGGAAATACCACTGAAAATCAGCGGTACTATGCAAGAGCCGAAGTATTCACTGGATACCAAAGCATTATTTGAAACACAGCTAAAAGACAAAGTTGAAACGCAAAAAGACAAACTTAAAAACAAACTGCTGGAAAAACTAGGCGGGCTTTAATACGTTTTAACTAAATCAGCTTACAAAGCAGGGGCATAGTAGCCCCTGTTTTTGTTTTAAGCTGTTGTTATTTCATGGAATGCACAGCGACTTTATTACCTTCCGTATCAATAAAACTACCGATAAAACCATGTTCACCTATCGGCATTTTTTCCATCACCAGGCGACCTCCGGCTGTAACCACTTTAGCCAGAGGCTGATTGACATCATCGGCCACAAAATACACCAAAGTACCAGTGGTGGAGGGCTGACAATCAGGATCTTTGACTAAAGCTCCGGCACAACCAGGAGCAGCGTGGTCGTAACTAAACATCGCCATCAGGCTGGGGCCCATTTCCATCATTTCAAATTCAGCGCCTAAAACAGCGGCGTAAAAGGCACAGGCACGGTCCATATCCAGCACAGGAATTTCAAACCAACCCACAGGGTTTATTGCAGACATAACAGATCTCCTTGTTGTGAAACACGAATTAAATGCAAAGAGTGTAGCGGAAGCATGAAGAAATGGGTGTGATTAAAATGGGTAAAAATTCAGAAACAAAAAACGGAGCAAAAAGCTCCGTTTTTTTAATTTGAAATCATCGTCAGAAGGCAGACGTATCCTGAAACAAACCTACTTTCAGCTCTTTGGCCGTATAGATCTCACGACCGTCGACACTGACAGAACCTTCAGCTATGCCCATAAACAATTTACGTTTAATCACACGGGTCATATCGATACGGTAGGTTACTTTTTTTGCAGTAGGCAGAATTTGACCAGTGAATTTCACTTCACCTACACCTAAAGCACGGCCTTTACCAGGACCACCAGCCCAACCCAGGAAGAAACCGACCAGTTGCCACATGGCATCTAAGCCTAAGCAACCAGGCATCACCGGATCCCCTTTAAAGTGGCAATCAAAAAACCACAATTCCGGATTGATATCGAATTCAGCGATAATTTCACCTTTGCCGTATTTGCCACCTTCTTCCGAAATGTGTACAACACGGTCAATCATCAACATATTGTCTACCGGCAACTGGCTGTTGCCTTCGCCAAATAATTCCCCACGGCCACAGGCCACTAAATCTTGTTTTGTAAAGCTATTCTTAGTCATGTATGTTAGATCCATCATCAAGGCTGGGCCACTTTAGCGAACACTTGTAAGCTAAACAAGTCCGATTAGTCAAGCTGACCTTCCGAAATCAAATTAACAGCATAAGATAGAAGCATTATGACGGAACAGGAAAAAAAACGAATTTCTAATGCTGAAAAACAACAGCGTTACAGAGAGCGGCAAAAAGGCTCTGGCAAAAAAGAGTTGCGCGGTTATTTAACACCAGAAGCTTTAGCCTGTTATCAGGAAATTCAGCAAAAAACCGAATGGAACGACAGTGTACTGCTCAGCAATGCCATTCGTTTAATGTATGCAGCCCATAAACTTGGACAAATAGGTTTACTGAATGGCTGGCTGACTGAACATAAAAAATAAGGCCAGCTTAACGGGCGCAACGTATTGCTTTATAATGTCGCCACTTTTTGCTGTTACAGCGCCATCCGGAAGTATTTTATGATTTTATTTGTCCGCGACTTAACCGTCATCGATTTTTCGTACCTTTGCCAGCAGCGTGGTTTGTTAGGCGAAAGTTATATTGTTGATGTGGAGTTGCATGGGGACTTGGATCAAACCTCTATGGTGTTTGATTTTGGTCTGGTAAAAAAAGTCATTAAAAAAGCCATCGACCAGTTGGTGGACCATAAACTGGCTATTCCCGCCTTGAGTCCTGCTACACAGCTGATTAAAGGTGAAGTGGAGCAGGTATTCTTCAGTTCAGCAAAAGGCCTGCTACAAGTAGCATCACCTGCTGAAGCCTTTGCGGTTATTCAGGCCGAAAAAATTGATATGGCTTCAGTCACAGAATTCTTAACTGAACAAATTAAACCTCTGCTGCCAGATAACGTGGCCAAACTGGTGTTACAGCTGCGCACTGAACAAGTCAGTGGTTTTTCTTACCATTACACCCATGGCCTGAAAAAACATGATGGCAACTGCCAACGTATTGCTCATGGTCATCGTTCTACTATTCAAATTTTTGATAACGGCATGTTGTCACCTAAGTTAGGCAAATACTGGAGTGAGCGCTGGGAAGATATTTATCTGGCGACCGCTGAAGATCAAATTGAAGCTTCCGCCTTACGATACTTAAAAGCCGAAGCTGATGCGCTGAACTTTGCTTACAGCTCTGCTCAGGGTTATTTTGAAATTTCACTACCAGCCAGCACTTGCGAAGTGGTGCCTTGCGACACCACAGTGGAATGTTTAGCACAATATATAGCCACTACAGTGAAAGAATTACATCAGCTTACTGCAGTAAAAGTGGTTGCTTTTGAAGGTGTTGGCAAAGGCGCTATAGCTTTTGCTTAAAAATCCCGGGTCAGAGTTCAGGTTCTGACCCGAATTTTACTTCACTAAATCAGACAACGGAATTTGAGTTTTAGCCAGAACCCGTTGATACAACCAATCAAAACTTGCCGCATTGTCGCGTGGAAACTCCAGCTGCACCGGGGCTTGAGGTTGTTCATTCGTAGCCACCACAAAACTAAAGCTGTAAAAAGGCGCCATGCCCATCCGCAGATCCGTCACCAACAGTTGATCCTCTTTTTGTTCCAGTTGATAAAAACCATGACTAAACCAGGCTAAACGTGCCACAGCAGGGTTATCCTGCCATTGTTCAATCAAGGCTGTATCCCTGGGGAAACTTCGCCATTGCATCTGTGTTGAGCCATCAAGCAAAGAATAATACCCTTCAAGGTACTGATCTTCGTTCACCACCACAGCGCGCCACAATAAGGTATTAAAAGGGGTTGCAGTCACCAGCAGTTGATCGGCTTGTTGGCCTGAATCGGCCAGCTGTTGTTTCACTTCCGCATAAGCCAGTTGTTGCGCCACTACACCAAACAACAAATAGGCAGTGCTCAAGGCCAGGCCTGCAGTATTCCAGTAGGTTTTAGACCAAAACGCCAGCAGAAGCCCCAGCAACAAGGGCAGAGTATAAAGCGGGTCTATGATAAAAATGCTGCCCACTCCAAAAGGATAATCGCTAAAAGGCAGCGCAAGCTGGGTGCCATAAATAGTCATAGTGTCCAGCAGCGCATGGGTCAGCAGCACCAGTAATACCGCCAGCACAGTCTGTTTAAACAGTTGAGGGCGACCTGATAACTTCACCAACAGCCAGGCAAAAAGTGGCGAGACTAAAGTTAAATAAAACAAGGAATGGCTTTCAGTGCGGTGCATGGTCATGTCACTGATCGGATCGCCATGGGATATCAATACATCCAAATCGGGCAGGGTGCCAAATACAGCGCCCGCAGCAGCTGCATGCCAGACTTTCATCTGTTTATTGCGGATGGGTTTATGAAAAGCCGCGACACTGACAGCGGCACCTAAAGCTATTTGTGATAACGAATCCATAGATCCCTTCATACTTGTAGCCACAGCCTTTTTGCCGCGTGCTCATTTGATTTCTGTTTGAATACATGACGGGCGCGGATAAACCGCGCCCCTACACTTATCGACTTACTGCCATTTCAATTATTTTGGCTATGAAGAGGTGTTACCCCAAGCCACTGCCCGGTTTTTTTCTGATCAACCAGCTGTAAATACGTCAAAGTTGCAGGCGCAAGTTCAACCGCCATCGATAACTGCACTAAGCGTTGTTTACGGAACAGATGCAAAGTCAGTACGCTGCCAATCTGGCTTTGGTTGAGCTGACGCCAGAAGTTTTGCTCTGTGGCTTTGACCGCATTAACAGCAATTAACTGATCCTGCGCCATCAAGCCTGCTTTGTAGGCAACAGAACCCAGAGGCACATTGGTGATCTTTAAACCTTCAGAACTGGCGCCAAATGCAGCACCAAAAGCGCGCGCCGGATAAGCTGGCGCTTTACTGCCGGATAAGTCTTTGCTGTGTTCCTGTTGGCGCAGGGCTGTGCTTAAACCAAGATGGGGCAAAAGTTCAGCCAAAGGCAAAGCAGTGTTGCCATAGACCCAGCTGTACAATTGGCTTGCTATGTCTTTCCCTGCATAGTCTGAGCAAAGCTGAATAAACTGCTGTTCAGTGCTGCCTGAAGCTGGTTCGCCATAGGTTTTCCAGGCGAACTGCATTAAGGTATCCAGCGTCAGGCCTTTACTGCGTAATAAAGCATCCAGACACAACGCAATCAGACTGCCTTTGGTGTAATAGCTGACCACAGCATTGACGGCGTTTTCATCTTGCTTGTAATACTTAGTCCAGGCGTTGAAGCTGCTCTCTGCCACAGATTGCACCTGCTCTGATGGGCTAAGCTGTACTCTGTTGATGGTTTTTTCCAGCACAGCAAAATACTGCTCCTGCGTCAGTACACCACAACGCACCAAAGCCAAATCATCATAGTAGGAAGTAAACCCCTCGTATAACCAAAGCTGGCTTGTGTATTGCTCTGTGTTTAACCTGTAAGGTAAAAACTGGGCTGGTTTAGCCCGTTTCACCCACCAGGTATGAAAGTACTCATGGCTGCAAAGGCCAAGCAAATTTTGATAATCGGCTGTGCTTTCGTCAGGACGTTGTGGGTTCGGAAGATCCTGATGAGTCAGCAGCAATAAAGTGGAATTATGATGCTCCAGGCCGCCATAGCCTGAATCTGTCACCCAACATAAAAACCAGTACTGGGTTAAATCTGCCGGCAGGCCAGCAAATACCTGCTGTTGTTGCAGGCATATGCGTTGCAGCTCTGTTTTAAAACGTTCGAGATCCACCTGCTCATGGCCCGCCAGCACCAAATAATGTGGCACTCCACAGACATCAAATTCGGCGATATCCAGTTTACCTAACATCAATGGGGTGTCGATCAGTTGTTGATAGTTATCGGCCTGATACAGACCACATTGCAATGGCCGGGTTGTGCGGGCTGGGGATAAACCTGTAGCCACCTGCCAGTCTAAAAACTCAGGCGCCTGAATAGTTAAATTGATTGGTGAAGCCTCCATGCCTTTAACTTCAAGGCAGAGAGCCGCCGGATTTAAAATAGCCAGTTGATCGTCCAGGTAACAACCGCGCACCGACAGATCAAAGGCATAAACTTTATAACGCACAGTCAGCTGTTTTTGATGGTGACTCAATTGCCAGCTTTGTTTATCCAGCTGAGTCAGGGGCAAATCACCTGAATCATCAAAAGCTTCAACAGAGTGCAGATGTTTGGCAAAATCCCTCACCATATAACTGCCCGGGATCCAACTGGGCAGGCTTAGGGTGATCACCTCTTTATTCTGTGGTGTAAAATGCAGTTCAACCGCAACCAGATGTGCTGTAATGTCAGCAATGCTAAGCTGGTAAGCCAATGGCGTCATACCCTATACTCCCGAACGTTATCTGCGCATTATTTTATAAGGATCTTCTGATGGCTCAAGAAACTATTTTCAGCAAAATCATTCGCCGCGAAATTCCGGCCGACATTTTATACCAGGACGAATTAGTTACTGCCTTTCGTGATATTAATCCACGGGCACCTACTCATATTCTAATTGTACCTAACGTATTGATACCTACAGTAAACGATGTGGAACCACAACACGAGCTGGCTTTGGGCCGTTTATTTACCGTAGCCCGTAAACTGGCCGCTGAAGCGGGCATTGCCGAAGACGGTTACCGTTTGATTATGAACTGCAATCAGCATGGCGGTCAGGAAGTCTATCATATTCATATGCATCTGGTCGGTGGGAAAAACTTAGGGGCTATGGTGGCGCGCTAAGCTATTTTTTGTCGGATAAAACCCGGTCATTGTCTTGCAATTGCCGGGAAAGCTTCTAAAATTCGCGCCTTATTTCTGCCGGAGAACCTTATGACTGACGACGCTTTACTTGCCAAACGTATCGAATACGCTGTGACCCGTGTCACAAAGACGGTATTTCCTGGTCGCACTAACCATCACAATACCTTATTTGGTGGTGAAGCTTTAGCCTGGATGGATGAAGCAGCTTTTATAGCGGCCACCCGTTTTTGCCGTAAACCTTTGGTGACTGTGTGTTCGGACAGAGTGGATTTTAAAGAATCTATTCCTGCGGGTTCCATTATTGAGCTGGTTGCCCGTATTGAGCATGTAGGCCGCACCAGTATTAAGGTGAACGTCGATATTTTTGTAGAAAATATGTATGACGACGATCAGCATAAAGCCATCTCAGGTAACTTCACTTTTGTGGCTTTAGGCCCGGATCGCAAGCCAGTCCCTGTGTTAGGCTGATCACTCGGACATATTGAGCTTTTGTTGGCTCAGCAGTAGAGTGGGACCATCTATCTTTGCTCTGAGCCAGATAAAACATGAAAACTATCCACCAATGGTTTGCTGAATATGGCGTCAGCCATCAAAACCCCACCAACAAACTGATCCACTGGTTTGCTGTCCCCACTATTTATTTCACTGTGTTTGGCCTGCTGTGGCAAATCCCAATGCCTTTTAGCTTGTTTGCAGAACAACAAATTACCTGGCCTTTAGTAATTGCTATGCCTGTGCTTGGTTTTTACTTCAGCTTGTCTTTTGCCATAGGTGTGGCAATGACCTTGTTTACCGCTTTGGTGGTGATGCTTATTCGTGCTTATGAGCAATATGTCAGTCTGGATATCTGGCTGGTTTCCTTGCTGTTATTTATTGTGATGTGGGTGTTGCAGTTTATTGGTCATAAAATTGAAGGCAAAAAGCCGTCATTTTTTCAGGATCTGCAGTTTTTATTAATTGGACCAGCCTGGCTGATGGGTTTTATCCTGCAAAAATTGAAGATCCATTATTAACTGATCCTACCTGTATTGCGACTAATGGAGAGCTAACCAAGTCTAATCCCCGAGCTGAGGCTCTCCAAGCTCCTGTTGCTGAGATACAATAGGGGTAAGCTTTAATTTAGTTGTATCTATTTTGCAAAAATTTTTTGAAGACCGTCATCGCCTGTTTTGGTTGCTGCACACTCTGGGTTGGGTGGGCTTTGCCTTAATCAGCTATTTAGGTTCCTTGTTTCAGGAAATGCGCAGTGCCTACTGGATAGTAGTAACGCTGGATGCATATGCTGGCTGGTTGTTGACTATTCCACTGCGTTACGCTTTTCAGCGCGTATGGCATTGGGAACCCTGGAGAATGATGCTCAGCGTATTGGCGGTGGCTATATTAATAGCTGCTGTCTGGACTGTGTTTCGTAACTTTAACTACTGGGAAATTTACCGCCACGGTTTCAGACCGGATAGCTGGACTCAGTATTTCCGTCAGACCACTGTGGGCTTTTACGTATTGTTAAGCTGGAGCGGCTTGTATTTTGGTATTAAGTACTATCAAACGCTGCAGCAGGAAAAGCAAAAGTCGCTGACGGCCAGTAATAAAGCCCATGAAGCTCAGCTGAAAATGCTGCGTTATCAGCTCAATCCACACTTTTTGTTTAATACCTTAAATGCAATATCGACTTTGGTCTTATTAAAAGAATCGGACACAGCGAATAAGATGCTGGTTCGGCTCAGTGATTTCTTGCGTTATTCACTCTATAAAGATCCAATTAAAAAAGTGCCGCTGCAACAGGAGTTGTATGCTGCCAATCTGTATCTGGAAATAGAAAAGGTTCGGTTTTCAGAACGTCTGACTATTATTTACGACATTGATGAAGCGGCCGATCAGGCTTTGGTTCCTAGTCTGATTTTGCAGCCTTTGGTTGAAAACGCTATTAAATATGCGGTTGCCAGCCAGACCTGTGGCGGCAAAATAATGATCACAGCACAAAAATTTGGCCATGACTTACTGATGGAAGTGGCAGATGACGGGCCTGGAATGGTGATTTCCGATGGTCTGCCAAAAGGGGAATCTGGCGGAGTAGGTTTGGTTAATACCAAAGAGCGATTAGCGGCATTGTACGATCGCAATTTTTCTTTGGTCTTAACACACAACCATCCTCGGGGTTTGAAAGTAAATATCAGAATACCATTTGAAACAGAGAGTACAGATGAAACAAATGCTTAAGGTCATAGTGGTCGACGATGAACCGTTAGCCCGCCGCGGTATGCTGGTGCGTTTAGCTGACTTTCCTGAACTGGATATTGTGGCAGAGTGCAGCAACGGTGATGAAGCTGTAGCTGCTATCCGCGAACATCAGCCAGATGCGGTGTTTTTAGATGTCGAAATGCCAGGACTGGATGGTTTCGGCGTATTAAAGCAATTGCAGCAACAGCAGATTGATTTGCCTTATGTGGTTTTTGTGACTGCTTACGATCACTATGCATTAAATGCCTTTGAAGTGCAGGCACTGGATTATGTACTCAAACCTGTGGAAAAAGAGCGTTTAGCTGCTGCTGTCAGTAAGCTGACGAAAAACTTTGAAGCCAAAGATGACCAGCGTCACAAAGGCCAGTTAGCTGCTGTAGTGGCGCAGCTGACAGGTGAAAAAACCGATCAGATTTTACAGCGTCTGGATCAGTCGCAACCTGTAATGAACGAACGTTTCCCTGAAGCGATCAGCATCAAAGACAGTGGCGAAATCACTCGTGTCCCCGTCAGTGCCATCGATTGGGTGGATGCAGCCGGTGATTATATGTGTATTCATACCCGAGACGGTCAAACCCATATTTTGCGCCGCACTATGAAAGAACTGGAGCAAGAGCTGGATCCGAAGCTATTCGTCCGGGTACACCGTAGCGCCATAGTCAATGTAAATACCATAGCCAAGCTGCAAATGCTGGCGAACGGTGAACATCAACTGATGCTGACCAACGGTCAGGCTGTGAAGGTCAGCCGCAGCTACAAAGACCGCGTCAAAATGGTGTTTAACTCTTAAGTCGCTTAAGCTGCTTTGCATAAAAAAACCTCCTTCCGG
>NZ_AFHI01000002.1 GCF_000217935.1 Rheinheimera sp. A13L
GCCACTGTCGTTATTTACTTTATTCAGTTTACCTTTAGCGTAAGCACCTTCGTCATAAGTCCAAAGGGCTAATCCCATCACCCCAGAGTTTTTATAATTCATTCGCCCGGCGGCATCATAGTCATAGGTGGTAGTGATACCACGGGCATCTGTGCTGTTTGACAATAAGCCCATTTCATCATAGTTAAAGCTACTTTGGCCGCTATCCGGACTGGTAAGCAGTTCAAGCTGGGCTCTATCGTTTTTACTATTGACCGTACTATTCAGCCTTGCATCCTGCACCTGATTCAGGCCTTTGGCGTCATGGCTGAAGGTAGTCACTTTTCCTGCCGCGTCTGTCTGGCGGATAAGACGGCCCAGGGCATCGTAGGCAAACTGAGTGGTTGTATTGGTCTGAATATCGGTTTCGCTTAATTTATTGCCATTGCCATCATAGGTATAAGTATGGGTTAACTGGTTGGCATGATTTCTTATTGCCACCAAATGCCCGGCAGCATCATAGAAATAATTAAACGTTGCCCTGTCAGTTCTGCCGTAGAAGGTACCACAAGAGGGAATAGGATCACCTATGGTATCCAGTGGATCGCCGGGTGTGATTGAACCAGTCCCTCCTGAAAAAGCAGAATACATGCCAGGCGGACCTGACATAATGTCGCCACAATTCGTATAGCTGCTTACATACAAATCAGACAGAGTGGTATTTTTGATATTTCCCATTAAGTCATAGTCATAGCTTTTTCTGGCTAAGGCATGTGAACCTACAGTTGTAATGTCTACCGCAGTAGCAATCCGGTAGTTTTCTGTGGCTAAGCGGCCAGCTGCATCGTAGCTATAGGCTGCTGCCTGGCCACTGGAGTGCTCTGTTTTTATCAAATCTCCTTTATAGTCATACTTATAGGTTACAGAGGCTGTTTTCCCGCCTGCTGAGACGGTTTCTTCTTTCGTTACACGACCACGCGGGTCGTAGGTATATTTTGTGGCTGTACCATCCGGGTAGGTAATTTTTCCAACATGGCCTATGGAGTTATACCCGCTATATAAAGTGACAAGGCCTGAAGCATCTGTTGATTTAATTAAATTCCCTGCTGAGTCATAGGCGAAAGTAGAAACGCGCTGATTAGGTGCCGTGACAGCGACCTGGCTCAGTACATTGTTACTATGATAACTGTACGTATAAGTTGTGGTATAGGTTTGACCATTCGCTGCGGTTTCATAAGTCAGCAGGTTTTGTTTTTCGTCATAACTAAAGCGTTCAGTTAATCCAGCTACTGTTTTTTCCGTGACCTTGTTTAAAGTCGGATGCCAGGTGAACGATGTGGTAAGCGCTTCAGGTTCACCGTAAGCCTTTATTTGTAAAGCGACCTGATTTTTTTCACCGTAAAAATAGCGGGTGACCTTGTTATTCCAATCTGTTTCAGTTTCTTTTTGGCCATTGTTATTATAAGTAGTCGCCTGAGCGCTTGCTGCACAATAGGCTGTCCCCTCTTTTTCAACCCGCTTCAGCTTTGACTTAATAGCACTGTCATAAAAATAAGTGGTTTTGTGACCTAAGGGGTTGGTCACTGTGGTTGTATCTGTGCCAAAGGCGAATCGATTTTTTTTTGTATCTTCAGCGTGCTTTGATTCAATAGCACGCCCTGCCGAATCATAGCTGAAATAAGAAAAACGTTTATTGCCTTTTGTCACACCGGTAAGGAAGGTTGGAAACCTCGAATCTTCATAATGATAGCTTTTAGTGGCGCCGTCAGGGAAAGTCACGCTGTTTAACATGCCATTTGTTTGGTAACTGTAGCTGTATTGATAACCTGCATTATTTTGAATCGAGCTGATTCGATCGCCTGACCAACTAAAGGTCAATTTACGACCATTGGAGTGAGTAATAGATGATAACTTATTGTTTACATAACTATAACTGTGACTTACGCCGTAGGGGGTAATCACCAAAGAACTAGCGTTAATTTGTGGCGGACGCTCAGATACAGACACATGGAGTAACTGACCTTGGGCGTTATACACCTCATATCGGTCGTTTTCAGTTTTTAAAATCCATAAACCGGAAGCGTCCTGATACAGATAGTTTTTCCAGGACGAGGAAACCCATCCGGTTTTCCAGCCAACATGTGGAATGTCGAAGGTTGTTTCATGCAGCGTAAGTGATTGCCCATCTTCACGGAAAACAGTTTTTGCTGTCAGATCCAGTTTTTTATCAAATAAACTGCTCCATCCAATACCAAAAGCACCTGCATTGTCTTTGCTGCTGCTATAACTTCGTAAAACAGCCAACGGAAAATGTTCAGAACCAGTGAAGTCGTTTTCAAACTCAACTTTAGTGCCACTCGCCACTAAAATTGGATTGCCCGCTTTGGTACAGGGATCTGGTTTTTCAGGTTCTGTTGGCAGAGTGTCATACCCCCAGTCAGATCCGCCACCACTGTTCCAGTCTTGCTGAGTGCTGTCCCAACCACCACCGCCACCATACCACCCGCCACCATACCAGCCATCGCTCCCCCAGTTGCCATCACCTCCCCAGCACGTTACTGAGGGGGCCTGATGACCTGATTCACCAGTCCAGCTTACTCTACATCCTCCACCTGCAGCTTCGGCATTTGTTGACAAAGTCATTCCGCCTAAAGCTAAAGCCGCTAATACATAATATTTGTCCTTCATCACATTTCCTTTTATAAACGATTTATAACAACAGGGTATACAACAGGGTAGGGGTATAATTGCCGTATCTGGCTGTAGATGCACTCAGCTGATTGCTGCTTTTTTGCAATATCGGTATGGCGCAGAAAATCTTTTATCTGCCCGGATAAAGAGCCAAATGCAGTGGTTAATAGGTCAATTTGGCTGGCCATACCGTGGGCGTAAATGCCTTTGGCATAAAACAAACAGTCTTTGGCGTTATTAAGAAAGTGGCTGCTGTAATGCAGATAAAAAAACTCAGAATCTGTGTTTCTGCTGAGTTTTTGGTAACTATTGTCCAGTGAAAACAAGAGCCTATTCAACGCCTCAGCACTTAACGCAGGCTTTTGGTTAGTCACAATCTCTTTTGCAGTATCCAGCAGCAAGTCAATGGCCTTGTTGTCAGACAAGTTGATACCTGTGGAGAATGCGCTTAACCACAAAGGGTGCCTGACAGTTAAGTGATGGAAAGCCTGTTCCAGTGACATTCTGAATACGTCAAACACTTTGTTTTCATAACATTCGATGCTGTGAGCAACTTTGATGTTACTGCCAAACAGAACGATGTCAGTATCACTACTTATAGCAGGACTTGTTAGCTGAGAGCCAAACAGTACAGCGCCATCGATAGCCCCAGCGTCCTGCAGAAGTTTTTTTACCAGAAGATCCATCTATTACTGCTTAAATGCTCAAATTACATGCAAAATTACCTTTAAATAAAACATTTATCAACAAAATAAATACAAAATAAATACAAAATTACACATAAAAGGTAAATTGAAGGTGGATGGAAAAAGCAAGCTGTCACAAAGGGATGGCTGACAGGCTAAGATCGCGAACCATTGTTGAGCAATTGCAGAAAGGGTTGTTCTACTTCGTTTTTGAGGTTGGTTTGAGTTTGAAATGATCTGAGGAAAAATGAAATGTGTTGTTGTGGTTTTTCTATGAACCACTATTGATTGATGCAGCTATGAAACCACAGATAAAAAAACGGCAACCGAAGCTGCCGTTTTCTAATGCCAGATATTAATGAATTCTAGTGACGGAAATGACGCACGCCAGTGAAGATCATCGTCATGCCATGTTCGTCTGCAGCTGCTATTACTTCTGCATCACGCATAGAGCCACCAGGTTGGATCACGGCTTTGATACCTGCAGCAGCTGCTGCATCAATACCATCACGGAATGGGAAAAATGCATCAGAGGCCATGACTGAACCTTTGACTTCCAGATTCTCGTCAGCAGCCTTGATACCAGCGATTTTAGCGCTGTATACACGGCTCATCTGGCCTGCACCGACGCCAATAGTCATGCTGTCGTTGGCATAAACAATAGCGTTGGATTTCACATATTTTGCTACTTTCCAGCAGAACAATAAGTCACGTAATTCATCTGCAGTAGGCTGGCGTTTGGAGACTACTTTTAAGTCGTCCAGACTCACCATTTTCTGGTCACGGTCTTGTACCAACACACCACCGTTAACACGTTTGATGTCAAAACCAGTGGTTTTGCTTTCCCATTCGCCACACACCAGTAAACGCACGTTTGGTTTAGTGGATACCACAGCAGCAGCCTGGGCTGTAGCGCTTGGCGCTATGATGACTTCAACAAACTGACGGCTGACAATAGCTTCGGCAGTTTTGGCATCTAATTCGCGGTTAAAGGCGATAATGCCACCAAAAGCAGAAGTCGGGTCTGTTTTATAAGCACGCTCGTAAGCGGCCAGAATGTTCTCGCCAATAGCTACACCACAAGGGTTAGCGTGTTTGACGATAACACAGGCTGGTTCGTCGAATTCTTTGACACACTCTAAAGCGGCGTCCGTATCAGCGATATTGTTGTACGACAGCTCTTTACCTTGCAGCTGAGTAGAACTGGCGATTGATGCTTCCTGAATGCTGTTTTCCACATAAAAAGCCGCGCTCTGGTGGCTGTTTTCGCCGTAACGTAAGTCTTGTTTTTTCACAAACTGAGCGTTAAAAGTGCGTGGGAATTTGCTTGGCTTGGCGTCTTCATCACCATAGGCTGCTAACATGGTGCCAAAGTAGTTGGCAATCATACCGTCGTATTGGGCTGTATGTTCAAAAGCGCTGATGGCTAAACTAAAACGTGTGGCATGCGTAGTAGAACCGGCGTTCGCAGCCATCTCAGCCAATACTTTGTCATAATCGGCCGCGTTGACAACTATAGTCACATCGTTATGGTTTTTCGCCGCAGCACGCACCATAGTCGGGCCGCCGATATCGATGTTTTCAATGGCGTCTTCTAAAGTACAACCTGCTTTGGCCACAGTATTGGCGAACGGATACAGGTTCACTACCACTAAATCGATTGGCTTGATATTGTTGGTTGCCATTACAGCTTCATCCATACCACGGCGGGCCAGAATGCCGCCATGTACTTTTGGATGCAGCGTTTTCACGCGGCCGTCCATAATTTCCGGGTGACCTGTGTAATCAGACACTTCAGTGACAGCTATGCCTTGTTCTGCCAATAACTTGGCTGTGCCACCTGTGGACAAGAGTTCCACACCCTGGGCGGCTAAAGCACGGGCAAATTCAACTATACCGGTTTTATCAGACACGCTTAATAAGGCGCGACGGATTGGACGAGCTGCGTTCATTGGATCATTCTCCGCTGTAATGGTTAATTCGGACCAGCCTTGCTGTTTTGGATAACACAAAAGCCAGGACATAAGCATAGAGAAAAAAGGCTTTGATGTATCGCCGGGATCAGCTGGTGAAATCCCTGATTTATTCAACGTATTCTTTAAAGCATATCCGCTAAGCTATTGACGTTGCAGCTAGGCGGCAAGGGATAGAGACCCAGGGAGCATAGTTTACTATGTGACCTGGGCGAAAGCCCGCAGCCAACAACGCTGCAGCGTCAAGAGCGACGCGGAAAAGAAAAAAGCACCCTAGGGTGCTTTTCATTGCGGGACTCCTCCCGCGGGGGCATTAACTCATGCCGTATTGTTTCAGCTTCTTACGCAGAGTACCGCGGTTGATGCCCATCAGGTTGGCAGCGCGGGTCTGGTTGCCGCGAGTGTATTTCATCACTTCTTCTAATAACGGCTTTTCTAATTCGGACAACACTAATTCGTACAGGTCGTTTACGTCCTGACCGTTTAGTTGTTGTAAGTAGTTCGCCACCGCTTTTTGTACCGCGTTGCTTAAAGGCTGCGGTTTTTCTTGCGTTTGAACATGGGCGTTGGTGATAAATGGCGAAGTCACGTTTTGATTAAACATTGCCTATTCTCTTTTACGTTAAGTTGCTGCTAGTAATTGCTCGAAATACACTTCTAAGGTATCCAACTGCTGTTGGGCGTGCTCGATACCATTAAATTCACTGCGAAACATGCCTTCGCTGTCATGCTCAGCCAGGTACCACCCCACATGTTTGCGGGCAATACGTGAGCCAGGTACTTCACCATATAACTGGTGTAAGCCACGGACATGCTCCAGCAAAATATCCCTGACGTCGCTCGATGAAGGCGACGCCAGATGTTCACCCTTTTGCAGATAGTGCACCACTTCACGAAAAATCCAGGGTCTGCCCTGAGCGGCCCGGCCAATCATGACCGCGTCTGCTCCGGTATAGTCCAATACAAATCTGGCTTTTTCCGGCGTGGTGATATCGCCATTGGCAATCACCGGGATAGACACTTTTTGTTTAATAGCGCGGATAGTGTCGTACTCCGCCTCTCCTTTATACATACAAGCTTTGGTGCGGCCATGAACCGCTAAAGCTACAATGCCGTTGTCCTGCGCTATCTGCGCTATCTGTACGCCATTTTTATGTTCGATGTCCCAGCCAGTCCGGATTTTTAAGGTCACAGGTACTGTTACTGCCTGAACTACGGCCTGAATAATCTGTTGTACTAAATCCGGATACTGTAACAGCGCCGAACCAGCCAGTTTTTTATTCACCTTCTTTGCCGGACATCCCATATTGATGTCGATGATTTGGGCGCCATGTTCAACATTAAACACGGCAGCTTCCGCCATCTGAACTGGATCTGAGCCGGCAATTTGCACCGAGCGAAGACCAGATTCATTCTGGTGAGTCATACGATTTAGCGATTTTTCACTTTGCCAGACCAAAGGATTGCTCGACATCATTTCTGATACAGCTAAACCTGCACCAAAACGACGGCAAAGCTCACGAAAAGTGTAATCAGTCACTCCGGCCATAGGAGCACAGATTACGTTGTTCGTTAATTGATATGGACCTATGCGCACCGCTAAAACCAAGGCTCTACCCTAAAGGGGCGCTAAGTTTACGGATTTTTGCCAACAATGCAAAGGTTATTATTTAAACAAAAGTATAAATTTATAGGGGGTTGATGGGTTGACAATAGCTAAACGCCTGAAAACTAGACTTTCTGAAATGCAAAACCCAATAAAATCAGGGGGGCAGCTTACAGATAATTGTACAGCTGTTGTTTTTGTCACCAATGCAAAAGAAAAAGCCGTTCACAAAAAAGTCAATACTTTTCTTTAGTCTGGTATGTCTGCCTTGTCTGAGTCGTGTAAGATAAAGTGATGATCTTTAAAGGAGAACTTTGAATGAAGCAGTGGATATGTGCGCTTTGGTTGGGGTTAGGCAGTTGTGTGGTAGCGGCTGAAGTTTTGGTCGCTGATGCGACAGTTCGGGAGATGTTACCAGGCCGCAGTATGACAGCAGGTTATTTCAGCATCAGCAATAAGAGTGCTGCAGAAGTGGAGCTTATCAGTGCCAGTAGTCCGGGTTTTGGTTCCATAGAGCTGCACCAGCATAGCCACAAAGATGGCATGATGAAGATGGAACAGGTGTCATCTGTAAAAATTGCCGCCGGTGAAGCAGTGCTGTTTCAGCCAGGTGGTTTACATCTGATGTTATTTGATGCCAAAACCAGCATCACTCAGGGCCAGAAAATTCCATTGCGTTTAGAGTTTAAAGATGGTCAATCCATCGACGTTCAGGCTGAAGTCAGCGCTATACCCACTCATTAGGAGCAATAAAATGAACAGATTCAGGATTGTAAGTTTAACCGTGCTGTTCGTTTTTATTTTAGGTTACGGCACAGCCTGGTGGGTCAGCAGTGAACCGGAAGTGTTTGATGTCGAGGATTTATCGGCACAACTCAGTCCTGAGCACAAACAAATTGTAGGTTATACCACCACCAGTGCGCTTATTCGGGTGCTGGAAACCTTGTTGAGCAAAAATGGCGGTTTTATCAGTAATGATGTGACTCCGCCATTTTCCCTGCTCGACAATATGCCGGCCTGGGAGCTGGGCGCTTTGGAAATGTCGCGTGATTTAGCCTTGGCCTTGCGCAAAGACTTAAGCCGTTCACAGTCGCAGTCTATAGAAAATCAATATTTAAAACTGGCGCAGCCTATGCTGAATATTGATCACCGCAGCTGGGCAGTGCCTGCGGCTGAAACAGAGTACAGAAGTGCAATCAAACAGTTAGCTTTGTACCGGGCTGCTTTATTAGACCCGGCAAAAACAGACAGTCAGTTTTACACCAGAGCAGATAATTTGCGGGACTTGCTGAAAAACGTTGAAAAACGTCTGGGCAGTTATAGCCAGCGTTTGAGTGTCAGTGTAGGGCAGGACAGATTAAATACAGATTTAGCGGGTGACAGAAATGCCAGACAATCCACTGCGACAGCAGAATCAAGCAAAATTAAAACCAGTTGGTGGAGCATAGATGATGAGTTTTATGAAGCCCGTGGTGCTTGCTGGGCTTTGTTACACTTCTTAAAAGCGATAGAATTGGATTTCGCGGAGGTTCTGACCAATAAAAACGCGATGATTAGCTTAAGGCAAATTATCCGTGAACTGGAAGCGACCCAGGAACCGGTCTGGAGTCCGATGATTCTGAATGGCCGGGGTTTTGGTTTTATGGCAAATCACAGTCTGGTGATGGCGAATTATATCTCCAGGGCCAATGCGGCTCTGTTGGATTTAACTGAATTATTAGCGCAAGGATAAAGCATGAAAAAGTCTGTATTGAGTATGGTGTTTGTAGCAGCTCTGGCTGCACCGGTCGCAATGGCGGATACCATTGCCGGTCTTTATATAGGCGCCGATTTGCATTTTGCCGATGCGAAAGGTGGTTTTGGCCAAACGGGCAACCAGCAGAACTTTAGTTTTGAGGATGAAAACTTAAGCAGTTTTTATATCAAAGTGGAACACCCTGTGCCTTTATTGCCAAACATCAAGCTGCAACGTAATAGCCTGAGCTCTAAGGGTAATACTACTTTAGACCGGACTTTCGAATTTGATGATCAAACCTTTGCGGTAGGCACTAATGTGGCTCAGGATCTGGATTTATCCAACATAGACGCCACCTTTTATTATGAAATTCTGGACAATGATTTAGTTAGCCTGGATTTAGGTGTGACGGCTAAATACATAGATGGTGATATTAGCGTTGCCAGTGAAGGCAGAAATGCAACTCAGGACTTGTCTGCTGTTATTCCTATGGCTTATGCCTATGGTAGTTTTGGTTTGTTAGGCACAGGCACTAAGCTTTTCGCTGAAATTAATTACGTCAGCTACGACGGCAGTGCTTTGTCTGATATGCAGTTTGGTATTGCTTATGAGCTGATCGACTCACTGGCTGTGGATCTGTCATTAAAAGCTGGTGTTAAACAAACCAAACTTGAACTGGATGACATTGACGATATAGACGCAGATTTAACCTTCGACGGTGCTTTTATTTCTGCAGAACTGCATTTCTGAAACCTGAACAATTTATAGTCTGATCCAAAACTCAAAGCAGAATAACTATTGTTCTGCTTTGAGGTCCCTATACCCAAGTAACTTCAATATGCAGAATTCAGCGGGAGATAAAAGCGCTTTAGGCAAGGCAGCTGTTGAAAGCTTTAGTGGTTCTAAAGCGACAACAGTTAACGCTGCATAAAGCGCTTTTAGCCCCGCCCAGCGGCTCTGAAACTCGCATATTGAGGTCACTTGGGTATAATAGTGCAGTTCAGGGATATCAGGGTTCAATTGACATGACGTTAAAAGCTAAACTGGTTCTGGTGGTGGGGTCTTTTGTACTGATAGTGGTTTGTCTTTACGCCTCAGCACAACTGCAATTACGTCACGAAACTTTAGTCAGAGTGCAAGCCGAGCAGCAACTGCTGATGAGTTTGTCTTTGATGGTTGAACCTTTTTTAGTGCAAAACAAAGTTGAACAGGTCAAAGGCCATCTGCTGGCCACCAGTTTCTCCAGTACTTTACCTGTCAAAGCTATTCTGGTCTATCAGGCCGATGGCAATTTATTTGCTGCCACTCAATTTCCCCGCGAGTTGTTTAATTTCAGTCCAACCCGTGATTTAACAGGACAAAAAGCGCTGCAGGATGGTTCTAATCTGTTGTGGTCTGCTGTGATGGTCACACCTGCCAGTATGAGTTATTTCGACACAAACAAGGTGGCCGCTGAAGGCAGTACTTTAGGTTATGTGGCGATTCAGATTTCTCCGTTGCGGCTGTCTCAGCTTTGGTGGTGGCAAAGCAGTTTGTGGGGCACTGCCTTATTTATTATTCTCGCTTTGGCCTTGTTGTGGCAGCGACGCATATTCAAAACTCAGCATCTGCGCTGGCAAGGTTTTTTACGGCAACTTCGCTCTTTAGTGCCCTCTGTAGCTGATGGAAAAAAGCTGTCAGACTTTGACGGTACTGAACTGACACTGTTATTTCGCTCGCTTTATGCACAACAACAGCAGTTTCAGCAGCAATTGCGGCAGCAAGATCAGGCTGAACAACAAAAGGGTCAGACGCATAGCTCCGCCTGTGAGCAACTGGAAATCAGTTATCAGCAGCAACTAACCAGCTTGAATATCGAGTTAAAAAACAGTGAGGAACAGTTGCGACAATGGCAACAGCTTTGTGTGTTAGAGCAAGCTGGGCAAACTGAACAACAAACACAGTTGCTGAGCTGGTTGTTGAAAACGGATCTGTTAGATAAAACGCCATTACAACCTCAGACCCTCTGGTTTCCTGAATGGCTGGCGCAACAAATGGAGTTGTGGCAACAGGAGTTTGAGCTGGCGGACCTTCCTTTTATTCTGGTGGAAGATCCTGCTCTGAGCTTGTCCGAAGTGGAGTTTTGTCCGGAACATACAGCACAATTACTGAAACAAATTATCAGTTTGATCCTGCAGGATCTGCAGCAACATGAGCTGAGTTTGTTTATTAATCTGCAGGCTTTTTCCGAAAATAAACTGGTGTTGCAGTTTGATCATGCGGGTCAAAGTGGCGCTATACAGCAAGTGCTTGACGCAGCAAAAGGCGAAAACGCAGGGGTTTTACAGCAACTCTGCGCCAGTTTGTTGTCACGTCTTGGTGCCAGACTAACTATTTCCGCTCTGGAAGATTTGGGCTGCTCAGTACGCCTGGAGTTGCCATTAACAGCGGTTTCAGTCAAAGAGCTGCCTATGTACCAAACTGCTATTTACCTGGACAGCAACAGCATAGGTGCAGCTGTGCTAAAACAAAGTGTGGGTTCAGTGGCCGAACAAGTGATTTGCCTGCAGCAGCCGCAGCAACTGAAAGCTGAGTTACAGCATCGTCTGGTTGATGTGGTTTTGCTGCAACTGCCTGCACCTGATGGCAATACTGAAGTCTGGAGCGAGCTTAATAACATCACAGATTGCAGTCAGATGCTGGCCTTTTGTCATACAGCACATCAGTCCTATTGGGCTGCAGTACTGAATTGTCCTGTACTGAGCAACCCCATGTTATCTGCGAATATCCGGCAGCATCTTCGTCAGGTGCCGAAAAAAGCCAGCGTGCGATTGCTGGTGGTTGATGACAATCAAACCAATCTGAATTTTGTTAAAGCTATGCTGAGCCAACAGCAATTTGAGGTGGATACTGCAGCAAGCGGAACAGAAGCCATCCGACTTGCGAAAAGCAGCAGATATCAGCTGATCCTGATGGATATTCAGCTTCCTGATATGTCAGGTATTCTGGCGACCCATATGATACGGCAATTACCACAGCATCAGCACACCGTCATTATGGCCTTTACTGCTCACGCTTTACCTGAAGAAGTCCAGGAGTTTCATCAGGCAGGTATGAATGATGTGGTCATTAAACCTTTAGATACACAAAAAGTAGCGGATTTAATCAGACGCTGCCAGCAGCTTAGTCCTCAAACTCTAACACCGGGGTGAACAGTTGTTTCATGGCCTGCAGATAAGCCGGATTGGCCTGACAGTTCAACAAAGGCAATAACTCCACACCTACAGCGGTAAATTTATAATATTGCAGTACTACTCCTGAATGCCTGGCTTTGCAGGTCAGTTGATGTTGGTGATATTGCAGCTGCAAGCTCTGATCAGGGATCAACTCGCCACTTTCAATTTCAATCTGATGCAACAGGTTTAAATCAATCAGGCTTAGAATTTGTGGGAAAGTCAGGCCAAACTGGCTCAGATTCAGCAGCGCTCTGCTGCGTCCGGTCAGGATTTGCCAGATGGATGGTTTGCGCACATACCCAAAATAAATATGCCCACTGTCTTGCAGCCTTACTCTGCAAGTTAGGCTGGCTGCTTTTTGCAAAGCCAGAGCCTCTTTAAAACTCATGCGTTGCAACAAAAATAAGGTTTTTAGTGAAAAACTGCCCGGCTGGCCAATTTCACCTGCCAGTATTTTCGCCCAAAGCTGTTGCATTGTCTGGTTCGATATATTCAGCACTAAATCGCAGTATTGCTGAAACCAGTCCGGGTCCACATCTATATCTGCTACATAATCAGGGCAATAGTCCAAAGCCAGCGCCATGATCTTTTCTAGATTGGCTTGTTGCCGTTCTTTATGCATGCGTTCACGCCGCTCGGCACGTTGATGCAGGCTTGGCCCTTTAAAATCTGTATCCAGAGCCAGTGGGGCACCGGACCGCTGCGCCAGTCGTTGATGACGTTGATTAAAGTCGCTACTTTGAACATGATTTGCTGGTTCTGTGTCGCCAGAACTGGTTTTTGTGGCGAATTCGTGCCCCAGCTGGCTACGAGCCAATTGTAGTAAACGTTGATGTCCGCGGCCCGCAGATACTTTCTGCATCATTACACCTCTGATGGTGACAGATTTTATTGCTGATTTTTCACAATAGCGTAAAAATTTGGCTACGACTCTAAAAGAAGTTTGTGAAAGTGTTAAGGTTATGATTTTCAATGATTTTAATAAAATGAATTGCTTTTTTGGCCCGAGGGTATAGTGTAGATAAACTGGATTATAAGCTTACAAAGGATAGCGGTGGGGGTGGACCCTGATTGCCAAAGCGGATTCAGGGTATATGCTAGTATTTATGCAATAGTGCCTTGATATGCTTTCAAAAAGTATTCCCCTACAGCTGATGTAAAAAAGGTCGGAGCATGGTGTCAAAAGCAGCAGATGATGATTTTCTGTTCCTCGCAGAAGACGAAACAGATTCGGAAGCAGAAACACAATCCAGTGGTGAATGGCACCTGCTGATTGTTGATGATGACGAAGAAATTCATACGGTCACTAAACTGGCCTTATCCGACTTATTGGTTTTAGACCGTAAGCTGGTTTTTCATCATGCTTTTTCTGGCAAAGAAGCCTTAAAGTTTCTGGTGAATAATCCTTATATAGCCGTCATCTTGCTTGATGTAGTGATGGAATCTGACGATGCAGGTCTGAAAGTAGTACAGCAAATTCGTGATGAATTAAAAATGGATGAAGTACGTATAGTTCTGCGTACTGGCCAGCCTGGTTATGCGCCTGAAGAGAGCGTGATCAAAGAATACGATATTAACGACTACAAAACGAAAACCGAACTGACCCGCAATAAACTGGTGACTGCCATTATTTCCTCCATTCGCAGTTATCAGCAAATCCGTACTATTAACCAGAACCGCATTGGCCTGCAAAAAATCATTAATGCCGGTGCTAATTTGCTGGAACAACATTCTTTGCATGAGTTTTCTGAAGGGGTGGTTACTCAAATCTCCTCTCTGATTGGATTGCATGCAGAAGGTGTGCTTTGCGCTCAGATTGAAGATGATGGCAGCAGCAGTGACAATATTTATGTCTTGGGCGCCGCCGGGCATTACGCGCCTTATATTAAATGCAAACTGGAGCGGCTGAATAACAGCAGAATTATCCAGCAAATTACCACTTGTCTGGCAGAGCGGCGGCATATTTTTACCGACAAAGATACTGTGCTTTATCTGGGAAATATTGATCACGCAGCAGCTGTGTATATTGAAACCAACAGGCCAGTGGAAGATTTTGACCGCCAGCTGATAGAAGTGTTTTTAAGCAATATTTCTATTGGTTATGAAAACGTTACGTTGTTTCAGCAACTTAAACATGCGGCTTATATTGACCCTTTAACTAAAACTCCAAACCGCAATGAATTCACTTCTTTACTGCAGGAAACCAGACGGCTGGATCCTGAGCGTAATGTGGCAGTATTAATTGATATCGACCATTTTTCTGATGTAAACGATGGTTTGGGCCAGGAAACAGGCAATGAACTGCTGATCGCTGTCACACACAGGTTAGTGGCCCAATTCGGAGAAATAGCCCAGATTGGTCGTATTGGTGCTGATGTGTTTGGTTTAATAGGCCCTGAACAAGCCCTGACCCCTGAAACCTTGTCTGGTATCTTTGAGATGCCCTTCCAGTGTTCTGAACACTCCTTGCAGGTGAATGCAACTTTTGGTTTCTGTCGTTTACGTGACAGTGCTTTGCATGGGCTGACTATTCTGAAGCATGTTTACATTGCACTGAACAGAGCGAAAAAACATCTGGCACAAAATTATGAGTATTACAGTGCTCAGATGGAAGAGCAGATGGTTGATCGGCTGGTGATGCTCAGAAGCTTACGATCTGATTTCCAGAAAGATAAACTTCAGTTGTGGTATCAGCCGCAAATTTGTTTAAAAAGTGGCAATGTGCTGGGTATGGAGGCGCTGTTGCGCTGGCCTCAGCCTGACGGCAGCTTTATTTCTCCGGCCGTTTTTATCCCGCTGGCAGAATACTCTGGTCTTATCATTGAAATAGGCGATTGGGTGCTGCAGCAAGCCTGTAAACAGCTGCAAAGTTTAAAAACACAAGGTTTTGCTCATTTGCGAATAGCGGTCAATGTGTCTATGCCTCAGTTCCGTAACCATAGATTTGTGCAGTCTGTGATCGATTGCGTCGAACGTTATCAGGTAGACCCGGCATTGCTGGAGCTGGAAATTACTGAGTCTGTGGTGATGGATGATCCGAAGATAGTGATAGGGGCATTAAACAAGCTAAAAGGCTTTGGCATTAAAGTGGCTATTGATGATTTTGGCATTGGCTTTTCATCCTTAAGCTATTTACAGCAGCTACCTCTGGACAGGATTAAAATTGACCGTGCTTTTATTCAGGATTTTGACCGCCCTAATGGCACTTTGATTGCGGAAACTATCATCAATCTGGGGCAAAAACTGGGTTTGGCAACCATAGCAGAAGGTATTGAAACTAAGGCTCAGGAAGAGGCTGTGCGTGCTATGGGTTGTGAAGAAGTGCAAGGCTTTATGTATGCCAAGCCGATGACAGCCTTGGATTTAATGAAGTTTTTATCTAAAAGCTGAGTGGTAATTCCTGGAATGAAAAAGCCGACTACGAGTCGGCTTTTTCATGGCTGGTTAGCTGAGTCTCAACGATTAGCAATCAAGGCCAATTGTTCACCCAGCTGCAGAAAATCTTTGCTGTTTTGTTGGCTTTGCGCTGTGTGGCTGGTGATATCCCGCATGTAAGTTACCATGGCTTTGGTCAGATGCTGTTGTTCGTCCGTTGCTGTAGCAATTTCCTGATTCATCGCACAAATCTGAGAAATACTGCCGGTGATTTGCTGAAGGGATTGGCCAGCCTGATTGGCTGACTGCACACTTAAATTGGCTTGTTCACTACTCAACTTCATTTTTTGCACTGCTTCACGGGCCGCATTTTGCAGTTGCTCAATAGTACGCTGAATTTGTTCGGTCGATTTTTGAGTTCGGGAAGCCAGAGTTCGTACTTCATCTGCAACTACAGCAAAACCACGGCCTTGTTCACCCGCCCTTGCTGCTTCTATAGCGGCGTTCAGCGCCAGTAAGTTGGTTTGTTCTGCTATACCTTTAATCACCTCCAGTACAGCACCTACCTGATTACTGTCCTGTTCCAGCTGAGCTATGGTGGCTGAGGCTTGTTGTAAATGCACTGCCAGTTGTTCGATATTCTGTACTGTGCTGGCTACAGTTTGCTGGCCTTGTTGGGCTATCTGATTGGAATGATTGGCCGCCTCTGCTGCTAACTTGGCACTTTGCACTTCGTCAAGCACACTTTGGTTCATCGACTCAACCATAGTCAAAGTCTGGCCAGCCGTATGTTCTAATTGGCTCAGGTGTTTTTGCTCATCAGCAGTAATGTGGCGTATTGAGGTCACCAGCTGTTTTAACTGTTCGTTATGGCTTTGCGACTCCTGCTGTTGCTGTTTTAAGGCAACAAGCCACAGATTAAATTGCTCACAAACCGGAGTTAAATCTGCGCTATTTAATGCGCTTAATTGCAGACTCAGATTTTTTTCTTTCATAGAACGTTGGATCAGCAGTTGTTGTTCTGCGACGAAGCTTTGATAGCTGTTTAAAGCCGTTTGACTCAAAAGCCACTGCAACACCAAAGTGACAGCTATGACTAAGGCAGACCAGAGCCAGTGTTGCTCTGCTAATACAGTGAAAACCAACAGCATTCCAACCAGAGTGGTGATGCCGGACAACACAATTTTGGTCCGTGCAGACCCAAATTCAAACAAAGCCATAAACCTTACCCCTAATGACTTCAAACAAGCTGTTGAAGTGGAATTTATTATTGTAATAATGAAATATGGCCCGCAAAACCAAACCAAATCTGTTGCTGAAAATAGCAGATATTTGCGGAAGTTTTTATCAGATTTTGCGTTTTTTTGCTAAAAAAATATGGTTTTTGAACAAAGGGAGCAGCAGTGGTGCAGTTAGAGGAAAACACAGCAGGGCTTGCGGTATTTTTTATATAAAAAACGGCACCTGAGTGCCGTTTTCAGAGCTGGATATTACTTCTGCTGAGCGCGTTCAAATGAACTGACGATTTCAGCTTTAGCTTCGGCTTTGTCGCCCCAGCCAACAACTTTCACCCATTTGCCTGGCTCTAATTCTTTGTAACGCTCAAAGAAATGCTGAATTTGGTTTCTCAGCAGTTCTGGCACGTCATTCAGATCCTGGATGTTGTCGTAAATTTTAGTCAATTTGCTGATTGGTACAGCTAACACTTTAGCGTCTTCACCTGACTCATCTGCCATTTTTAATACGGCAACAGGACGGCATTTAATCACAGCGCCCGGTACCAATGGGTAGGGTGTTGGCACTAATACGTCAACCGGATCTCCATCTAAAGACAAAGTCTGATTTACAAAGCCATAGTTACAAGGATAAAACATTGGAGTAGACATAAAACGGTCAACCCAGACTGTGCCTGTGTCTTTGTCTACTTCGTATTTGATTGGATCGGCATTGGCCGGAATTTCAATGATGACATTAATTTCATCCGGCAGATTTTTACCTGCGGCAACCTGACTTAAGCTCATAACGCTTCCTTTATGCTGAATAGTGGTCGCCTATTATAACGGCGGCCGTAAAAATGGCTATACCCGTTGTACTTGAAGCTGCAGCTTTGTTGCCTGCGCTACTCGCCCCAGTCACATAGGACAACTATGCTCCTGGGGTCTCGCTCACTTGTCGCCGCGCTGCAACTCCAATTACTTAGGTTAATACCCGTTGTACTTGAAGCTGCAGCTTTGTTGCCCTCAACATCGGTTTGATATCTGGACGGGCGCATAAACCACGCCTCTACATGCAACCTCGGTTTCGCCGCGGGACGGGCAGGGATAAACCCTGCCTCTATGTTGCCTGATGATACTGCAGGCAGCTTTCCACTTCGTGTTTTGATCCTAAAATCACTGCCACACGCTGGTGAATATCTACAGGCTGAATCTCCATAATACGCTCAAAGCCTGTAGTGCTGGCGCCACCTGCCTGTTCTACCAGAAAACTCATTGGATTGGCTTCGTACATGAGTCGAAGTTTGTCCGGTTTTGTTGGGTCTTTCACATCGCTGGGATAAGCAAAAATACCACCACGACATAAAATTCTGTGTACATCGCCGACCATAGCGGCAATCCAGCGCATATTAAAGTTTTTACCACGTGGGCCTTCTTTGCCTTTTAGCAGGTCCGCAATGTAATTCTGCATAGCGGGCTGCCAATAGCGCTGGTTCGACATATTAATAGCAAATTCTGCTGTTACACCCGGAATAGTGACGTTTTCTGTCGTCAGCAGGAAACCACCATAGGTTTTATCCAGCGTATACATTTTGGTGCCTTTGCCTGTGGTCAGCGCCATCAGGGTGGACGGGCCATAGAGTATATAACCTGCGGCGATTTGAGCTGTACCGGGTTGCAGGAAAATAGACGGATCGGCTGGGTCTGCACCTTTGGGGGCCGGCAGAATAGAAAAGATAGTACCAATTAAGCTGTTGATATCAGTGTTGGACGAGCCATCCAACGGATCAAAGGTCACCAGGTATTTACCTGATGGGTTACCCGCAACTGTGCTGTCTTCTTCTTCAGAAGATATGGCCATCACAGAGCCTGTTTCGAGGATCAGATCTTTGAGCAGCTCGTTGGAGATGACATCGAGTTTTTTCTGGGTTTCGCCCTGAACATTTTCGTTCAGAGTGGAGCCCAACACATCTGAGAGTTCACCCTGGCCGACTCGAAACGAAATTTCTTTGCAGGCAGCTACGATGCTTTTAATCAGATCTATCAGGTCTGCATCTGCACCATCAAGACGCAGGGCTGGAGCCAATCGACGCATAAAACAATCCTTTTTTTGTGTAGGTAGAGGAAGCTTTGGCCGCAGTGTTAATTTTGATTGGAGGCTGTCGGCCACAGCGGCTGCTATTTTAATCAAGTTCAGGCTAAATTGCAGGTTTATGCTGGTTTTATTTCAGCTGTTCTGCAGAGTCCTTTGCTAGAATGGCCGCAGAACCCGTTTTACAGGCAGTAAGGATGCAGTTATGCATATTCATATTTTAGGCATTTGTGGCACTTTTATGGGCGGTATTGCCGCTATCGCAAAAAGTCTCGGGCATCAAGTCACAGGCTCTGACGCCAATGTGTACCCTCCTATGAGCACTCAGCTGGAACAACTGGGTATAGAGCTTACACAGGGTTATGATCCGGTACAGCTGCAACCCGCTCCTGATCTGGTGATTATTGGTAACGCCATGTCGCGCGGCAACCCGGCTGTGGAATATACGCTGGATCAGAATATTCCTTATAGTTCAGGCCCGCAGTGGCTGGCTGAACAGGTATTGCATCAGCGTTGGGTACTGGCAGTTTCCGGTACTCATGGCAAAACCACAACCAGCAGTATGCTGGCCTGGGTGCTGGAGTATGCAGGTTTAAAGCCTGGCTTTTTGATAGGTGGCATTCCGCAAAACTTTGACAGCTCAGCCCGTTTAGGGGATTCGCCGTTTTTTGTCATTGAAGCTGACGAATACGACACCGCCTTTTTTGATAAGCGTTCTAAGTTCGTGCACTACAGACCCCGTACTTTAGTCATTAATAATCTGGAATACGACCACGCTGATATTTTTCCGGATTTAGCTGCTATTCAGCGTCAGTTCCATCATTTATTGCGTATGGTGCCATCCACTGGGCTGGTGCTAAGCCCTGCCCATGTGGAGGCTGTGGATCAAACCTTAGCCATGGGCTGCTGGAGTGAGCAGCAACGTTATGGCAAAGACTGGACAGTGGCATTAAAGCAGGCGGATGGCAGTGTATTTGAGCTGTTTTACATGAGTGTTTCGCAAGGTATTTTGCACTGGGATTTATGCGGCAACCATAATGTTGAAAACGCGGTAATGGCGATAGCTGCTGCCCGTCATGTGGGTGTGCCTGTTGCTGTATCTATTGAAGCTTTAACTCAGTTTGTTTCGCCAAAACGCCGGATGGAACTCAAAGGCAAAGTCAAAGGCATCGCAGTATATGACGACTTTGCCCATCACCCGACCGCTATAGAAACCACTTTGGCTGGTTTAAGAGCCCGTGTGGGAGAGGCAAAAATCTGGGCTGTGCTTGAGCCGAGATCCAATACCATGCGAATGGGCGTACATAAATCTGCTATTGCTGATTCCCTGCATGACGCCAATGACGTGATGTTGTTTGAACCTGCTAATTCAGGCTGGTCTTTGGCTGCTGTGGCGGAACAAATGCCGGGCAGGGCTACAGTTTTTCAGTCGGTGGAATTAATAGTGGCGGCTTTGGTTGAAAAAGCCTCAGCAGGGGATCATATACTGATCATGAGCAACGGCGGTTTTGGTGGTATACACCAAAAATTGCTGGATGCACTGTCTTCAGATTAATCAGCTTTCTTTAAAATGAGAACCTCATGACCCAAGAAGTCACCTTAGCTTTTACCGGCGCTTCAGGCGCTGGTTATGGCTGGCGTTTGCTGGAAAACTTGCTGGCACAACAGGTGAAAGTGCATCTGTTAATTTCCAGTGCGGCACGCGTCGTATTTGCTACTGAATATGATTTAAAACTGCCGGGCGGCCCTGAAGCTTGTCGCGATTTTATCTTAGAAAAAACCGGTGCCAGCAAAGAGCTATTAGCTGTTTATGGCAAAGACGACTGGTTTTCGCCTTGTGCCTCAGGCTCGGCAGCGCCTAAACAAATGGTGATTTGCCCTTGTTCTACCGGCACTGCAGCAGCTATTGCCCATGGTATGAGTGACAATCTGATTGAACGTGCAGCTGATGTGGTGCTTAAAGAGCGTGGCCAGTTACTGATAGTGCCGCGTGAAACTCCGTTAAGTACCATTCATCTGGAAAATCTGCTGGCTTTGTCTAAAGCCGGTGCGGTAGTGATGCCTGCAGCGCCTGGTTTTTACCATCAGCCACAATCGGTGGATGATTTAATAGACTTTATGGTAGCGCGTATTCTGGACCATTTAGGACTGAAACAACAGTTAGTCAGCCGTTGGGGCTATGGAGAACAGCAGTGACCTTAGCTTTAGAAATCAAGCAGTTACACAAAGTTTATAAAAGTGGCACTGTGGCTTTAACTGGTATAGATCTGGAAGTGCAGCAAGGCGATTTTTTTGCTTTATTAGGCCCTAATGGCGCAGGCAAAAGTACCAGTATTGGCATTATCAGTTCGCTGGTGAATAAAAGCAGCGGTACAGTAAAAGTCTTTGAGTATGATCTGGATACGCAACTGGAAGACGCCAAAAGCCAATTGGGTTTAGTACCACAGGAATTTAACTTCAACCAGTTTGAAACTGTGCTGCAAATTGTACTGAATCAGGCCGGTTATTATGGTGTGCCACGTTCTGTCGCCATAGTTCGGGCTGAAAAGTATTTAGGCCAGCTTGGCTTATGGGAAAAGCGTGACGCCCGCTCTCGTGAGCTGTCCGGTGGTATGAAACGCCGCCTGATGATAGCCCGTGCTCTGATGCATGAACCTAAGTTATTGATCCTGGATGAACCTACAGCTGGTGTAGATATTGAGCTACGCCGCTCTATGTGGGAGTTTTTAAAACAGATTAACCAACAAGGTGTAACTATTATTCTGACCACCCACTATCTGGAAGAGGCGGAGTCTTTGTGCCGAAATATCGCCATCATAGATAAAGGCCAGATTGTCGAAAACACCAGCATGAAGAACCTGCTGAGTAAGCTGAACAAAGAAACTTTTTTACTGGATATAGCGCCAACTGAAGCGGCCATCAGCCTGGAGGGCTATAGCTTTCGTCAGCTCGACAGCCATAGTCTCGAAGTGGATGTGGAAAAAGCTCAGGGTTTAAATGCTGTATTCAGTGCCTTAACAGCACAGGGCATTCAGGTGCTTTCGATGCGTAACAAAGCCAACCGTCTGGAAGAGTTGTTTGTCAGTCTGGTTGAAAACGGACGCGGAGCCAAAGCATGAATTCACGTAATTTAATAGCGCTGCAGAGCATTTTATATAAAGAAATCAACAGGTTTATGCGTATTTGGGTGCAAACTCTGGTACCTCCTGCCATTACCATGACCTTGTATTTTGTTATTTTTGGCGCTTTGGTTGGCTCACGTATTGGTGATATGGGGGGCTTCAGTTATATGGAGTTTATTGTGCCTGGCCTTATTATGATGTCAGTGATCACCAACTCTTACTCTAATGTGGCTTCGTCTTTTTTCAGTGCCAAGTTTCAGCGTAATGTCGAAGAGCTGTTGGTGGCTCCTGTGCCCAACTACATCATAGTGCTGGGTTATGTCGGCGGTGGTGTAGCGCGTGGCATTCTGGTTGGCTTGATTGTGTCTTTGTTATCGCTGTTTTTTGTCGATATTACAGTACATCATCTGTTTATTCTGATGTCGACCGTAGTGTTAACTGCGACCTTGTTTTCGCTGGCTGGTTTAATTAATGCCATTTTTGCCAAGACTTTTGATGATGTCAGCATTATTCCAACTTTTGTGCTGACGCCTTTAACCTACTTAGGTGGGGTGTTTTATTCACTGAGTTTATTGCCAGAGTTCTGGCAATACGTGTCGCAACTGAACCCTATTGTGTATATGGTCAACGCCTTTCGCTACGGCTTTTTAGGTGTCAGTGATGTGAGTTTACTGTTGGCTTTCTCTGTGATCATGGGCTTAATTACGGTATTTTTTGCTGTTGCTATGTACCTGATTAATAAAGGCACTGGATTGAGAAGCTAGACAAAAACTGAGGTGTAAACAACAAGGGGTACCCCTCATTGAACCCAAAAACAGCAGCCAGGAGGGAAACGACTCTGGCTGCATAGGATCCGCAAAAATTGTTTTGCAGGTTTTACCTTCAGAAACTAAAACGTACTGCCATCGGCTGCTGGCTTTTATCCTTCAGACTCAATGCAACCTTGGCTCCATCAGGGATTTTGATGTCGCTGGCTACAAGACGGCTGCTGCCATCGGCTTTGAAAGCGGTCTCTGTTTTTTTACCATCAGCTAACACCGTCAACTGACCGCTCCAACCTTCAACACTGGCCGCTTCGCCATGATCGGTCACATATAAACTGGCACCCGTTGCTTCACGCACCAGCTCAAATGACAAATCGTGTTTAGATTCAACCACACCACCATGTTGTGGTTTGGCACCACCGTGACTCCAGGCAACCGGAGCTGCCAGTAATAAGCTGGCAGCCAAACCTGCGATCGCTAACAAAGTGCTTTTGTTTGATTTTTTCATCTAATTCTCCTTGGCTGGCAGCTTGACACAGGTGCCGCCGCTTAACCTGTTTTTAAAGCTGTTGCCCTGGTGTTTTCAGCAAACGTTCTGTTGCCGCTTTGCCATATAACCAGTACAACAAAGGGGTCAGCATCGTATCGAGCAATGTGGATGTCAGTAAGCCTGCAAAGATCACCACAGCGACAGGGTGCAGAATTTCTTTGCCAGGCTGATCGGCAGATAAGAGCAGTGGCACCAGCGCAAATGCAGTCACCAAAGACGTCATCAGCACAGGTGTCAGTCGCTCTAATGACCCTCGCATGATCATGTGTTGACCAAACACTTCGCCTTCATCACGGCACAAATTGATGTAATGACTGATTTTCAGAATGCCGTTACGGGCCGCAATACCAGTCAGGGTAATAAAACCTACGACAGAAGCCACAGATAACGACAACCCGCTAAGCCACATAGCAACTACACTGCCGAGTAAAGCCATCGGCATGGTGCTTAGAATAATGGCTGCCAAAACCGCTGACTGATATCTCATGTAAAGCACTAAGGCAATCAGTACAAAAGACAGCAGTGCAAGCGCAGCGACCAGTTGCATAGATTGTTCCTGCGCCAAAAATTGTCCTTCCAAACTGATAAAGCTGTCTTCAGGCAATTGCGTAGCTGAAACCACAGTCCGTACTTGCTTTAGCAACTCACTCACGTCCACATTGTCGGCGTTGGCATACAACACCAGCCGACGACGGCCATTTTCACGCATCACCTGATTTGGACCATCAGACAAGCTAATGGTCGCTATAGCCGATAGCGGCACCTGCCCAGCTGGAGTATCAATCAAAGTGCGGGCTAAAGCTTCAGGTGTGCGTTTGCCATCGGATAAGCGCAGCACCAAATCAAAGGTTTTTAAACCATCAACCATTTCTGCTACCACATCGCCATCCGTCAGAGTGGCCAACAGCCGTGTCGCTTGTCCCGGTGTTAAACCGTGTTGCGCTGCTTTACGCTGATCCAGACGAATGCTTAGCTGTGGAATAAGTACTTGTTTTTCAACAGTAATATCTACAAGCCCCGGCACAGTGCTTAACTGCTGACGTAATTGCTCAGCTGTGGCGCGAAGTGTGTCCAAATCATCACCAAAAACTTTTACCGCCAGCTGCGCCCGCACTCCGGACAACAGATGATCTAAGCGGTGCGAAATCGGCTGACCTATAGCCACTTGGGCGGGTAACACCGTAAGCTTCTCACGAATTTCAGCCAGTACTTCGTCACGACTGCGCTCTGAAGGTTGTAAATCCACATCAACTTCGGCTGAATGGACTCCTTCGGCATGTTCGTCCAGTTCAGCACGGCCAGTACGACGTCCGACTTGGGTAACTTCAGGTACTGTCAGTAAGATTGATTCAGCCAGACGCCCCATCCGGTTGGCTTCTTCCAGCGAAGTGCCGGGTTGCAATAAAACACCAAGCACCAACGAACCTTCGTTAAAGGCGGGTAAAAAGGCCCGTGGCAACGCAAACACCGACGTCAGCGCCAGTACTGCGCTTATAGCAGCGCTGAGCAGCAAAACTTTGGAGCGGTTAAAGGCCCAGTTCAGCCAGCGCTGCTGCAGCTGCTTCAGGGCCTGGATTAGTCTGCTATCCCCTTTCTCCAGTTGTTTCATATTTGGCAGCAGGTAATAACAAAGCACTGGCGTAACAGTGACTGAAACCAGCATCGAGGCGAGTATTGAGACTATGTACGCCAGGCCTAAAGGTGAAAATAACCGGCCTTCAATGCCCGGTAAGGCAAATAAAGGTAAAAACACCAGCACCACTATCATAGTGGCGTAGACAATACCTGAGCGAACTTCAACGCTGGCGCGCCAAATCACCTCAAGCACTGGCGTCGTGCTCCCTTGTTGCCGCTGCTGTTTTAACCGGCGCAGAATGTTTTCTACATCGACCACCGCATCGTCCACCAGCTCGCCCACAGCTATTGCTAATCCGCCCAGCGTCATCACGTTAATAGACAAGCCAAACCAGCGAAACACCAGAACAGTCACAGCCAGCGACAGTGGAATAGCCAGCAAAGAGATCAACGTAGTGCGTGCGGACAATAGAAACACAAACAAAATGATCAGCACCATCACAGCGCCATCCCGCAGTGCTTCTGTTACGTTGCTAATGGACGACGTAATAAAATCGGCCTGACGAAACAGAATTTGGGGGGCGGCTATGCCTTGCGGCAGACCAGCTTTTAACTCCTCCAGTGCCACTTCAATCTGACTTGTTAACCGGACTGTATCCGAATCTGGCTGTTTCTGAATATTCAGTATCACAGCGGGCTCGCCATTAAAACCTGCATCTCCGCGCTTTACTGCGGCAGCAAAATCAACCTCTGCCACCTGTTCCAGATGCACAGCTTTGCCATTACGCCATGCCACTGCAACCTGACGTACATCATCCAGCTCCGTGGTGCGAGCCTGATGACGGATCAAAAACTCTTTGTTATTCAGGTCAACAAAACCACCACCTGCATTACTGGAAAAACCAGCCAGCGCCTGACGAATGTCTTCTACACCGATACCAGCGCCCTGCATACGCTGTAAATCAGGGGTAACACGGTATTGCCGAACTTCTCCACCAATAGCGATCACCTGCGAAATACCAGGAATAGCCAATAAGCGTGGGCGCAGCACAAAATCTGCGTACTCCCTCGCTTCCATTGGCGACAGGCTGGTTTCTTGTTTAGTCTCTTGTTTAAGAGGCAGCGCAATCAACATGATTTCGCCCATTATGGATGAGACTGGCCCCATCACTGGCGTGATGCTGTCCGGCAACTGCTCTCTGGCTAATGTCAACCTCTCAGCAACCAGTTGTCTGTTGCGATAGACATCCGTATCCCAGTCAAACTCCACATACAAAATAGACAAACCAATACCTGAAGTTGAGCGGATTCGGGTGACCCCAGTGACACCATTGAGCATGTTTTCCAAAGGAAATGTCACCAGTTGTTCCACTTCTTCAGGAGCCATACCGCCAGCTTCAGTCAGCACTGTGATCACAGGTTTATTCAGATCCGGAAACACATCCACCGGCAGCTGACGAGCTGTCCAGATACCGTACAGCATCAGTACCACAGCACTGATCAGCACAAAGAGACGATGCTCCAGGCTACGACGAACCAATAAGTCAAACATCCGGCCTCCTAACGAACCTGATTCAGTAAAGTTGCACCTTGCACAACAACACGGTTATCAACTCCTAAACCATGAGTGATCAGCACTTCACTGCCGCCCAGGTCCGTCAGTTGCACCTTTTGTGGTAAGAAGCGTTCGGCTGTTAATTTGATCCAGACCTGCGGTTGATTATTGCTGTTCATCACCACAGCACTGGCGGGTAAACGAATACCACTGAGCTTATCTTTCTGCTTGGCAATGAGGGTTACAGGCTGATCTGGCACAGCGCCCGATGCACCTTCGACACTAAAACTAACAGGAATAACACCATCCTGATAACGCATCACAGCCCCTATCAGTTGCAGCTCTGCGCCCGGGAACTCTTTAAGCGATGCATCAGCCAGTTGGGTTGGCAAATGAGCATCCGGACTTGAGGCCTCAACCAGCAAACGAGAAGGATCGATGATCTCGAATAAAGCTTCGCCCGCTGTGACCCGCTGACCGATACTAATTTGATGGGACTGAATAACACCAGATATCGGCGCAAAAAGGGGTTCTGGTTTCTCCAGTCCTTTTTCAAGTTGAGCAGCCTGATTTTGTACACTTTTTAATTGCAGACTCAGTTGCTCCACTGTTTGAACTGCTACGTTCTGCCCCAATTTTTGTAGTCGGTTCAGTTCTCTGCGCACCACATCCGCCTCGCTTCGCAGGGCAATAAGCTGTGAGGTTTGATTCGCTTGCTCGTAAGCCGTGTCCTGATATCGGATAGAGCCCAGTAACTGGCCAGCTTTCACCTGCTGACCTGCCACCGGCATTAATTCAGCCGAACTTTCAAAACGCCCATCGCTACTGGCCTGGACTAAACCACGGCCCGCCGGATGCGGTAACAGTTTGCCGTTGAGTAAAATAGTTGCTGCTGCCTGACTTTCGCCTGCCATCAGTGTGCGCAGTCCAAGCACCCGCTGATCGGCCATAGGCATCAACACAGTGCCATCCGCCTGACGCCCGGTACTGCTGCCCTGACCTTGTTGCTCGGTACTCAGATGCTCACCATTAGGACCATGTGCGCCGGGTGCTGCCTGCAACAGTACCGGGGCACAGAACAAAGTCAGCAGCAGTGGAGTGTGTTTAGAAATAAAAGGTTTAGAACATCTGTTCATACTGAACTCCTGACAGCTCGATGATTGCTCATCCGGCCAAAAAGAAAACCAAGACCTGCCATCAGCCCTAACGCGGCCCAAAACCAAAACGATATATGTTCGTGATGATGCTCTTCAGTGTTTGTTTGAGGGGGAAGCGGTGTATAACTGGCCACCAGTAAATCCGCTTTTTCTGCTGCTATAACTGTCACAACCAGCTCATGCGCTTGCTGTTTGGCAAGCTGAGTCAGCAAATCAGCAGCCGTGATACGGTAATGCTGTAACTTCTCATCGTAAGCAGCCGTTGCTTTTACATCAGCAGTTTCAATTTCTACTGCAGCATCAATGACCGGGCTGTTGTCCTGAAAATGATGCAACTGCAGCACAACTGAATCAGGCAGTAATTCCCCAACCAGCTCAAACTGATCACTGAAAGTTTCAAATCTTGGATTCATCTGCTGTCCAGAGGACTGCTCCGTCGTCAGGTGTTCGCCATTAGGACCATGAGCACCAGGCGCGGCATAACTGGCAAAAGACAGTACTACTGTCGGCAATAAAATGTATAGAACCAGCAGACTGCACTGCAGCCTGTTTAGCAAAATTGTCATGTTCAATCAAACCTCTGAATAAATGATGTAAGTGCCCTGGACTTCGGGATCAACGTAGAATACGGATCAGAAACCGAAGCTTAACAAAGCTTTGCTTTACACTATTCAGAAACGGGGAGGTCGTCGTAATCCGTCGGGGGGCAGACTGCTCCAAAGCTGTGGTGTATAAAACATCGCAGTTTCAGAACGGGGCAAAGAGACCAGCGATTGGTCCACAGGTAACAACAGCTGCAGAGAAAAACTCAGATCAGCAAATACATGCAAACGGCCTTCGGCTGAATCGTCGAGCGAGAAACCGTATTCAGACTGTTCGTCATGGGTATGAGGTTCAGCCAGTAAATGCATCAGGTCATGCAAATCAGGTTCAACCTGAGCAACCTCTTCCGAGTGATGTGTTGTTGTAGTCATAGCAAAGGCTGGCCGTCCAATAAGCTGGGCAGACAAACTAATGATCACTAGACATAACAACAAGACTCTGGTCACGTTTGGATTTACTTCCAGTTGAGCTGAGTTTATTAACTTGCATGACAGTATGCCCGTGCATTTTGCAAATTTCAAACTCAGCAGATGCAGACTGTCCGATTACACTGAGGAGATTTTCATTAAGGTATAGATGGAGTCTCTTAATCTGACGTTAAAGTACGATCCTCGATCAAAAACAAGTCTGGTCTGGACTAAAGCCGCTTTCCCTGACAAGACACTCAGGCCTAAACTGAACCTCTTTCGTAATACCGCAATGGTACTGGTGCCGCAGGACCAAAATAGTAGCCTTGGGCATAACTGATACCACAACGTTCCAGTGCGTCCAGTGACTGCTTGCTTTCTACCATCTCAGCGATGATCAGCAACTGAGTTTGTTTGGCAAATGAGCTGATATGTTCAAGAAATAACTGAGCATCAGGGTCGGTGCTTATCATCTCTATTAAGCTGCCATGAATTTTTAAACCATCCACATGCAATTGCAGTAAATCCGCCATACCTACGCCACTGGCGACACCAAAATCATCCAGCAGCACTTTGGCTCCCGCCTTTTGCAAAGCTGCTATAGCGTCACGGCAACGGTCAAATTGAGGTAATACGCCGGCTTCAGCCAGTTCAAAATAGACTCGTTCTGGCTTAGGGTAATGCTGCAGATAATCGAGGAAAAATTGCTGTAAGTCATCATCCAGTAAATCACGGCAATTGACGTTAATAGACCAGCTGACTTCGGAGGCGACAAACTGACTGGCGCTTTTGATAAACATCATTTTGGTCAGCTCTGTATCCAGATGGCTGCGGTTAATAATGCTTAAAAACTGATCCGGCGTCAGTATGCTGCCGTCACTGCGTAATATGCGGGCCAGACATTCGTACTGGAATATTTCGCCTGTACTGATCTGCACTACGGGCTGGAAATAAGGCACTATTTGCTCGTGACCTATAGCTTCCCGCACTTCTTTTGCCATTTTGATATTGGTATGCAGATGCTGCTTCAGCGCCAGTAAGTTGTCTGAATACACCACTAAAGACTGTTGCTGCAAGCGGGCTGTATTAACGGCAAGGGTCGCGTTCTCCAGCACTACAGCAGCAGGCGACAAGGCTACACCTAAAGTCACAGTAAAAAGTAAGTAAGGGTCGTTCAGCACAGGCTGAGTGAAATCAAAGCTTTTTAGCTTGTCATGCAAATCATTGTCAGAAATGGCAGCAACACGGCGGATCGCCAGTTTTTCAAAAGATAAACGGTACAAACGGAAGGAGCGTCCCAAATGCAGTTGCAACTGCTGAATAAACTGGTTAAAGGCTTGTTCCGCAATAGGAGTGCCATACAAATGACAGATTTCTTCCAGGTTATTTACCTGCAAAATAGCTAACTGGCTTAAGCCTCCGCTTTCATGGCGCAGATGAGCTTCCAAAGCTAATGCATTACGTTTGCCTGAACTGCGGTCTGTGGTCAGATTATACCGCAGCACCATGGCATAACTTAAAGCCAACAGCAGCGCCAAACCAAAAAACACTGAGCCACTTAAAACAGACTGCTGCATACTGGACAAAAGCCATTGATCCAGGTCGGTAATGGCAATATCTGCTCCGGCTAAATAGATGGTGCCGTCTGAGCTTTGATAAGGCATCAGTACTGAGCGGAAATGACCAAATTGATCCACAGATTCTTCAAACACCGGAGTTAAAGAGGCAAAAGCAGCTTTATTGGCTTCAGTAGCTTCAGGGTAATAATCGTAAAAATAACTCAATTGGCCACGCAACAAGTCATCTTCTGTGTAGCTGGACGAGGTGAAGTGTACTTTGCCATCCACCTGAATCATGCTGTACAGATACTGTAATTTTAAGTCTTTGGCATAAAGACTGAGTTTTTTCGCCAGTTTCAGGTACTCAGCCCGGGGAAGATGTTGTGGACCACTGATATTGTTGTGGTAGTCATCACCCAACAGATAAGGCACGGCTTTCACCGCGTTGACCAGTTGCAAGTCAAGCTGAGCAAGTTTGGTCTGATAGGTTTGCTGATACTGATAATACACATAGGCAACAATGGCGAGCAGATACACCACCAGACTGATAACAATAAAATGTGCTGAACGGATCCGTAGCATGCAATGACTCGTAAAAAAGGGACCTGAAAACAATACCTTGATAGCTTAGCTGATTTAATTCGGGCTGACAGCTAATACTTTGATCTGAATTCTGTTGTGGCTTTTACGGATATTTTCTGCAATCAGGTGGCTAGAATCAGTAAAAACGCAGACTTTATGCGGTTCTTTGCAGCTATTTGCAGCCCTATTGCAGCAAATAACTGCAAGATGATGGACAGGTGAAATTTTTTAAAGACATTTAAAGGGGCTTTTAGTACAGTGACTTCCTTTTTGACTTACTGATTTTACGGCCTGAAAACACAAAATAAGAAGCCTATAACGCGACCCCGGTGAGACAGGATACGAATGACAGAATTAAACAAACGTCAGGCTACAGCTTCTGAAGAAGCCTTGTGGCGGATATTTACTGTGCCAGAGGCTCCGGACTCCACTTTAAGTATCATCGAACAGAATATTTCGCAGAACCTGGCCGGGTTTTTACGCGAAAGTATTGTTGCAGTCGAAAAGCCACTGTGGCAAATAGAGCGTGATTTTCAGGCGCATCAAATCCCTTCTGAACCTAAATTTGTGTCGGATTATGCCGAGCAAATGATGGAAAAGCTGGTGGCGCATTCTGTCCATACAGCAGCTCCAAGTTTTATAGGTCACATGACCTCGGCTTTGCCCTATTTTGTTTTACCACTGTCAAAAATGATGGTGGGGTTAAACCAGAATCTGGTGAAAATCGAAACCTCCAAAGCTTTTACTCCGCTTGAGCGTCAGGTCATCGGCATGATGCATCATTTGGTCTATGGCGAAGGCGACAGCTTTTATAAAAAATGGATGCACAGCGCCAACCATTCGTTAGGTGCTTTTTGTTCGGGTGGAACCATTGCCAATATCACTGCGCTTTGGATTGCCCGTAACCGTTTATTAAAAGCCGATGGTGACTTTAAAGGCGTAGCCAAAGAAGGCTTGTTCCGTGCGATGAAGTACTATGGCTATGAGGGTTTAGCCATTTTAGTGTCAGAACGGGGTCATTATTCTTTAGGTAAAGCTGCAGATATTTTAGGTATTGGCCGTGAGTTTTTAATTCCGGTGAAAACCGATGGCAATAACAAAGTGCAAAGTGACGAAATGCGCCGGGTAAGCCGTGAGCTGAATGACAAAAATATCAAAGTGATGGCCATTGTTGGTGTGGCAGGTACTACTGAAACCGGCAATGTAGACCCACTGAATGACTTAGCCGATTTAGCCGCCGAACTGGGTTGCCATTTCCATGTCGATGCCGCCTGGGGGGGCGCCACTTTATTGTCGGATAAATACCGTCATTTGCTGAGTGGCATAGAGCGCGCTGATTCAGTGACTATAGATGCCCATAAACAAATGTATGTGCCTATGGGCGCAGGTATGGTGGTGTTTAAACATCCATCTTCTGCTCATGCGATTGAACACCATGCTGAATATATTTTGCGTAAAGGCTCCAAAGATTTAGGCAGTCAGACACTGGAAGGTTCTCGCCCAGGTATGGCCATGTTAGTGCATGCCTGTTTGCAGGTGATTGGCCGTCAGGGTTATGAAATTCTGATCAACCGTAGTTTAGATAAAGCCCGTTATTTTGCCGGTTTAATTCAGGACCATGCAGAATTTGAGCTGATCACTGAACCTGAACTTTGTTTGCTGACTTATCGTTATGTGCCGGCAGAAGTTCAACGTGCTATGGCGCTGGCTTCGCCGGAAAAACTGCATAAGTTTAATGAACTGATTAATGGCTTAACTAAGTTTATTCAGAAAACCCAGCGTGAAGAAGGCCGCTCTTTTGTCTCCCGTACCCGTATTAAACCTGAACGTTATCAGCGTCAGGACACAGTGGTGTTCCGGGTGGTATTGGCGAACCCTCTGACTACAGATCAAATTTTATTGGATGTACTGGAAGAGCAGCAACAAGTGGCAGCTTTGGACAAAGATTTTCTGCCGAAACTACTGCAACTGGCCAAAGACAGCTAAGTCAGAGCGACCCTGCCAGAGTAGGATCAGCATCCTATTTGACGCCAGTGCCGTTCACCCCGGTTTTATCCAATGGATTATCCGGGGTTTGCTGCTCTGGCAGCATTTGCACATCACAGCCTCACTTTTATTTGCCATCACCTCTGAACAAACACACCAGAAACATAGTTGCTTACAACAGCGGCATTGCATCAGTGCCTGAGTGGCGCTACTTTAGATGCAGTATTTTGTGCTGAAACAAAAAGGAATACCTATGTCTGATAAAACCTTAGCTTTATCCAATGACAAGATGATTGCCGGAGTTTGTGGTGGTATAGCCGAATATTTTGGCTGGTCCAAAGGCGGGGTACGGCTGGTTTATGTATTGCTGTCTGTATTATCAGCGGCGTTTCCAGGTTTGTTTGTTTACATCATCTTATGGTTGTTGATGCCAAAAAAAGAAAGCCTCTGAACTGATATCAGTGAAGCAAATTATGTATTCAGGTCAATGCCTGTGTGGCGAAGTAAAAATTGAAATTCGTGGTGCTATTACAGACATTATTCATTGCCATTGTTCCTTGTGCCGTAAATCCAGCGGCACAGCCTATGCCACCAATGGTTTTGTGTTAAGTTCTGAATTTAGTCTGGTGCATGGCAAAGAACTACTGAATGCGTTTTCGTTAAAGCAAGGCAGACAACGGCATTTTTGTTCCCGCTGCGGCTCACCTGTCTATAGCTCAAACGCTGCAGATCCGAACCGGATCCGCATTCGTTTAGGCATACTGGATTCCGCTATTACTGAGCGGCCTATTAGTCATAACTTTGTGTCCTCCAAAGCCAACTGGGACAATCTGGATGCAGCTTTGCCCCGTTATGACGGCCATGAACCAGGCCGAAGCTAAAACTTTACTTCGGTTGTGCCGCTATACTCCAGACTAACTGGTGGTGTTTCGCATCCAGTGGTAATTGCAGCACTCCCTCGTTGTAATACTGTGGATCAGCAGCTATATCCTTGCCATCTAAAGTGACTGAAGCTGCAGACTGATGCTGCTGCAATTCCAGTTGATAGACTGTATCGGCAACAGACAAGCTAATGCTAAAGCCCTGCCACGCAGCTGGAATACAAGGATCAAACTGCAGCCATTGACCTTTTCTGCTCAGGCCTAAAATAGCTTCAAGACCAGAACGGTACATCCAGGCTGCAGCTCCTGTGTACCAACTCCAGCCTCCGCGGCCGTTATGAGGCTCAACTGAATAAATATCAGCAGAAACCACATAAGGTTCAGTTTGATAACGAGCTACAGCGTCTGGCGTCGACGCATGCTGAATGGGGTTCAGCATGTTAAACAGCTCTGTGGCTTTTTCCGCCTGATCCAGCTTAGCAAAGGCAAAAATAGCCCACATGGCGGCATGACTGTATTGGCCGCCGTTTTCGCGTAAGCCTGCCGGATAGCCTTTGATATAACCAGGGTTGGGTTCGATATGTTCAAAAGGCGGGCTGAACAACAAGGCCAAACCTTGTTCTGTGTTGATTAAATGCTGATCGACGGAAGCCATTGCAACTTTGGCTCTGTCGGGCCGTGCTGCTTCAGACAGCACAGCCCATGACTGGGCAATAGAATCAATTTTACATTCAGGTGATGCTTTGCTGCCAAGCCAGCTGCCCTGATCAAAAGTTGCTCTTTTATACCATTCGCCGTCCCATGCATGTTGCTCCAGCGCTTGAGTTAATCGTTTGGCATATTGCTGCCAGCGGCTGGCTCTGTCCTGCTCATCCTTGGGCACAAAAGGCAAAAACAGTTTAATGCTGGCAAGTACTAACCAGCCCAGCCAGACACTCTGGCCTTTGCCTTCGGCACCCACTAAATCCATGCCATCATTCCAGTCACCAGAGCCCATCAAGGGCAAACCAAGCTCCCCTGTCTGAGCAATACAAAGATCCAGCCCGCGGGCACAATGCTCAAACAAAGACGCGCTATGATCCGACGGCATAGGCTGATAAAAAGCATCGTGCTGATCGGCCGTCAGTGCCGGGCCTTGCAGAAAGGGCAGTTGTTCTGTCAGCACAGCCCGGTCGCCAGAGCTTTGTATATAGCTGGCACAGGCGAACACTAACCAGACTTTATCGTCACAAATCCGGCTACGTACACCAGCGCCTGAATGGGGTAACCACCAATGCTGTACATCACCTTCAATAAACTGTCGCCCGGCGGCTTTTAACAAATGCTGACGGGCAAAAGCCGGATCGGCAAAACTCAGCGCCATGCTGTCTTGCAATTGATCGCGAAAACCATAAGCGCCGCTGGCCTGATAAAAGGCTGCTCTGGCATAGAGCCGGCAGACTATGGTTTGATACAGCAACCAGCCGTTGAGCATAATGTTCATGGCCGGATCCGGTGTTTTCACCTGTACAGCGTTCAGCTTTTGCTGCCAGAAATCCCACACTTGCTGTAATACGTTGTGTAAATCCAGCTGCTGATATTGTCGTACCAGAGCTGTAGCACTTTGGCTGTCAGCCGTTTGCCCAAGTAAAAACACCAGTTCACAACGTTCTCCCGGTTCCAGACTGACTTCAAGTTGCAAGGCGGTACAAGGGTCTAAAGCTGCACCACTGCGTTTGGACAAAGGCTGTGCGCAGCTTAAAGCCAAAGGACTAGCCGGGGATCCATTTCTGCCAAGAAATTCGGTGCGATCCGCTGTCCAGCCCGATAGCAGATCGGCAGAACCCGGAGTGCTGTTGTGACGGCTTAAGGCGGCAAAAGCGATACGACCAACAAAAGCCGTATTCCATGGATTGGACAGCAACATAGCCTGACTGTCCTGGTGCAAAGAGCTTTGCAAAAAGGCACTGCTGGCGCTGCGGTCTCTGCCCAGGACCCATTCGGTATAAGCTGTGACTGTTAAATTTCGTGTTTGAGCTGAGTGATTGGTCAGGGTTAAACGCGATATTTTCACAGGATCAGCCACTGGTACATACTGCAGTAATTGCATGTCTATACCAGAGGCCTGATGGCCAAACTTACTGTAACCAAAACCATGGCAGGCCGTATACAAACCACCGTCATTGATTGGCTGAGCTGTGGGGCTTAACAGTTCAGAACTGCCCTGATCCTGTACATAAAAAGCTTCACCACAAGGGTCTGTCACAGGGTCGTTTGACCATGGCGTCAGTTGGTTTTCCCTGCTGTTTTCCGACCAGCTATAACCACTGCCTAAAGTGGACACCTGAAAACCAAAAGCCGGATTGGCAATCACATTGATCCAGGGCATAGGAGGGCGTTGATGTTGCTGCATATGAGTATGGTACTCACGGCCATCCTTACTAAAGCCACCTAAGCCGTTAAAAAACTGTAGATCAGGCTCTGCCTTATGCTCCTGTTCAGGCAGTCGGGCTGCTTTAGTGGTATTGATCCTCAGAGGTTCAGCTGTAGCTGCGGGGATCCGGCTTAATTGAGTGGCCAGACTACCGCGGTTTGCATAAAGTACTACACGAGCCACAGCGGCCAATAAAGCCCGGGATTCCACCGTCATTAAATCTGCGCGCAGGCAAAACACACTGCCTCCGGCCAAACGTAAGCCCAGATTGGGTTTGCTCTGGCTGCTGCGTACCTGGGTTTCAATGGCTGTTTGTAGTTCCTGCACATAAGAAGCCGCTCTTTCATTGATAATGACCAAATCCACAGCCAGCTGTTTCATGCGCCAGTATTCGTGGGCACGCAGCAGTTGCTGCACCACAGACAAATCTTCGATATCGTCAATATGCAGCAAGACTATCGGCAAATCGCCGGAAATGGCGTGTTGCCATAAACCGGACTGAGCTGCTGCACCTCGTGTGATAGCGGCAGTCGTGGCTCTGAAGCGACTATCATTGTATAAAAGCGGGCCTGTCAGGCGCTGAAAATCAGCAGCTTCAGCGACGCTGATGGCCAGATGGCGCAATTGCACCTGAGCCTGAGTCCAGGCCAAAGTACAGGCTCTGTCATAGGCACTGCGTTCATTATGCTGATCCACCAGATCCAGTAATTCCTGCCGCGATGAAGCCACTAAGGTCCAGAATGCCACCCGGCAGACCTGACCGGGAGCAATACGCACCGACTGGCGCAAAGAAAAAATTGCATCCAGTACAGTGCCGCTGCTGTTGGTCAGCGCCTTGTTTTGCATAGCCGCTGCGTTCACCATCTGATGGCCCTGACCAAAAAATAAGGCTCTGTTGGTTTCGTATTGTAAGGGCGCGCAAATTTCACCTTCGACCACAGCAAAATGGGCGGCATACACAGCAGTTTCATCGGCTGAACGTAAACGGCGGGTGGCAACTAAAGCAGCAAATTCAGGCACAAATTCGGTCTGAACAAATAATTTAGCAAAAGCTGGGTGAGCGTTGTCTGTATTGACCGTCGCCAACACCACTTCTGCGTAGGAGGTTAATTCAATATCCCGGCTAAAGGAGCTGTGATTGATCAGCGAAACCCTTCTGACTTCGCCAAGGTGTTCGGTCGACAGGACCACTTCGACAGTGCAGGTCAGATCATGATACTGGCGACTGAACTCGGCGTGATCTTCGCTGAAGATAGCCACAGGAGCTGTGTTCTGACTGAAAGTGGAGTGATCGGAACTGGCGAGTGCCGGCAGTTGTGGGGTCAGGGTACTGGACCAAATCTGCTCGCTCTGTTTATCCCGCAGCAACACAAAAGCTCCCCAGGGATCCCTGCTGCTGTCTTCGCGCCAGCGGGTGATGGCTATATTGCCCCAGCGGCTGTAACCAGCTCCAGCTGCCGTTAACATCACGGCATAACCGCTGCTCGACAGCAAATGACTGCACGGAGGGCCTGAAGCTTCTGCATGCATTCTGCGTTCTGTCAGTTGTTGTGCCGCAGCAGAGTTGGCGGCAATACTGACTTCTTCTGCTTTAGGGTGGGCTATGGCGACATAACGTGGCAGTCGCTCCTGCAACAACAACTCACAAGCCTGGACCATAGGTTCTCGGTGGAAGCGGTCACGCATCAAACCCTGTTGCAAGGTATTGGCTATGGCCACTATGGTCATGCCCTGATGGTGCGCCATAAAACTTTGCACCAAAGCGAAAGAAGTGTCATCTGGTAAACGGGAAGGGGTATAGTCTATGGCCTCAAAAAAACCATAATCTGCTAAAGCGCCTGACTGTTTTAACAACTCGAAATTGGCGAAGGCGGCCACAGGGTCGACCATAGTGGCCAGTGCCGTTGCGTAGGGCGCTATCACTTTGTTTTCCGCCAAACCACGTTTTAAACCCAGACCTGGCACACCAAAGTTGGAATACTGATAGGTAAACTCCAGATCTCTGGCATTGTAAGCCGACTCGGAAATACCCCAGGGAATACCCAGCTGGCGGCCATAACTGATTTGCCGTTCAACAATAAGTCTGTTGCTTTGTTCCAGTAGACTGCCGGTTGCAGCTCTCATCACCAGGGAAGGCATCAGGTATTCAAACATAGAACCTGACCAGGATAATAAAGCTGAGCCGTAACCCAAAGGGGTAGCGCTGCGGCCTAAACGGAACCAGTGTTTACTGTCAGCATCTCCTTTGGCTATGGCAAATAAACTGGCGAGCCTGGCTTCAGAGGCCAGCAGATCGTAACAACTGGTATCCATCCGGTTTTCTTCCACCGCATAACCTATGGATAATAAATTGCGTTCCGGATCGATAAAAAAGGCGAAATTCATCGCCATGGCAAATTGGCGCGACTCTGTTGCCAGCTTCTGTAGCTGCAGTATTTGCTGTTGTTGATCCCCGGCAGGCAAATGCAGCTGTGCCAGCTGTTCTGCCAGAGTCTGTTGTAATGCCTGTAAATAAAAGACCAGACTGTGCTGAGCTGATACGTGCTGATCTGTGTCGCGCTGAAAGGGTGCGCTTTGTCGTGCACTGGCAATCAGCAAGGCTTGCTGGCAGAGTTCTGTCAGTGGATCTGGTTGGTGGTGCAGGCAATCCGACTGTTGCAGCAAGGTGTCCAACTGACTCAGAATGCTTTGTAGCTGCAAACCACTTTGGCTTTGCAGCATGGCATCAGGGGCCTGGTGCAGGCTTAACTGAGCTAAAGCTAAGTTATCGCATAAGCCTGTTCTGGCCTGAAGGCTATAAAGCTGGTGTTGCCATTCATCGCAGGCATTGGCCAAAGCAATCAGGTGACCCGCCAGATTACCGCTGTCCACTGAGGACACATAAACAGGTTCAAGCGGGCGTAAATCACGGGTGTCGTACCAGTTAAACAGGTGGCCATGGCAGGTACGCAGTTGTTTCATCGTACTAAAAGTCGCTTCCAGTCTTTGTATTGCCTGCCCTGTGGTAAGCCAGCCAAAATCCCGTGCTGCAGCGACAGACAACAGATACATGCCGATGTTAGTCGGCGAGGTGCGGTGTGCTATTGCAGGTTGCGGCTGTTGCTGGAAATTGTCCGGTGGCAGCATATGATCTTCTGCCGTGACAAAACGCTCGAAGTAACGCCAGGTGCGTCTGGCGATCAGACGCAGTTCAGTTTCCTGAAGTGCGGATAGCTGTAAGGCGGGTTGGATGCGAAAAGGTTTACTTAACGCCAAGGCCACAGCAGGAGCTGCACACCAGATCAGCAGTAAAGGTAAAAATAAAGGCCAGTTGGCCGGGTTTAGCCAGAGTGTCAAACCCAGGCCACTACAGGCCAGCAGTATAGCCGGGCTCATCAGCCCATAATATCGGGGTAAAGTTAAACTGGAGTCGCGTTGGTTTTGTGCCGCTGTGGTCCATTGCAGCAGATGTTTTTTACTCAGCAGTAAACGATACAAGGTGATACCAATAGCGTGCAGCATACGCCAGCTATGGTCCGCCAAAAATACCAGACTCAGCAGGCCTGTGCTCAAGGCCAGTTTGAAATCTGTCAGCAGGTTGTTCAGATGGTTTGGCCATTGAATACCTTTACGGTGTGGTAACAGATTCAGGCTGCAAGGCAATAAAGCGGGCAGCATCAACGCAGAAACAATCAATAGCAAGGCGCAAAGGGCGGCTGGAAATGGCAACAAGGCAGATAACAACAATAAAATAAAACAGGCTGGTTGCACTAAGGAGCGGCGTAAATTATCCAGCATCTTCCAGCGTCCGAGCCGCGGCAATTGCTGTGGTGTTGATGATGGGCTCTGCTGCTTCGACGGGCAACCTAGTATCCAGGGCAGCAGCTGCCAGTCACCGCGAGTCCAGCGGTGTTGGCGTTTAGCGGCAACATCGTAACGGGCCGGAAAGTCTTCAACCACCTCAATATCAGAAGCTAATGCAGCACGGGCGTAGATGCCTTCAAATAAGTCGTGGCTGAGCATGGTATTGTCAGCCACACGGCCTGCCATAGCGGCGCTAAAGGCATCCACATCATAAATACCTTTGCCTGTGAAAGAGCCTTCAGCAAACAGATCCTGATACAAGTCGGACACTGCAGCTGCATAAGGGTCGAGACCTGCCGGGCCTGAGTACAACTGTTGGTAGGCCGAACCTTGTTGACCACAAGCCAGAGCTGGTGTCACCCTCGGCTGCAACAGGCCATAGCCGCTGATCACCCGCTGTTGTTCCGGACAAAACTGAGCCCGGTTTAACGGATGAGCCAGCTTAGCCACCATTCGCACTGCGGCATCTCTGGGTAACTGGGTGTCGGCATCCAGGGTAATGACATAACGGACCCCGGTCGGAACCTGGTTTGATAACAGCGGTAATTCGGCAGAGCCATCCATAAAGCTGGTGTTGGTTGCACCACGCAGCAATAGATTAAGCTCCACCAACTTGCCTCTTTTACGCTCCCAGCCCATCCATAGCTGTTCTTGTTTGTTCCATAAACGACGGCGATGCAACAATAAAAACGCTGGACCTGCAGGGCCTGGTGGGTAGCTTTGATTTAACTGCGCTATCAGCTGACTGGCAAGCAGCAGCAATGGTTGATCTGTTGCCAGTTCCTGCTCTGCTGCATCCAGGCCGTCTGTTAATAACACAAAGCTTAAATCCCCGCCGCCAGAAGAGAGGTAATGGACTTCCAGACGTGACACTAATTCTTGTACATCTGTTTCATTGCTTAGCATGCAAGGCACAACCACTAAAGTGCGCAATTCGGCAGGCACTCCAGCCGTTAAATCCAAAGCAGGTAACAAGCTGGGGATTTTTGAGCGGGTTATAAAACACTGCAGCAGGGTGCTGGCGAGTTCACTGGCTGGTAATAACGCCAGCGGAATCAGCATTAACCACCACAGAGTGTAATCAGCGTACTCAGAAAGCAGCAGTGTGGCTACAGCGAAGAAAACCAGAGTAAGCACAGCCAATGTGGATAAATAGCCGGCCAGACCTATAGTGGCCAAAGCTCTGTGCAGTTTTAAGCCTGGAGCTGGCTGAAAACCAATTCGATGTTCAAACTTCAGGCGGCCAGAGCCAATCAGGTAATAACCAGGATCGGCTTCGCGTGCTTGTTGTACCGGATCATCCCCGGCTTCTGCGGATAAAGCCGTTTCTACAGCGGCTCTGGCCACATCAAATTCGGACAAGTCTGCGCCACGAGCTAATTGCTCTATAGCACTGCGGTATAAATTCCGGCTGGCAAAATCCATGGAGGCATATGCACTGGGTGCCGATGAGTTCTGACAAAGAGTGCTGGTGCTATGTTGGCATAAATACCTGTCCACCAGACTGACTTGCTCAAATAATTCAGACCAGTCTATTGCGGATATACGTCTCATACTGGTCATGACGTTACGCACGCTGACATTGGAAGCGCCCAGCCGTTGCTGTGCATAAAACACCACCAATTCAATACTGCTGCGTTGGTGCAATAGCCGTTGTTCCAGCCAATGTAAAGCTGGGGTACTGTGAGGGTCTTGTCCCCGTAAACGTTTAGCCAGCTGAGCAGCAAAAGTATGGCTTAATGTAGTGCCAGACATGCCACTGATATAAGAGTGCAGGGCCTGTTGACTGGTATCGGGCTGCAGCAACTGATCGGCAAGTTCGTCTGCAGCGGCTCTGTCTGTTAAACCCAAACTGATTTGGTCTGTTAAGCGGCGTAAGTTTTCAATCAGTACTATGCGTAAGGTAATAGCGACAGCCCATAATTCGCCAATAGTCAGTACATCCACTTGCTGGTACGCATTTAAAAAGCGTTGCAAAATAACGGGGTCAAAGTGACTGTCGGTGTGGGCAATAAAAGCCCAGGCTATAGCAAAAACTCTGGGATAGCCCACAAAAGGGCCTTGTTGTAGTTTGGGTAACTGCCGGTAAAAACCTACAGGAAGATCATCATAAATCTCCCGGATCTGCTGATCCACCACATGGTAGTTGTCCAGTAACCATTCAGCGGCCGGAACTATAGTATGACCAGCGGCAAGTTCTGCAGCGCTGGCTCGGTAGGCGGCCAGCAGCACTGTTGCATTGCTGTCCAGCCGGGTATGCAAAGGGCTTTGCCAGTCACGCCAGCCTGAGGCACTTTGTTTTTTATTAAGAACCCGCTGTTCTGTCGCCAGGCTGATGGCGTGTTGCTCCAGTCGTTCAACACTAAACAATTCAGCACGAACCGGGTTTGTATCCTGCCAGATTAAAGCATTTTTTTCCGGCCAAAAGAGTTGGGCATAACCAGAGGCTGTATGGAGAAATGAATTCATTGGGCTGGAGCCTGCTTGAGGAGAAGGCTAACAGGCTAAAACAGCAGAGGTTTTTTCTCAGTTCGGTGTCGTACAGACTGGGAGCTATAAGAAGCCAGAGCCTTAGCTCTGGCCCACAGATCGTTTTTCTGAGAATCAGACTTCGATATTATCAATCAGGCGGGTATTGCCCAAAGCAGCAGCAGCCAGTATGACCACAGCAGCAGTGGTATCTGCAGCTGGTACTAAGGTCTGGCGGTTAGAGATATTGATGTAATCTGCTTTAAAACCTGCGGCAGCAAGTTGCTCTTTTGCTTGTTGCTCCAAAGCGCGTAAATCGCTGAAACCTTGATTTAACTGCTGTTTCATCCACTGTAAAGTGCGGTACAAAGCAGGTGCTGTGGCGCGTTGTTCAGCCGTTAAATAGCCGTTTCGTGAACTTAAAGCCAAACCATCTTCAGCTCTGATTGTTGGCACCCCAATGATTTCAACAGGCATGGAAAGGTCAGTCACCATCTGGCGGATAATAGCCAGTTGCTGATAATCCTTTTGACCAAAACAAGCGATATCAGGCTGCACCAGATTAAACAGCTTGGTGACTATGGTCGACACACCACGAAAATGCCCGGCACGGCTGGCGCCGCAGTGATAATCACCTAACAGCGGCACTTCGACAAAAGTTTGTACATCCAGGCCACGAGGGTAAATTAGTTGTGGTGTTGGAGTGAATACTGCATCAGCGCCATGTTCAGTTAAACCCTGACAATCCTGCTCTAAAGTACGGGGGTACTTGTCTAAATCTTCATTGGCACCAAACTGCATCGGATTGACAAAAATACTGACAATGACTCTGTCGGCATGTTGCTTCGCCGTATCCACTAACTGTAAATGGCCCTGATGCAAGTTGCCCATGGTAGGCACAAAAGCAATACGTTCGCCGGCCTGACGCCATTGACGTATCAAAGCACGCAACTGAGCTGTATCCTGAATCATTAACATAAGAAACTGACCTTTAGAAACTATGTTCCGGACCAGGGAACTGGCCTTGTTTCACGTCCTGAATGTATTTGCCGATGGCTTGTTTAATTTCACCGGTTTCCTGCAGGAAGTTTTTTGAGAATTTTGGAATATAGCCAGAGCTGATGCCTAATAAGTCATGCATCACTAAAATCTGGCCATCCGTTTCTTTGCCTGCACCTATACCAATCACCGGAATAACCAGTGCTTTGGAAATACGTTCAGCTAAAGCTGACGGAATACATTCAACCACCAAAAGCTGAGCACCGGCTTCCTGCAAAGCAATGGCCTGCTGCACCATTAAATCTGCGGCCTGTTCATCGCGGCCTTGCACTTTAAAACCACCAAATACATGCACAGACTGCGGAGTTAAGCCTAAATGGCCACAAACCGGAATACCACGTTCAGTCAGTGCCTTGATGGTGGGTAATAAGAAATCACCGCCTTCGAGTTTGACCATATTGGCGCCAGCCTGCATCAGCGGTGTGGCGTTTTGCATCGCTTGTTCCACTGTGGCGTAACTCATAAAAGGCATATCGGCAATGACAAAAGCCAAAGGCGCACCAGCGCGGACGCAACGGGTGTGGTAAGCAATTTCAGCTGTGGTAACAGGAAGAGTGTCGCTATGACCCTGTAACACCATACCCAAAGAGTCACCAATCAGAATCACTTCAACACCGGCATCGGCAAACAATTTAGCGAAACTGGCATCATAGGCCGTTAAGGCGGTAATTTTTTCGCCTTTTTGTTTCAACTTCAGCAATTGAGCAGTGGTAATTTTTGCCATTTTTCTCTCATCCGACCACAAGGGAATAATTCGGGGCGCACCTTGGCATAAAACCAAAAGTTGTGCAAGTTATCAGAGACGACTCAGGCCATTGCGCGGCACTGTGGCCAGTAATTCTGTAAGCAAAGTGCCATCAGGTAACACCAGGCTTAAGTTTAGTTCTGCCAGCGGATAAAGCACAAACTCACGCACCTTCATGCCGTAATGCGGCACTGTTAAACGTTCGGTCTGAATGCTGTCATCACCAAACAACAGAATATCCAAATCCAGAGTGCGGGGGCCCCAGCGTTCATCTTTGCGCTGCCGGCCTTGTTCCAGTTCAATCTGTTGTAACCGGGTCAGTAAGTCGTCGGCAGATAAGCGGGTGCTCAGCAAAGCCACGGCATTAACGTAATCCGGCTGATCCTGTGGCCCCATAGGTTTGGATCCATAAAAACCAGAGACCTGTACCAGTTCAGTCTCTTTGATGTTCTGCAAGGCCAAAACAGCGCGTTCTAACTGTTGCACAGGCTGGTTTAAATTAGCACCCAGCCCAATGTAAACAAGGGTATCAGCCATTGGCTGCGGGGCCAGGTGGGCGGCGTTTAGTAGGCGGGCGACGACGACGTGGCCGACGTTCAATGCCTTCTTTGCCGAGGTTTTGCACTAAAATTTCACGGCCTGCTTCGTCATCCTGTTGGAAACGTTGCCACCAGTTGGCTAATTCCAGCAAATCGCCGCCTTCAGCTTGAGCCCGAAGTTGCAAGAAGTCGTAAGCACCACGGAATTTCACTTGCTCAAGCAATTTAAAGGCACGACGGCCAGCGCGTTTGCTTAAACGGCTTTGCAGGAACCAGATGTCTTTAATGGTCAGGCTAAAACGTTTTGGAATAGCGATAGAGCGCTGCACTTCATCCAGCACTTCCATCATCGCAATGTTCAGCGCATCGACTTCGTTTAAGCCACTTTCAACCAGCAATTGTTCTGCACGTTGTTCTACCGGATACCATAACAAAGCGGCAAAGGTGAAAGCCGGAGTCACAGGTTTATCAATGGCAATACGTTGATCCGTATCCTGCATGGCTTTGGTGATCAGGTTAAACACTTTGCCGCTACTGTCCTGCTTTAATACTTTGGCCAGTTGTGGCAACAGCTGTTTCAGAATGCCTAAATCGTTCAGCATCAAAAAGTTATCAAAGGCTTTTCCTGCCATAAATAACTTCAGGAATTCTTCAAATAAACGGGCGGCCGGAATGTTTTTCAAAAGCACTGCCAGTTCTTTAATAGGCTCTTTGCTGCCTGGCGCTATCTCCATATTCAGCTTGGTGGCAAAACGCACAGCACGCAGCATCCGCACCGGATCTTCACGGTAACGGGTTTCAGGATCGCCAATCAGCTCAATTTTTCGCTGCGCTATGGCTTCGATGCCATTGGCAAAGTCGTAAATGGCAAAGTCAGCTACGGAATAGTACAAGGCATTGATGCTAAAATCGCGGCGCTCTGCGTCTTCTTCAATAGTGCCATACACGTTGTCACGTAAAATCTGGCCTGCATCACTTTGGCTGGCTTTAGGGCTGGTTTCATCATCGCCCGTGTGGTGACCACGAAAGGTCGCAACTTCAATGACTTCACGGCCAAACACTACATGAGCTAAACGGAAACGGCGGCCAATCAGGCGGCAATTTTTAAACACCTGACGCACTTGTTCAGGGTGAGCATTGGTGACTACGTCAAAATCTTTTGGTTTTAAACCAAGCAGAATATCACGGATGCAACCTCCTACCAGATAGGCTTCATAACCCGCATCTTTTAAGCGGTATAACACCTTTAATGCATTAGGGCTGATGTCTTTGCGCGACACAGAATGAGCATCACGGGAGATTTTTTTCAGCTCTGGCAGAATGGACTGACGGCTTTTTTTGGGTTGAGCAACGCTCTCAACGCTTTTGCTGCCAAGGGTGCGGCGGCAAAAATCCAGGACTCGCGAAATAATGGCAGTACTCCTTGTGAGCATCTATAAATGAACTCGATGAAAAAAGCGGCTAATGATACCGCAGCAGCCGGAAAAATAGAATGTGCGGCCTTATGCTTTCTGGAAAATCTCTGGCTTTTTACAGGAAATCTGTTGATTTTTGTTCAGTTTGGCTGGGGACTTGGCTAATTTGCCAGTGAGAACAAGCCCAGGCCAGCAATTCACGGGCGTCGGCGCCTTGCAGTTCCTTAGGCGGTGGATGGCCAAGAAAACGTAAAACGGCAGCTAAAGTCTCGCTGACAGGCCAGAATTCAACTGTCGGTGCATGGTTTTGCTTACTGAGTTTAAAGCCAGGTTCAACCACGGCCAAAGGTAAATGCATATAAGCAGGCGTGGCTGCACCAAGAAGTTGAAAAAGCGCTTGTTGTCTGGTGGTCAGGTCAATTAAATCTGCACCACGCACCACTTCAGTGATGCCCTGATCCATGTCATCCACCACCACCACCAGTTGATAGGCAAATAAGCCATCACGGCGTTTTAAAATATAATCTTCTGCGGCAAGAGTGGCTGGAATTTGTATTTCACCAGCACGCTGGTCGGTAAAACTTGTTGCTGTGGCAGGCGCTTTTAAACGCCATGCAAGCGTGCCTTCAGTCAGGTTTTTATCACGGCAAAACCCATCATAACCTTGCCCCAGACTTTGAATGCGGGATCTGTTGCAGTTGCAGGCGTAGGTGAGTTGTTGCTGTTTAAATTGTTCCAGTACCTGCTGGTAGCGGTCTAATCTCTGGCTTTGCACCCAGACCTCGCCATCCCATAACAACTGATAACGCTCTAAAGTACGTAAAATACTGTCGGCTGCACCAGCTTGCATACGGGGTGTATCTATATCTTCCATCCGCACCAGCCATTGGCCTTGTTGGGATTTGGCTTGCAGATAGCTGCCCACAGCAGCAATGAGGGATCCAAAATGCAAAGGGCCGGATGGCGATGGCGCAAACCGGCCCCTGTAAGCAGGAGGTACAACAGGCATCATTAACCGCCCAGTTGTTTTTCCTTGATTTCAGCCAGTGTCTTACAGTCGATACACATATCGGCAGTAGGACGGGCTTCTAAACGTTTGATACCTATTTCGATACCGCAGGTGTCGCAGTAACCAAAGTCTTCGTCTTCGATTTTCTGCAGAGTTTTTTCAATCTTTTTCAGTAACTTACGTTCGCGATCACGAGCGCGTAATTCCAGACTGAACTCTTCTTCCTGAGCAGCACGATCCACTGGATCCGGGAAGTTTGCTGCTTCATCGGCCATATGGTTTTTAGTGCGATCCACTTCTTCACGTAACTGTTGACGCCATGCGTCCAGAATGCGGCGGAAATGGTCCAGCTGTTTTGGGTTCATGTATTCTTCGCCTTGCGCGGCCTGATATGGCTCTACGCCAGCAAGGGCTAACAGTCCCAAGGTTTTTACGGTTTTGCCTTCTGGCATGATCATCTCCTGTAAAACAGTGCCAAGCAAAAAGTTGGCGGCTAGTGATAGCAGAAAAATATGACAGCTGCAATCACTATTAAAAAAGCCGCCGAAGTATACAGAGCAGAACTGCCTGCGTCACCTTTTTTCCTGTTGTCTACAAATTTGGCTGGTTTAAAAAAGAAACACTCTAAACCGCGCAAAGCCAGCTTGGGAAGCATTGTTCTTTGCTCCATCTGTTAACTTGTTCAAAACAGAAGATATTTATTGCTTTAGTTTGCTAAAGTAAGGCTCTTTTTCTTAGGTACAGGTGCTGATATGGCCATTGAATGGGTTATTGCTTATTTGCTGCTGGGGGCGGCAACAGGTTTTTTTGCCGGATTATTAGGGGTGGGTGGTGGCGGCATCATGGTGCCAGTTCTGACGGCTTTATTTTTAGCGCAACAATTTCCGGCTGAATTGTCTGTGCATATGGCACTGGCCACTTCGATGGCTGCCATTATTGTCACCTCATTTTCCAGTATGCGTAGTCATCAGAAGCATGGTGCTGTGTTATGGCCTGTGGTCTGGAAGTTAACTCCGGCTATTTTAACAGGCACCATAGCTGCTGCTTATCTGGCTGCTGCTTTATCTTCGTTGGCGCTGGCCATCTTCTTTTGTTGTTTTATGAGTTATGTCGCACTGCAGATGCTGCTGAATGTCAAACCCAAAGCCAGCCGACAGTTGCCCGGACTGGTTGGGTTTAGCCTTACGGGTCTTATTATTGGTGCCGTATCGGCTTTAGTAGCTATAGGGGGCGGTTCTTTAACAGTGCCTTTTTTAACCTGGTGTAATGTCAAAATTCAGCAGGCCATTGGCACTTCTGCCGCCGTAGGTTTGCCTATAGCCATCAGCGGTACTTTGGGCTATTTCCTCGCTGGTGCTTCAGCAGGCACTGAGTTACCAGACTACAGTCTGGGTTATGTCTATTTGCCTGCTATGCTGCTGATTGCTTCTGTCAGTTATTTTACTGCGCCCCTTGGCGCTTCACTGGCGCACCGCTTACCAGTGGCCACTTTAAAGAAAGTATTTGCCGCCTTGCTTATCATATTAAGCGCTAAAATGTTGCACAGCGTCTTAACTTCGTAAAGGGCTGTAAAGGCCTGTGATACACTCGGGCCATAGGTTATCGGGACTTTATATCCAGAAATGAAGAGAATAAAACTATGTCTGATCTGATCCAAATTCGTTTAAGTACTGCTGCAGCAGAGGCCAAATGGGGCAAAAATGTGCTGCTGACACCAGATACAACGGGCTATCAGCTGCATGTCAAAGCCGCTGATTTACGCGCTGTGCAAAAAGCTGGTCGTCAACTGGATGCTTTAGGTATTCAACAATTTCAACTTGCAGGTGACGGCTGGACTGTCGACAGCCAGTGGGCTTTGTATCAGGGTTTTTGTAACGCGAAAAAGCTGGGCGCTATCGGCTGGACAGGTACTGAAGCTGAACAACAACAGTTGCAGCAATTGCACCAGACCTTTAGCTGGGCTAAAGCCATTATCAATCAGACTCCTGAAGATTTAGCCCCTGTGGCTTTGGCAGAGCAGGCCGTGGCTTTTATCAGCTCAATTGCGCCTGCTGGTACTGTGTCCAGCGAAATTATTGCAGGTTCAGCCTTGTTAGAACAGGGCTGGGTAGGTATTCATGCGGTGGGCCGTGGCAGTGAACGCGCTCCTGCCATGTTAGTGCTTGATTACAATCCAACAGACAAAGCTGATGCTGCTGTGTTTGCCGCTTTAGTGGGAAAAGGTATTACTTTTGATTCGGGTGGTTATTCGATTAAAGCCAGCGAAGGCATGGTCACCATGAAATGTGATATGGGCGGCGCAGCCACTGTCACAGCAGCTTTAGCTTTGGCGATATTGCAAGGTTTAAACAAAAGAGTGCAGCTGATTTTATGCTGTGCCGAGAACCTGATCTCTGGTGGTGCTTTTAAATTAGGCGATATTTTGACCTATAAAAACGGCGTTACTGTAGAAATTGTTAATACGGATGCGGAAGGCCGTTTAGTGTTGGCTGATGGTTTACAAAAAGCAGCAGAAGCGGCACCTGAACTCATTATTGATGCTGCTACCTTAACTGGCGCAGCAATGAGTGCTTTAGGTTCTGAATACAATGCAGTCTTTGCTTTGGATAAAGCCCTGGCAAATCGGGTTTTAGGTTACGCTGAACAGGTGCAGGAAGGGGCATGGCAGTTGCCGCTGGAGAAATGGCATCAGGGCCAATGTCCTTCCCCTTATGCTGATACCGCCAACAGCCGTCCGGTGAAAGGCGGTGGTACAGGTGGAGCCAGTAATGCGGCAGGTTTTTTAAGCCGTTTTGTGCCTGACGATGGCAAAGGCTGGGTGCATTTAGATTTAGCCGCTGCTTTTCATAACTCAGCCAATGGCTTCTGGGCCGCGGGCGCAACAGGTATGGGCATCCGTTTAGTGGCGCAAACGCTAAGCCAGGAATGATTTTTTCGTCAATTGCTGGTTAAGCCAGCAGTTGGCTGCAAAATGCTTGTTTCTGACTTCGGTTCAACCTAAAAAGCAGCTAGTATAAGGCTGCTTTTTTGTTTTTTTAAGAGATCTGATTTGTTACCTGTTGCAGAGATTTGCCCGGCGCTGATCCAAAGCCTGAAGCAGCACAATAAAGTGATTTTATCTGCGCCGCCCGGTGCAGGTAAGTCTACCTATCTGCCGCTGTTTTTATTAAAACATGCCGATTTTACCGGGAAAACTATTCTGCTGCTGGAACCCAGACGGCTGGCGGCTAAAAGTATTGCCAGCTATTTGGCCAGTCAGCTTAATGAAGCTGTAGGTCAGCAGGTCGGCTATCAAATCCGCCATGAAAAAAGTTACAGCAAAAATACCAGACTGTTGATAGTCACTGAAGGTGTGTTGATCCGGAAAATTCAGCAGGATCCAGAACTTACAGGCATAGACCTGATTATTTTTGACGAATTTCATGAACGTTCTTTGCAAGCCGATTTAGCTTTGGCTTTGGCGCTGGAAGTACAGCAACTGAATGCTGAGCTGCAACTGCTGATTATGTCCGCCACTTTAGACCAACAAAAACTCGCTGTGGCTTTAGATGCGCCAGTGCTCTGTAGTGAAGGTCGCAGTTATCCGGTGGAAATTCTATATCAGCCGCCGACCTCACAACCCATCTGGTTACAAAGTGCCAGATTAAGTCTGCAAGCAAGTATCAAACATCAGGGCAGTATTCTGACCTTCTTGCCGGGCCAGCGTGATATTAATCAGGCCAGAGATTGGTTATTGGAACAAAACACAGACAGCCATTTAGATATTTATGCCTTATCCGGTGCTCTCACTTTGGCTGAGCAGCAGCAAGCCATAGCGCCAAGTCCGGTCGGGCGGCGTAAACTGGTACTGACGACAAATATTGCTGAAACCAGTCTGACTATTGAAGGTATTCAGGTGGTGGTGGATTCAGGTTTGTGTCGTCAGGCTGTGTATCATCCAAAACATGGTTTAACCAGGCTCGACACTGTCGCTATCAGTCAGGCCGCCGCTATTCAAAGAGCGGGCCGGGCCGGGCGTTTATCGGCCGGTATTTGTTATCGTCTCGACAGCGCTGAATTATGGCAACGCCGTATTGCTTTTACCCCAGCTTCTATACTGCAATCAGATTTAACCTCGTTGCTATTGGAAATCTCGGCCTGGGGCTGTTCAGCAGAGCAACTCTTTTGGTTGGATCCGCCGCCCCAAGCCAATCTGAAATCAGCGGCCTGGGTGTTATTGCAACTCAAAGCCATCACGAACAAAGGCCAAATCACCGACTTTGGCAGACAGTTGTTAGCCACTGGTACTGAACCCAGACTGGCGGCTTTAGTGCTGCATGGCAAACAACTGGAACAGCAAGGTGAACAAGGGGCTGGCTGGTTGGCCGTGGTGTTGGCTGTTCTGCTGGAAAATCCAAATCGTAGCCGTGAGCAGGACATTGACCTGTTGCTGCAGCAACCTTTGTACGGCGCTTTGTTACAACAGGCAAAGCAATTAGCCCAGCAAAACCAGATCAAAGTCAGCGCTTATTTACCTGTACATTTAACAGCTGTGTTATTAAGCCGTGCTTTCCCTGACAGAATAGCCTTGTTGCGAGGCAAGGGGTACCTGCTGACCAACAGTGCCGGAGCTTCGTTATTTCCGGACAGTTCTTTGTCTGGTGCTGAAGTGCTGGTGATCTGTGATTTGTATTTTGGTCATAGTACTCAAATTAGCCTGGCGGCGCGCTGGAGTCTGGCTGAGCTGATGCAGGAGTGGCAGGCTGATTTACAACAACAGCAGTATCTGGGTTTTGATGCTCAGCAGGGGCGTTTTATCGCAGAACAACGTTTAATGCTCGGCAGTTGTGTACTGGAACGTAAAGCACTGCATAGCAAACTGACAGAAACAGAACAACAACAGGCCTGGCTGGACTGGTTAAAACAACAAGGTTTGCAGGCTTTACCCTGGACTGAACAAGCCCTGCAATTGCGTTACCGCCTGCAATTAATGCAGCAGCTTATGCCTGAACATCAGTTGCCGAAAGTGGATGAAAACACTTTGTGGGCTGACGCTGAAGTCTGGTTAGCGCCTGCTTTAGGAAAGTTTACAAAACTGAATGATTTGAATAAGTTAGACCTTTACGCTTTATTGTGGCAACGTTTAACGTACAAAGAGCAGCAGTTGCTAAATAGCTGTATGCCAGACAGTTGGCGTTCAGCTGTAGGATCTATGATCCCTGTTCACTACAGCGACGAGGGAGAAGCCATTTTGTCGATCCGAATTCAGGAAATGTTTGGGCAGCTCGATACTCCTGCAGTGGCAAACGGGCGTTTAGCCATGAAAATTCATTTATTGTCGCCTGCGCGTCGCCCTTTACAGGTGACACAGGATTTAGCCAGTTTCTGGGCTAATAGTTATGCCGAAGTGAAAAAGGAAATGAAAGGTCGTTATCCAAAACACTATTGGCCAGACAATCCTGCAGACGCCATGCCGACCAATAAAACTAAAAAAGCTATGCAAAAATGACTCAAAAACAAAGCCGTACCCCAAGAAAAAAACCAGTTACTAAAAATACCAAAGGCTCCCAGTTTGCCCGGCAAATGCTGTGGCTTGCACTGAAATTAGGCCTGGTGTTGCTGCTCACTTTATTTATTTATCTGATTTATCTGGACAGCAAAATTACCACCTTGTTTTCCGGCCATAAATGGCAGTTTCCTGCTCAGGTTTATGCCCGTAGTCTGGAGTTAATACCAGGTAAAAGCCTGACGCAAAAGCAATTAGTCAGTGAACTGGATTTGTTGCAATACAGAGCTGTTGATGTGATCAAAGGCCCTGGGCAATACAGTCAGAATGGCGACAAAGTGGTGGTGTTTCGCCGCGCTTTTCAGTTTGCCGATGGTTATGATCAGGAAGAAGCTTTTACAGTGTCTTTTGCCGGTCAAAGGGTGCATAACATTTATGATCATCAGTTGAAAAAGTCGGTGCAAAAAGCCCGGATTGAGCCTCAACTGGTGCAACATCTGGTGTCCTCTGAGCGGGAAGACAGAGAAATGGTGGTTTTGGCTGACTTGCCTGAGCATATAAAAGACGCTTTACTGACCATAGAAGACCGTGACTTTTATCAACATCATGGGGTGTCAATCTGGTCTGTAATGCGTGCCTTCTGGGCCAATCTGCAGGCAGGAAGAACAGTGCAGGGGGGGTCTACTTTAACCCAGCAACTGGCAAAAAATATGTATCTGACGTCAGAGCAAACGCTTATCCGTAAGGCAAATGAAGCACTGATTGCGCTGATCCTTGATTACCGCTACAGCAAAGATCAAATTCTTGAAGCTTATCTGAACGAAATATTTATCGGTCAGTTCCATAACAACGCTGTGCATGGTTTTGCTTTGGGCAGTAAGTTTTATTTCGGCAAGCCGCTGAATGAGCTATTGCCGGAAGAGTATGCGCTGTTGGTAGCTATAGTAAAAGGCCCTTCTTATTACGATCCACGTCGTTTTGGTGTCAGAGCGAAAAGCAGGCGTGATCTGGTACTGAAAATGCTGCATAACGAAAAGTTGTTATCAGAAGCTGAGTATAAGCGTGCTGCCAGTAAACCTTTGGCCGTGATCCCTATGGGCCATCATTTGAAAGGCCGTTCACCTTCTTATCTGGATGCGGTTAAACGTGAACTGAAAGATTTAGTGACAGATCAGGCCACCATTGAAAGCGGTATGAAGATTTTTACTTATATGGATCCGCAGGCTCAACTGGCGGCAGAACACACAGTGAAACAACGATTGTCTGAGCTGGATAGCAAACTGGAAGCTGCTATGGTGGTAACGGATTATCAGGCTGGTTCATACAAAGCCATAGTGGGTGGCAAAGCTGTGCATTTTGCCGGTTATAACAGAGCTTTAGATGCCCGTCGTCAGATTGGCAGTATAGTAAAACCCGTATTGTATTTGCAGGCGCTGGCGAAACCCAATCAGTTTAGTCTGGCCACTATGCTCGATGACAGCCCTATTCATCTGAAAGGTAATCCGAAGGGCTGGAGTCCACAGAATTTTGATAAAAAGTTTCGCGGTCAGGTTACTTTGCTGCAGGCGTTATCTGATTCACTTAATGTGCCGACCGTACGTTTAGGTTTAAAGTTGGGTTTACCTGCATTAAAGGATGGTTTTCGGCGTTTGGGACTTGAGCGTGAATTAAAACTGCAACCTTCAGCCTTTTTAGGGGCTGTAGAGCTGACTCCGGCCGAAGTAGCGCAGCTGTATCAGGTTATTGCCAACAAAGGCCGTTACATAAAATTAGCCAGCATAGAGTCAATTACCAAAACAGACGGTACTATGCTTTATCAGCGCAGAAACATTGTGCAACAAAGAGTTACAGAAGAAGCGGACTACCTGTTGCAATATGCGATGCAGCAAAGTACCCGCAGCGGTACGGCAAAAACTTTGGCAAATCAGTTTGGCACTATACGTTTTGCAGGTAAAACCGGGACATCCAGCGATCATAAAGACAGCTGGTTCACAGGTTTTGAACATGAAAGCTCTGTCACTATCTGGTTAGGACGGGACGATAATAAATCTATAGGTTTAACCGGAGGATCCGGGGCTTTAACCTTATTCAGCCAGTACTTCAAAATGGTGCCTCCGAACTCTTTGTTCAGAGCTGTACCACCAGATGTGACTTTAGGACGTTTTTCCGTCAGTACAGGCCGGGCTGTGGCCGATCATTGTGACGGAACTTTGTTGTTGCCCAAAGTTGTCAGTGTGACACTAGTGACGGATTGCGAATAAACGGGAATTATTGACTTATGTCGTTCAAACCAGAGAAGCAGTTAAAAGTTGAAGACTGGTGGTATTTGCCACAGTTGGATAAGTTGGCAAAACTAAACAGCAGAATGGAGGTTTGTGAACAGGCTAATCTCGATCATTTGTGCCAAAGCGTATTGAACTTCTTCTTACTGAACCCTGGCCGTTTGATTAGCAAAGAAGAGCTGCTCAAAGAAGTCTGGAACATGACCTCAGTGACAGATGGCCGTGTTGCCAGAGTGATCAGCATTCTGCGTGATGTACTGGGCGATAGCGTTAAGTCGCCCCGTTATATCGAAACTATCCCCAAACGGGGCTACCGTTTTATAGCCAAAGTGATAGAGCAGGAACAGATTGTTATCCGTGATCCCAATGCAGCGGAAGAGCCCCAAACTGCAGAGGAAAGGAAATTAAACCTGCGTTGGTGGGCGGGTTTAACCGCTGCAACAGTGCTGTTAGTGGCCTTTGCCAGCTGGTTATTCTGGCCGGAGACTGAGTTTGCTAATGAGCAGGTGCCTTTTATCAGTTGGAGCCCGGTGTCATCTAAAGATGGTCACGAGTATTACCCGGCTTTATCCGCTGATAACCAGTTTTTAGCTTATAGCTATCAAAAAGATACAGACAGTCCCCAAGTACTGATGCTGCAAAACCTGAACAATCATCAAAGCCAGCAGTTAACCAATAGTGACGGCAACGATTTTGGCGCCAGTTTCAGGCCAGATGGTAAGGCCATAGCTTACCAAAGGCTAAGATACAGAGAGTCCTGCGAAATTCGTTTACTGACTTTTTTAGGCATACCAGGTCAGTCGGAATGGACAGATGAGTTATTAACCCACTGTGGCAAAAACAGTGTGTCCAGCCGTTTATCCTGGGCAGCTGACGGCCGCTCTTTAATTTATACCAGCGATGAAAACAGCCCTCAGCGTATGGCGATATTTTCTTTGGATTTAACAACCAAAAATAAAACCCAACTGGTTTTGCCGGGTAATAGTGGCGTGGGCGATTTTACTGCCCGTTATTCTAATAGTGGCGATAAAATTGCCTTTTTACGGGATGTGGCCAGTAATTCAGTGCAAATCTGGTTAATGGATTTAGCCAGTGGTGAAACGTCATTATTAATACATCTGCAGCATAGTTACCCCGGTGATATAGCCTGGAGTCCGGATGATCAGTGGATTTATTACCCGGCTAAAAAATGGAATATTGAAGCGGTCAATACTAAAACCGGCGTTACAAAAACAGTGGCTTTAACTGATAATCAGGCTTATGACATACTGTTAGATCAAAATGGTGATTTTTATGGCTCTATAGGAACATATGGCAACTATTATATTAAAAAAGCGCATAACCCCATTCTGAATAGCTCCCCCTCTGACTCAGTCGTATTTAAATCTAACCGCAGTGAAAGTTTGGTTGAAGCCAATCCGCTAAATACAGGACCTACAGCAGTGGTTTCTGGTCGTACTGGTTTTTCTCAGATTTGGTTATTTTACCCTGATGACCGTCAGGTCATGATTAGCCACTTTACTCACTCAGCACATATTTCAAGTATGAAGTTTTCTCCCGATGGACAAAAGTTACTGGCACTGATAGATCAGCAAGTCTGGTTATTTGATTTACAAGGCGGCTCACAGCTTATTAGTAATGCAGGTGAAGTAGTAAAAAATATGAGCTGGGGTAAAGACGCCGATTCAGTGTTTTACACCACCTATCAAAAAGGCCGCTGGCAGGTGATGAATTATTCTCTAGCTTTGCAACAATCGACGGTGCAGATGCTTGGTTTAGACTTTTATTTGCAAAGCAGCAGTGGAAAATATCAGCTAAAACGTAATGCAACCACAAAAGTATATAGCCTGGTGTCAGAACAGGGCGAAGAAATATTGCCGGATGAAATGCAGCGTTTAATACTTGCAGAGGCAACCATAGTACTGTGGGACACAGGTATTTATTTTTTCAGCTTTAATGAAGCTCAAAAAAGCCAGCTGTATTTTTACGCTTATAACACCAAACAAATTACCCCTTTGGGTTTAATGTCTGAGGTTTATTCATCTCGTTTTTCATTAAGCCATGATGGTCAGTTTATTTTTGTGGTGGTTGGAGAAACACTGGATATAGATATGGCAAAACTGGAGCTGACAACCATAAAATAATCATAAATTTATAAATAAATCATCAGTTTATCTTTAGTTTTCAAATGGATACTGTGTTGGTCAAATTCAACCAACCCAATGGGAACTTTAGTATGAACATGATTAAATTAATTGTAGCCGTAAGCATTTTAGCTTCTTTTTCTTTTGCTGCTGAGAAAGCTCCTGCTACAGAGCAAAACCTGAACCTTGAGTTTGCCAACCTCTGCCCACAATGGCCAATTTGCCGACAGATCACTACGCACATTGATGAAACAGTGGTGTTACCAAATACCACTAAAGCGATCATCAGCAAAACCGCCTGATTACACCCCTCTACTTTTTGCCTGAATTGGTTATAATCCGCCTACTTAGTGATGTAGGCGGACCCTTATGCATTCTACGGCAGACTACCTGACCTTTGGTCAATGGCGGTATCTGCGTTCTATAGGACAATTACAGTCTCTGTCAGCTTCGGCTGATCCGGAGGTCTTAACCTTGGAACCACGGCTGCATAAGTTGTTAAACTTTTTTCTGGATCACAAAGATCTGGTGCTGAGTCGTGAAGATCTTTTAACTGCGGTATGGGGAGAAGATTCCGGGTCGGACGAATCCTTAACCAGAGCCATAGCGGGGCTAAGACGGGCTTTGCAGGACAGCAGAGTAGAACCTGTTTATATTGCCACCTTATCAAAAAAAGGCTATTGCTGGCTGGCTGCTGTTGCACCAGTGGCTTTACCTCCAGAGTCTGATACTGAAGATGCTCCGGCTGAGCCTTTGGATTTAATCGGCACTCAACAAGCCATAGACAAATGGCACGATAAAAAATTAACTAAGCTCAAACGTATTCGTTATATCTGGTTTAGCACCTTAGTTTTGATACTTTTCAGCTTTGCTTTTGCTTTGCTGCTCAGCAAAATGAACGAAAAAGCCACTTTACCGCGTTATCTGCAGCTGACACCTGTCAGTGCGCTGGATGGTAAAGAACAGACCCCACTGTTATCTGCAGATCAATCACTGATGGTGTTTCAGCATCAGCCGGCTGACAGTACCCATTGGCATTGGGTGGTGCAGCAACTGGCTTCAATGCAAATCCGGCGGGATCAGCAAAAGTTTCAGCAACTCTCTCAGCCTCATTGGCTGGATTCAGAACAAATAGTTTTTCGTGCTCAACAACAGCAGGAATGTGCTTTCTGGCGCAAAACAGTGAAAAACCAATTCGAAGCTGCGATTCCGTTATTTTCTTGTCACCAGTTTATAGCTGCGGGTCAGGCTATGACGCCGGAAGGATTGTATTGGCTGGATTTAGATCCGGCCACAGGCCAAAGCCAACTCTGGTTGTGGCAACAGGATACTTCGCAGCGTTTGTTAATGACCTTTCCCGCCCACTGGCGTGCTGTCAGTCATTTAATAGTGAAAAACAAAAAGGCCTATGCCATTGCACAGTCTGGCTATAGTTACTCGGCTTTGCTGGAGCTTGATCTGAGCGGGTCAGACTGGAGTACTATCACAGAGTTTGATTTTTCTGCCAATCAGCTGGCCTGGTGGGGGGAAAACGAGCTGTTGGTGAATAAGTCTGCCCGGCAGTTGCAGGTTTTGTCTTTGCGCACCGGAACCAGCAGAGTCTTTGGTGAAATGACCTTTAATCTGGCAGATAGCTCGGTCTGGCAACATTCATTATTGGCTGCTTATCCTGCTCAGGCCGTCACTGATTTACGTCAGTTAGAATGGCAGGAACAGAATAACCAGATAGTTACTTTACCTTTTGCCGATAGCAACAGATCCGAGTATTTATTGCTGGCCCATCAGGATCAGTATTTTTTTGTTTCGGAACGTTCTGGTTTACCCCAACTCTGGCGCTCACAAGGGCAGGTCACAGAGCAAATCAGCCAGTTTGAAACACAACATGCTATTGGGCAATTGTTATGGTTTGAAGGTCAATTATTACTGCTGATTGACCGCCAGCTGTACCATTTCTCAGCAGGTCAGTTAGCTCCTTTTATGCAAAAAAAGCTGAATAGCGAAGGTTTTGTGGTGTGCGCTGATACTTTGTATTGGGTGAGCAGAAATCAGCAAAGCTGGGCCTTACAGCAATTGCAGCAAGGCAAGATCAGTGAAGTACTGAAAGATGTAGTGAATGTGCAGTGTGGGCCTGAGAACAGCTTGGTGTTGCAACTGCAGAATTCTGCCCATGTGAAGCAATGGCGGCAGGGCCAGATATCAACACTGCCGATACAAATCAACTGGCGTACCACAGAGTCAAGGGCCTGGGTCAGCACAACAACAGGTTTGTATTGGTTGTCTGGTTATGGCACAGAATTGAATTATTATGACTGGCAAGATCAACAACAGCAGCAATGGCCCCTGGCGGAGCCAGCTCAGGCCCTGATGTCTGACAATGGAACTGTGTTTGTGCAGCAATTCAGGGCTCAGGATACAGACATTGTCTGGTTGCATCCTGAGCCTGCGGAATAGAGGCTCTAAATAACTTATCGTGATACACCTACTCGAGTCCATGCCGCCCACCCGAAACTGGTGGCGCTGCTTATCCCGAGTTCAGGCTATTTAGTCCCGGCTTAAGGCTGCTTTAAATATTCGATATACCAGCCATCCGCTAAGGCTTTAGTAAAATAAATTTTCTCTGTGATACTTCTTTTATCTTCCAGATGAATATCGGGATTAAACTCAGCTATTACAGCAGGTTGGTAACTATAAGCCATATAAGCGCCTTCTCCGGCAAAAAAGAAATCCCATTCAGTAACATACACCGAACATTCAGCGGTGCCGTCCTGATGCAAGGTCATATCTTCTTTGTCTATGTCTTCCAATAACTGGTCCAGCTGTTTTAATAAAGGCGCTACCTCTGCCGGATACTGCTCTGCTGTATCTGCGTAATAGCGATGAAATCTAGTATCAAGTGTCGCCTTTAAACTACAGGCAGCAGCGGCCAGCTGTTTAAACTTATCCTGATGTACCTGAAAATGCTGAGTCATTTCATCAACATCGCGTCTTTCGCTACAGCTGCTCAGCAAAAGACAACAAGCAAGCCCTGCTAAAAAATTGATTTTCATTTGTTATTCAGTCCCGGCTTAAGGCTGCTTTAAATATTCGATATACCAGCCATCCGCTAAGGCTTTAGTAAAATAAATTTTCTCTGTGATACTTCTTTTATCTTCCAGATGAATATCGGGATTAAACTCAGCTATTACAGCAGGTTGGTAACTATAAGCCATATAAGCGCCTTCTCCGGCAAAAAAGAAATCCCATTCAGTAATATACACCGAACATTCAGCGGTGCCGTCCTGATGCAAGGTCATATCTTCTTTGTCTATGTCTTCCAATAACTGGTCTAACTGTTTTAATAAAGGCGCTACCTCTGCCGGATACTGCTCTGCTGTATCTATCCAGTAGCGATGAAACTTTGTATTAAGTGTGGCTTTTAAACTGCAGGCAGCAGAGGCCAGCTGTTTAAACTTATCCTGATGTACCTGAAAATGCTGAGTCATTTCATCCACATCGCGTCTTTCGCTACAGCTGCTCAGCAAAAGACAACAAGCAAGCCCTGCTAAAAAATTGATTTTCATTTGTTATTCAGTCCCGGCTTAAGGCTCATTTAAATATTCGATATACCAGCCATCCGCTAAGGCTTTAGTAAAATGAATTCTTTCTGTAGTATTTCTGTTCTTCTCTAAATGGATATCAGCATTAAATTCAGCTATTGCAGCAGGTTGGTAGCTATAGATCATATAAGAGCCTTCTCCGGCAAAAAAAACAGACCATTCAGCAACAATCAGCGAACATTCAGCAGTGCCTTCTTGTAGCAGCGCCATATCTTCTTTGTCTATGTCTTCCAATAACTGGTCTAACTGTTTTAATAAAGGTGCTACCTCCGCCGGATACTGCTCAGCTGTATCTATCCAGTAGCGATGAAACTTTGTATTAAGTGTGGCCTTTAAACTGCAGGCAACAGAGGCCAGCTGTTTAAACTTATCCTGATGTACCTGAAAATACTGAGTCATTTCATCAACATCCCGTCTTTCACTGCAGCTGCTAAGCAGAAGGCAACAAGCAAGCCCTGCTAAAAAATTGATTTTCATTTGTTATTCAGTCCCGGCTTAAGGCTCATTTAGATATTCGATATACCAGCCATCCGCTAAGGCTTTAGTGAAATAAATTCTTTCTGTGGTATTTCTGTTCTTCTCTAAATGGATATCAGCATTAAATTCAGCTATTACAGCAGGCTGATAGCTATAGGTCATATAAGAGCCTTCTCCGGCAAAAAAGACAGACCATTCTCTCACAGTAAGCGAACATTCAGCTGTGCCGTCCTGACGCAAGGTCATATGTTCCTTGTCTATGCTCTCCAATAACTGGTCTAACTGTTTTAATAAAGGCGCTAGCTCTGCCGGATACTGCTCTGCTGTATCTATATCGTAGCGATGAAACTTTGTGTTGAGTGTGGCTTTTAAACTGCAGGCAGCAGTGGCCAGCTGTTTAAACTTATCCTGATGTACCTGAAAATGCTGAGTCATTTCATCCACATCCCGTCTTTCACTACAACTGCTCAGCAAAAGGCAACAAGCAAGCCCAGCTAAAAAATTGATTTTCATTTGTTTACATCTCCTGCTGGCAAAACACACCAGTGATAAATAAAGCAAAACCAGGCCTGATCTTTATTTTTATCAGGCCCGGATTTTTTAAGGTGAGGAATGAAATTTACAAGTGTTGAGGAAATACTGGCCGTTAGACAAACCATGCGGAAAATACCACAAACTGCAACTTGCCCATATCACGCCACCTCCGCTGCCACCCGAGCTTCCGCCGCTATCATGGCCGCCACCACCGCCACCACTCGTAGCCTGCTGACTAATGGTTTGCTCATCAATACATGATAAAGATTTAGTTTCCTGACTATTTTTACTAAATACCTCCTTGGCATAGTTAAAACCCCGCATCACTATTGCCGGGTCACCTGCACCATCCCCTGTATTGGTTATAAAATTATAAATACCCTGTTTAACACTGGCATAAGTAAACTTACTCTTATGATCCTGAATAGCCTGGTATCCGGCCGAATAACGTAACGCCAAATCGCCGCTAAAGCCATGCGCCTGCATTATAGCGCCATATAAAAAATTGCCAAAATCAGGGTCCCCCAGCCATGGACTCTCATCAGATTTTACGTCGTAAACACCATCTGTTCTGAGCAGACTGTAAAGTCGTTGGTGAGTAATGGCCGGGTAAGCTACAGCATTGACGGCTAACAGCCATCTGGCCTTATTGCGCCAGCTAATTTCTGTGCGCAAAATATCGTTAATCTTCATTTCAGTGCGAGGTTCACCACGCGAATAAGGTGCTGGCGATGGAGGTCTGTTGGTTGATTTACATTGAATGGCATTAGGCAAGGTAATCTGCCCCAGCGACACAGCACCTGAGGAATAAACAGAGTGCATTGGAGCACTAATTGGAGCTCTATACGGCTGATAACAGGTTTTACTGCCTGTATACCCAAGTGACCTCAAGATGCGAGTTTCAGAGCCGCTGGGCGCTTGCAATGCAAGGCAGCCTGGCGAAGCAATGTCGACTACCTTGTGAGACAGGCTAACACCGCAGTGCAATCGCCCAGCGACTCCCTTCGGGCGGGGCTAAAAGCGCTTTATGCCGCGTTAACTGTTGTCGCTTTAGAACCACTAAAGCTTCCAGCAGCTGCCTTGCCTAAAGCGCTTTTTTCTCCCGCTGAATTCTGCATCTTGAAGTTACTTGGGTATAGATACTCGCAACCTCCATCCGGTGGTGGAAGCTGCGCTGCATTACTTTTAGCTTTGGCTCTTGCAGTCACAGTAATAGTGCTCAGGCCCTGAATTTCACGGTTATTAATAATATGAAAGCTGTAGTCAAGATTATTGCCGTTGGGCGATTTTTTCAGCTTTAGAATGGCCCTGTCGTGATGCTGTAAGGCTACTTTGATAATATCGGGTTCAGAAAACAGCGTTTTACTGTATATCACTGTGCCATTGCCCAGTTGCAATGTCGCGGTATAACCTGCTGCAGCCACAGAGTTTAAGCCAGCAGTTAAATTGTCGGCTGAAAAATAAGTTTCTGTTGAATGCAAATCACGTAATTGAATACAGATTTCGCCATCACTGCGCGAAGCAGTTGACAAGGTAATTTCACTATTTTCCCTTAGTTCGACACAGGATGCCTGTGCGTACCCAATACTTAAAAACGCTAATACCAGAATGATGATGTTTTTAGTCACGTTGTTGACGCTCCTTTTCGCCGGCATTAAAATATTTGTTGCAAATAAAATGCAAATGTTTATTTGTTGATAATAAAAAATAAATTAAAACCTATAATCCCTATCGATTATTCATAGGTACGATCTTAAGCAAGGTATTGATTTTGAAGATGAAAAACTAATAACTTAATGCAGGAGTCTGCTCATATGTATGAGCTTTAGGATTTGAAGAGGTGTTTCATTCGTGATCTAAATGTGTTGGCGCGCCGCTAGTGCCTTTTTAGCTTCTTCAGCTGCTCTTCTGCCAGACGCCGCACTATGCCTATTTCAGGCAGCCATTTCTTTATCCTGGAGTTATGAATTTTTACTTTACACAACTTATTGAGTAACAAAGAAAACAGTTCAGAACTCCAGCGTGAACGCTGAAAGCCGGGAGTCCCAGGCATGTAGTCCCACAAGATGTTCAGGACACCGCAAATCAAACTTTTCGGTTGACGAGGTGGACGACCCACCTTTGGTTTGTGCGCCATCGACCCCGCCAACTTTATACCTGGTTATCCATCAAACAACCGACCAATGTCCCGACTGTAGCAATAGGGCAATTTCGGATTTGGTTTTACTTTTGAACTGCTAGTTAAGCTTTCAGCTGAATAAAGGCTTGTTTAGCTGCTGCTATGGTGTAAGCCAAATCTTCATCAGAATGAGCTATAGACAAGAAGCCTGCTTCATAAGCTGAAGGTGCCAGATAAACGCCTTGCTCTAACATCAGATGGAAGAAGCGTTTAAAGGCAGCGATATCACATTGAGTGGCTTGCTGATAGTTAGTGATCTGCGCTTCATTACTGAAAAACACTCCAAACATACCACCCACCTGAGTGGTCGCCAGCGGTATACCCACTTCTTTGGCTGCCGCTGCTAAACCTTCAATCAACTGCGTGGTTTTGGCTGTTAATACATCGTACACGCCAGGCTTACGGATTTCGGTCAGCGCAGCTAAACCAGCGGCCATAGCAATAGGATTACCTGACAAAGTGCCCGCCTGATAAACGCCGCCTAAAGGTGCTATATGCTGCATGATGTCGCGACGGCCGCCAAAAGCACCAACCGGCATACCACCACCTATAATTTTTCCTAAAGTGGTCAGGTCGGGTTTGATGTTGTAATAAGCCTGAGCGCCACCTAAAGCGACCCGGAATCCTGTCATCACTTCATCAAAAATCAGTACAGCACCGTACTGGTCACACAGTGCCCGTAAACCTTCTAAAAAACCTGGGGCAGGTGGAATACAGTTCATATTGCCTGCAACTGGTTCCACAATAATACAAGCCAGATCAGCACCTTGTTCGGCAAAAATCTGTTTCACCTGCTCTAAGTTATTAAACTCCGCCGTTAAGGTGTATTTGGCAAAATCAGCAGGTACGCCAGGTGAATTAGGCACACCTAAAGTTAAAGCGCCTGAGCCTGCTTTGACCAATAAAGAGTCGGCATGACCGTGGTAACAACCTTCAAATTTTAAAATGCTGTTACGACCGGTAAAACCACGGGCTAAGCGAATAGCGCTCATAGTGGCTTCTGTGCCTGAGCTGACCATACGGACCATTTCCATGCTGGGCACTAATTCACAAATGGTTTCTGCCATAGTGATTTCAGCGGGGCAAGGCGCACCAAAACTTAAGCCTTTTTCAGCGGCTTTTATCACAGCTTCACGGATAGCAGGGTGGTTGTGACCCAGCAACATGGGGCCCCATGAGCCTATGTAGTCGATGTACTTTTTGCCATCGACATCATATAAATAAGCACCGTTGGCGCTGTCGATAAAAACAGGTGTACCGCCGACGCTTTTAAAAGCACGAACCGGAGAATTGACACCACCTGGGATAGTTTTTTGCGCTTGCTGGAATAACTGTTCTGACCTGGACATAGAGGATCCTTAAAACGAAATCTTTAATACTCAATCTTTAAAAGAAAGCCGGGCTCAAAGCCCGACTTAAAGATAAATGTGTTGTGGCTTACTTGTTGCTGTACCAGGGCACTTCACGTTCGTATTTACTGACCAGTTGATCGACACCCAAGGTCAAAGCAAACAATGCCATACGCACTAAAACGCCGTTATCGGCCTGACGGAAAATAGCCAGATGGGGGTTCAGGTTTAAGTCGTTGTCGAGCTCATTGGCTTCAATACGCGAATCCCGTGGCAAAGGATGCATAATCACAGTATTGGATTTACAGTGTTTAGTATAAATATCCTGATTTAAGCGAAACTTACCACGGTATTTATTGGCTTCTTCCTGCGAAGGAAAACGCTCTTCCTGAATACGGGTTTGATAAACAATATCAGCGTTTAAGTTGCCAGCCAGTTGATCCGTCACTGTGACTCTGTGGCCTGCGTTTTCAATGAGCGAGACAATATCGTCCGGCATCGCCAGCTCATTGGGCGCTATTAGAGTGAACTGAATGTTTTTATACAAAGCCAGTAATTTGGATAACGAGTGTACTGTACGGCCAAACTTTAAATCACCAATCATGGCGATATGCATACCGTCTATCGGCTGCTGTGACGCCGCCAGTTCTTTTTCTATGGTAAATAAATCCAGCAAAGCCTGAGTCGGGTGTTCGTTGGCACCGTCACCGCCGTTTAATACCGGCACCCGGCTGCCTTCTGCGAATTCAGCCACAGAACCTGCCTGCGGATGGCGCATCGCAATCACATCGCTGTAGCTGCTGATCACCCTGGCTGTATCAAACAAAGATTCACCTTTAGACAAGGCGGAAGATTGCATACCTGTGGTTTCGCGAACTTCGCCACCCAATAAGTTAAAAGCACAACCAAAGCTGACCCGGGTTCTGGTGCTGGGCTCAAAAAACAGGTTACCTAAAATGGCACCGTCGAGCACTGTAGTGCGCTTCTGGCGTTTGGCATAAGGTTCCATGCTGCGGGCAATATCAAATACCTGCTGAATTTTGTCGCGGTCAAACTGTTTGACTGAGAGGATATGTTCGCCTTTAAAACTCATACTGGATGCTCATCTGCTAGAGGTTGCGGGGGCGCCGGAACTGGCTGAAAGTCGGCGCGTATCATAGCAAATAAGCCGCTTAAAATCAGCCTAGAGCGGCTTCAAAATCGCCAGAAAAATAATGGCAAAGAGTAACAGCACCGGGAACTCGTTAAAGAGGCGGTAAAATCTGCTGCTTTTAGTGTTTTTGCCCTGTTTAAAATCGCTTAACAGCTTAAAACAGTAGCCGTGATAAATATAAAGCAGAATCACCAATATAAGTTTGTAATGCAGCCAGCTACTGACTGCAAACCAGGCTGCACCGTACAGATGAATCAGCCATAACCCAAACACCAGTGTCAGCGCCGCAAAAGGTGTGACGAAATAAAGCAATCGCCTTTCCATCACTTTAAATTGGGCATCTACGGCCTGGTCTTTGGTTTGTGCGTGATAGACAAAAAGCCGCGGCAGATAAAAAATTCCGGCAAACCAGGCCACCATAAAACTGACATGCAAAGCTTTAATCACAAGTAATGTATTCATCAGATTAAATTATTCTGTTTAGTTAAAAGGGCGCGGACCTGTTCCCAGCGGATCAGACCCAGCAGTTGTTCAGGCTGTTGTGGGTCGTAAATATAGACTACACCGCCTTTTTGTTCGTCCAGAAGAGTATGTACTTCAGCCATAGTGGCCTGATGACTTACCCCCTGTAGTGGCAGATGCAATAAAGTCGACTGGCCTGTCATGGATGCGTCCAGATCATAATCGATCAGCAGGAAAGGCTGTTCAGGATTGTCTGTTTTCTGGATCAGTAACTGGTGAGCGGGTTTGTCGGCCAAAATAGGTTCAATTTTGTCTTGTTCCGAGGCAGACAGCATCACATATTCTTTATCCAGCATCGCCAGCACACCGACTTTTTGCAGCACATCGTCTGCTGGTGCCAGTTTATAAGGCAGTTGTTGCAGTTCCAGCTGCAATACAAAAATGGATTTGTTTTTAAACAGCTGCACTGTAGTGACATAAGCGCAGGTAATCACCAGCATAGCCGGCACTATAATATCCGGGTTGTAAGACAGCTCCATCACAGCCACTAAAGCAGCCAAAGGCGCATGTAAAGTGGCAGCCATAAAACCTGCCATACCTAAAGTGGCGTAAGTGCCGGATAAACTGGCATCTCCTGACACAAACACAGGTAAAAAGGCCAATAAAGTACCGGCCAGAATACCGATACCAAAAACAGGGCCAATGACACCACCGGGCACGGCCAGACCTACAGCCACTACGGTCAATAGAAATTTCGCCATTAATATAGTCAGCAATAACCAGAACTCAGTGGAAGCGGTCACAGCATAAAATATGGCCCCGGTTTCAGCACCCATAGCCTGAGGAACCAGATGACCTACTGCTGCTGTAATAGCTGCTGCGAGCAATAACTTCAGCGCTAAATGCCATTTCTGGAACCATTTTAAAATACGCCAGATACTCTGGTTAAACATATAAGCAGCAGCACCTATGGCAATACCACAAAGCACCAAATAAGGCAGATGCCAGCCACTGATAGAGACAATTTTTAAAGCCGCCAGATCATTGCCCATACCAAAAACGCCACGGGTCAGCAAAGCGCCGACCACAGAAGCCAGCATCACAGGCACAAAGACATGAATACGATATTCCCGCAGTACCACTTCCATCACAAAGATCACTGCAGCTAAAGGAGTGTTAAATGAAGCCGAGATAGCAGCAGCTATACCACAACCTGCCAGAATGCGGATGCTGTTGTACGGCAGGCGCAGATACTGCCCAAGCAAGCCGGCACCAAAAGCACCTAAATGCACAGAAGGGCCTTCGCGGCCCACAGAAAAACCGCTGGTCAGCGCGATGATGCCGCCAAAAAACTGGTTAAAGGTATTCCAGAAGGGCATCACCCCATAGCGGGTTTTTATGCGGTGGATCACATAGGCTATGCCCATCCGGTAATGTGAAAGCCCAACCAGCATAGCCATAATGCTGATCAGAATGGCGGCAATAAAAGGCAAGGCCCAGCGATAGCCTTCAGCTATACCGGAAAAATCATCAGTGCGTTCTAAAAAGAAACTTTGGATGCCAATAATAGTCAGACGGAACAGCAGAATGATTGATGCAGCCAAAAAACCTGCCACTATGGCCAGCAGGCAGAGTTGTACTGACGTAAGAGGGAAAGCTAACCGAAGTCGTAATTTTGCTTGCCAGTCTGCTGGTAGTAACATGCTATAGTGTCTGAGTCTGGGATAGGCAAAGTGTAACATAACTATTTGAGTAGGTTGATGAATCGTATGCAGTTTATGCTCTGGCTCAAACGCAGCTGGAGACTGGTGTTGGTAACCGCAGGCCTGATGGGGCTTGCTGCTTTGGCCGGGCAGTTGTTTGGCAATTATTATTATGTAAAACAAGTGAATGTGCTGTCGTCCAAACTGGAGGAAAGTCAGAAAAAAACCAACAGTCTGACAGCCGACCTGAATGAGCAGTTAAAACAAAATGATTATTTAACGGCTGAACTGGCGGTAGAAAAAAGTGCCGGGCAGTTGATCCAGCAAGAGCTGAAAACTGAACAGCAAAAGCTGTTTGATACCCGTAAAGAACTGGCTTTTTATCAGCGTATTATTTCTCCTGAATTGCAGGCGGATAGCCTGATTATTGACAGCTTCAGCATCAGTCCGGGCGCGTCGCCGACTAAATACAGATTTAATCTGGTGCTTATTCAGCAGGATAAACAACGTAACTTTGCTAAGGGCTCTGTCGACTTGAAATTGCACGGATTTAGCGGTGAGAAACGAGACACAGTGGACTTGTTGCAGTTGGCTGGATTCAATAAAAGTGACAAAGCTTTTAGCTTTAAATATTTCCAGATCATCGAAGGTGAGTTTTCTTTGCCAGAAGGCTTTAAACCAGAAAAAGTGGATGTGGCATTAAAGGTTGCCGCAGCCCGTTCGGCTAAGTCAGCCAAGGTCGATAAGAGCTTTTTCTGGCCAACCGAACAGCCCGGCGAAATACTTGAATAAATTAGTCAGGTATTAGATAATCCGCGCCCAGTTATACCGGAGGACATATGTCAGAGTTACAGCTTCCTATTCAGTTTACCGACGCTGCCGCCAATAAAGTATTGGCTTTAGTCACCGAAGAGGAAAACCCTGAGTTAAAACTTCGGGTTTATATTACAGGTGGTGGTTGTTCAGGCTTCCAGTACGGTTTTACTTTTGATGAAAAAGTAAACGAAGGTGATCTGGTGGTCGAAAAAAATGGCGTGATTATGGTGGTAGACCCAATGAGTCTGCAGTATCTGGCCGGTGGTGTAGTGGATTACACTGATGGTCTGCAAGGTAGCCGTTTTATTGTGCAAAACCCCAATGCAACTACAACCTGTGGTTGCGGATCCAGTTTCTCCGTTTAGTCTATTCATAACAGTGCGACTTAGAAAGAGGCTTCTGCAGTGCAGAGGCCTTTTTAGTTTTTGCGTCATAAAAAACTTCATTCAGCTACCAGTCAGACCTGTTGTGGAAACATGGCTGATAGTTGCTTGCATTGGGCACTGTAGTGTAAGCAAAATTGTTCGTTCCCGTTATTTGAACGGAACGATTAACCGACAAAAATCAGAGATAAGTGGCTATTTTTTCAACCATGTAACTATACGCTCTGAACAAGCTATGGTTTAATGAAAAGCTTTTTTTGCTTATTGGGACATTCCCATAAGCTTTTGGATTTTTTTTGGCAGGAAGTTTAAGTCGTAAACAGAAGGCGTTCGCACGCCGGGAGAACAACAAATGAAAGGTACTAAAAGCGTTATTTCAGATGAGAATAAAAGATTGTGTGTATGGCTGAAGCGTCAGCGTCAGGAAAAAGGCCATACCATGCGTAGTTTGTCTGAAATTTTAGGCACTCCGCACTCTTTTATCGGTAAGGTGGAGAATCAGGAACGTCGTCTTGATGTTGTTGAATACGTTCGTTATTGCCAGGCTCTGGCCATAGATCCTATGGATGGGTTAAAGCAAGTTCTGATTGAAGCCTAATCCGCTTTTATCTGAAAAAAAACGCCGCATTAGTGCGGCGTTTTTTTGATCAGTACTAAACAGAGCACTATAGCTGGGATCCCCAATAGCGCTGTCATGATAAAGAAGGCCTGATAGTCCATCACTTCTACCCAGCCACCAGAAAACCCGCCAAGGAACTTAGGCAATAACAACATCAGGGAACTAAACAAAGCATATTGTGTAGCGGTAAAAGCTAAGTTAACCAGCGAAGACAAGTAAGCAATAAAAGCACTGGTTGCTATACCAGCGCTTAAATTATCAGCAGAGATCACTGCGACTAAGAGTGGAATGTTGTGGCCCTGGGTACTCAGGTAACAATAAAGCAAATTGGTACATGCGCTCAGCACCGCACCTAACAACAATATGCGTAAAATGCCAAAGCTGTTGATCAGCAAACCACCCAAAGCTGCTCCAAGTAAGGTCATCAGTACACCAAATACTTTAGATACGCTGGCTACTTCCTCTTTAGTGAACCCCATATCAACATAAAACACATTGGCCATCACCCCCATGACCACGTCGGAGACGCGATAGCAGGCGATTAAACTCAGGATCAATAAGGCATTCAGGCCGTGACGGGCAAAGAAGTCTACAAAAGGGCCTACCACTGCTACCTTGAGCCAATTCAGTATTTTTTGGCTGACGGAGCTCTTTGCCGTGTCGATATGGATTTGCTGTTCAACAACAGGTTCAGGAGAGAGCAGGGTCGTCAGTAAACCCAAGGCCATACAGCCTGCCATCACCAGATAGGTGGATTGCCAGGCGTCCAGATCGTAACCTGTCTCAGTAGTGCTGAATAAAGCAGCTATCCATAAAGTACCGGCTGATGAGAAAATCATCGCCAGTCGATAACCTGCCAGATAAGCTGCTGCCATTACGGCCTGCAAACGTTCTGGTGCAGCTTCAATACGGTAGGCATCTATAGTGATGTCCTGTGTGGCTGAAGCTATCGCCAGTAACACCGCACACAATGCCATCCACTTCAGCTCTGTTTGTGGGTCCATACTGGCCATTAAAAGTACGGCCAGAATGATCAGGCTTTGTGACAATAGTAGCCAGCTGCGCCGACGTCCGAGCCATTGTTTCAAACCAGGTAAGCTTAAATGGTCTATCAAAGGTGACCAGATAAACTTGATCGCGTAGACCATAATTACCCAACTGAAGTAACCTATCTGTTCACGTGATACTCCAGCCTCTCTGAGCCAGAAGGACAAGACTCCAAACACCAGCATTAGCGGCAAGCCGCCGGAGAAACCCAGAATAAAAATGGTTAGTACCCGACGCTGGCAGTACAGTTGTAATGAGGAGAAAAAAGCAGCAATAGCAGACAAGACGGCGGTCCGAGCAGGAATAAATGAGATCAGCTTACAGCTTCAATAAATTAGATCAAGGCCTTACACCGACACAATAGCAGGGTAACTGACCATAACCATGCAAAAAGCTCAGGCAATACTGCAACTCGCGCCTTAGTCTGAGGTTTTGCTTCAATTCAGGCTCCGACCAGTATTCAATCTGGTAGAGCAAATGCCAAAACACCTGCTCACGCAAAGTTTCAGGCCGCCAGCTTCTGACACGAAACTGTGACCATTCCTCCAGCGTATCCCAGACAAACAAGTGCAGTTCGCTGTGGGGCAGACGGCCCCGCAGGAAACGGGAAAGATAATAAATCAGCTGACGTGATTTTTGTTCAATAAAGGGCTCTAACATAGGTCTGATCCCTGTCAGAGCTGGCACCATGCCAGCTCTGTGCGCTCAGAGCTAGTATAGTCAGGCTTTATTGTTCTGGCTGTAAAATCACTTGTTTTAAGATAATTGGCTGTTTGGGTACGTTTTGCCAGCCGGTTTTCTCATCGGTATGGGTTTCCAGCAGTTTGATCTTTTCCAGCACTTCAAAGCCATCCTGGATCTGACCAAAGACTGTGTACCCCCAGCTTCTGCCTGGATCTAAACTGGTATTGTCATTGAGGTTAAAAAAGAACTGACTGGTTGCACTATGGGGATCGTTATTCCTCGCCATAGCTATACTGCCAAACTGATTTTTAGCGCCATTACCTGATTCATTAAATACAGCAGGGAATTCGTCTATAGGTGCCAAATCAGGTTTATAACCGCCACCCTGGATCACAAATTCTGGTTCAAGACGATGAAAAACCGTATTGTCATAGGCTTTGGTATTGACGTAACTCAGGAAGTTATTAACCGCCAAAGGGGCTCTGGTTCTGTCCAGTTCAACAGTGATATCACCCACTGAAGTCACCAGTTTTACTTTAGGAAACAGATTATCTTGCTGTACGTATTTACCCGTTGGTTTTTTCATATCCACCGCAGCTAAAGCAGATACAGAAAACAGCGCAAGCAAAGTGAAAGTAATCAGACGCATCACTTAGCCCTTCACGTAAGAATGCCAGCTGCTGTCGTTCAGCAGTTCAGCCAGCACTTGTTCAGTTAATACCCGTAATTTCACTTCCGCCGCAGCGTTGTCTAATTTAAATGGGCCAGAGAAGCTGCTTTTGCCTGCATAAACTTTATCAAAAGATCCATTGTGGTTTTGAATAGCGATACGAAGCTCCACATCGTTTTTCACCACGTGTTCCACTGTGCGCTGGTCGGCATCAGCAGATAGCTTCAGGATCTGAATGGTCATAGTAGTCACACTGCTGGAGGTTAATTTAGCACCCTGTGCTGTCATTGCATCCGACAAGGTGGATTCTAACTGTTGAGCCAGATTATTACTGGTTGGCATACTGGTGACTGCTGTGCCTTTACGTAAAAATAAAGTTTGGTCAGATGGACGCTGATCGACCACTGTTAACACAAACTCGGCACCTGACAGCGATTTGCTTTGATTCCAGAACACTTGAGGTGTGACTAAAAAAGAAGATGAAGTGCTGCTGCAGGCAGCTAAAGCCAGGCTGAAAGCCACTAATACAAAGCGCATAGTTATTTCCTTTTGGTTGATTCGAGGATCACAAATTTGTTGTTGCTGGCAATATGGCGGCAGCCACCCAACAATACCGTCATTTTTTCGTAATAAGGCAAATGTCTGTTCGCCACAATACGTAATTTTCCACCGGCTTTTAAACAACGTTTGGCATCGTTAAACATTTGCCATGCAATATGTTCTGTCACCGCCTGTTGCTGATGAAAAGGGGGATTACAGATCACATAGTCCAGACTCTGATCGGCCTGGCTGGCTAAACAGTCGTCTGTTCTGAACTCGCACTGAGACATTAGTTCAGGTGCATTTAATTCGACTGATGCTTTGGATGACTCTACAGCCATGCAGGAGTCATCGGTAAAAATAACTTTAGCTTCAGGTTGTTGTTTTAATAAGGCTAAACCCAGCACTCCATTACCGCAGCCTAAATCGGCCACTAAAGCGCCGGCATCCAGTACTGGTAGATGTTCCAGCAGGAAACGCGCACCTATGTCCAGTTGCTCTTTGGCAAACACATTGGCGTGATTGACCAGCCTGAGCTGATAATCAGGCAACTCCCACTGAATAGGGTAGGTAAAAGCCCTGGCTTCACCACGAGGCGAACAATGAATAGTCCGGCATTTTTTCTGGGCCAGTGAGGCCTGAGTTGGGCCCAATTCCTGTTCAAAAATGGCCAGCAAGTTTTTATGAATATCTTTGGCTTTGGCTGCAGCGATAATAATAGTGTCGGGCCGGACCACCTGGCTCAATTGCTGTAACATGAAGCGCAGGTAACCATGATTGTTGGGGACTTTTAACAGAACCAGATCCAAATCGGCAGGCAAAGCCGTAACACTGTCAATAAAACAGACGCTATCTGCGGATAAGCCGTTTTGTTGTCTGTTATGCACTGTGGCTTGCTGGCTTAACACAGAGTCGTTTTGCTGACTGTGTGGGTAGTCACCTAAAGCACAGGACAAAGCGCCAAACAGATCGTGCATCACCAGCACTTTCAGGCCAGCGCGCTCATTGAGCAAAGGCAGCGCCTGCTGCAACAGCAATTCATCTGCTGCATCCCAGGCTTGCAGGCTGCGATTGCTTTGCCCCAGTGGTAATCTGTCCAGCTGCAGTTGCTTGTCAGCGACGGTAAAAATAGTATTCATGCCATTCAACTTAAAGAAGAGAAGGTTGTATTTTGACACGAGCACACCAGAGCGACAACCATGGATCGTTGCAACACTTTGTATTACCAGATGCGGAGTTGCTATTTTGGCTTGAATGGCTGCCGCCAGCGCAGGCAGAGCGCTGTTATCAGCAATTAGCGCATGAACTTAACTGGCAACAGCCCGCGATAAAAATCTTTGGCAAGGCGGTGCTTATTCCAAGGCAACAGGTATGGATGGGCGATCCGCACTGCAGCTACAAATATTCAGGCGTGCTGTTTGAACCTGAACCCTGGCATCCGCTGGTAAAGCAATTAACAGACCGGGTCAATCAAGCGTGTCAGAGCCAGTTTAATACTGTGTTGCTGAACTGGTATGCTGATGGCCAGCAACATATGGGCTGGCATAGTGATGATGAACCTGAACTTGGGAATAATCCGCATATTGCATCCTTAAGTTTGGGGCAAAAGCGCTTTTTTGATTTAAAACACAAAAGCTTAGGTACACAGCTAAAGCTGGAACTTGCTCATGGGTCCTTATTGCTTATGGCAGGTCCATGCCAGGCAAACTGGCAACACAGAGTACCAAAAATGGCAGCGGCGACAGAGGGACGCATAAACCTGACTTTCCGTGAAATCAAGCAAAAAACAACTTAATTATATTTTCTCTATGGCAGCAGTCGCTTAGCAGGTTTTCCTTCACTTTTGCAAAAAAGCGGGCTGACAAGGCGCATTGCCTTAACTAGAGTAGAGGTGAGGGAGCAATAAAAGGGTTCAGCTATGTTGGTTCATACCGCAATAGAACAGAAGTTATTGAGCGCATTTGATCCTGTGTTCCTTGACGTGGTCAATGAAAGCCATATGCACAGTGTGGCACCGGGTTCTGAATCACATTTTAAAGTTGTGATAGTGACAGATGCCTTTAATGGCATGAGATTGTTAAACCGCCACAGAGCAGTGAATGCGATAGTGGCCGAGGAGCTAGCCGAAAAAATTCATGCTTTAGCTTTGCATACTTATACGCCTGGTGAATGGTACGAGTATTACGCCGAAAAACCACCGGCTTCGCCAAAATGTTTTGGTGGCAGTAAAAGAGAAAAAACTGCCTTGCCGGAATCCTGAGATCCTACTTAGTTAAAGCGTCGTAAGACGCTTTAACTTTATCTGCAGCTGTAATTTGCATTGTTCATCCTGTTTCAGATCGAACTAAGTTCTTGTTTTTGAATGCTCACTACTGCTATTTTTGCTGATCAGACCTGTTTTTTAAGCTAACGGCTTAAACTAGCTGACAATTTTCAACCAACAATAGGTTTTGTTATGGTTATCCAACCTAAAATTCGTGGTTTTATTTGCACTAACGCTCATCCGGTCGGTTGTGCTGCTCATGTGCAAGAACAAATTGATTATGTCAAAGCCCAGGGGCCAGTGGCCGGTGGTCCAAAAAACGTATTAGTGATCGGTGCTTCAACAGGTTATGGCCTGGCGTCCCGCATTACATCAGCATTTGCATCTGGCGCTAAAACCTTAGGTATCTTTTTTGAAAAAGAACCGACAGAAGGCAAAACGGCTTCAGCCGGTTGGTACAATACTGTGGCTTTTGAACAAGCTGCTGCCGCCGAAGGTTTATGGAATAAGCATCTGAACGGTGATGCTTTTACTGACGAGCTAAAGTCTCAGGCTATTGATTTAATCCGTCGTGAGATGGGGAAAATTGATTTAGTGGTATACAGCCTGGCTGCACCACGTCGTAAAGATCCGGTGACTGGCGAAGTGTACAGCTCCGTCTTAAAACCAATAGCACAGGCATACACAGCCAAGACGTTAAACACCAGCAAACGTGAAATTGAAAGCGTTTCTGTTGAACCTGCATCTGATGAAGAAATCTTCAATACTGTGAAAGTCATGGGTGGTGAAGACTGGGAACGCTGGTTGGATCAATTGCATGCAGCTGGTGTGTTGGCTGAAGGTTGCCAGACCGTTGCCTACACTTACATTGGTAAAGAACTGACCTGGCCTATCTATGGCAAAGCCACTATCGGCAAAGCCAAAGAAGATTTAGATCGTGCTGCTACTGCTATTACGCAAAAACTGGATTCGGTTGCTGGTCACGCTTATGTGGCTTCATTAAAAGCCTTAGTAACACAAGCCAGTTCTGCTATTCCTATTATGCCGCTGTATATTTCCCTGTTGTACCGCGTGATGAAAGCCGAAGGCACTCATGAAGGTTGTATCGAACAGATTTATGGTTTGTTCCAGCAGGCGCTTTACAACAACAGCCGTACTTTAGATGAAGGCGGTCGTCTGCGTATGGATGGCAAAGAATTGTCTGAGCATATTCAGTCTGCAGTAAAAGACTTATGGGGCCAGGTGACGACTGAAAACATTGATGATCTGACTGACTACAAAGGTTATCACAATGAATTCCTGCGCTTGTTCGGTTTTGGCTATGGCCATGTTGATTATAGCGCCGATGTGCAGGCTTTATTGCCGCTGAAAAATTTGGTGCAATAACTTTGAAAAGCCGCTTAATGCGGCTTTTTCTTCAAATAAGCTTTGGTTTTTGGCGAATTTAACTGAATTTGAAACCATTGCAGCAACAGACAAAAGGCAAAGTTAAAAAACTTGGCTACACTGAGCTTCAGTCGGCTGAAATGCCGGATAATTTTGTTGATTAACATAGATAGCACTTATGTTTAGTGCTAGAATCCGCGACTTTGGTATGTGTGTCCGCCACCTGCAACAGCGGTTAGGCTGTTGAGGTCCCGGATGCTACGCGCGGCGAGCAGCCGATAAAACCAGGCCCTGTTTCTTCCCGTTAAAAAGTGCAAGTACGTATGATAAAAATCAAAAAAGGATTGGACATTCCCCTCTCGGGCAGTCCCAAACAAGACATACATGATGGCCCGTCCATCAAACACGTTGCTGTACTTGGCGAAGAGTACGTCGGTATGCGTCCTACAATGCTGGTAGAGGTTGGGGATCGTGTGAAAAAAGGTCAGGCTCTTTTTGAAGATAAAAAGAATCCTGGCGTATTTTTCACGGCGTCTGTTGCCGGTACAGTGAAAGAAATCAACCGCGGTGCTAAGCGTGTGTTGCAGTCTGTTGTGATTGAAGCTGAAGGTGACGATTTTGTTGCTTTTGATTCATTCACCGCTGCAGAACTGGCTTCGTTAACTGTTGAACAAGTGAAGAAGAACTTAACAGGTTCAGGTTTGTGGACTGCATTACGCACCAGACCATTCAGCACTTCGCCAGCTGTTGACAGCACGCCACGAGCTATTTTCGTCACTGCTATGGATACCAATCCATTAGCTGCTGATCCGACAGTAGTGATAGCGCAGCGCAGTGCAGACTTCAGCAATGGTTTAACAGTGTTATCCCGTTTGTCTGACAAAGTCTACCTGTGTAAAAAGGCGGGTGCCTCAATTCCTTCAGTTCCTGCTGTGCAGGTTGAAGAGTTCGACGGTCCACACCCTGCTGGTTTACCAGGCACTCATATTCACTTCCTTGATCCAGTGAGCATCAAAAAAGTGGTATGGCATATTAACTACCAGGATGTTATCGCTATTGGTGCACTTTTCACTTCAGGTCAACTGAATGCTGAACGTGTGATCTCATTAGCCGGTCCTGTAGTGAAAAATCCACGTTTGCTGAAAACTATTGCTGGTGCATCTCTTGCTGAACTGACTGCAGGTGAGCTACAGGATGGTCAGAACCGTATTATTTCCGGTTCTGTATTAGCAGGTGCTGCAGCCAGTGGTGTTCACGGTTATTTAGGCCGTTTCCACAATCAGGTGTCTGTATTGGCTGAAGGCTACGACAAAGAGTTTTTAGGCTGGGTTATGCCTGGTTCTGACAAATTCTCAGTCACCCGTGCTTATTTATCGCATTTAAATCCTAAGCGTCTGTTTAATATGACCACTACGACCAATGGTTCATCACGGGCTATGGTTCCTATCGGAAACTATGAGCGTGTTATGCCACTGGATATTCTGCCTACTCTGTTGTTACGTGACCTGTTGGTTGCTGATTCAGATGGTGCGGTCTCTTTAGGTTGTTTAGAGCTGGATGAAGAAGATTTGGCATTATGTACCTTTGTTTGCCCTGGTAAATATGACTATGGCGTAGCATTGCGTGAGTGCCTGACGACGATCCAGAAGGAAGGCTAAAAATGGGTTTAAAGCATTTTTTAGAAAGTATTGAGCCGCAGTTCGAGAAAGGCGGTAAGTACGAGAAGTGGTACGCTTTATACGAAGCCGTAGCTACAGTTCTGTATACCCCAGGTCTGGTGACCAAAAAGGGGACTCATGTGCGTGATAGTATCGATCTGAAACGCATCATGATTTTTGTCTGGTTAATGTTATTCCCTGCGTTGTTTTTTGGCATGTTCAATATCGGTCATCAGGCGGTTATCGCGCTGCAGGCTGGTTTTGGTACGCCTGACACCTGGCAGGTGGCCTTGTTCCAGTTACTCGGTGGTGAGCTGAGTGCGGAGTCGGGCTGGGGCAGTAAAATGTGGTACGGTGCCGTTTGGTTCCTGCCTATTTATGCCACTGTATTTATCGTCGGTGGTTTCTGGGAAGTATTGTTTGCTTCAGTGCGTAAGCATGAAGTAAACGAAGGCTTCTTTGTCACCTCTATTCTGTTCGCCTTAATTCTTCCTGCTTCTATCCCTCTGTGGCAAGCCGCTTTAGGTATTACCTTTGGTGTGGTTGTAGCAAAAGAAGTCTTTGGTGGTACAGGCCGTAACTTCTTAAACCCAGCCTTAGCTGGTCGTGCTTTCCTATTTTTTGCTTACCCTGCACAGATTTCAGGCGACAAAGTATGGACAGTGGCTGATGGCTATTCAGGCGCAACCTGGTTGTCTAAAGCAGTGAATGGCGAAGTATCTGACTGGTCTATTAATGCTCAGTGGTGGGATGCTTTCTACGGTTTTATCCCGGGCTCAGTGGGTGAAACATCCTTCTTAGCTCTGATGATTGGCGGTTTAGCCTTAATTTATTTCCGTATTGCTTCATGGCGCATTGTGCTGGGCGTTTTAGCTGGTACTGCTTTATTTGCCACTATGTTCAATATGATAGGTTCAGAAACTAACGCTATGTTTGCTATGCCTTGGTACTGGCACATAGTTCTGGGTGGTTTTGCTATTGGTATGTTCTTTATGGCAACTGACCCTGTATCAGCGTCATTCACTAATCCTGGAAAATGGGCTTATGGTTTCCTGATTGGCTTTATGGTGGTGATGATCCGTGTGGTCAACCCTGCTTACCCTGAAGGTATGATGTTAGCTATTTTGTTTGCTAACTTATTCTCCCCATTGTTTGACTATATGGTGGCTCAGGCGAATATCAATCGGAGGCTTGCCCGTAATGTTTAGTAATAACGATAGTATTGGCAAAACCTTTTTTGTGGTGATTGCTTTATGTTTAGTCTGTGCCATTTTGGTATCAACAGCTGCTGTTCAGCTGCGGCCAAAACAAGTTGAAAACAAGTTACTGGACTCTCAGAAAAACGTTCTGGCAGTGACGGGCTTGTTAACTGAAGGCAATATCAAAGAGTTGTACACCAAGCATATTCAGGAACGTTTAGTTGATCTGAATACGGGTGAATTCGTTGATATGACCCCTGCAAGCTATGATTACCGCAGAGCAATGAAAGCGCCTGAAACCAGTATCAGACTGGAAGGCGCTGATGACAAGGCTTCGATTAAAAGCCGTGCAAACATTGCTCCAGTCTACTTTGCTTACAACGAAGGCGTTGATTCAGGCAAATTATCTGCGATAGTTCTGCCAGTTCACGGTTATGGCTTGTGGTCGACTATGCATGCCTTTTTAGCTCTGGATAATGACGGTAATACCATCAAAGGTATTAACTACTATGAACAAGGCGAAACGGCCGGTTTAGGTGGTGAAGTGCAGAATCCAAAATGGACAGCTCAGTTTGTCGGTAAAAAGTTGTTAGATGAGTCTGGTGCTCCAGCTATTAAAGTGATGAAACCTGGTAATGCTAACCCATCTTCAGCTTATGAAGTGGATGGCCTGTCAGGTGCAACTTTAACCAGTAATGGTGTGCAGAATACTTTCGATTTCTGGGCAGGAGCCAAAGGTTTTGCACCTTTCCTGACCAAAGTTCGTGACGGAGCATTAAACAATGGCTAGTGCAAAAGAAATTAAAACCGTTCTGTTTGGCCCTATATTTGCCAACAACCCTATAGCTTTGCAGGTTTTGGGTATTTGTTCTGCTTTGGCAGTAACAACCAAAATGGAAAAAGCCTTGGTGATGGGTATTGCACTTACTGTCGTAACTGCATTCTCTAACCTGTTTATCTCTTTGATCCGTAACCATATACCTTCCAGCGTTCGTATCATAGTTCAGATGACTATTATTGCGTCCCTGGTTATTGTGGTGGATCAGGTGCTAAAAGCATTTGCCTACAACGTAGCAAAAGAGCTTTCGGTATTCGTAGGTTTGATTATCACCAACTGTATCGTTATGGGCCGTGCTGAAGCTTATGCGATGAAAACAGGTCCTGGTATGAGTTTCCTGGACGGTATTGGTAATGGTCTGGGTTACTCAGTGCTGTTACTGATTGTTGCCTTTATCCGTGAGCTGTTTGGTTCAGGTACTTTATTTGGTGTGGAAATTCTGCCTTTAGTCAGCGCCGGCGGCTGGTATCAGCCTATGGGTATGATGTTGATTGCACCTAGTGCGTTTATCATTATTGGCTTGTTGATCTGGATATTGCGTGCTTTCCGTCCAGAACAAGTTGAGAAGGCATAAGGGGCTATTGATGGAACATTACATTAGTTTATTTGTCCGTGCTGTCTTTATCGAGAACCTGGCTTTGGCCTTTTTCCTCGGTATGTGTACTTTTATTGCAGTGTCAAAACAAGTCAAAACTGCGTTCAGCTTAGGTATTGCTGTAACTTTCGTTTTGGGTTTATCTGTGCCTGTGAACAACCTGGTTTTCCATAACCTGTTAGCTCCTGGTGCTTTAGCCTGGGCTGGTTTTCCTGATACAGATTTAAGTTTCCTTGGCTTTATCACCTACATTGGTGTGATCGCGGCTTTGGTACAAATCGTAGAAATGTTCTTAGACAAGTACGTGCCTGCTTTGTACAACGCTTTAGGTATTTTCTTACCTTTGATCACCGTAAACTGCGCGATTTTTGGTGCTGTAGCCTTTATGGTCGAGCGCGATTATAACTTCGGTGAGAGCGTAGTTTTTGGTTTAGGTAGTGGTGTTGGCTGGACTCTGGCTATCACTTTAATGGCCGCCGTCAGTGAAAAACTGAAATATGCCGACATGCCAGCTGGCGTGCGTGGTTTAGGTTCACGTTTTATCATGGTTGGTTTAATGGGCTTGGGCTTTATGTCCTTCTCAGGCGTTTCACTGTAAGCAATTGCTGTAAAAGGAAAGAACAATGCAAGAGATATATCTTGGCGTTGGGATGTTCACCCTGCTGGTTGTAGCCTTAGTTGTTATGATTTTAGCTGCTAAAGCCAAACTGGTGTCTTCAGGTGACATTACCATTGGAGTGAATGGCGACCCTAAGTTAGCTATTCAGACAAAAGCCGGCGGCAAACTACTGAACGCTTTAGCTGACAGAGGTATTTTCCTGTCGTCAGCTTGTGGTGGCGGTGGTTCTTGTGGTCAGTGCCGTGTTCATGTTCATGCAGGTGGCGGCGACGTTTTACCTGTGGAAATGGGCCACCTGACTAAAGGTGATCGTCGTGAAGGTTGTCGTTTAGCTTGTCAGGTCAGTGTAAAAACTGACATGGAAATTGAAGTTGAACCAGAAATCTTTGGTATCAAAAAATGGGAATGTTCAGTTATCTCTAACGATAACAAAGCAACCTTTATCAAAGAGTTGAAGCTGGCTATTCCTGATGGCGAATCAGTGCCTTTCCGCGCTGGTGGTTACATTCAGATTGAAGCGCCTGCGCACCATGTGAAGTACGCTGATTTTGATATTCCTGCTGAATACCGTGGTGACTGGGAACGCTTTAAGTTCTTTACGCTGGAGTCCAAAGTAGACGAAGAAACTATTCGTGCTTACTCTATGGCGAACTATCCGGAAGAAGAAGGCATTATCATGTTAAACGTGCGGATCGCGTCTCCGCCGCCAAATAACCTGAGCTTACCTTGCGGTAAAATGTCTTCGTACATCTGGAGCTTAAAAGCTGGCGATAAAGTGACGATTTCTGGTCCATTCGGTGAATTCTTCGCGAAGCAAACTGAAGCAGAAATGGTATTCGTAGGTGGTGGTGCTGGTATGGCCCCAATGCGTTCGCACATTTTTGACCAGTTACGCCGTCTGAAATCCAAACGTAAGATGAGCTTCTGGTACGGTGCCCGTTCCAAGCGTGAAATGTTTTATGTGGAAGATTTCGACATGCTGGCCGCAGAGAATGAAAACTTTGTATGGCATACAGCGCTGTCTGATCCACAGCCGGAAGATAACTGGACTGGTTACACAGGTTTTATTCACAACGTATTGTTTGAAAATTACCTGAAAAACCACAAAGCTCCGGAAGACTGTGAGTTCTACATGTGTGGTCCACCGATGATGAATAAAGCGGTGATCAACATGCTGAAAGATTTAGGCGTAGAAGACGACAATATACTGTTGGACGACTTCGGCGGTTAAGCCAAAGCTTTAGAGTGATAAAAGAAGCCAGCCTTAGTGCTGGCTTTTTTATGTTTTTTTGCATAGGGATTGTGGTCGAAACTTGTTACAATAGCGTCCTTTACAGAACAAGCATGCAGACTGTTTGTTCAACGCTTCTAAGTTTGATGAGGTTGCTATGGAAGTTTTTATTTTTACTTTTATCATCCTGATAGTTGTAGTTGCTGCTATGGCTATCGGCTACATGGTGCAACGTAAAACCATAGCAGGCAGCTGTGGTGGCTTAGGTGCTTTAGGTATAGAAAAGGCCTGTGATTGCGATACGCCTTGTGAGAAACGTAAAGAGCGGATGAAAAAAGAACAGGAATGGCAGCAAAATAAAATTATCTGATAGTACTTCTTTGTACTACTGAACGACCGTCAAGCCAGCTTCTGCTGGCTTGTCAGTTTTTAGCTACACCTTCTTATTATTTCCCATGGTTTCATTTTCTTGCCTCAGAGTGCTGCGTATTGAATAATGCAGTTCATTTTTTTCCCGAGGTCACCTTTATGTCTTATCCGGTTGCTATCGCTGTTTCTTCTGTTCAGGCTGCGCTGAATGACACCCAATGGGATGCACTTATTATTGTTGCGTCCGGTTTTACTGCTGTGGCTGAGTTACAGTCTGAAATAGACGCTGCTGCAGCTGTCGACCATCGTATAGGTAAAGAAACAGTGTTGTTGCTGTCAGGCAAAGCGCCTGGACAACGTCTGGTGCTGTCACCCACAGGCCCGCTGGACAGAGATTATGATGATGTCCGTAGTTTTTATGATGCAGCTAAACAAGGCGTCAGTCAGGCCAAAGCTGCAGGTGCTAAATCTCCTGCCTTATATGTGATAGCGCCAGATTCTGATGCTTATCAGTATGCAGCTGAAGTGGCTTATTTAGGTGCTTGTCAGGCCTTGTGGCAGCCGTTAGAGGGTCGTGAAGCACGTGGCGAAGCCACCATAGAACCTGTTATTGCGATTGGTGTGATTGCAGTATCGGAACAACAAGCCAGTTATATGAGTGCTGTGGAAGCAGGGAAACGTGTAGCTCGTGATTTGTGTGGCACTGAACCTGAGCGCATGGCACCACGTCGTTTTGCTGATTATTGTGTTGAAACTTTTGCTGGCACTGATGTTCAGGTATCGGTAGAAACCAAAGTTGACGTGTTGCAAAAAGAGTATCCATTGTTGATGGCGGTAGCGCGCTGTTCTTTGCAGGTGGACCGTCATAAGCCTGCAGTGATCCGGCTGGAATATCAGGGTGAAGGTCAGATTGAACACACCTTATTATTTGCCGGCAAAGGTCTGGTGTATGACACTGGTGGTGCCGACTTAAAAATCGGCGGCGGCATGGCAGGTATGAGCCGCGACAAAGGTGGTGCTGCAGCTGTGGCTGGTTTTCTGAAAACTGTTGCTGTGCTTAAGCCCAAAGGTTTAAAAATTATTGCTGAAATTGGCGCTGTACGTAATAGCATTGGCGCAGACGCTTTTGTGCCTGATGAAATTATTACCAGTCATGCTGGTGTGCGGGTACGTATTGGTAATACTGATGCCGAAGGCCGTCTGGTATTGGCCGACTTACTGTCGCATTTACGTGAAGACGCTAAAACCTCAGTGAATCCAACCTTGTATTCGATTGCCACTTTAACTGGTCATGCTGCCCGTGCTGTCGGCCCTTATACTGCTTTGGTAGAAAATGGTGTCGCCCGTCGTAGTGGTTTGTCTGCCGATTTAGCTATGATTGGTGATTTGTGGGCCGATCCAAGTGAAGTCTCCCGCAGTCGTCGTGAAGACTTTAGCTTTATCAAAAGCCGCACTTCTGCAGATGACTTATTAAGCTGCAATAACGCACCTTCTTCTGTAACCCCTCGTGGACATCAATTCCCTATGGCTTTTTTAGTGGCCGCTGCTGGTTTGGATCAACATGGGTTAAACACAGAACAGCCATTACCTTATTGCCATATTGATATAGCGGGCAGTGGTGTAGACGGCGGCGACTGGCAACATGGTAAACCATCAGCCGCACCAGTGGCTGCGCTGGCCGCTTACTACTGCCTCTAAATCAGAATTTACTTGGCTGTTTAAAAACCCGGGGCTATGCTTCGGGTTTTTGCATTGTAGAGCCTGACAGACAGGTGGCGACAAATGGATAGTTGTTTATGAATTTTATCGATCGTTATTTTGAGCTGACTGCGCGCCAGACCAGTATTAAAAGAGAACTGATTGCAGGTTTAACGACCTTTATGGCCATGAGCTATATCCTCTTTGTGAACCCCAGCATGCTGGCGCAAACGGGCATGGATCACGGCGCTGTTTTTGTTGCCACTTGTCTGGCTGCAGCTTTGGGTTCCATTGCTATGGGCATGCTGGCGAATTTACCAGTCGCTTTGGCGCCAGGTATGGGGCTGAATGCATTTTTTACTTATGTGATAGTACTGGAGCAGGGCCATAGCTGGCAGACGGCTTTAGCCGCAGTATTTTGCTCCGGTGTTTTGTTTTTATTGCTGAGCATTTTTAAAATTCGCGAGTGGATTATTCAGAGTATCCCCTTTGCGTTAAAGATGGGCATAGCTGCTGGTATAGGTATGTTTCTGGCGCTTATTGCATTAAAAACCGCCAATATCATAGTGGCCAGCCCTGCAACTTTAGTGACTTTGGGCAATTTGCACGACCCTAAAGTACTGCTGGCGATCGCAGGTTTTTTCCTGATTTTTGCACTGGCGCACCGTAAACAACATGCCGCAGTATTTATCAGCATTTTAGTGATCACTGCTATTGGCTGGTGGCGGGGGGATACAGAATTTAATGGCATAGTGGCTATACCACCCTCTTTAGCTCCTACCTTTTTACAGCTGGATTTTGCTGCGGCTTTGCAATGGGCCACGGTGCCTGTGATTTTAAGTTTATTGTTTTTAGATTTGTTTGATACCAGCGGTACTTTAGTGGCAGTCAGTCAAAGAGCCGGCTTGTTGAAGCCTAATGGGGAAATCCCCCGTTTAAAAGGGGCTTTATTGGCTGACAGTTCAGCCACTATAGCTGGGTCTTTATTGGGCACTTCCACCACCACCAGTTATGTCGAAAGTACAGCAGGTGTCAGTGCTGGCGGCCGTACAGGTTTAACTGCGATAGTGGTTGGGCTGGCCTTTTTAGCCGCGCTTTGGTTATCCCCTTTGGCTGCCATGGTGCCAGCTTATGCTACGGCAGGGGCATTACTTTATGTGGCCACCCTGATGCTAAGCAGTTTACAGCATGTACAGTGGGACGATCTGATCGAATCTGTGCCGGTAGTCGTAGTCTTGGTCATGATGCCGCTGACGTTTTCTATTGCCGATGGGATAGGCATGGGCTTTATTACTTATGCGGTGCTGTGTTTAGTCACAGGTCGTTTGTCAAAAACGACCTTGAGTGTCTGGATTTTAACCGCAGTCTTTGCTGCGAAATTTTTCTTTGCATAAGGAAGGGTATGAAAAAAGTTACAGTGTTATTCGCTTTGTTGTTGTCTGCTACGGCAATAGCGCAGGATAAAGTGCAGGTCACAAGTACTCAGTTGGCGCCTCACTTATATATGATAAAAGGCGCTGGAGGTAACATTGCTGCTGTGGTGGGGCCAGAAGGTGCGCTGGTGGTTGATTCACAGTACGAACATATGGTGCCTCAAATCAAAGCTGAACTTGAAAGCAAAGAGGCCGGAGTGCAAATCAAAACTCTGATCAATACCCATTTTCATGGTGATCATGTCAATGGCAACGCGGCTTTGGCCTCTGGTGCTCAGATTATTGCTCATACCAATGTCTTAACCCGCTTAAAGGCAAACAGTAAGTTTCCTGCCGCTGGCTTGCCGACAGAAACTTTTGTTGGCGAAAAACAGCTGTCGCTGAATGGTGTTGATTTACAGCTGGTGACTATGCCTTTCAGTCATACGGATGGCGATCTTGTGGTTTGGTTTAAAGAGGCCAATGTACTGCATATGGGCGATCTGTTTTTTGCTGACCGTTTCCCTTTTATTGATCTGAACAGTGGCGGCGACGTAGCTGGCTACATAAACAACGTCAAAACCCTGCTGGGACAAATCGACGATAAGACCAGATTAATCCCTGGCCACGGTGATTTAATGGATAAGGCTGGCTTACAGCGCTTCTTAACCATGATGGAGCAGACGTTGGCAGAAGTGAAGGCGATGAAAGCGGAAGGCAAAACTGAAGACCAAATAGTAGCTCAAGGTTTGTCTGCTCAGTGGAAAAGCTGGAGCTGGAACTTTATTACTGAAGAGCGTTGGATAAGGACGCTATTTAAAGCTTAGTCTTGTAGTTCGTTAGCGCTCTGGTTATGCTTTGCCATATACCAGAGCGCTTTTAGGGCATAAACCAGGAACTTCATGAGGTTACGTGAAACTTTAGTAGTCTACATGCTACCTATCCTGGTCTTGCCTTTATTATGTCTGGGTTATTTGTCTTACCATTTCAGTGCCCGCTATTACGAGCAACAGCTTTTTTTACAAATTAAAAATGAGCTGGTACAAAGGCAACAAGATATAAGGCTTACATTATCTTCTTATCAGCAAAGCTTGCAGATTTTATCTGCTCAACCTTTGGTTGATCGTTTTATCTCTGGCGAATTGCAGCTTGCACCAGAGGTAGTGCAGACATTTGAGCGCTACCGCAGTGTTCATCCCGACATTAGTGCCGTGAAGTTTGTTCGTTTAAATGGCGATTATCAGTTAACTATCCCTTTGCAGAAAAAGACGGCTGAGACCAGCAGATTCAGAAAGCAGTATTTTTCTGCGTTGCAGTCGATGATGGACGATAACGGCTTTTTTCTGTCCAGTGAACAGGGCTCTAATCAGAACAACTTGTATGTTGCACAAAAAGTCTATTTATCCGGACAGTCTGCCGGGGATATCAAACGCCTTTGGGGTTATCTGGTTCTGGTGATCAAGCCAGAACTTTTTCAACATGCAATAAGCAAGTTAGCAGGTGATCTGCGGGCTCCTTTAGTGGTTAGCCAGGCTGCAACTATAGCCTTCGCTGAAAATGCCTTGCTGATGGGCAGTGCGTTCTCTCCTGTGCATTTCACTGAACTTCAGGCCAGCGTTGATCAACATCAGTTTATTCCAACCTTGTTACTTGGCCAGTCCATGCTGGTAACAGGAGTGTCTTTAGCCGGACCTTATCAATTGGTGATGGGGGTTCAACCTGCGCTGTTAGACAAAAGTATGGCCTATAAACCCTCATTAATTGCTTTGTTTTGTGTGCTGTTTTGTATAGGTTTGCCTGTATTGATTTACAGGGTGCTGGCTCGTTTTGTATTGACGCCAATACGGGAACTGACAGTGGCTAAAACTGCAGTAGGACGGGGGGATTTATCCACTGTATTGACGGTCAAAAAGCAGGACGAGTTAGGTGATATGTTTGCTGCTTTTAACGTCATGGTACGACAACTGCGAGTGTATCGTGAACGGGAGCGGGCTTATCAGCTGCAGTTAGAAGACAAAGTGGCTGCCAGAACTCAGGATTTAGCCAATGCAAATCAGCAGTTGGAAGATGCCAATCAGCAATTGATTCTGGCACGGGAAGTGGCAGAACAAGCGAACCGATTAAAAAGCGTATTTTTGGCCAATATGAGCCATGAAATTCGCACACCTTTGACTGCTATTATTGGTTTTAGTGAGCAGGCTATCCATGAAAACGACCCTCACCGCCAGTTGGATTATTTGAGTCGGGTGCTGCGTAGCGGCGATCACTTACTGGCACTGATTAACGATATTCTCGACTTATCTAAAATAGAAGCCGATAAATTGGAGTTGCTGACCGAACAGGTTAATTTGCTCAGTATAGTGGATGATATTTATCAGTTGACCAAACAGCAGGCCGGGCAAAAAGGTCTGCAATGTTTGCTGGAGTTAAATTATCCCTTGCCTCAATTTATCTATACCGACACCTTAAGATTTCGTCAGGTGCTGCTGAATCTGACCTCAAATGCAGTCAAGTTTACCCAAAAAGGTAAGGTAGTGATCCATGTCTCCTATCAAACCCCGCAAGAAGTGCTGCGGATCAAGATTAAAGACACCGGCATAGGTATTACCGATCAAGAGCTTAGCAAGTTGTTTCAGCCTTTTGTGCAAGCGGATGCTGCCGTGACCCGTAACTTTGGTGGTTCAGGGCTTGGCCTTTGTATTTCAAAAAAACTGATGGAACAGATGCTAGGTGACATTCAGGTGGAGAGTGTCAAAGGTATTGGCAGTTGTTTTGAGATCGTAATGGCATGTGAACATCAGCATATTAGTCTGGTGCATAGCTATCAGCGCCCTGCTGAGGAAACTCTGACGCTCGAAGCGCCAACAAATTACCACAAACTCAAACTGCTGGTGGCAGAAGACAACCCAGACAATCAGTTGCTTATTCAGGTGCTGTTGCAGAAGTTAGGTATTCAGGCAGTGATTGTTGAGAATGGCCATAAGGCCGTTGAACGGGTGTTGCTGGAAAATTTTGATTTGGTTTTGATGGATATGCAGATGCCGGAAATGGGAGGGGAAGAAGCCACAGCCTTGATACGTCATGCTGGTATGGACTTACCTATAGTAGCTCTGACCGCCAACGTGATGAGTGAAGATCAGAGCCGTTATTTGAAGGTCGGTTGTCAGGCGGTTTTATCCAAACCTATAGTACAAAAAGATTTTTTAGCTGTGATACAAAAATTTTGTCAGGCAGGCACTACACTGGATGAACAACTGGAGGCTCAGTTAGCCTCTGATCCTGTCATCATGCAGCTCAAACAAGACTTTAAACTGGCGTTACCCGCTATGCTGCACGACTTCCAGCTGTGGTTGTCTTCAGCCAACTGGGGTCGTATGCAATATGAAGCTCATAGTGTCAAAGGCAGTGCCGGCAGTATGGGGTATCCGCAGTTAACCGAACTGATGTCTCGACTGGAGCAAGCGGCAAAAAATGCGGATACTGAGCGGATTAGTCTGCTGATCGCTGAATTTGTGGCTCTGGTGTCAGCAGAACAAGGGACAGAGCAGGAGGTGAGTAGTGAGTCATAATAGATTTGAGCTGGCTCCAGAGATAGAGCGCGATAGTATCTGGTTAGCCGACTGGCCTTTGTGTCAGCTACGAGTGCAAAACGATGCCAATTATCCCTGGTTTGTTTTGATCCCAAGACGTCCGGGCATGGTTGAAATTATTGATCTAACGCAGGACGATCAGGACCAGCTATGGCGGGAAAGTGCTTATTTGTCAGTCTTTCTGAAATCAAGCTTTAAGGCCAAAAAACTGAACCTGGCTGCGCTTGGAAATATGGTGCCGCAATTACATCTGCACCATATAGTGCGTTATGAGAATGATTCGGCCTGGCCCGCTCCTGTCTGGGGTAAAGTCCCAGCCAGAGCTTATACTGAAGCTGCCTTGCAGCAATTAAAACAAAAGCTGGCGTTATTAACCCTACCCTGATGATAGTTTCGGCCTAAACTAGTAGAATTACCACTTTCTTTGTAGTGCATCTGAGTTAGCATTAGGCCTTGATTGTCTGAAACTTATTGTTGTAAGGAACCTTGTTATGTCGGCTGAAAATGCCTTATTGACCATATTGGTTGAGAAGATCCGCACAGATATGCTGGTGCTGCCAACTTTACCAGAAATGGCTATTCGGGTCAGGAGAACAGCGGACGATCCGGACAGTAACCTGCAGATGATGACGGATGTGATAGCACAGGATCCCGCTTTAGCGGCCCGTATGATCAAAGTGGCCAACAGCGCTTTTATGGGGCGCTCTATTAAAGTGAACTCGCTGAATCAGGCGATCACCCGTATAGGTTTAAGTCAGGTAAAAAATATTGCTACTGCTATGGCAATGGAGCAACTTTTTGTCTCTCAGCACGAGCAAATCAAAGAAAGGATGTCACAAGTCTGGCGTGACAGCGTCAATGTCACCAGCATAGCTCTGGCTTGTTTAAAGCTTTATCTGGCTGAGAACAAACACTGCAATTTGAATCTGGACGTGATGACACTGGCAGGTTTGATGCACCTGATTGGCGCTTTACCCATTTTGACTGAAGCTGAGCGTTATCAAACCGTGTTTGGTGATCCGCAGTTTTTAGAAAATGCCCTCAACACTTTATCAGGCCAGATAGGGTCCAGCATTATGCGGGCCTGGGATTTTTCAGATACCTACGTACAGATAGTGCTGAACTGGAACAATTCGTCCTATCAGCTTGATCAGGTTTGTTATATCGACTTTATCCGGCTGGGTGCTCTGGTGCAGAGCCCGTTGGAAGGGACTGCCCGTTTACAGGCGTTTCAGCCCTATATTGAACGCAATATAGTGCCGGACGCTAACTTTATGGATATCGCAGAAATTCGTCTGATTTCTCAGGAAGTAAAAGCGTTATTTAGCTAAGTAACAAAACCGTGGATCAAGCCCTGCAGTGAAGTGATGCAGGGCTTTTTTGGTCGCGCTTTACTGAACGGCGATATTGGCTTTTAGTGGTAGCAAAGCCTGACGTAAGGCGTCTGTCATCAGTAATAAATCGGCATCTAAGCGACCTATCACATCATCCCAACCCATTTCTTCGTTAGAACCCGACAGCAAGTCGTGGAATTTCAGGCGTTTAATACTGCCGTCTTCACAGATCAAAAAGGTGACTTTTTCGTCTTGTTCTAACGCCAGCTTAGTCACCAGTTTATCCTGCAAATGGCTTTGCACTTCGTCAGCACTGAGCAAGTGATTGATAAAACGTACTTTAGCGCCTTCTTCATCCGGAGCTTTTAATTCAGCTTCAGCGCCTAATTGAAAACCTTCCGGTAATTCTTTGCCTTGCAACCAGAAATGCAACTGCTGATTGAGCTGATGATTATCCAGAAGTGGCATTGCAGGTAAGGAACCAAAAGCCTTACGCAACAAAGCAAGTAACTCTTCTGCTCTGCTGGCGCTGCTGGTGTCCACTAATAGCCAGCCTTGTTGTTTGTCATACAAAGCGGTCGTCACGCTGGATTTGCTGAAAGCACGGGGTAACAGAGTCTGGATCAGTTCTTCCTTTAACGCCTGCTTTTCTTTGCGGCTTAAAGGGCGACCTTTTTCCTGCTCCATCGCATCAATTTTTGGTGCCAGCTCTTCGTTGACCACTGAACCTGGCAGTACTTTTTCCTGACGTTTTACCGCAAACAACATCACGTCATTGGTCTGGTGGCAATACTGCTTCAGGCTGGGATGCAAAGGGCTGGTAAAGCCCATTTTAATAGCTTCCTGCGAGGTGCAAGGGGTAAATTTAAATGCAGCTAAGGCCTGCTCTAATTGGTCCTGATCGGTGTTTAGGTTTTCGGTGACCTGATATAAACGTAAATTTTTAAACCACATAATTTGACTACTCTAGCTTGAAGAATTGCGGCTTAGTATACAGAGTTCAACTGCAGGATTTTGACTTTTTCCGCTGAAAATAACAGAGCCCGGTGCACAAGACCGGGCTCTGTTCTGTGGGATAAGGTTTAGGAATTACGTTTTAAGTTTTTCGGGAAACGAATATGGTAACTCAGGCCATGGCCAGGTTCGCTGCTGACCTGTATTGAACCACCCAGCGTCTGACGGACCAGATTATAGGTAATATGGGTACCTAAACCGCTGCCGCCCTGATCCCGTTTTGTCGTGAAAAACGGATGGAACAGTTTTTCCAGTTGCTCCTGGGTCAAGCCACGGCCATTGTCAGAGTAAGTAATATCAACCATCTGACCTTCATCCAGTACGGTAATGCGGATATAACCTTCTTCCAGCTCTTCAAAACCGTGAATTAACGAGTTCATCAAAAGGTTGGTAAAAATCTGTGAAATAGCACCGGCAGGGCAACTTAACATCAGGCTCTCAGGGCAGTTCACATCAATATGATGGCGGGTTTTTTTAAAGTTTGGCTGTAAAGACCGGATCACTTCGTGCAGATATTCGGCCAGATTAATAGTACGAATGGCATCACTGGTCTGATCTACTGCGATTTGTTTAAAGCTGGCAATCAGTTCTGAAGCTCTGGTCAGATTAGACTGTAACAAAGAAGTGCTTTGTTTGGCTTCTTCAATAAAATGCTCCAGCACTTTGGGCGACAAGGTTTTATCTTTATAAGCCAAATCCAGAGCCGCCAGTTTTTCTGCCAGAAAGCTGGTGGCTGTGACGCCTATACCCACTGGGGTATTTACTTCATGGGTAATGCCAGCGACAAAACCACCTAAAGCTGCCATTTTTTCCGACTGTACTAAGCGATCCTGGGCTTGCTTTAAATCATCTACAGTTTTTTCCAGCTCGCTTTGTTTACCACGTAAAGCTTCTTCACTATGGCGGCGGCGCTCTATTTCTTCCCGCAAAGCTTGTTGTTTAACTTCCAGCTCTTGTTTTTGCTGTTGTAAATCCATCATAGCTTGACTTAAGCCTGAGGTTTTACGGGCCACTTCCTGCTCTAACAATAAGTTGTGCTGATCAAGTTTTTCATTGGAATGCAGCAGCTGCTTCTGAGTGCTTTCTAACTGAACTTTATAATCCTGGACTCTGGCGATCAGGCGGTTAAAGGCATCTGCCATCACGCTGAGTTCATTGGCTTCATCATGGCGGACTTCAACTTTAGTGCCTTCCAGATGATCCAGTTCCAGATCTTCAATTTGTTGCGTCAGTTCACTCAGAGGTAAGGTCAGTTGACTACGGAAAGCCAGTAAAAACAGGATAATTAAAAAGGTGGTTTTTAACATCGCATTACCGACCAGAAAATAAATACCAATTTTAATCCGATCCAATACCACAGCGCGGCTGGAGAACAGAGTGACATCGCCCACCTGAGTGGCGCGGCCGGAGAATTCAAAAATAAGTGGAAAGGTATAACCAAATAAACCTGAGTTTTGTTCTGTTAATCTAATACCTTCCTGCACCAGTTGATTGCTGTAACGTTCGCTGATATCTATGTAACGGCCCAGTTGTGTAATAACAGCACCGCTATCATCCCTTACTATAATGCCTTCGATGGCTGGGATCGCCAGCAAACCGTCAGCAATAATCAGTGCTTGTTGGGTGTTTAACTCCCAAATAGCGCGGGTCAGACTGCCGGAAAAGGTCTGTTGTAATGTGGCCAATTCACCATTGATATGGTCTTTGGTGTTGAAATACTCCGCAACAATCTGGCCTAAAGTCACAATAAAGGTCAGGATAAAATACACTGACAAAACTTTAGTCAGCAGCTTACGCGATAAACTTTTCTGCTGCATGAAACAACCTTGTTTGATTCGGCTTAATGATGAATACCATTGAAACACTAACTTATAGAAGATCTGTTTAAATGAAAATACTATATGTAATAAATAACTTAGAGACTAGGCAACAAGAGCTGCTTTGGCAATACGCTGCAGTAAATTGTTAGATTAGAGCAAAAGACGCATTTAATGGTGTTCAATTGCAGTTGCATTCAGTATGGTATCAGTGTCCAATAATTGAACGCATAGACGTGAAAACAAATAAAACCATAATAACGAGGCTGTGTTAATGGCGTTACCTGTATTAATTTGTGACGACTCTTTACTGGCACGAAAACAAGTGCGTAAATCTTTACCTGAGTCTTTTGACGCCGATATTCTGACTGCTGGCAATGGCGTGGAAGCTTTGGCTATTCTGCGCAGTCAGGAGATTGGTTTAGTGTTTTTAGACCTTACAATGCCTGAACTGGATGGCATAGGAGTGCTTGAAGCTATTAAGCAGGATGGTCTGGATTGTTTTGTTATTGTGATTTCTGCTGACATTCAGCCGGAAATGCAAAAACGGGTCACAGAACTGGGGGCTTTGGCTTTTGTCCACAAACCTGTAAATCCGGAAAAACTTGTCGTCATTTTGAAACAATATGGACTGATATGAGTACAGTATTCTCTGAAGAACAAAGGGATTGTTTGCAGGAGCTGATCAATGTTGCTATGGGCCTTGCCAGCGACAAACTTGCCCGTTTTTTAAATACCTTCGTGCATTTACAGGTACCTGCCATCGAGCTGGTAAACTCAGCTCAAATACCTGCTCAATTTGAAGCCCGTTACAGCAATACCGAAGCCGCTTTAGTCAGCCAGGGCTTTTTAGGCAATGATGGCTTGAGAGGGGAGGCTATAGTCCTGTATCAACTGGACAACGCGCATCGTATTGCCGCTTTGTTAGGGTATGACACGGACAGTGCTTCTGAGCTTGAAATGCTCACTGACATCAGCTCTATTTTAACCACTACTTTTTTAAATGGGCTGGCTGATCAAATTGACAATAGTTTGTCCTACAGTGCTCCCAGGGTGTTGTCCTCCCGCCAAAACAATGTCTCAGAGGCTTTGCAGGAAACCGCCTTTCACTGGGAACTCGCATTAAAGGTAGACATCAGTTATCAGCTGGTCGATCATTCTTTTAATTGCGATATGTTGTTATTAATACCAGGAGAAGCTGTGTTAAATATTCAGAAAATTCTTGAGCGGATTTTGGAAGAGTATTGATGTCTGAAGACTGGTTAACCGGCCCTGTATTGGAGCAATTAAATAGTGGCGTGCTGGTGGTAGATGAACAGTTACAGCTGGTGTACCTGAATAGCTTTTTGCAACGCCATAGTTCAGTGCAACTTTCTGATGTCAAAGGAAAAAGCCTATTTCAGGTCTTCACCGATGTACCTGAAGCCTGGCTCAGGCGTAAGTTTGCATCAGTGCTCGAATTACAAAGCCCATCCTTTAGCAGTTGGGAGCAACGGCAGTATATTATTAAGTTGCCGCATCTGAGACCTGTCACCAGTTCCAGTCAATATATGGCGCAAAATTGCACTATGCTGCCGCTGAAGGATCCGGCTGGCCGACGTTATGTTTGTTTACTGATTGAAGACGCAACTGATGCCTTTGTCTACCAGCAACATTTACAAACCACCTTACAAAAACTGGAACTAAGTAACCGCATTGATGGTTTAACCCAGGCTTTAAACCGGCGGTATTGGGAAGAGCAGTTAAAGCTGGAAGTGCAACGAGCTCAGCGGTATCAGCAGCCTTTGTCGCTGTTATTGTTTGACCTGGATAAATTTAAACAGCTCAATGATCAGTATGGTCATTTAGGTGGTGATTGTGTCTTGATTGAGCTTACGGCGCGGGTCCGAGTTTTGTTACGTGACACCGACTGGTTTGGCCGTTACGGTGGTGAGGAGTTTGGCATAGTACTGACCAATACAGCTTTGGCTGGTGCTCTGGAAGTTGCTGAACGTGTTTGTCTGGCTGTCAACAGCACAGCTGTCACATTCCATGATCAATCTATAGCAACATCAGTCAGTATAGGTGTGGCTCAATTGGATGCTGTGGGTGACAGAGCGCACGAAGTACTGATAGGTCAGGCTGATATAGCACTATATAACGCCAAAAGAGATGGTCGCAACAGAGTAGTGGTCTTTAGTGCGGGTGAAACGGAATTTCTGCTCAAGGCGAATTAAGCCGTACTGAATTTCAGAATAATCTAAACATTTAGATTGACAGACGTCTAAAACTTTGAGCATATAGAGAGTATGAAAAAGACACAAATCCGCAATACACTCACCATTATTATTACCACCAACCCTGCGGGGTAGGAGGTCGGCGGCGTATTGTTTTCAAAAAGGCCCGTGACCTCCCTGTCTCGGGCCTTTTTCGTTTAGCAAGGAGTAAAACATGAGGGTGCTTAAGTTTGGTGGTTCGTCTCTGGCGTCGGTAACCCGCTTCCTCGAGGTGGCGGATATAGTGCAACAACAAGTGGGCAACCAGAGCGTTGGTCTGGTGTTGTCTGCGCCTCAAGGTGTCACCAACTTACTGGTGGAACTCACAGATCTGGCTTTTTTAGGCTCGGATTATCAGCCTTTGCTGCTGCAGTGGAAGCAGCGTCTGGCACAGTTAATCGCAGAAGCTGCTTTGCGGGTCAGTAGCGAACAGCTAAAAGCAGTGCAGCAACTGGCAGACGAACAAGAGCAAAAACTGACTGAACGTTTGCAAGGTATCAGTTTATTAAGTTATTGCCCTGATCATATCAAGGCGCAAATTTTAGGTATGGGAGAGCAGTTTAGCGTTTGTCTGATGACAGCTCTGTTTAAATCCCGTCAGGTTGATGTGGCGCTGCTGGACTCAGTGGCTTTGGTGAAAAGTCAGGGCGATTATTTAAATGCGGTGGCAGATATTCCTGCTTCTGAACAAAGTTTTGCTGCGGCTTTAGCTAAACAATCGGCTCAGGTCTATGTAATGGCGGGTTTTGTGTCCAGCAACGCTCAAGGTGAGCTGTGCTTATTAGGCCGCAATGGTTCTGACTACTCAGCTGCTATAGTGGCTGCTGCGGTGAAAGCATCCGTTTGTGAAATCTGGACCGATGTAGATGGCGTCTACAGTGCTGACCCCCGTCAGGTGAAACAAGCCAAACTGATTGACCATTTATCTTATGATGAAGCCATGGAGCTGTCGTATTTTGGTGCCAAAGTGCTGCATCCAAAAACTATAGGCCCGCTGGCGCGTTTTCAAATTCCTTGTTACATCAAAAATACCTTAAATCCGGCAGCTCCCGGCACTTGCATTGATGCAAATAATAACGGTGATTCACTGGTTAAAGGCATTTCCAGTCTGGAGCATCTGGCGCTGATCACTGTCTCTGGCCCTGGCTTAAAAGGCGTGGTCGGCATGGCGTCCCGCGTCTTCGCAACTATGGCGCGTGAGCAGGTATCGGTCAGCTTAATCACTCAGTCTTCATCCGAATTCAGTATCAGCTTTTGTGTGGCTCAACTAGATTTAGCCGCTGCGAAAAAAGCGCTGGAACTTGAGTTTGAGCTGGAATTGCAAGGCAAGTTATTAAGACCACTGCAAATATTATCCGATATGGCCATCGTCAGCTTAGTAGGTGACGGTATGCGTCAGCACCGTGGTGTAGCAGCTAAGTTTTTCGCTTCACTGGCACAAGCCCGGGTCAATGTGGTTGCTATAGCACAGGACAGTAGCGAACGTTCTATCTCTGCCGTAGTAGAACAAAAAGCCTGTCAGAATGCTGTGAAGGTTTGTCACGAGAACTTCTTCAGCCATATTCCAAGCATTGATGTCTTTCTGGTGGGTTGTGGTGTGGTTGGCAGTGAATTACTGGCACAGTTTCAGCGTCAGCAGCAGTTCTTACAGCAACGTAACGTCAAGCTGAAAGTCTACGGTATTGCTAACTCTAAGGCCTTGTTGCTGGATGAAAAGGGCATAGACTTAAGCCAGTGGCAACAGCAAATGCAGCAAGCCAAAGCGCAGTTTTCTGTGGCGGATTTAAGCCGTTTTGTGCAGGAGCAGCATTTAACTAATCCGGTTTTGATTGATTGCAGTAGCGCAGAACCTGTGGCTAATTTGTATGTTGATTTCTTAAAAGCCGGTTTTCATGTAGTGACGCCAAACAAAAAAGCCAATACGGGCTCGTTGGACTATTACCATCAGTTGCGTCAGGTGGCACAGCAGCACCGTCGTCGTTTCCTGTATGAAACCACTGTAGGCGCAGGTTTACCAGTGATAGACACCTTACAGGGCTTGTTTAATGCCGGTGACGAGCTGGTGGCTTTTGAAGGCATTTTATCCGGTTCTTTATCTTATATTTTTGGTTTGCTGGAGCAGGGCGTTGCTTTATCACAAGTAACCACTCAGGCCCGTGATTTAGGTTTTACCGAGCCGGATCCTCGTGATGATTTATCTGGTATGGACGTAGCCCGTAAATTACTGATCATGGCCCGAGAGTCTGGTTTGATGCTGAATTTGGCTGATGTTGAAGTGGAAGGTGTTTTACCCAATGACTTTGCCCCAGGCACAGATGTAGCCACTTTTATGCAGCAGTTGCCACAGCTTGATCAAGCTTTTGCTTTACGTATTGCAGAAGCAAAAGCCAAAGGCCAGGTGCTTAGGTATATAGGCGAAATCAATGAAGGTCGCTGCAAAGTGGCCATCAAAGCTCTGGATCTGGATCATCCGCTGGCCAAAGTAAAAGATGGTGAAAATGCGCTGGCCATTCATACCCGGTATTACCAGCCTATTCCTTTTGTATTAAGGGGGTATGGCGCTGGTGCTGCGGTCACAGCAGCCGGTGTGTTCAGCGATGTGATGCGGACTTTGTCCTGGCAGCAGGAGATGTAATATGAAGTCGTATTTTGCGCCTGCATCCACAGGGAATTTTTCTGTTGGCTTTGATTTATTAGGCGCTGCTTTTGAGCCTGTCGACGGCTCTTTGTTTGGTGACGAACTGCGTATTCATAGCGAGCAGGCAGAGCTGAGTTTAAGCCTGACTGGCCGTTATGTACATCAGTTGCCAAAAGACACGGACCATAACTTAGTGCTGCAGTGTTTTTATGCCTTTGAAAAGGCAATAGGGCAAACTTTGCCAAGACTACAGCTGGAGCTGGTGAAAAACTTGCCGGTCGGCAGTGGTTTAGGTTCCAGTGCCTGCTCTATAGTGGTCGCCTGTTATGCCTTTAATGACTATTTCGGCAAACCTTTAGATGACTATCAACTGCTGCAACTGATGGCACAGCTGGAAGGGGGCGTCAGCGGTTCAGTGCATTACGATAACGTAGCTCCGTCTTTTTACGGCGGCTTATTGTTGATGTTGCCGGATAGCCCTTTGTTATGCCGGGCTTTGCCTTGGTTTGAGCACTGGCAAGTCGTACTTTGTTACCCAGGTACTGTGCTGTCGACCAAAGAAGCCCGTGCTGTATTGCCACAACAATTGACGCTAAAGCACAGCATAGCTTTTGCCGGCATGTTAAGCCGTTTTATCAGCGCTTTGTATGCCAAAGATGAAAGCGAAGCTTTTGCTGCTTTGCAGGATCTGGTGGCAGAACCAGCCCGTCAGCATCTGATGCCTGAACTTGCACCTATACGTGACAAGTTAACAGCTCAGGGTATAGGGCATGTGGGTATTTCCGGCGCTGGCCCTACTATTTTTGCCGTCTGTCAGAATGACACTCAGGCTCAATTTGCCGCTGATTATTTACAACAGCATTACGCTAAAAACTCAGATGCCATGACTACAGTCTGTCGTCTGGCGAGACAAGGCGCACGTGCGCTGTAGGATGTAAAAATGCAATTAACAAATACCAAAGTCGCTTCACAACAAGTTAGTTTTTTAGACGCAGTGCGTATTGGTTTGGGTGAGCAGCAGGGCCTGTTTTTCCCAACCCAGTGGCCAACACTGGATATTGAGGCTTTATTAGAACTGCCTTTTGTCGAGCGTAGCGCCAAAGTGCTGGAAGCATTAATAGGTGATGAGCTTTCTGCTGAACAAATCCATCAGATGGTAAGTAACGCTTTTCAGTTTCCGGCGCCTTTAGCGCAGGTAACAGAGGATGTGGCCTGTTTAGAGTTATTCCATGGCCCCACTTTAGCCTTTAAAGACTTTGGTGGCCGTTTTATGGCACAGGCTTTAATTCAGGCGCAAAAGCAGCAGAATGTCAGTAAAACCACTATTGTGACCGCAACTTCAGGGGATACGGGCGCAGCTGTAGCTCATGCTTTTTATCAGCAGGCTGGTGTGGATGTGGTGATTTTATTTCCAAAAGGAAAAATCAGCCCACTACAGGAAAAGCTGTTTACTACCTTAGGTCATAACATCCATACATTGGCGGTAGAAGCTGACTTTGATCAGTGTCAGGCGCTGGTGAAAGATGTATTTAACGACCGTGAGTTAGTCAAGCAGCTGAATATCAACTCAGCGAACTCTATTAATATCAGCCGTTTATTTGCCCAGATTTGTTATTACTTTGAAGCTGTGGCTCAGGTGCCAAAAGACAAAAGAGATCAAATTGTCATTGCTGTACCCAGTGGTAACTTTGGTAACCTGACCGCTGGTTTGATTGCCAAGGTATTAGGTTTACCTATCAAACGTATGATAGCTGCCACTAACTTAAACGACACTGTGCCACGTTACTGGAAAGATGGTCAGTGGGCGCCGAACAAAACTGTGGCAACCTTATCCAATGCGATGGACGTCAGTGCGCCGAATAACTGGCCACGGGTTGAAGCTTTATTGGCGCAAGGTAAAATTTCCCGCGACGATTTAGAAGCTGTGATGGTCGACGAAGAAGATACCCAGGTCTCTATGCGTTTATTGGCGCATTTAGGTTATGTCAGCGAACCTCATGCTGCTATTGCTTACAAAGCGTTAAAACGCAGCTTACAGGACGGTGAATTTGGTATTTTCTTAGGCACTGCGCATCCGGCGAAATTTAAAGAACAGGTCGAAAACATCCTTGGCAGTCCTATTGCCTTACCACCTGAGTTAGCTGCTGTGGCATCTGAGACAAGTTTAAGTGCAGATATGGCGCCGGATTTTGTACAATTACGCCAATTCTTACTGACTCTGGATAAATAAACTGTGTCTTTAAACTGGCAAGACGTGATTGGGGCTGAAAAAAATCAGCCCTATTTTCTGCAAACCATGGATTACTTAAAACAACAACGTGCTGCAGGCCAGGTGATTTATCCACCTGAGGCACTGGTGTTTAATGCTTTTAAGCTGACGCCTTTTGCAGAGATGAAAGTGGTAGTCATAGGGCAAGATCCTTACCATGGTCCAAATCAGGCCCATGGTTTAAGTTTTTCTGTGCCTGCAGGAGTCGCCATTCCGCCTTCTCTGCGTAACATCTACAAAGAGCTGGCGCTGGAGTATGTGGATTTTCAGGTGCCCAAACATGGTTGTCTGGAAAGCTGGGCAGAGCAGGGGGTGTTGTTACTCAATACAGCCTTGACTGTGGTGGCAAACGAAGCGAATTCACACCGTAATTTAGGCTGGGAGCAGTTTACCGATCAGGTGATCCGGGCTATCAGTGCCAACGCAGAAGGCATAGTCTTTTTGTTATGGGGCAGCCATGCGATTAAAAAATCACAGCTGATAGACCAGGCAAAGCACCATATTCTGACAGCACCTCATCCATCACCTTTGTCAGCGCATCGCGGCTTTTTAGGGTGCGGCCACTTTGCAAAGGCAAATGAGCTATTGCAGCAGCAAGGTAAGACCCCAATCTGCTGGCAAGTTTAACCCGTCGTACTTGGCGCCGCAGCGTTGTTGACTGCTCGCTTTCGCCCCAGTCACATATTTCGATGGATTAACTGTGCTCTCTGGCGAGCATCCGCCTCCATCCATAGACACATAGGACAACTATGCTCCTGGGGTCTCACGCGCTTGTCGCCTAGCTGCAACACCAATTACTTAGGGTTACAAAGGTTGTGCCTTACACATAGACGGGCGACCATAAAGGTCGCCCGTACGTTAGATGACTGTAAAATAAAAAGCCCCGACATTGCTGCCGGGGCTTTTTATTAACTTAATTCGATGTCAACTAACTCAGGTTCTATGGTCCAGTCTATGTCTTCCAGTTCTCGTTTTAAGCGCTGGCGTTCTTTGACTGCTTCAATTTCGCGCCACTTGCGTTTGACTGCACGGCTCTTGGTCGCAGGACGCTCCAACATATTCAGTAAGTCTTCGAAGCTTTCCATGGTTGCCCCTCTGAGTTGTTGTTATTTTCAACAAATTAGTACCACACTTTGTCTAAAAATAAAATAACTCTTTGACACAAATATGAACGAAAAATGAATGTTTTTCGTTCATTCAACGGTTTAGCCCAAGTTCAACTGCTTAAATTTTGCGATAAGTGCCTCTGTAGACGCATCAAAGCTGTTTTTTTGTTGATCAGATAACACCTGATAAATAGGCGTTGATAACTGCTTACCCAGTTCTACACCCCACTGATCAAAAGAGTTGATATTCCAAAGCACACCCTGGCAGAACACCTTTTGCTCATAGAGCGCAATCAAGGCACCTAAGTAATAAGGTGATAATTCCGGCAGCAATAAAGTGTTGCTTGGCTTATTACCAGGCGACACTTTATGTGGTGCCAAAGCAATAGCTTCTTCTTCTGAAGCACCGCTTGCCAAAACTTCAGCTTTGGCTTCTGCAAAGGTTTTACCTTGCATCAAGGCCTGAGTCTGGGCAAAACAATGAGCCGCTAATCTGTGGTGGTGATCGTTTAGCTCGTGACTGACTTTGGCAGGCAGAATAAAGTCTGACGGCACAGCCAGCGCACTTTGGTGTAATAACTGGTGGTACGCATGTTGACCATTGGTACCCGCATCCCCCCAAATTACCGGAGCTGTGGCATCGGTGAGTGGCTTGCCATCGACATCCACCCCTTTACCATTACTTTCCATATCCAGCTGTTGCACATAAGAGGGCAGGAAACGTAAATAATGGCTGTAAGGCAGCAAAGCCTGAGCCTGACAGCCTTTGGCATTGATATACCAGACGCCAAGCAAGGCCAAAATCAGCGGCATATTTTGCTCAAGGGGGGCGTTGATAAAATGCTGGTCCATATCACGGGCGCCTTTGAGCAGTTGTTGAAACTGCTGCATGCCCAGTTGCAATGCAACAGGGAAGCCTATGGCAGACCACAATGAATAACGACCACCCACCCAGTCCCACATTGGCAGAATATGTTCAGCCACTATGCCAAATTCAGCTGCTGCTTTGATATTGGACGAGGTCGCCCAGAAATGCAGAGCTATAGCGGCTTTGTCTGCACCTTTATCAGTGAACCACTGACGTACAGCCAAGGCATTTTGTTTGGTTTCTTCGGTACCAAAAGACTTGGAAGCAACAAAGACCAGGGTCGTGGCAGGGTTTAAGTTTTTCACCACATCAGAGACTACTGCGCCGTCTATATTGCCGGCAAAGTGAATACGCACCGGGCTTTGGTTAAAAGGCGCTAAAGCTTCACAGGCCATTTGTGGGCCCAACAAAGAGCCACCTATACCAATCCAGATCAGATCGGTAATGGCATCACCCTGATAACCTTTGTATTCACCCTGATGCAACTGGCCTATCAGCTCCGCCATTTGCGCGTGACAGGCCTGAATTTCTGGTTGCAAATCAACACCATCTAACACCAGCGCAGTGGTTGTATCTGCACGTAATGCCATGTGCCAGACAGCACGTTGTTCCGTGTTGTTAATTTTGTCGCCCTGGAGCATCTGCTGAGTTTTGTGTTGGATCTGGCTTTGTTTTGCCAACTCCAGCAGCTTTTGCCAGATGCTATCTGTGATCAGGTTTTTGGCAAAATCCAGGTGAATACCGCAGGCACTGACCTGAAATTTTTCAGCACGTTTTGGATCTGCGGCAAACTCCTGACGCAAGGACAAAGGCTGTTGCGCCAGCTGTTTTAATTCAGCCCAGACTGCAGACGACATCATATAAACTCCTGTAGTGTTCACTGTGGTGAAATGTAACTAGGCCTGTAATTGGGCCTGAATCAGACTTTCCAGCTTGCGCTGATCAACGGCAAATTTACGAATACCTTCCGACAGCTTTTCTGTCGCCATTGCATCTTCATTCAGTGCCCAGCGGAATGCTGCTTCAGTTAAAGCCGCAGTTTCTTGTGCTGTAGCACCTGTATCTTTCAGATGAACTGTTAAATCGCCTTGCTGCTGGCTCAATTCTTCCAGTAATCCCGGGCTGATGGTTAAACGGTCACAGCCTGCCAGGGCTAAAACTTCACCTATATTGCGAAAGCTCGCACCCATCACCACAGTTTTATGGCCATAAGTTTTGAAATAACGGTAAATTTCGCGTACAGAAACTACACCAGGATCGGTTTCTGCCGTGTAGTCTTGTTTGGTGGCTGCTTTGTACCAATCCAGAATACGGCCAACAAAAGGCGAAATTAAAAACACACCAGCTTCAGCACAAGCACGGGCCTGCGCCATATGGAATAGCAGCGTCAGGTTGCATTGAATACCTTGTAGTTCCAGTTGGCGGGCCGCCTGAATACCTTCCCAGGTTGACGCTATTTTGATCAGAATACGATCTTTGCTGATGCCATTTTCTTCATACAAAGCGACCAGTTGCAGCGCTTTAGTGATGCTGGCCTGGGTATCAAAAGACAAGCGTGCATCTACTTCAGTAGAAACTCGGCCTGGCACTAACTTGCTGATCTGGGTACCAATATCAACCGCAAACTTATCACTGGCGATGCTGACTTGTGTTGCCAGATCTGAGCTTTTGCTTTTGGCGTAAGCCACAGCCTGAGCCAATAAAGGCTTAGAAAACTCCAGCTGACTGGCGTTTAGTAATAAAGAAGGGTTAGTGGTGGCATCTACAGGGCGGAACTGTTCAATGGCGCCTAAGTCACCGCTGTCGACTACTACAGTTGTCACTGCTTTTAGCTGTTCTAGTAATGTGCTCATATTGTTTTATTACCGTTTTTCTGATCACAACTTCGTGATATTAAGTTTTATACTAAATAAATGTAGGAAAATTACAACATAAAAACCTGCTTTTAGGGCAAGTTTCCGACATTTCGAATGGGTGCTGATACAGCTGTTGCAGTGCAAGGAGCATGCGCCTTTCATGTTAACCTGAGCTTAACATTAAAAAAAGTAAAAACCATGGCAAAGCCGCGTCCGTATTGAGTTTTATTGTCGAATCAAAGCTGATGTTTTGATATAGTCTCCAGCCTTAGTTGTACAGGAAGCCAAAACCCATGTTGATGGTGATATCACCCGCCAAAGATTTAGATTATCAAAGCCCATTACCAGTCCAGGCATTCAGCCAACCCGCTTTACTTGATCAAAGCCTTGAATTGATGCCTTATTGCCGTGACCTGACGCCAGCTCAGCTGTCCAGCCTGATGCATATCAGTGACAAACTGGCGGGCCTTAATGCGGCACGTTTTGCAGAGTGGTCCACGCCTTTTACAGCGGACAACGCCCGTCAGGCTGTCTTTGCTTTTAATGGCGATGTGTATCAGGGTTTGCAAGCGTCCAGCCTGAAACAAAAAGATCTGGACTATGCTCAGCAGCATTTGCGTATTTTAAGTGGTTTGTATGGTGTGTTAAGGCCGCTGGATTTGATGCAACCTTACCGTCTGGAAATGGGCACTTCGTTAGAAAATGGCCGTGGCAAGAATCTTTACCAGTTTTGGGGCGACCGCATCAGTACTGAACTAAACCAGCAGCTCGAGCAGCTAAATTCACAAACTTTGTTGAATTTGGCTTCTCAGGAATACTTTAAAGCTGTGGATAAAAAAGCGCTAAAAGCCAAAGTAGTGAATGTGGAGTTTAAAGACTTCAAAAATGGTCAGTATAAAATCATCAGTTTTTTTGCGAAAAAAGCCCGTGGCCTGATGGCACGTTTTGTCATTGAGCAGCAGATCAAAGAAGTTGAAGGGTTAAAGCAATTTAACAGTGCTGGTTACCAGTTCAGCAGCGCTGAATCTAAAGCTGACAAGCTGGTGTTTACACGAATGCAACAGCAAGACGGATAGCATTGTTTTTTAGTATAGAAAAACCATAAAAGCCGCATAAAACTGCGGCTTTTTGTTGCGCTTTTTTAATTGGCTTTTGCTAAAATGCGCGGCTCTATTGATCTGAGTGTTGCCCTATGAAATTCCCTGGTCGTCGTAAACTCAAACATTATTTTCCTGTGTCTCAGCCTAAGCTGACCTTACCCAGCTACGAAGTGCGGCCAGAACTGGACACTTATATTGTGGGTTTGGACCAAACCATAGTGGATGTAATAGCCAACGTCAGCGATGAATTTCTGGAAAAGTACGGCATAGGCAAAGGCTTATCAAATTTAGTAGAACATGGCAAAGCCGATCTGATTTATCAGGAACTGGTAGGCTCCAATGCTATTTCTGATCACTTTGCTGGCGGCACTATTGGCAACACAGTGCACAACTATTCAGTACTGGCCGACGACAAATCTGTGTTATTGGGCGTGATGTCGTCCAATATCCAACTGGGTTCTCCTGCCTATCACTATTTATGCCATACCAGCAGCAAAGTGGATATGAACCATCTGCAAGGTGTGCCAGGTGATATAGGTCGTGGTATTACCCTGATCACTCCGGATGGCGAACGCACTTTTGTGATTGACCCGGGTGATATGGACGAGTTAACTGCTGCTTATATTCCAACAGATATTATCTCCAAAGCTGCTGCGGTAGTGGTTAGTGCTTATCCGCTGCGCGCGACCGACCAACCCATCCAACAAGCCATGGTTAAAACTTTATCTGATGCCAAAGTTGCTGATGTACCTGTAGTGATGAGCTTAGGTACTAAACATTTAGTGGAAGAACATCAGGTAGTGATCCAGCAAACTCTGGCACAGTATGTCAATGTGCTGGCGATGAATGAACTGGAAGCTGAAGCTTTAACTGGTTTTGCTGATCCTCTGTTAGCTGCAGAAGCGGCTTTGGATTATGTCGATATGGTGCTGTTAACCGCAGGCCCAGAAGGTTTGTATTTATGCGGATACACAGACGCATCAGTCAAACGTGAAACTACAAATCCAATTAAATCAGGTGCTTTGGCTGATTACAACGAGTTCGAATTCAGCCGCCCTATGCAAAGAAAAGACTGTCAGCAGCCAGTGAAAGTTTACTCGCACATCGACCCTTATTTAGGTGGGCCTGAGCGGATTAAAAATACCAATGGTGCTGGCGATGGTGCTTTAGCTGCTATTTTGCATGATATAGCCGCCAATCATTTTCACCGTCAAACCTTGCCTTTATCCAGTAAACACGAACAACCTTATCTGGCTTACTCGTCCTTTGCTCAGATCTGTAAGTACGCTAACCGCGTCAGTTACGCTATTCTGGTTCAAAACGCCCCCCGTTTATCCAAAGGTTTACCTGAAAAAGAAGACTCGCTGGAAGAAAGTTACTGGGACAGATAACAACAGTCTGATGCTGCATAAAAAACCTGACCAGCCTGAAACCTCATCAAAGCTATGCGTTGATGAGGTTTTTTCGTTAAGGCCTGTTGTAGCAGGTTGGGCCTGATACAACATAGTGCTTTACAGCAAGGTCCAGAAGCTTCTATGCTGCGGTTATGAGTTCTAAACCCGGTAAATACTGTGTGGCAGCAGGTTGTATTGCTAAGTTTTTTGAGTTTTTTTGCCGTTGCAGAACCTTTGGATGTAAAGTTTCAAAGTAAAATGTCCCCGGATTGGCTGACCCAAGAGCCGGCTGCCAACGAAAGTTTAGAGCTGAGTTTAATGCGACTGATTTTCGCGCATAACTCCGGACTACGACCGGGTTTTGCGTTAGTTAATCATACCAAAGCCAGTGAATTGACCCGTACTTCACCCAATAGCTGCATGGCCAGTATTCTGAAAAATCCACAACGTGAAGCAGAGTTTTTGTTCAGCAAACCATTTTCTGCCATAGAAGGGCTGAAACTGTATTTGGCGGCAGAAAGCATGTTGCATCAGCGACTACAAACCAAGTTAAAGCAATGGGGCGGCAAAGTCAGATTACGTGAGTTATTGCTGACTGAACCAGACTTTATCATTGGGCTGGATAGAGATCGCTCTTACGGCTCTGATTTAGATCTGCTATTCAAAGAGAATGCGGTCAGCCGTAATTTATACTTTAAACAAAGTGGCGCACAGATAGCTCAACTTTGGCCTATGCTGCAGCAACATAGAGTTTCAGCTGTTCTTGAATATCCTTTTATGTTGGCGACCACCGATGCCAGTAAACTGGAAGGTTACAATGTGGCAGAGGCAGAATCTTTGCAACTGGCGTATTTTTCTTGTAATAAAAGTGAAACCGGACAAGCTATTATTGATCAGCTAAATCAAAGTATTGAATCTATGGCAGGTACTCAAGCCTATCTGGACTTGCATTTAAAAACAGTACCAGCAGAGCGGCAACAAGACTTTTTGCAGAACTATAACATGCTGATGCTGGGAGATTCGGACTAAGCAGAGGTTTGGCTGTGGTCACCAGGTTTGCTGTGTTTGACAGCGAACCTGGTGACCAGAAATAAAGAATTAACCCTTAGCCTTGGCCGCTTTTTTCAGCGCTTTTTTCTTGGCTGCTGTTTTAGGTTTTTTCTGTTTAGTCGGCGCTTTGGCTTCTTTGTGTTTAGGACGCATGCCTTCAATAAAGCGGCGTTTTAACGGCTGCTCTGTGTAACGCTCTACTTTACCCACCACACCGATATCATGGGCTTCCACTAACGAAATTGCTGTGCCTTTTTTACCGGCGCGGCCAGTACGACCAATACGGTGTACATAAACATCCGCAGTACGTGGCATATCGTAGTTAATCACATGAGTGATATCGTCGATATCCAGACCACGGGCCGCTATATCAGTCGCTACCAGAATACGCACCTGATTGTTACTGAAACGCGCTAAAGCAGTCTGACGTTTGTCTTGTGCCATTTCACCCTGTAACCAGCAACATTTTAAACCTGCGGCTTCCAACTGGCCTGTTAAGGTGGCTAAACGCTCACGGGTTTTCACAAAAACTATGACTTTGCTGACGTCTTCCTGTTTCAGGATATGGATAAGCAGTGCGAGTTTATGATCAGCGTCGTCAGCTGCGTGCATCCACTGCAGAATTTTGGCTTTTTCACGACGTGGAGGTGCAGCTTCAACCAGCACAGGCTCACGCAAAGCGCGTTCAGAAAACTTATTGACGCCATTGCCTTCCAGAGTGGCGGAGAACAACATGGTCTGACGGCGACGTTTAGCTTCCAGAATGATGCGGTTCATTTCACCGACAAAACCCATATCCAGCATACGGTCCGCTTCGTCGAGGATCAGTACTTCCACTTCGTCAGCATGGAAACTTTCGTTATCCAGATACTCAATTAAACGACCTGGTGTGGCCACCAGAATATCGTTGTTTTTTTCTAAGGTTTCTTTGTGACTGCCGTAGTTGATACCGCCGGTGATCACACCAGCATGCAGGTCGGTCAGCATAATCAGTTGCTGCACCTGCTCAAAAATCTGGTAAGCCAGCTCACGGGTTGGCGTCATGATGAGAACTCGGGCGAAACCCGGCTCACGACGTGGAAAATCCAGCAGGTACTGAATAGCCGGCAATAAAAACGCCAGGGTTTTGCCTGTGCCTGTAGGCGCACTGGCCAGTATGTCGCGGCCTTCCAAAGCCACAGGAATAGCCAGTTTCTGAATGCTGGTCGCTTCTTTAAAACCCGCTTTACTCAGGGTTTTTTCTAAGCTCTCATCCAGTTGAAACTCAGCAAAGGTCATTTTTTCCTGTGCAGTGTTAATTTCGCTCACGCTGTTCTTACCTTCTGTTTAAATCACGTTTAATAAGATGATGTTCTGTACTGACATACAAAACAGCTTCTTATACACTGCCACTCTTTTGGCCTTAGTCAGTAAGGACAGTTGTGAGCGGCTTTCGGTGTAAAGAATTTTTTGTTGGCCACGACCGCTGTGCGATGAAAGTCAGCACGGACGCCTTCCTGCTGGGCGCCTGGGCAACTTTACCCAAGGCTGGCACAGCGCTGGATATAGGCGCTGGTAGTGGCATTTTGTCTCTGATGCTGGCGCAGCGAATGCAAAAATCAGGGCTGAACCCTGCGGTTTATGCGGTTGAGCTGGACCAGGATGCGGCCATACAGGCGCAGGATAATGTGGCGGCCAGTCGCTGGGCGGCACAAATCCAAGTCATTCAGGCCGATATTCTAACCTATGCGGCGAAGGATAACCAACCAGAGCATAGATTTGAGCTGATTATCAGCAATCCGCCTTATTTTCAGCAAAGTTTAGCTGCTGTTGATCCAAAGCGGCATCAGGCCCGCCATACCGATAGCTTATCTTTTAAGGACTTAGCAGTGGTTGCTAAAAAGCTCGCTACTACGAATGCTCATTTTTGTTTGGTTTTGCCTGCGGATATTGATTTCATCTCCGTGGCAGAACAGGCTGGCTGGACTTTACAGCGGCGTTGTCTGGTCAAAACCGCTGCGCATAAAGCAGCTAAATTGCAGTTACTGGATTTTAGTGCCGGTGCCGAAACTGGCCAGAGTGAACACACAGAACTCTTGATACAGCAAAGCCCGGGCCATTACAGTGATGAGTATCGCACACTGCTGGCCGATTTTTATTTAAGGTTTTAAGTTATGACTGCTTCCTGCCCCTTTAGCCCAAAAGAGTTACGCCAGTTGGTGTTGCAGCACCAGGGCTTGCTAAAACCAGCGTCCGGTAAAGAGGCTTTGGCAGAAGTACTGAAGCAGCTTAGTTATGTGCAGCTGGATTCGATTTATGTAGTGGAACGGGCGCATCATCATGTGCTTTATAACAGAGTAAAAAACTATCAGCCTAAACTTTTAGAGCAAGCGCTGGAGCAAAAACAAAGTTTTGAATACTGGTCACATGCGGCTGCATTTTTACCAGCCGAAGATTATCGCTTCAGTTTGCAGCGAAAGCTCTTACTACAAAACGGCAACAACCACTGGTTTAACCCGGAACAGCAACTGATGAACGAAGTGCTGGACCGTATTGAAGCCGAAGGGCCACTCAAAGCCAGTGATTTTGCCAGTAAAAATGGAAATGCGGGGAAAAAAAACGGTGCCTGGTGGGACTGGCAGCCAGCCAAGCAAGCACTGGAACAGCTGTTTATGCAAGGCAAGCTAATGGTGGCGCGGCGGGATAAGTTCCAGAAAGTCTATGATCTGGCCGAACGGGTCTGGCCTGATCACCATGAACATATACCTCCAAGTGAAGCTGAGTTTGCTGATTACTTAATAGAGCGCTGCCTGCAAAGCCAGGCTGTGGCTACGGTGCAGCAAATAGGTTATCTGCGTAAGAATATGCAGTTGGCACTCAAGCAGCAGCTGAACCAACAACTGGCACAGGGCAGGCTGCAGACTTTTCTGCTGGATGGAAAGACGTATTACCACAGGCCCCAGTTAGCACTTACTAACAATCTTCCCTCAAAACTGCCCAATAAAGTCTGGCTGTTGTCGCCTTTTGATAACTTAGTGATCCAACGCGACAGGTTAAAGCAGCTATTTAATTTTGATTACCAGATTGAAGTTTATGTGCCCGCAGCCAAACGCCAGATAGGGTATTACAGCTTACCTATGTTGTATAAAGACCTGTTTATTGGCCAGGTCGATGTCAAAGCAGACAGAGCCAGCAAAACCTTATTGTTGCAGCATTTAGTGCTGGATGAGCAGGTGAAATTGACGGATGCATTAAAAGCGGCGCTGACCAAAGCTGTGCTGGACTATGCCGCTTTTAATGGCTGCGAAAGCTGGCAACTGGTGAAAACCAGCGCCAGAACCCGCGACTGGTTTGTCGGTTAAAGCCGATTAGAGCTTTGTTCTGTAGATATACCTGGCTAACGGGTGGTGTTGTTTTTGTAAGTCTTGTACAAAAAGCTGGGCAACCTTTGAAGCCCCTTGCACTGACAAATGGGTATTGTCAGTTTTGCCTTGAGGGAACTTCTGATACAAGCCAGCCGGTACCTGAATAAAATACGGCTGACTGCCAGCAGCGCCTAACTCTTGCCAGAAATCACAGCTTTGCTGCTGTAAATCAAATAAGTCGATTTGAGCCAATTCGGCCTGCTGTTTAGCCTGGGCTGCATAAGCTGCTAAATCCCGCTCCAAAGTTTTGCCTTTAAAATTCCGCCTGCAGATAGAGCTAGCCAGCATTGGAATTGCGGCTTTGGCTTTGACCTCGCGGATAAACTGCTGCAGCAACTCGGGGTAACGCGTATTCACTTCGGCATACCGCTTAGGGTCGTCTTGTTTTTGATCGTTATGACCAAATTGGATCAGCACATAATCACCAGCTTGTAATTCATCGAGCAGCATTTGCCAGCGGCCTTCATTTAAAAAACGAAGAGTACTGCGGCCATTGGCTGCTAAGTTAATCACTTGCAGTTGCGGCAGCAGAAATTCAGGCAATAACTGACCCCAGCCGCGCTCCGGATACGCCAGATTGGTTTTGTCCGACATAGTTGAATCACCGACCAGATAGAGTTTGGCAGGCATAGGCTGGGCTTTAGATTTTAACCAACTGCGTATTGTTTTTAACAGCTGTTCAGGTTGCCACTGGCCCTGATAAACCCAATCTTCGGTGATCTGAGATACTGCTTTAGGCCAATTGTTTTGCAACCAGCCGTAAGTGGCGCCACTGGAGCCACTGAAATAACTGCGTTCACCCCATAAGTTGGCTCTGTCGCGGCTGGGTTCATCCGGATAGGTTTTACGGAATATCGGTTTATCTGCCATCAAAGGCGAATACTGATTATTCTGCAGATAAAACTGGGCGTCATAATGACGACGGCCGAGTAAAAAGCCATGAATACCCGAGAGTTTCGAGTCTGTGACCACTAACTTCGCGTTTTGATCCAATTCACCATCGTGCCAAAGTGACGCTTCTGTCGCCTGGCTATAAAACTGGCTCTGTTTAATCCATGCAGTGCCGCGTGGGCAAACATAATCGACATGGCCTTCAAAGTAGCAGTTGCTGTGGTAATACAATCCTTTTTTATTCCATAAACTTAAGCTGTCAGCACCACCTGCTATTACTCTGCATTGGTCGGTAATAATGCGGCTGGCCTGCTCAAAACCACGGATGGCAAACTGATGATCGTGATCGCCATACAGAGCGCCGTAACTGTTAAATACAGTTAAATCTAACAGCACTATATCGGATGCTTTGATATTAACCACGGCAGAGCCCCAGTCATCTGGTTGCTGCTTTAAATGGTTTTTACGAAGTTCCGGAAATTCTATAGTGGTGCTGGTTTTGCCGCTGCCCGCCAAAACCACTTTGTCGCGATTAAGGTAGAGCTTTTCTTTATAAATACCAGGGCCAATCTCAATCAAAGCCCATTCTTTGGTCGAAGGTAAGGAGTCCAGTGCCTGTTGAATTGAGTTAAAAGGCGCTGAGCCATCTAAAGCCACCTGCAGGCGCAGTGGTTGCTCACTGGCGTGCAGGTTCAGGCAAAGCAGGTTGAGCGCCAGTGCACTCAGCCAGGCAGTAATAAACTTCATCAGCTTAGTCTTTTAACAGCTGAGACATTTGCACACCCGCCATAATAAAAGGCCCTGTGCCTTTGCTGTCGTTGCGGTAGATAGGCTCACTCATATAGTAGTGATAGCTGCCATCCCGTCCCGCACCTAAACCTGCTACCTGCACCATAGTGGTCAGACTGATACTGCCATCCGGATGCACCAGCACAAATTCATTTAAAAGGCCTTGCCAGGCTTTTTTACTAATATCCAGATACTGTTCTTTTGGTAAATAACCTTTATTGATGGCTTTGGCATAAAAGTAAACAAACATGCTGCTACCGCTCGATTCCAGATAATTACCACGCTCACCGGCTTTATCCATAATCTGATACCAAACGCCCGTTTCAGCATCCTGATACCTGGCTAAATCCGCTGCCAGTTCAGTCACCATATTCAGCAGCGGCTGACGTAATTCGGTGTTATCTGCTGGTATATAATCCAACACATCCACCAGTGCCATAGCTAACCAGCCAATAGCACGGCCCCAAAAATAAGCTGAACGACCTGTTTCTTTATCAGCCCAATCCATTTGTTTGGATTCATCCCAGGCATGGAAATACAGACCTGTTTTGTCGTCACGTAACTGCTCACGGGTGACGACAAACTCATGCACGGCTTGATCCAGGCTGGCACCTTGTTCAAACAGGCTGCTGTAATAAGCTAAAAACGGCATGCCCATATAAACCCCATCTAACCACAACTGATGCGGATAAATATTTTTATGCCAGAAAGCGCCATTTGAGGTTTTAGGATGATGCTTTAACTGCTCACGTAAGGCTTGAGCGGCCAATTGGTATTTTGGCTCTTTTGTTTGTTCAAATACCCGCAGCAGCAGGTTGCCGCTATTGATACTGTCGATATTAAATTTGCTGGCGTCGTAGCTGTGAATTGTGCCGTCTTTGGTGACAAAGGTATCCGCCATTTTGTTGATCACGGCTTGATAAGCCGGATCTGAGGCGTATTTGTTTAAATCATCAAAAGCCTGGATCAATAAACCTGTGGTGTATTCAAAGCTGACAGGGCGATCCCGTTCCGTGTCCCAACCGCCCCAATAATACTGGCCTGCCTGACGATTGAGCTCAGAGTTGGCCAGTTGCTGGCTCCAGTATAAAGCCCGTTCGCTGGTCAGAGGCTGATTGGTTTGTGTGGTGGTGAATGCTGTTTTTAAGCTCAAACGTGGGGTTAAAGTTAAACGCTCCACTTCCTGCTGCAAATACTCAATAAACTGTTGTTCGTTAGTAATGCCATTGAGTTCATGTTGCCAGGCACCTAAGAGGTAATACTCCAGATGCTGACCTGATACACTCATCACAGCCACATGGTTATGTTCGTCTGTGGTTAACTCTTTGAGCTTGCCACGTTTAAATAAAATCGCCATGCCCAGATTGGCGCCATCCAGACTTTGTTTGCCATAAGTTGCCAGGTAAGTGTAAGTATGGCCGCTGCTTTCGAGCGTACCGGTAAGCAGTTTAGTGTCAGGTAGTTTCACTATACCCAGCGCCAAATTATCCAGAGGCTGGCTTAAAGTCAGACGGTTTTGCAGCAAACGGCTGCCTGCTGTCATGGATAAATGTGCTCTGATATCCAAAGTTTTACCAGCGATTTGCCAGTTTCTATAGTCTATGGTCAAAGCTGAATACAGAGCGCCATTTTCGATAATATTAACGCTGTGGCCGTCCAGCTTGGACACTCGTTCTACTTTGCTGCCATCCCAGTAGCCAAAACCACCAGCACCCACAGCTTTGCCAACTTTGAGCACATCCATGCCCCAATCTGCCGCTTCATGGTAAGACTGGTAGCCGTCTAAACCCACTTGATGCAGTACTGGCTGACCGGTTTTATTGCCAAAAATATCAAAGCCGTTACGCCAGTCGAGATAAACACGGTAAGCCACTTTATCGGATTCAATACCAGGGCCTTCATAACGAATAAATTCGCTGTGATCCGTGTACTGTGGCGGTGGAGTCAGATGACTTACATTTTCAAAACTGCCACCGACATATTTTTTGTCTTGCCACTGACCGCCGGTTTTTTGCGAAATTTCGGCTTGGGTTTGCTTCGCAAATTCTGCACCTGTGCCTGAGGTGACTTGTAGTTCTAAAGTCTCACCAGCACTCAGAGTAGGGCTGATGAGTAGGGTATCTTTTTGGCCATCCGCATTGCGGTCAATCCACTGTGTAGGCAATTGCCCCTTTGCACTGGCAGCAATAAAAGCTGAATTCTGAACTGCGCTTTCTGCCAGACCTAAATCCGCAGCAGACACATAGATGGCTTCTTGCGCTCTGGCGAAATCAGAAGGGTTATGAATACTTAAGGTGGCGATAGCTGTTTCTTCTGGCGGAACAACTGTAACCTGTTGTTCCGGTGCTGGTGCTGGTTTACCGCAGGCTGCTAAAAAACTTAAGGTGAGGCAGGAGATCAGTAATGGTCGCTTTAAAACATAGCTCACGGCTAATACCTATTGTGAAAGTAAAAACAAAATCGTGACTTGCAGCAGAACAGCACAAGTCACGCCAAAGCCGCCTTCCTTGGCTAAGCCATTTATATTTATCTAAAAAAGATTAGAACTTGTATTGAGCACCTAAGTAGTACTGGCGGCCTGTTTCATGGTAATAAGTCAGACGGTCACCCGCTGAGTCTACCCATTGATCATCCACTTCGTCAGTCAGGTTTAATGCTTCAAAACTGATTTTCCAATTGTCGTTGATGGCATAAGAGATAGAGGCGTCTACGTTTGTTGTAGCATTGGTGCCTTCCATATCGTTACCGTCACGACCTATGGCTGTGGTCAGGTATTTTCCTCGTTTAGCCATAGAAACACGGGCATTTAACGCCTCATGCTCGTAGTAAATAGTGGCGGCAGAGGTGTTTTTTGACAAACCATTTAAGTCACGGGTAGCCTGCACTACACCAGCAGCGTTGACATAGTCCATCTGTGCATCAACATAAGTGTAGTTTCCGATAAAACCAAATCTGTTCCAGAATTCAGGTAAGAAGGTAAAAGGCAACTGATAGCTGACTTCCATACCTTTTAAATCACCACCAGGGCCATTCAGTGGAGTAGTCACCTGCCAGTCCACGTTTTCATTACAATCTGCATTGTAACCAGGACCAGCTGTACAGGCGTCGATAGCAGCCTGGATAGGTAAACCTGTTTCAGTAAAAGCTTTAGTTTCACGTAAAGTCTGGACATGGCTGTCAATATCTTTAAAGAAAAATGCCAGACCTAACATCGACTCGTCAGAGAAGTAGAATTCAAAACCTAAATCGTAAGTACGAGCTTTGGTTGGCTCCAACTGAGGATTACCGCCGCCTACAGAGCGGCTGCCACCTGATACAGAAACTGATACGTCAGGACGAATAGCACCTAAACCAGCGCGAGCCATGACTTCAGCTGCACCAAAACGTACTATTACATCTTCCCAGGGCTCTAAAGCCAGGTTAAGTGACGGCAATATTTCGTTGTAATCATGTTCGGCAGTGATCTGAGTCGGGCTGGCGGCAATAGTAGCCCAGGCTGTAGACGTCTGGTCTGATTTGACATGACGTACACCGACGTTACCACGCAGAGGCATATCGTTGATGTCTGTATCAAAACCCAATTGCAGGTAAGCGCCTAAGCTTTTTTCATTGGCAGAATAGTTATCAGGGCGGCGGAAGTCTGCACTAACGGCAAACACCCCTGTGTTGCTGTAGATATCGTACTGAGCATCTATGGCAGCAAAATCAGGCACTAACCAAACAGGCTGGCTGCCTAAACCTGAATCATATTGCATCAGCAAATCCGGCGTATAAACAATACCTGCGCCGTTTTCAGCCTGACGACGGGCTTCATAGGTTTCAAAGCTAAAATCTTTATAATGCAAGCCTGCTTTTAAAGTGACGTTATCACTCAAGAGATAAGTAAAATTCAGTTCTGCCGTATCAAAGGTATTTTCTGCGCCCAGTGGACGTAAACGCACACTGTTGGAGGTCCAGCCATTCGGATCAAAGACACCAGCACCATAAGTCAGAGCTGGGTTTTCTCTGTTGGCACCGCGATAATCATAGGCAAATTCAACGCCACGTTTTTCTGCTACTAAGGTGGTTTGTACCGGGTTATCAAACTCTGATGTGGCAGTGCCTATCATGGCATCCATACTCAGGTTATCTGTCAGGTGTTGTTTCAGCGTCAGGTTGTACTGTAAAAACTCAGTACCTAACTCATCAAAACGGTTTTCGGCACGGATAGTGGCATTTTCAAAACTGCCGTAGGTCATGGTATTGGTATTATCGATAAAATAATCGACAACATTCATCACACCTGTATTACCAGAGGCTGCAGTAGCTGTAGTTGGCCTATTTGCCCCAGCGTTTAAAATACCCTGTAAAAATACTTCATTACGGGTCGCATCTGTTTTGGCATACAAAATATCTAAATCAATTTTTGTATCGTCATTAGGTCTGAATTGAAAAGATGAACTTAAACCTAAACGGTCCAGATTATGAGTGTAGGAATCGTAGCGGGGTAAACGTGGTCTAGCTGCGGCGTTAATTTCTTCCAGTTCAGGAGCTGTAGCATTGCCCTGATAAAAACCAAAGTCATTGACGCTGTTCCAGCGCACTGTGCTTGCGCCCTGATCTTTAATTTGGCGTTCTGAATAAGAGGCGGAAAATAAAGCGCCTACCTTACCGTCTGCAAAAATATTACTGACTAAAAATGAGGTTTTAGGATCCGATTTTTCAGACAAGTCGTTGTAACCCATCTGGCCTGATGCCGCAAAAGTAAAACCGTCGTAGTCAAAAGGCTGGGCAGCTCTTAAGTCCACAGTTGCCCCTAATGAACCCTCTTCAACATCAGCTGATGCTGTTTTACGCACTGTCAAAGAGCTGAATAAATCGGAAGAAAAGGTATTGAAGTCAAAACCACGGCCACGGTTGGCACCACCAATCTGGTCTGTACCACCACTGGTAGATACTGCTTCCATACCGTTAATGCGAACACGGGTAAATTCAGGGCCCAGGCCCCGTACTGAAATCTGGCGGCCTTCACCTGCGGCGCGCGAGATAGCAATACCTGGAATACGCTGTAAAGATTCTGCCAGATTTAAATCCGGGAAGTCGGCAATATCTTCAGCCAGAATAGCGTCGATGGCGCCATCCGACTGGCGTTTTTGATTTAAAGCGTTGGATAACGAATCGCGGAAACTGCCTTTCACTTCGATCACTTCAATTCTTTGTTCTGCTTGTGCAGTTTCAGCTGTTTCTTGCGCCGATACAGAAAATAGTGAAGTACAACCTGCAATAGCCAAAGCTAAAGCAACTTTATTCGGGTGAAATGGCGTGTTGGTTTTGGCCATGATCTCTACCTCGTCCTGTCTGGTTCAAAGCGTTCAGCCAGTACATGCCAGCTGTATTTTTAATAATGGAAGACGCTTTGTGCGACTCCCTGTTGATTTTGTCTACCGGTGGCAAAAAACGCTTGCAATTTTGTGCCACCGATGGCAAAAAGCTAACACCAAGCTTAGATTACTGTCAAACGTCGCACAAAAAAAAATCAGTTATGTCCTTAGGTTTTATTTGGTGATGATAGTTAACTTGTTGTTTTATATCGGTAATGTTGCATAGTTTGGCGTCAGATAAAATAGGTTTTGTTCCAGATGTGAAATTAATTCTGATTGGGCTGAACTTCACGGGCATTTTGAGCATTAAATGTGCAATGGTTTAGCCAAGGGTTTAGCGAATGCTTAGGCAATAACTATGCAGTAAAAAATGCAGTGCTTCAGACAAAAAAAGGAGTCAAAGAATGTCGGCTTTATTTTCGTTAAAAGGACAAACAGCTTTAGTTACAGGCGCCAGCCGTGGCTTGGGCAAAGCTATTGCACAGGCTTTGGCGCAAGCCGGTGCTTCGGTGATTTGCTGCAGCTCTCAAATAGAGGGGGCCAGCGCCACAGCCAGTCAGATTGAAGCTCGAGGTGGTCAGGCTTTTGCGCTGGCCGCTGATTTGTCTGATTTAGACCAGGTGCGTTTATTGGCAGAGCAGGCTTTAGCTCTGGGCCCGATACATATACTGGTGAACTGCGGTGGCACTATTTTCCGAGCTCCTGCGGTGGATTACCCGATGGAAGAATGGCAGACCGTGATGCGGGTGAATCTGGATTCGGCATTTTTACTCAGCCAGTTGCTTGGTGCTGAAATGCTTAAACGTGGGCAAGGAAAAATTATCAATATTGCCTCTATGTTGTCTTACAGCGGCGGTATTACGGTACCGGCTTATACCGCAAGCAAACATGCCATTACAGGTTTAACCAAAGCTTTGGCGAACGAATGGGCCACTTCAGGTTTAAATATCAATGCCATAGCACCGGGTTATTTCCGTACCGACAATACCTTTGCTTTGCAGCAGGATGAAGTGCGTAATCAGGCCATATTAGCGCGTATCCCGGCAGGTCGTTGGGGTGAGCCTGAAGATTTAGCAGGCGCTGCTGTATTTTTAGCAAGCAGTGCCAGTAATTATGTCAATGGCCATGTACTGGCCGTGGATGGAGGCTGGCTGGCCCGTTAAGGCTAATTTATGCCAGTGAACGCAGGAGAATAAAATGAATGTAATTTTTGAAAACCGTTTTGCCACAGCGCCCTTGGATGTCAAACACTACGACACCGAAAAGCTGCGGCAGAATTTTCTGATCGACAACCTGATGCAGGCCGATCAACTGGTGTTGTGTTACACCCACTACGAACGTTTGATTGTCGGCAGTGCAGTGCCTGTTCGGGCTCCAGTCTTGCTGCAAACAGTGGATGCGCTGAAAGCTGAATTTTTTCTGCAGCGCCGCGAACTGGGTGTGATCAATATTGGTGGCACCGGTTATGTTGAAGTAGATGGCAATAAATACGAGCTGGCGAACAAAGAAGCTTTGTATCTTGGCATGGGTTGTAAAAATGTCAGTTTCCATAGCCTGCACAGTGAAACTCCGGCCAAATTCTATTTAAATTCCACTCCCGCTCATCATGCTTATCCGGTACAGCATGTGCGGATGGCGGATTGTAAAAAGCTGGAGATGGGTGCTTTAGCCACCAGTAACGAGCGCATTATTTACCAGTTAATGATTAAAGAAGTAGTGCAAAGCTGTCAGTTACAAATGGGTTTAACTGTGCTGAGCCAAGGCAGTGTCTGGAATACTATGCCAGCCCATCAGCACGACAGACGAATGGAAGCTTATTTTTATTTTGATCTGACGCCAGGTCAGGCTGTTTGTCACTTTATGGGGCAACCTGATGAAACCCGTCATCTGTGGATGGGCAATGAGCAGGCTGTAGTCTCACCTCCCTGGTCTATTCACAGTGGCGTCGGCACAGGCAGCTATGCCTTTATCTGGGGTATGGCTGGTGAAAATCTGGATTATCACGATATGGATAAGTTTGGCCCTGATCAATTGAGGTAAGGGGCACGGGGCTCTGGGGAGGGCTTCGTTGAGTAACCTTTTAGTAATACAGGGCAGCAATCACTGCGATAGACAGTGTGCCCTTCGACAGCGCCAGCAGTACGAGCGCTGACTTATAAAAGAGACATCCCCTAAGTAATTGGAGTTGCAGGGAGGCGACGATGGCTTGAGGCCCCATGAACATAGTAGCCCTATGTGATTGGGGCGAGAGTACTTCGTCAACAAAGCTGCAGCTTCAAGTACGACGGGGAAAGCAACAGGCAGGTTAGACGATGAAACTCTTTACACTGCGCGGCGTATTGCTGTGCTGCGGTTTAATGACGCTGCTATTCACTACAGGCTGTCAGCGCCAGCAAGAGCAGATCACCTTGCGCATGGCCCATACGCTGGATCAGGAGCATGTGGTTCACAAAGCTATGGTTTATATGGCAGAGCGGCTGGAACATTATTCTGCAGGCCAGATGCATATTCAGATTTACAGTGGTGGGCAGCTTGGCTCAGAACGTGAGCTGATAGAACTATTGCAGATTGGCAGTCTGGCTTTAACTAAAGTGTCGGCCAGTCCGCTTGAAGGTTTTGTGCCTAAGATGCAGGTGTTCAGTGTGCCTTATGTGTTCAGGGACAGCGCGCATTTATGGGCCGTATTAAATGGCTCCATAGGCCAGGATTTACTCAATTCAATGCAAAAGGCCCGCTTGCATGGTTTGGGTTATTACGATGCGGGCAGCCGTAGTTTTTATACCACCAACAAAGCTGTGCATCAGCCTGCTGATTTAAAAGGTTTAAAGTTCCGCGTACCCAACAGCCAGACTGCTGTGCAGATGGTACAAACCTTAGGTGGCGCTGCGACTCCTGTCGACTGGGGTGAGCTCTACACAGCCCTGCAACAAGGTGTAGTGGATGGAGCAGAAAATAATCCACCCAGCTTTTATTTATCCCGTCATTACGAATTATCCAAATACTACAGTCTGGACGAACACACCTCAGTGCCGGACGTAATTTTAATGAGTTTACCTGTCTGGGAAAGTCTGAATGCTCAGCAGCAAGGCTGGGTTCAACAAGCCATGAATGATTCAGTGCGTTATCAGCGTGAATTGTGGCAAGAGGCCAGTGATGATGCCTTAGCGAAAGTCAAAGCTGCCGGAGTGGAGGTGATTTATCCGGACAAAGCCGCTTTTGCTGCAGCAGTCAAGCCGCTGCATCAATCGTTGAAGGGCACTGAAGTGGGGGATTTGATGGCAGAAATTGCATTGATCCAGGCTGAAACTGCAGGAGCGTCCAATGACTAAATTAGTGTTGTGGGTCGATTGGCTATTAAAGCGCAGTTTAATGCTGCTAATGGCCAGCATAGTGCTGGTGGTGTGCTGGCAGGTGTTGTCACGTTTTTTACTGACCAATCCCAGTTCAATGACGGAAGAAATTGCCCGCTGTTTATTATTGTGGATTGCTATGTTAGGCGCAGCTTATGCCTATCGTACTGGTCAGCATTTAGGTCTGGATATAGTTACCAGCCGGATGCCGCCTTTGTGGCAGCACCGTATTGCTTTTGTTTTAACTGCAGCAGTGGTGGTATTTGCGTCCATTGTGATGGTTTGGGGTGGTGGTGAACTGGTGTGGCTAACCTGGGAGCTGGATCAAATGTCAGCGTCACTTGGGATCCGTATGGCCTGGATCTATATGGTCTTACCTTTGGCCGGGCTCTTGATCGCATTTTATGGTGTGTGTCAGCTGCGCTGTCTGGCGGCAAAAATTCAATTGGTTCCGGCAGAGGAGGCTGAATAATGGAATGGTCTGTACTTATTTTAATCTCTGTATTTTTTACTTTGTTGTTACTGAATGTGCCTATCTCCTTTTGTATTGGCTTAGCCACTTTATGCACCATGTTGCTGTCGATGGATTTATTGCCAGCTGTCACTACGCTGGCGCAGCGCATGGCGGGTGGTTTAAATAGCTTTGCTTTGCTGGCTATCCCGTTTTTTGTGTTATCAGGACTCTTGATGGGGCGGGGCGGTATCGCCAAACGGTTAATTGAAGCAGCTATGGCGTTGGTAGGCAGCTTGCCGGGTGGCCTGGCGTTGGTGAATGTGTTGTCCTGTATGTTATTTGGCGCTATCTCAGGTTCGGCAGTTGCAGCAACTTCTGCCATCGGCAGCTTTATGGTGCCTGAGATGAAAAAGCAAGGCTACGATGTTAACTACAGTGCAGCTGTGACTGCAGCGGCGGCAACCACAGGCATGTTAATACCCCCCAGTAATATAATGATTGTTTACGCCATCGCCAGTGGTGGTGTATCTATTGCTGCCTTATTTGTGGCTGGTTATTTGCCGGGTATTTTGTTGGGTACAGCGTTAATGCTGGTTTGTGCTGGCTACGCCAAAATGAAAGGTTATCCGCTGGCGGCCCGCTTGCCTTTGTCTTTAACCTTCAAAAAGCTGGCTGCAGCTATCCCTAGCTTGTTGATGATAGTGCTGGTGATAGGCGGCATTATCAGTGGTGCTTTTACTGCGACAGAGGCCGGTGCAATAGCAGTGGTTTATTCATTTATTCTTGCGGTCTGTGTGTATCGCGAAGTAAAAGTCAAAGAGCTGCCGGCTATTTTACTGAAGTCGGCTGAAACTACAGCCATAGTGATGGCATTAATTGCCACCTCTGCTGCTATGTCCTGGATATTATCTTACGAAAATATTCCGCAAACTGTCAGTCAGGGTTTACTGACCTTAAGTGAAAACCCACTGCTGATTTTGTTATTAATCAATATCATTTTGCTGGTGGTGGGCGCCTTTATGGACATGACACCAGCAGTGCTGATTTTCACCCCTATCTTCCTGCCAGTCGCGGTGGAGCTTGGCATGAGCCCGCTGCATTTTGGCATTATGCTGATTTTGAACCTGTCTATTGGTTTAGTTTCTCCTCCTGTCGGCAGTGTGCTTTTTGTCGCTTGTGCTGTGGCCAAAACTAAACTGGAATCCCTGATCAAGCCGCTGTTGCCTATGTATCTGGCCATGGTGGCGGTGTTATTGCTGGTCACTTATGTGCCGGCTATCAGTGAATTTTTGCCTAATTTGTTTGGGCTTTAGGAGCTGTTATGACCAGTTATTTGATCCCAAATCTTGCCAATGCCTGTCGCATGATGGAGTTAGTGGCGGCCTCTGGTTCGGGTTTAACCTTATCCCAGTTGGAACAGCAACTGGCAGTGCCCCGAACCAGTGCTTTTCGTATTTTACAAACCCTTTGTCAGCAACAAATGTTGTATAAAGAAGGCAAAAAATACCGGGTGGGCAGCAGTTTGTACAAGATGGGGCTGGATTTATTGCAGCACCATCATTTGCATCAGCTGGCTGTGCCTGTACTGCATAAATTGACGATCAGCACTGGGCTCACCAGTCATCTGGCGTTACCGCGACCAGACGGTGCTTTAATAGCCGAAGTCTGTGACAGCCCTAATCCCAGTCATCTGGCTGCCCGGCCTGGTTTTTTGGCCGATCTGCATTGTTCTGCCGGTGGCAAAGTGTTTTTGGCTTTTAACTACTTTGATCAACTGGCTACTTTACCCGGATTGCAGCAAATGAGCGCCAGAACACCACAAAGCATTACCGATCTCAGTCGCTTGCGGGTAGAATTGCAAAGCGTTTTAGGCCGGGGTTATGCGCTGGACGATCAGGAGTATCAAGCCAACGTGCGTTGTATTGCAGTACCTATCCGCAATGCGCAAGGCACAGTGGTTGCTTCTCTGGGGGTTACAGGCTTAAGCAGTATTTTATGCAAACAACGTTTACCTCTGTTGGTTGCCGCTGTAAAACAAGCAGCTATCGATATTAGTCTGGCGTGCTACAGGCCGGCATTGCTGGCCAATGATAAATAACAGGATAAGTGGATGATACAAAAAAGTTCGACCATTAATGATGTAGCCCGCCTGGCAGGTGTATCAAAACGCACTGTATCGCGGGTGATCAATGGCTCTTTGAGTGTGGGTGACAGCACCAGAGTCCGGGTCGAGAAAATTATCGCTGAACTGAATTATTCGCCAAATACTCAGGCTCGTGGTCTGGCTTCCAGCCGCTCTTATCTATTAGGTTTAATTTACGATAACCCGGATGCCTTGTACTTAGATGACGTGCAACGAGGTGTACTGGAAATTTGTTCTACTCTGGGCTATGAGCTGGTGGTGCATCCTTGCCGTTATCGCAGTGAAACCTTGGTGCAGGACTGCCTGAACTTTATCAACAGATCCAAACTGGATGGTGTCATTGTATTGCCGCCGGTTTCTGAGCTGGAGTCTCTGGCGGAAGCGCTGAAAAACGCCGGACGACCTTATGTGCGCCTGACTTCTGTGGCTATTGATGAAGCTAAACATATAGTGGTATCGGACGATAGGTCCGCTGCTGCAGAAATGGCGCGTTATTTTGCTCAGTTAGGCCATCAGGACATTGCGTTTATCAGTGGTCCTCAGCGTTATAAATCCTCTACCGAACGGATGGAGGGGTTTAAATTAGGTTTATCTGCTTATGGCATAGCCCTGAAAGCCGACCGTATTTTGGAAGGAAATAATACCTATGAAACAGGTATTGAATGCGCCCGCAGCCTGCTGAGTCAAAGCCCTTTGCCCACAGCAATTTTTGCTAATAACGATCAGATGGCCGCAGGCGTACTGAAAGTAGCGCATCAAATGGGTATAGCTATTCCAGAGCAGTTGTCTGTCGCTGGTTTTGATGACAATTTACTGGCATCCAGAGTGATACCAGCATTAACAACGATAAGGCGTCCGGTTCGGCAAATGGCGCAGTTAGCAACCACCAAAATGATTATGGTGATTGAACAAAATGACAAAGCGGCGCAACAAGTGGCGGCTAAAGTAGCGCCTACCCTGGTGGTGCGGGAATCCACAGCCAAGGCTGCAACAGTACTTCCTTCCTAAGCTCAGCTGAATTTCTGTTTTTTTAGTTTTCCCAGTCTGATAAATAGAGTAAAGTGGTTTTATTAGAAAAAATGAAACCATCTGCTGACTGGGATGGCGCTGATGTTGATTTTTGCAGAATTTATCAAATTATTGAATAACAAAAATTTCAGTGTGATCGTCACTGCACTGTTGCTACAGTTTTTTCTGGCTTTGCCTTTTACCGCAACAGCAGCAACAGCCGCTTTAACAGATTACTTCCGCGAAAGCTGGAATACCCGCCAGGGCTTACCCCATAACACCATTAACAGTATCAGCCAGACTCCGGACGGTTATCTTTGGTTTGCTACCTGGGAAGGTGTAGCCCGTTACAATGGTCGCGAATTTAAAGTCTTTGGCCGTGAACAACAAACCGGTTTGCCAGACTCTGGGATCCGGGCTTTGCATCTGGATCCCAAAGGACGTTTGCTCGTTGGCGGATCCCGTGGTGGTTTGGCCTTGTTACAGGATCAGCAATGGCGACCAGTGGATGCCGTATCTTCTTTAGTCAATGAAGTTCGGGGAGATGCCAAAGGCCAGCTTTGGGTTGGCACTGAAGGCGGAGGTTTGTTTTGCCTGCAAACGGATGGCTCTCGTCAACAATGGACCCGGCATCATGGTTTACCCAGCAACACTCTTTACAGCCTGCTGCATGATGATAATGAAGGGCTTTGGGTTGGCACTGCTGAAGGTTTAGCTTATTTGCATCAGGGCAAACTGAGCACTGTGGTCAATAGCCCAAAACTTCCGGTGTTCGCTTTGGCTTATTATCAGGGTAAGCTTTATCTCGGCACTGAACGGGGCTTGTATCAGCAACAAGGTACAGATTTCGTGGTAGTGCAGCCTGAACTGCATCAAACCGCCATCTCCAGATTATTAGTCGATCATCAGGGTGATTTATGGATAGGCACTGTTGAGGAAGGTGTGTTCCGTTTGAGTAATTATGGCCTGGAGCAACTGACAGCTCAGCACGGTATGCCGAATAACAGAGTGCTGGCTATTTATGAAGACAATGAACACAGCATCTGGCTTGGTACAAACGGTGGTTTATTTCGTTTACGGGATGCACCTTTTACCACTTTAAGTACTGAGCAGGGCCTGCCTGATAATTTTGTCCGCACTGTATTACAGCATTCGGATGGCAGTGTCTGGATTGGTACAGCACGTGGTGTGGCACGTTACAAAGACGGCCAATTACTCACTACAGCTAACCTGCTGCCGAAACAGTCGGTGTTAAGTCTGGCTGAAACGACAAAGGGGGATGTGCTGATAGGAACCTACTCGTCCGGAGTTTTTCACTATAGCCAAGGCAAGATAACCATACTGCTGGATCGCAACTCAGGTTTGTTATCCAACGAAGTCAGGGCTATTTTGCCTTTGCCTGAAGGAGACATTTGGTTCGGTACAGCACAGGGCCTTAATCATTATCAGCATCAGAACATCCGCAGTTACACCACTCGCGAAGGCTTGCCCGCAGATTTTGTGATAGCACTGCACAAAACAAAGGATGTGTTGTGGGTGGGGACCGGCACTGGGGTCACCCGTCTGGTGAATGGCCAATTTGAGTCTTTATCATTATCGACGTTCGATCAGGCAGAATACGCCTTTGATTTTTATGAACAACCGGAAAAAAACTTGCTGTGGCTGGCGACAGACCGGGGCTTAGTGCGCTATCGATTAGACACAGCAGAACTGGCGATGGTGGGGCGTAAAGCCGGTATGCCCTTTGATAAATTTTTTCAGGTGCAGGCTGATGCGCATGACAACTTTTGGTTGAGCAGTAACAGAGGTATTTTGCGGATCAGTCGTCAGGACGCGAATGCGGTAGCGGATGGCACCCTGGCTGATATTTCTTTTGATTTGTATGGTGAAAGCGACGGCATGCTCAGCGCTCAGGCCAATGGTGGATCAAACCCTGCGGCTATGATGGCAACAGACGGCTCGTTGTGGTTTGCCACGGCTTCGGGCGTCAGCAGGGTGCAGCCAAGCCGCTTGGATGCCTTTGCTGAAGCTATACCTCCTGTGGTTCTTGAAGAATTACTGGTGAATGGGGTAGCGAAAAAAATTAGTGGCAGTATTGAGTTACCACCGGACAGTGACAGGGTGGAGCTGCATTTCGCAGGTTTAGGTTATGTGATGCCTGAACGTATTCAGTATCGCAGCCGTTTAGTTGGGTTTGATGCCAACTGGCTGGACAGAGGCAAACAGAACTTTGCTGAATACACCAATCTGGCGCCGGGTCGTTATGAATTTCTGGTGCAGGCGGCCAATTCGGGTGGCCCATGGAGTGAAGCTGCCCGCATAGAATTGATTAAACATCCACACTGGTGGCAAACCCGTCATTTCCAGTGGTTGGGCACCTTATGCTCTATAGCTGTGCTGTTGTTATTGCTGTACTGGCGTATGTCCAGCCTGCGTAAGTCAGAGCAACGTTTAAAGCGTCAGGTTGCCGAAAAAACGGCAGAATTGCAGCAAAAAGCCAACAGTCTGCAGGCGGCAGATGAAGAAAAATCAGTCTTGTTAGCTCAGTTGCATCAACAGACTTTAGCTTTGGCTTTGCAGGCCAGGCAGGATGGTTTGACAGGTCTTGCCAATCGCCGCGCTTTTGATGAAGTGCTGAGTAAAGAATTCATGCGTTCGCAACGTTTAAAGCAGCCACTGGCTTTGGCTTTTATTGATATCGATCACTTTAAACAAATCAACGATACCTGGTCTCATAACGCCGGTGATGTGGCATTAGTCGCCATAGCGGAAAAAATCCGTCAGCATTCCCGTTCTGTTGACTGTGCTGCTCGCTGGGGGGGCGAAGAGTTTGCGTTATTGATGCCATCCACCAGTCTGGAGCAGGCACAGCTAGTGTGTGAACGTTTACGACTGGAAATTATGGCACTGGACTGGCTGGATATAGCAGAAGGCATCAGTATTACCGTAAGTATTGGTATCGCTATCAGTGACGAGCTGAATGATGCCAAACAATTGCTGTTTTTGGCCGATCAGGCTTTGTATCAGGCCAAACAACAAGGTCGTAATCGCGTCTGCGCTGCCTGAGTTTAAGCGATTTTCCTGCCTTTTGAGTTCAATAATGGAATCTTGCCTTTGAAGTTCTCTGACCAGTTGCCATCGGTGGCAAAATTTTTTGTCAACCTATTGCTACCGGTGGCAAATGCGTTATTATGCTTTTTAAATAAGCATAAAGCAGAAGAAAGCTCAAAGCTTTATGCAGAGAAAAGGGAAAACTAATGCTGAGACCTGATCTGAAAAAACGTTTTTTACTCAAAGCTTGTGCTGCTTCGGCGGTACTGCAACCTTTGTTAAGTTTTAAAGTGACGGCTGCTGCACCTAAAGTTGTAGACCCAATCTGGGCTCTGGCTGAGCAAATACTGCGGGATATAAAACTTACATCATTTCCACAGCGGGATTTTGTTATCACTGCCTTTGGTGCCAAACAAAACCAGCGTTGTGATAAGGCCATTACAGAGGCCATAGCCGCTTGTCATAAAGCAGGTGGAGGTCGTGTAGTAGTGCCTGAAGGCGTCTGGTCCACTGGTCCTGTGCATTTAAAATCCAATGTGAATTTACATCTGCAAAAAAATGCAGTGCTGTCTTTTGTCACAGATCCACAAGCTTATTTGCCAGAAGTCTTTACCCGCTGGGAAGGGGTGGAGCTGATGGGTTTTTCGCCGTTAATTTATGCTTATCAGCAACAGAATATAGCTGTGACAGGTGAAGGTATTCTGGAAGGCAATGCCAGTGGTGAAAACTGGTGGCCCTGGAAAGGGGTATGGAAACATACACCATGGAAACTTGACCCTGCAACGGATCAAAAACCTGGCCGTGATCAGCTGTTTGCTATGGCTGAAGCTGGTGTGCCTGTTGAAAAACGATATCTGGACAACAACAGATTAAGGCCACCTTTTATTCAGCCTTATGGCTGTGAAAGGGTATTGATTGAAGGCGTCACTATTCGTAATTCACCCTTCTGGCTGATCAATCCTGTGCTATGTAAAGACGTGGTGATCCGCGGTGTGAATTGTGTCAGTTTTGGACCCAATTCTGATGGTTGCGACCCTGAATCCTGTCAGCGAGTGCTGATTGAAAACTGTCTGTTTGATACAGGGGATGATTGCATCGCTTTAAAATCTGGCCGCAATGCGGAAGGCCGCCGTTTAGCCACTCCCATTCAACAAGTGGTTATTCAGGATTGTCTGATGAAATCCGGCCACGGTGGTGTGGTAATTGGAAGTGAAATATCGGGCGGAGCTAAGCAAATATTTGCCCGCCGTTGCCGCATGAGCAGCCCAAATCTGGAGCGGGGTTTACGCATTAAAACCAACTCAGTGCGCGGCGGTTTAATTGAACAAATCGCAGTAGATGATATTGAGATTGGCGAAGTAAAAGATGCCATTGTGATCAACTTCTATTACGAAGAAGGGGATGCCGGCAACTTTTTACCTGAAGTCAAAGATCTGAAGATCAGCAATTTCAGAGTGAAAAAGGCCCAGCGTGCTTTTGAAATTCGTGGCTTACCCCGTGCTGGTATCAGCGGTATTCAGATGTCGGATGTCAGCTTTGAGCAAGCAAGCTTAGGTGTATTGGAACATAGCAGTGATTTTAAACTGGAAAACGTCAGTCTGAATGGTAAAGCACTCACTGCTGCTCTGTTAAAGCAGAGCAGCTAGTGTTTTTTTAAATTCAATTTGCCACCGATAGACAAGCTATTTAGCAGGTTAAAAATGACAGAACAAACAAAAGGTTGTAGCCCACATATTGCTGACCCAGAGGCCATTCAGTTGGGCTTGTTGCAGGTGCATCCACGCGACAATGTGTTGGTGGTGTTGCAGCCTTTGACTTCAGGCCAATCTTTAATTGAACCCTGGCACCAAGTGCAGGCAAAAGAAGATATTCAGCCTGGTCATAAAGTAGCGCTCAAGCGAATTAAAAAAGGCGAAGCTGTGATCAAATATGGCTATGCCATAGGAGTAGCACAGGATGATATTCCCTCTGGCAGCTGGGTGCATTCACACAATCTGAAAACTTTATTGTCTGATCAAATTGACTATCAGTATCAGGGTTGTAACGCCGAGGATTTAACTTTCCCAGCCGAATTGCCAACACACTTTATGGGCTATCGCCGCGCCAATGGCCGGGTCGGTACTCGTAACGAGCTGTGGATCTTAAACACAGTAGGTTGTGTCAATCGTGCTGCGATGAAAATTGCCGAAAAAGCCAATCAACAATTTGCTGGTTTAACAGACGGTGTTTTTGCTTATACCCATCCTTTTGGTTGTTCTCAGTTAGGTGATGATTTAAACCACACCCGTGCTGTATTGGCTGGCTTAATGCAAAACCCTAATGCTGGTGCTGTGCTGGTGCTGGGTTTAGGTTGTGAAAACAATCAGCTGGCGGCTTTACTTAAAGCCTGCCCTGAACTGGATCAAAGCCGTTTACGCTCTTTTAATGCCCAACAAGTAGAAGATGAGTTAGAGCAAGGCCTCGAGGCGGCCGCTGAACTTATTCAACTGATGCAGCAGGACCAACGCACAGCATGCCCTGTGTCCGATTTAGTGGTCGGCATGAAATGTGGTGGCTCAGACGGTTTAAGTGGTTTAACTGCTAATCCGCTGGTGGGCCGTATTGCCGATTTAGTCTGCGCTGCCGGCGGCAAAGTGGTGTTGACTGAAACTCCTGAAATGTTTGGTGCCGAACAGGTATTGATGAGCCGGGCTGTCAATGAAGTCGTGTTCTCCGACATAGTCACTTTGGTCAACGACTTTAAACAGTACTTTATCGACAACAAACAGCCGGTTTATGAAAACCCAAGCCCTGGCAACAAAGCCGGTGGTTTAACCACGTTGGAAGAAAAATCCTTAGGTGCCATTCAAAAAGGTGGTTCTGCCAAAGTGACGCAGGTTATTCCTTATGGTGCTTTAGTGCAGCAACAAGGCTTAACTTTACTGCAAGGCCCAGGCAATGATGCGGTGTCTTCCACTGCTTTAGCGGCCAGTGGAGCCACTATGCTTTTGTTTACTACGGGCCGTGGTACACCGCTGGGTTTCCCTGTGCCTACAGTAAAAATTTCGTCCAACAGCGATTTAGCCAAACGTAAACCCCAATGGATAGATTTTGATGCAGGCGCTTTGTTGCAACAAGGCCAGAATGCTCAGGATTTTTCTTACCAGTTTTTCCGCTACCTGATTGATATCGCCTCAGGCAAGCCCACCCAAAACGAATTATCAGACAACAAAGAAATCGCCATTTGGAAAAATGGCGTGACCCTGTAAGGAATTTATATGGCCAACTTTAAACCTTTAGTACTTGATCAAGACAGATTATTTCCGGCCGATCCTACAGTTCGCGCCATAGCCAGACGTTTGTATGCAGGTATTAAAGACTTGCCTATTGTCAGCCCACATGGTCATACCGATCCAAGCTGGTTTGCCAGCAACGCCAATTTCGACAATGCCACCAGCTTATTGCTGCTGCCGGATCATTATGTGTTCCGCATGCTGTACAGCCAGGGCATTTCGCTGGAGTCTTTAGGTATTCGCAGCAAAGACGGCACGCCGGTCGAAACTGATTACCGCAAAATTTTCCACACTTTTGCCAAAAATTATCATTTGTTCCGTGGCACGCCGTCACGCATTTGGCTTGATAGCGTATTCCATGACGTCTTTGGTTTAGAGCATGCATTAAGCACAGACACCGCAGATTTGTATTACGACAGCATCAATGAGCAGTTGGTGAAACCTGAATTTAAGCCTCGAGCTTTGCTGGATAAATTTAATATCGAACTGATTGCGACAACAGAAGGTGCAGTCAATTCGTTAAAACACCATGCAGCTTTAAAAGGCACAGGTTATGAAAAACGGGTGATCACCACCTTCAGACCTGACGATGTGATAGATGCCGACCGCGCTGATTTTCTGGCCAATATCAAAAAACTGGCCGAACAAACAGGGCAGGATACTCACAACTGGCAAGGTTATTTGCAGGCGCTGCGTATTCGTCGCCAGTTTTTCCGCGACCATGGCGCTACAGCCACAGATCACGGTCATCCAACAGCCAAAACAGCGAATTTGTCAGAGCATGAAGCAAGTGCTTTGTTTCAGCTGTGTTTATCCGGCACTGCCAGTAAAGAACAAACCGAGTTATTCCGTGCTCAGATGCTGACGGAAATGGCTGGGATGAGCATTGAAGATGGCATGACGATGCAAATTCACCCTGGTGCGTTTCGTAACCATAACCCAGCTATTTTTGAACGCTTTGGTGCCGACAAAGGCGCGGATATTCCAAGCCCTACTGAATTTGTCAGCAACTTAAAACCTCTGCTGGATAAATACGGCAACAATGCCGCTTTGAAAATAATTCTTTTCACCCTGGATGAAACCACTTATGCCCGCGAGTTGGCGCCTTTGGCTGGCCATTATCCGGCGCTAAAACTGGGCCCTGCCTGGTGGTTCCATGACAGCCCTGAAGGTATGTTGCGTTTCAGACACCAGGTGACTGAAACCGCTGGTTTTTACAACACAGTTGGTTTTAACGACGATACCCGTGCATTCCTGTCTATTCCGGCCCGCCATGATGTGGCACGCCGCATTGATTGTCGTTTCTTAGCAGGTTTAGTGGCTGAACATCGCTTAAACGAAGATGAAGCGCATGAACTGGCACAGCAACTGACCTATCAGTTGGTAAAACAAGCTTATCAGCTGGATTAAAAGGACTAAAAATGAGCATCGATATTCCTCGTTTAGAGCCGGCTTTGCTGCAAGAGCTGCAAGGCAAATTGAAGCTGCCCGCTTATGATCCGTCTTCGACTGGCATTGGCATAGTGCATATTGGGCCTGGCGCTTTTTTTCGCGCACATCAGGCCTGGTACACAGACCTCGCGCTGAAGTACGGCGGTGACTGGGGCATTTCTGTGGTGTCGATGCGATCCAACGATTTAGCCAAAGCTTTAACACCACAGCAAGGGTTATACAGTCTGGTATTGCTGGATAAAAAAACTGAATATCAGCTGGTAGGCTCTATCCGTGAGTTGCTGGTAGCGGCCGAACAATACGAGCAGGTACTGCAACGTTTAGCTGCGCCAACCAGCTTTTATGTCACCTTAACCATCACTGAAAAAGGCTACTGCTTAAATACATTGGGTGAGCTGGATTTAACTCATGCCGATATTCAGCACGATTTACAAAGCAGCGTGAAAGCCCGCTCAGCTATAGGTTTATTAGTGCAGGCGTTGGCACTGCGGTTCGCCGCCAATGTGCCACCTTTTGTCGTGCTGAGCTGCGATAACCTGACCGACAATGGCCATAAATTACGCAGTGCACTGCTGACGTTTGCCCGGCAAAAACAACCGGCTTTGGCCAACTGGCTGGAACAGCAACTGGTGTGCCCTTGCACTATGGTCGACAGCATTACCCCTGCCACAGATGAAGAATTGCCAAAACAATTAGCGGCAGAGCTGGGGTATCAGGACAACTGGCCTATTAAACGCGAAAAATTCTGTCAGTGGGTGATTGAAGATATTCTGCCAGCCCACAGACCGGCCTGGCATCAGGTGGGGGTTACTTACACTCAGGATGTCAAAGCTTTTGAAAAAGCCAAACTGCGGTTACTCAATGCACCCCATTCGGCCTTGGCTTATTTAGGCTCTTTGTGTGGTTTGGACACTGTGTTTGATGCCATGCAGCAAACACAGCTGCGCAATTTTGTGCAAAAGCTGGCACAAGATGAAATTATTGGCTCTTTTCACGCACCGGCCGAATTAAACCCGGCAGAGTACAGCGCTGATATTTTCCAGCGTTTTGACAACCCGGCCATCCGGCATTTGCTGGCTCAAATTGCATGGGATGGCTCGCAAAAACTACCGATGCGGGTGTTTCCAATTATTCTGGACAACTTAGCCAGTGGTCGTTCTATTCGTTTATTAAGTCTGGTGGTGGCCAGTTGGATGTTGTTTATCCGGTTGCGTTACCAGCAACAACCCGATACTGCTTTGGTTGATCCCTTAGCCGCACCTTTATTGGATTGTGCAGCGGCATGCACTGGTGATGCACAGGCAGATGCAGCGCTATTTTTAGCCTTGAGTCAGGTATTTCCCCCTGCCTTGCAGCAGTCAGATGCTTTTAAAGCTGAATTAACTACTGCTTACCAGCAGCTTAGCCCTTTACTTTTATTACCCAAAGGCACTGATGTTGCCGCTTTTTTACAGGATCTTGCATGACCTCTTTATCTTCCTTACTCAAAGGTGGCTTGTTGTTGCCCATTATTCAGGCTGAACAACCAGCCCAGGCTGTTGCTATTGCAAAAGCGATGCAACAAGGTGGTGTCACCGCAGTGGAAGTGGTGTTACGCACAGCTGCAGCCTTAGATTGCATCAGTGCTATTCGCGCTGAAGTGCCAGAGCTTTTAACAGGTGCCGGTACTATTTTGTCAGCTAAAGATGCCAATAATGCCAAAGCTGCTGGTGCGCAGTTTCTGGTCAGCCCTGCCAGTACGCCTGATTTACTCAAAGCTATGATGAATACCGAACTGGCCTTGGCGCCAGGCGTAGCTACTCCTTCTGAAATGGCGATGGCGCTGGAATTAGGTTTAACAGAACTAAAATTTTTCCCGGCGCATTTAGCAGGTGGTATTGAGATGCTCAAAGCTCTGGCTGGTATTTTTCAACAGGTTAAATTTTGCCCCACCGGTGGTGTGCAACTGAATAATCTGGCAGAGTTTTTGGCTTTACCTAATGTGTTTGTGGCTGGTGGTTCCTGGTTGTCACCTAAAGATTTGGTACAACAACAAAACTGGGCTGCCATTACTGAATTGACCCGTCAGTCTGTGACTGTGGCAGAGCAAAGCCGGGTTCGGCATAGCCGCGTTGCCTGAGGCAAAACTTAAGGATTGATCCATGAAACAAGTCATAATTTTTGGCGAATGTATGGTCGAGTTATTCCAGCTCGTGGATAACGTTTACCATCAGGCTTTTGCCGGCGATGTTTACAACACAGCTGTGTACTGCAAACGCAGCGCAGCACAACAGCTGAATCTGAAGTTTTTATCCGCAGTGGGCACTGATTTAGTTAGCGACAAACTTATCGCCCAGCTGGAGCAGGAAAAACTCGACAGCTCGCTGGTGTTTCGCAGCAAAACAGCCCGCCCTGGCTTGTATATGATCAATACCGACTGTTTTGGCGAACGTAGTTTTGTCTACTGGCGCGACAGCTCAGCGGCCAAACAAAGCCTGGCCTTGTTTCGTCAGCAGGGCTCTTTGGCGCAATTATTACCTGCAGATGTATTTTATTTTTCTGGTATTAGTCTGGCGATTTTATCGCCGGAAGACCGTACCTATCTGTTTGATTTAATTAAAGAGTTAAAACAAAGCGGCGTTCAAATCGTATTTGATCCTAACTACAGACCCGCACTCTGGCCTGATGCCGACCTTTGCCGCGCCAATTTCGACAAAGCCTATGCCTTGTCTGATCTGGCCTTGCCAGGCCTTGACGACCATAAAGTCTTGTATGGCAGTGCCACTGCAGCTGATGTATTGGCGCAATTGCAGCAGCTGGGTGTCAAAGAAATTATCGTCAAAAATGGCCCGGCAGGTGTGTTGGGTTATAGCGATGGCAAAAGTTTCCAGAGCCCTGCAGTGCCAGTTAAAAAAGTGATAGACACCACTGCAGCCGGAGATTCCTTTAATGGTGGTTATTTGTCAGGTCGTCTGAATGGCTTGTCGCCTTTAGCCTCTTGCCAGTATGCCGCAGCTTTGGCCAGCTTTGTGGTAGAGCACACAGGCGCCATAGTAACCAAAGAGCAATTCCGTAGTTTTTCTGGTCGTTTTAATTTGAGTACATTTAGCTAAAAGGAAATAAGTAATGTCTGCTGATCTGTCTTTGTATTTTCCAACGCCTGCTGAGATCCCAAGCCAATGGCAACTCACAGGTCCGATAGAGCAGCGTGACTATTTACTTAACGGCACTCTCTGCCAGTGGCAAGGTGATTTAGCTCCTGTCTACAGCCCGGTTGCGCTTCGTAACAGTTCAGGTGAACTGACTCCTGTTTTGTTAGGTGCCACACCGCTAATGGATGAAGCCGCCGCTAAAGCTGCTTTGGATGCGGCCTTAAAAGCTTATGATTTAGGCCGTGGCGTCTGGCCTTCGATGGCTGTGATGGAACGTGTGGTGGCTGTGGAAAAATTCCTTGCCGCTATGCTTTTGCAACGCGACGCCGTGATCCGCTTATTGATGTGGGAAATTGGTAAACCTTTGCCGGATGCCGCCAAAGAGTTTGACCGCACCTGCGATTATATCCGCGACACCATTCAGGCCTTAAAGCAGCAAGATCGCAGCGCCAGTCACTTTGTGATAGAGCAGGGCACTTTAGGCAAAATACGCCGCGTTGCTGTAGGTGTGGCGCTTTGTATGGGGCCTTTTAACTACCCGCTGAATGAAACCTTTACCACTCTGATCCCGGCTTTGATCATGGGCAACACTGTTATTTTTAAACCTGCTAAATACGGTGTTTTGCTGATCCAGCCGCTGTTAAAAGCTTTTGCAGAGTCTTTTCCGCTAGGAGTCATCAACGTGATTTATGGCCGTGGTCGGGAAACTGTGGGCGCTTTAATGGAAAGTGGCAGTGTCGACTTATTTGCCTTTATCGGCACCAATAAAGGTGCCAGTGATTTAAAAAAACTGCACCCACGACCACATCGCCTGCGTGCAGTGCTTGGGCTCGACGCGAAAAACCCCGCCATAGTGCTGCCGGACGCTGATTTAAATTTAACTATCAAAGAAGCTGTAGCTGGTGCTTTATCCTTTAATGGCCAGCGCTGCACTGCATTAAAAATCTTTTTTGTAGAGCGAAGCATTGCCGATGCTTTTGTGCAGCAATTGTCGGACGCCATCAATGCATTGCAGCTGGGTTTACCCTGGACAAACCAAGTGCAGATTACGCCTTTGCCTGAACCTGGCAAAGTCGAGTTTTTAAAAGACTTAATAGCTGACGCTATAGAGCAAGGTGCAGAGGTGATAAACCCTGAAGGCGGCCAAAGTTCAGGTTCGTTAATGCGTCCGGCTTTGTTGTATCCGGTCAACAGTCAGATGAGGTTGTATCAGGAAGAGCAGTTTGGACCTTTAGTGCCGGTAGTGCCTTATGACGATATCAGTGAAGTGATCCATTATGTGATCCATTCTGATTTTGGCCAGCAACTGAGTATTTTTGGTCAGGACGCGCAACAAATAGGTGAGCTGGTGGATCTATTTGCCAATCAGGTCGGCCGTATTAATATCAACAGCCAATGCCAGCGCAGCCCGGATAGTTTTCCTTTTACTGGCCGGAAAAACTCAGCCGAAGGCACTTTATCAGTGGAAGATGCCTTGCTGCAGTTTTCTATCCCCACCTTAGTGGCCTGTAAATACAACCCTGAACAAATAGCGCTGATGAAAGAGATGATTAAACAAGGTTCATCGCAGTTTTTAGCCACAGACTTTTTATTCTGATGACACTCTGGCCTGCAGTGTTGCTTGTTTGCAGCTGTGCAGCCAACGCAGCACTTTTACAAGAGAAACCAGAAATACCAGACAGCAGCTGGCGGCTGCATCAACAGCAGTCAGAGTTATTGCGGCAACTAGACCAACAACACCTGCAACATGAATTACAGCAAGCAGGGCTTAAACAAGCTTTGCCTGCTGTGTATGATAAGGGCTTTGGTCGTAGTGCGCCTTTGCCAGCTCACCAGTTGGAGTTTGCAGAAGCACAACGTATTGCGGTTAATATTCTGAGTTTTCAGACACCTTCAGGCGGCTGGAGCAAAAGAACCAATATCTGGTCTTCGCCCCGTCAAATAGGTCAGCAGTTTGGTGTGGAAGCAGACTATGTTCCAACTTTTGACAACGACGCCACAGCCATACAACTGCATTGGCTGGCCGCTTATTATTCTCAGGCTGACCCGCAGCTACAGTCACAGATTCAGCACGCCGTAGAAAAGGGCATAACTTTAGTTCTTCAGGCCCAATATCCCAATGGCGGTTTTGCCCAAAGTTATCCGCTACGGGGGGGTTACCATGATGCTGTTACTTTTAATGATGATGTGATGGTGCAATTACTGACTTTGCTACATCAGGTCGCAACAGAGCCTCAATTTGCTTTTGTAGATCCTTCCCTGAAACAGCAGGCCCAGCAGCAGTTTGCTTTTGGAGTGCAATTGCTGTTAAAAACCCAGCTGAGGTTAAAGGGCCAGTTGACCATCTGGGCTTCGCAATATGATCAGGTACAACTTTTTCCAATAAAAGCCAGAGCCTATGAACTGCCTGCGTTAATTAGCAGTGAAAGCGCTGCTGTGGTCTTAATGCTGATGCAAAGGGTAAAACCTTCTGATGCTGTGATCGCCAGTGTTGAAGCTGCTGTTGCGTGGTTTCAACAAAAACAAATCAAGAACACACAAATGATCCGAAGTGAGAACGGCGTTCGGTTTTTGCCGCAAAAAGGTGCTAAACCTCTTTGGGCCAGATTTTATGATCTGGACAGACAAGAACCGCTTTTTGTTGACCGTGACGGTCGCATAGTCAGCAGCATGGCCGAGCTTTCGATTGAACGACAACTGGGGTATGGCTGGTATCAATCCAATGCTGAAGCTGTTCTGGGGGCTTATTCTGAATGGAAAGCTGGCCTTGTTGCACAGAACCCGATTGGCACAACCACGAAAAACAGCGGTTCTGCCAATGAGAGACAGGACCGCTGTTGTTTTACCAAACCGAATACTTATCTCCCGCCCTGGTAAATAACGACACGGCGTAAGCCGCAGTAAATAATACAAAGCTGGCGTAAAAGGCATTGGGCTGAAAAGGGGTCAGCAATAAAAAGCCGAACCCCAGGGCGACTGTGCCTTGTTCAATGCGGATATTGAGTTTTCGTTCCGGTATTTTTAGCAAGCCTGAGCCAAAAAAATAACCTCTGAGCCAGTACGGAACTTTTTCCCAGTCTTCTGTGCTTTTATCAATCACGGTGATCTCCTGTTCAAATAAGGCAATATTCACTTCAAACACAGCAGCAAGAGACTTCAATGATTCCAGACTGGCTTTGCCACCCGCCTCCAGCCTTTGCACTGAGCGTACACTTAGCCCGGTCATTTCCGCCAGTTGTTCTTGTGACCAGCGTTTTTGGTGACGTAGTTTTTTCAGGATCATTGTTGCCTCATCTTTGCTGTGAATGCCCATACTGACTTCACCATAGCAGTGTCGGCCACGAATTGAACCCGCCACTATGCCGCCAGAGGTAAAAACTCATCATTCATCAGGAAGAATATAAGGGCATAGAGATAAAAGCCCGGCCTTGAGGCCGGACCAAAACAGGGATCAGAAGTTATCTTTTTTGCTTGCGTCTTTGGTGATTTTGTCCAGATAACCCATAGCAAAAGCGGATAAAACAAAAGTCAGGTGGATCAGTAAATACCACATGATTTTGTCATTTGGAATATTCTGCGTATCCATAAATACTTTCAGCAAATGAATAGATGAAATAGCCACTATAGAAGCAGCTACTTTGTTTTTCAGTGAGTTGGAGTCCAGCTTACCTAACCAGCCTAGTTTGTCGCCAGTGTCATCAATATCCATTCTGGAGACAAAGTTCTCATAACCAGAAAACATCACCATCACTAATAAACCGCCCACCAGCGATATATCAATTAAAGACAACACCACTAAAATCAGGTCCACTTCTTTCATGCTGAAAATGACAGGCACAATATGCAGCACTTCCTGGAAAAACTTAATACCCAAAGCCAACAGCGCTAAGCTCAGCCCAAGATAAATAGGTGCCATCAGCCAGCGGGTGGCGTACATCGTTTTTTCTATTAGCTGTTCCATTATTGCTCCAGTCTCATTATTGACACCACTTTATGGGGTAAATACTACAGAAATTCAAGCGGCTGGCCGTTTTACTTTATTGTAAAATATCGCACAATGAGCGCCGTTACCCGCAACAGCATCGGCGTTTTTTCCTGATCCTGTTAGTTTGTCTGGGCCTCTATGCCAAGGAATTTCTGAATGAAAAAAACTCTGCTTGCGCTGGCTTTGTCCATCGCCCCCTTCACTCATGCCGATGAAGGCATGTGGCAACCTCATCAGTTACCTGAACTTGAACAACTCCTTAAAGAAAAAGGTTTGGAAATTGATGTCAAAAGTATCGCCCAATTAACCGCATTTCCAATGAATGCAGTCATTAGTTTGGGCGGCTGTACTGCTTCTTTTGTCTCCGATCAGGGTTTGGTTCTGACCAACCATCACTGCGCTTATGGCAGTATTCAGCACAACAGCACAGCAGCAAATAACCTGCTGGCGAAAGGCTTTTTAGCTGAAGATTTAGATGAAGAATTACCGGCAGCACCTGGCGCTAAAGTATTTGTCACTCAGGAAGTGACCAATATTACAGCTCAGATTAATCAGGAATTAACGCCGCAGCTGAAAGGCAAAGAACGTTTTGAACGGATCAGCCAGTTGCGTAAAGACCAAATTGAAGCCTGTGAGACGCCGGGTTATCGCTGTGATGTCTACAGTTTTCACGGCGGGCTGGAATACTACCTGATCAAACAAATGGAAATTCGCGATGTGCGCCTGGTGCATGCGCCGGCTTCAGGTGTAGGTAAATTTGGTGGTGATATCGACAACTGGATGTGGCCCCGTCATACAGGGGACTATGCGTTTTATCGCGCTTATGTAGGTAAAGACGGTCAGCCGGCAGATTTTAGTGCCGACAACGTTCCGTTTACGCCACCATCTTATCTAAAAGTGTCAGCTAAGCCTCTTAAAGAAAACGACTTTGTGATGGTCATTGGTTATCCGGGCCGCACCAACAGGTACAACACGGCTGCCGAGGTCGAAAATCAGTTTACTCAGGTTTTGCCTTTATCCAAAGCCTACCGTGAAGAAGCTATTGCAGTGATTAAGCAGCACTCAGCCGAAGGTTCAGAAGAGCGTATTAAATACGAAAGCATTCTGGCGTCTTTGGCAAACTATGCGAAAAACTTTGAAGGCATGATCCACAGTTACAAAACCGGTGACATTCAACAGCGTAAAGATCTGTTTGATAAAGGCCTGAACCTGTGGATTAAATCCAGCCCGGCTCGTCAGGCGAAATATGCACCTGCAGTGCGCAGTCTGCAGCAATTACTGGCAGAAGAGCAGGAACACCAGCAACGTGATCTGATCTTAGGTTATTTAAGTTATGGTCAGCTGTTTAACACTGCCAAACGTTTATACCGTTTAGCCCATGAACAGCAAAAACCAGATACAGAACGTGAAATGGGTTATCAAGAGCGCGATTTGGAACGTTTTTCTGCCAGCATGAAACGATTATCCCGCAGCTTCGATGCCAAAGTGGAGCAAGAGTTGATGCTGCATTTCCTGCAACACTACGCAAAATTACCCAAAGATCAGCGTTTAAAAGCGCTGGATGGTTATTTTGCTATTGGCTCTGGTGAGCTGGATGTTGCAGCACTTCGCACTAAGCTCGAAAGCTTATATCAGGCTACAACTTTGTCGGATGAAGTGGAACGTTTAGCCTGGATGGGTAAATCTGTGGATGATTTTAAAGCCAGCGAAGACCCATTGATCCAATACGCTGTGGCTATGTACGACACTGATATGGCACTGGAAACTGCAGATAAAGAACACAAAGGTAAACTGGCGGTGGCCCGTCCGCAAGTGATGGAAGCCATTATTGCCTTTAATAAAGCCAACGGTAAGGCAGTGTATGCCGATGCTAACAGCACGCTGCGTGTGACTTATGGTGCTATCAAAGGTTACCAGCCAAAAGATGCGGTGTCTTATCAGCCATTTACAACAGCTGCTGGTATTTTGCAAAAGCAAACAGGTATAGATCCTTTTGATGCGCCGCCAGCTCAGGTGAAAGCCTTAAAAGAAGGTGACTTTGGCATCTACAAAGACGCTGTGTATAACAATCTGCCGGTGAATTTCTTAAGCACAGTGGATACCACAGGCGGAAACTCAGGTTCACCCACACTGAATGGCAAAGCTGAACTGGTCGGTTTGTTATTTGATGGGGTGATTGAAGGCATAATCGGCAACTGGGACTACGACCCGGCCACCAACCGCTCTATCCATGTCGACAGCCGTTATATGCTGTGGCAAATGGAGAAAGTAGACGGCGCAGCTAACCTTCTGAAAGAAATGGAAATAGTTAAAGAATAACCCGGTAGGGGCGGGGCTTGTCCCCGCCCGTCTAGACGACACAAGCTGTACAGGTGGAAGAGCCTAGACAAGCCGCGGCCCCTACAACCGGCCCTTCTAAAATTCAAATCACAACCGGGGATAGTTGCTTTAAGGCGTTACAGTAAAACTAATAGCTCCAAGTAATTGCCCCGAGTCTGTCACTACCCGAATTTTCCACTCACCTACAGCATGTTGTGGAAAATGTTGTTTGCGTGTCCAGGCTCTGTAACCTTGTTCCCGCCCGCCGGAAATATCTAACCGAATGCGTTCTACTGACTCACCGTTGTGAACCCATTCATGATAAATCTGTTCTTTCAGGCCTCGGGGGGCCCGCACTGAGGTATAGGCATATACACCTTCCTGTAATTGTGCCAGTGTCAGCTCTGTAATGGCTGAACCAGGTAAACGTTGTTCATAATCCAGTTGTTGGCTCAATTGAATGTCGTTTAAACGCAGTACAGGAGCAGGGATCAAACTGCGGCCAAACCATATAGCTGTGACAAGTGCGACTAACAGCAGCGCTAGCACAGGTAAACGCCAGCGGCCTGGCTGCGCCAATAAAGGGCGGATACTGGGAATACTCAGCAAAGCAGAAATAATCAAAGCCAGACCCAGACTCTGGGTGGTGGTCATAAAAAACAACAGGGGCAATACCACCATCAAGACGGCAAATAAAGAAAAGCAGTGATAAACCAGAAATAAGGCTCGTCGTCGGGTCAGCAGTTTGTTGTACACCGGGTCAATGACGGCTACTACAGCGCAAAGTAACAGTAATGAGGTAAAAAGCGCCTGGGGTTGATCCCAGTCGGTGGCCGCCAGAAAAAAGGGTAAGGCAAAAAACAAACTTTCCTGATGCAATAACTGGGTCACAAAGCTGGTTAAGTCTTTGGATAAACTCACACCAAATTTTTTCAATAACCCTTTGCGTAGCCAATATTCGCCTGTCAGCCATACCCAGCCAACAACCATTAAAATGGCAAAAAACTGAGCGAACTGCTCACGCTGTTCCACCTGCCACAAGCTAAATAAGCCAGTGCAAAAACCAAATAAGGCCATCAGGCCGGAGTATTTTTTTGTTAACTCAATAATCCAGACAAAAGCACTGCTTATTCTATTCATCAAACCCCCAACAGTATTCATCCCTGTCCTTCTGTGGCGGTTTGAATTTATGCTACCGCACTATACGCTGTAATGACCCTGGAAAGCTGTTTTGGTTTCAGATTGACGGCGCTTGCAGTTAATTTCCATAATCCACAGCTAAAACCGCCTTTTTCTGCTCCAGCTATTCTTAGTAACCCTGCTTTTGCAGTAAGATACGCATCATTTCGTAACCATCTGGGTTGCGGCTGCAGAAGTGACAGAAGGGTTATAGTTCGTGGATCAGAAAGTTCAGGTAAAACTTATCATACGTCGGGTGCCCATGCAGGCCGCTCTGTCATGGCTGACTAAAGCCTGGGAATTATTCCGTCTGGCGCCGTCCACTATGATAGCTATGGTGGCCTTTATGACGGTGCTAAGTTTAGTGGCCCAGCTGCATCCAGTACTTGCGGTCTTGCTGGTGCTGGCAAATCCATTTTTAACTGCAGGTTTCTACAAAAGCATAGTACTGCTGCAACAGCAAAAAGAAGTTAATTTTCAGCTGATTTTTAGTGTTTTTAAAGAAGAGCGTTACCGCCGCATTTTTATAAGACTAGCTGGAGCTAACTTGCTGGCGAATATTCCGTTGATGTTGCTGATGGCACAACTGATGGAACAGGCTCAGGCTGAAGCGGTTGAGCCGCTGACGGTGTTGTTCTTTGTGGTCGCACTGAGTCTGATGTTTATGTTATTTGCTTATGCAGTAGCTATAGCCTATTTCCTTAACGAACAACGTTTGCAGGCCATTTTAACCGCCAGCCTGACAGCCTGCTGGCGTAATGTCGGCGCCTTAACCTTATTTGGTATTATGGCTGTAGCACTGGGTATGTTAGGTCTTGTCACTTTTGGTTTTGCTTTTGTGGTGATAATTCCTGTGTTGCAAATAGCCTTCTTTTTATCCTTTAGCGCCTTTTTTGCTTTGCAATTGGATGATTCAGCTCCTGCTGTACTGGAAGTATAAGCATGACAGAGCCCCGGCCTTCGCAAGAACCAAAGCCTCTGACAGAGCAGGAATTGCGGCAATGGCTGTTGGGCTTGTTATCACGCCGTGAATACAGCGCGCTGGAGCTGAAGCAAAAGTTAAAGCAAAAAGGCGCTTCGGCAGAACAAATTACAGAATTGCTGGAGTGGGCGCAGCAACGGGATTACCAAAATGAGTTACGTTATGCCCGCATGCAGGTCAATGCAAAGTTGCATAAAGGCTATGGATGGTTTTACATTAGCCAGTTTTGTGCACAGCAGGGCATTAAAAAAGAATTACAACAGCAACTGCTGGAAGAATTAAATATCGACTGGTTTGAGGTTGCCACACTGGCATACCGGAAAAAATATGCCGATAAACCTATAGCGGATTATCAGGACAAACTTAAACGGATTCGTTACTTACAAAGCAGAGGCTTTGGCAGCGACACTATCCAACTTGTATTTGCAGAGATAAAAGAAGAGTAGGACATGTATATGACTTCGGCACAACTTCGCCGCGCTTTCCTGGACTTTTTTGCCAGTAAAGGCCACCAAATTGTTAGCAGCAGTTCGCTGATCCCGGGCAATGACCCGACATTGCTCTTTACTAACGCCGGTATGGTGCAATTTAAAGACGTGTTTTTAGGTCAGGACAAACGTAGCTACAACCGCGCAGTGACAGCACAACGTTGTTTACGTGCCGGGGGTAAACATAACGATTTAGAAAACGTAGGCTATACAGCCCGTCACCATACCTTCTTTGAAATGCTGGGTAACTTCAGCTTTGGTGATTACTTCAAACAGGATGCTATTCAATACGCCTGGGAATTTCTAACTGAAGTACTCAAACTGCCGAAAGAAAAACTCTGGATCACTGTGTATGCCACAGACGATGAAGCTTTTGATATCTGGACCAAAGAGATGGGTGTGCCTGCTGAGCGTGCTATCCGTATTGGTGATAACAAAGGTGCACCTTACGCCTCAGACAATTTCTGGGCTATGGGTGATACGGGTCCTTGTGGTCCTTGTACTGAGATTTTCTATGATCACGGCGACCATATCTGGGGTGGCCCACCGGGTTCACCAGAAGAAGATGGCGACCGTTTTATTGAGATCTGGAACAACGTTTTTATGCAGTTTAACCGTCACGCTGATGGCCGGATGGAACCACTGCCAAAACCAAGCGTTGATACCGGCATGGGTTTAGAGCGTATTGCAGCTATTTTGCAAAACGTCCACAGCAACTACGAAATCGATACTTTTGCTGCTCTGATTAAAGCCACAGCAGAAATCACAGGCGCAACTGATTTAAACGATAAGTCGTTACGTGTAGTGGCTGACCATATTCGCAGTTGTTCATTTTTAGTGGCCGATGGCGTGATGCCATCCAACGAAGGCCGTGGTTATGTATTGCGCCGTATTATTCGCCGCGCCATTCGCCACGGTAATAAGCTTGGCGCTAAAGGTGTGTTCTTCAGTAAATTGGTGGGCGCTTTGGCACAACAAATGGGTGAAGCATACCCTGAACTGATTGAAAAGCAGGCCGTGATTGAAAAAGTGCTGGCGCTGGAAGAAGAGCAGTTTGGCAAAACCTTAGAACGTGGTCTGGGTATTCTGGAAGAGGCTTTAGCAGACCTTAATGGCAGTACTGTGATCCCTGGCGAAGTGGCCTTTAAGCTGTATGACACTTACGGTTTCCCGCTGGACTTAACAAGTGATGTGGCGCGTGAACGTGGTTTAACTGTGGATCAGGCCGGTTTTGAAGCCTCGATGGAAGCGCAGCGTAAACGTGCTCAGCAAGCCTCTAACTTTGGTGCCGATTACAATCAGGCCTTAACTTCGGCGCAATGCACTGACTTTACCGGTTATACCCAGATTCAGGGCAAAGCCAAAGTGGTCGAAATTCTGCTGGAAGGCAATGCGGTCAATGCACTGACGGACGGACAGCAGGCTTTGGTCATTCTGGATCAAACGCCATTTTACGCTGAGTCTGGCGGTCAATCCGGTGATGCAGGTGTATTAACCCTGGCCAATGGCGCGGTCTTTACCGTGGCAGACACCATCAAAGTAGGTAAAGCTTTTGCCCACAAAGGCAGCTTAAAAGGCGCTTTGGCCATTGGCGATTTAGTGGATGCGGCCATCGACAATGCCCGCCGTGAAGCCATTCGTAAAAACCACTCGGCCACTCACTTATTGCACGCCGCACTTCGCACCGTATTAGGTGAGCATGTGACTCAAAAAGGCTCTTTAGTGGGTTCAGAGCGTTTACGTTTTGACTTCTCGCATTTTGAAGCAGTAAAAGCCGATGAAATCCGCCGTATTGAGCAAATGGTTAACGAGCAGGTGCAACAAAACCATGAAGTGCTGACCCGCCTGATGAATGTCGATGAGGCTAAAGCTGCAGGTGCTATGGCGCTCTTTGGTGAAAAATACGATGACGAAGTGCGTGTGCTGAGCATGGGCGACTTCTCTATTGAACTCTGTGGTGGTACGCACGTATCACGCACCGGTGATATCGGCTTATTTAAAATTGTGGTGGAAAGCGGCATAGCGGCCGGTATCCGCCGTATTGAAGCTGTGACTGGCGAAGGCGCTTTAGCTTTTGTGCATAAGCTGGAACAACAGGCGCAAACTGTAGCTTCAATGCTCAAAGGCGATGTCTTTTCTATTGCTGACAAAGTACAGCAGGCCATGGACAGCCGCAAAGCGTTGGAGAAAGAGCTGGAACAATTAAAAGCCAAGCTCGCCAGCGCTGCAGGTGCTTCATTACTGGAGCAGGTGCAGCTGATTAACGGTGTAAAAGTGCTGATTGCAGAACTGAAAGGCGCCGATCCAAAAGCCTTCCGCACTATGGTGGATGAACTGAAAAACAAATTAGGTTCAGGCATTTTGTTATTAGCTACAGCGGCTGAAGGCAAAGTCAGTTTAATTGCTGGTGTCACTTCGGATTTGACGGGCAAAGTTCAGGCGGGTCAGCTGATTGGCTGGGCAGCCGAACAAGTAGGTGGCAAAGGCGGCGGTAAGCCGGATTTAGCTCAGGCAGGTGGCACTGATGTAGCCGCTTTACCTGGCGTACTGAAAGCTGCTGCCGACTATATTGCGGCTAAGCTGTAAAACTCAGTGGCTTTATATGTACAAAAATTCGGGGGTACCTCAGTAGGTACCCCCGAACGTATCGAAGCTGTGGCAGAGCAGGTGATTCAAACTGTGCATGCTGGTCATAAAGTAGTAGTGGTGGTGTCTGCTATGGCAGGTGAAACCAACAGACTGCTTGGGCTGGCACATCAGATTGATAACCGTCCTGCGACTCGCGAACTGGATATGCTCGCCGCCAGCGGTGAACAGGTCAGTATTGCCTTGCTGGCAATGGCGCTGATTAAGCGGGGTCATCCGGCTGTATCGCTACTGGCTGATCAGATTGGCATTCTGACTGACAATAAATTCAGCCGCGCCCGTATTTTATCTGTGGGCACTGAACGTTTATGGCAAGAGCTGGAGCAGGGCCATATTGTGATAGCTGCTGGTTTTCAGGGCCGCGATATTGAAGGCAATATCACTACTTTAGGCAGAGGGGGGTCTGATACCACGGCTGTCGCTTTAGCAGCAGCGTTAAAAGCCGATGAATGCCAGATTTTTACCGATGTGGATGGTATTTACAGCATGGATCCTCGTATTTGCCCCGATGCGTTCCGGCTGCCGTATATAGATGCATCCAGCATGCTGGAGCTGGCCAGTTTAGGCGCTAAGGTATTGCACTCCCGTTCTGTCGAATACGCAGCTATGCATCAAGTGCCGGTTCGGGTGTTATCCAGCTTCAGACCCGATCAGGGAACTTTAGTCTGTTATGAGGACCATAGCATGAGTGTTGTAGCGGTAACAGGACTGGCATGCCAGACCGGAGAAGTCTGGTTGGAGCTGAATGAGCTCAGTAGTGAGCTACATATCGCATTACTGAAGGAGTTCGCCCGTTTAGCTATTGAGACCGACATGTTAAAGGTGCAGTATGCGCCGTCCGGTTTAGTGCAGATGCAGTTCAGTTTGAACCAAAATGATCTGAATACTGTTGAAGATATTTGTAATGAACTGAAAAAGAAGCAAAATTTTACGCTGCAAAGCAGGAAGTCTTTGGGCAAGTTATCTATAGTAGGGATAGGGTTGAAATCAAATCCTGTCATTACGGCGACAGTATTTGAACAATTGCAGTTATTAGCAGTGCAGGTAGTTGCTGTCAGTTGTGCTGAAATTAAATTATCTATCGTAGTGCCAGAGGCTGAGCTGAATAAAGTGGCGGTCGCTTTACACTCTGCTTTATTAGGTTCAGTTAATTAACTTCAAGGTTTTCATAAATTTGTCAGCTGAGTTATCATAAAGCGGACAGGTATACGCAGTGTGATTACAACAAGCGTGACCATTGGAAGCTGGGATCATACAAAAGGAGCAAAGAATGCTTATTTTAACGCGTCGTGTTGGTGAGACACTGATGATTGGTGATGAAGTCACAGTCACAGTTTTAGGTGTGAAAGGAAATCAGGTTCGTATCGGTGTGAATGCACCAAAAGAAGTTTCAGTACACAGAGAAGAGATTTATATGCGCATTCAGGCTGAAAAAGGCACTCCTGGTGGCTTCAGCGGCGATGACGATCAGTAAATTTTATTAGTTAGCATTTTTAGAAGTTGTATATTTTTAAGCCTTTGTAGCGAATATTTAGTCGAATTGTTTAAAAGGTCAGCAAACGCGCTTTCCAGCTCCAAAAATTGTTTGACTTATTTTCCTGAGACATTAATATACACGCCGCAACGTAGTGCGGAGAAGTGGCCGAGTGGCTGAAGGCGCACCCCTGCTAAGGGTGTATAGGGGAAACTCTATCGAGGGTTCGAATCCCTCCTTCTCCGCCAGTTGTACTGTTAAGATTGGATGCATAGCTCAGCTGGATAGAGTACTCGGCTACGAACCGAGCGGTCGGAGGTTCGAATCCTCCTGCGTCCACCACTTAACTACAACGACGAAGCGAAAAAAGAAAGTACCAGATGGATGCATAGCTCAGCTGGATAGAGTACTCGGCTACGAACCGAGCGGTCGGAGGTTCGAATCCTCCTGCGTCCACCACAACTAAACCTGCTAAGTGCAGGTTTTTTTGTACTTAAAATTCAGTCAAACAGATCGGCGATGGTGGACACAGGCGGATGAGATCCTCCGCTAGGTTCGACAAAATCGTCAGGAACGATTTTGGACGAGCGAAGCTCGGCCCGCAGGGCAAGTGGCAGGACGCCACTTGCAATCCTCCTGCGTCCACCACAACTAAACCTGCTAAGTG
>NZ_AFHI01000001.1 GCF_000217935.1 Rheinheimera sp. A13L
ACAGAACCTTGCGCCAGCTTGGCAGAATAGCTCAATTCATTCTACGAGTGGTTCTAAAAATGGGGGATAGGTCAGAACTACAAAAAAGCCTCTGATTATTGACCACAATCAGAGGCTCTATACATCCACTAACCTTATGTTAGTTCATCGGCACATTGAATACCTTTTCAAAGTGCTCATAACTACGGTTTATACTTCTGTTTTTGTAAGTTATGCTCCTGTGTATCCAGGTATGCTTATCATCCTTTGCTACTACTTTTAACGATTGGTGTTCCAGTGTTACTGGTTCATTATTCTCATATCGCTGTTCCAGATCCGTTTCACAGCGACTAAAACTATCCTCTCTCGCACAAGCGAAGCTATAGAGGATGGTCATGGCGCCGTCAGTCTCAGCACGCCATTTGTTATAGTGAGAAGTAGACTCAGTTTCAGGATAAAAAGAGAACAGTGATGCTGTATAGTTAGGGAAAATATTCATGTAGTACTTATCGCTACCTGTAATACTGTTTCCATAAAAAAAAGAACCAATCAAATCATCTGTTTTACTTTCTATACTTTGTTGTACAAAGGGAGAATACCAGTCCTGCCCTGCAACAATAGAAATGTCGCCCATAGGCGTCTTAATAAAGCCGTATGTATAATTCTTGCCGTCTAAGGTAATTATCAGTTGTTCGTTGGCAACACGCCATGTAAAGGCTTGCTCTGATTTTTGTTGGGTCGCAGCTAAAGTGAAGATAGCTTTGCCCTCTGTATTGCTGGTAAAAATAACTTCAGAGCCACCAAACACAAAATCCGATTCAGTAAAATCATGTTTCAGTCTGAAACCAGAAAAATAAGATACATTCAGATCAAACTCGGGCACCGGCAAAGATTGTGCTTTGAGCAGGGTTGCAAAAAACCTGAGTTCAGTATCCAGAAGTTCAGACAAGCCTATGTAGTTTTCTGGATTAATAGTTGCATCTTTCAGCGTCACTTTCACGCCATAACTAAACACCAGAATATCCGATTCTGATGGCAAAAATTCAGCATCAACCAGCTGAATATCAACATCAACTGAAGTGGATTCATTGGCGTTGAAGTTATGTAGCCAGATCGGAAAGCTATATATAGGTTCAGCCGGAAGCTGCACTGTTTTATTCTTGTCATTTTTCACAGTAGCCAGTTCAATAGCTGCCATAAATGAAGTTGAAGATCCGTAACCAAATTCGAAATGAATAGGCAGCTCAAACTCTATGCTATTCGCCAGTACTTGTTGAGCCTTACCGTTAGAAAATTGAGGTGTAACGTAGATACCCTCAGCCATATTTTGCTGTTGAGCTTTAGTTGCTGTCACTGCCAAAGCTGCGATATCTGATTCAAGAATCAAGCGACGCAGATGATCTTTTTCTGCAACCATATAAAGTTCAATAGATTCATGGCATTCTTCTAAACAAATTAGTTTCTCAGTGTGAAGTTCAACATAACCATTCCGATACTGCCATGATAGTTTAGAAATGTTATCGTCCTGCTGAACATATACGCCTTCATTATTTGGGTATAAAACTAATTTGCTATTGTTGTCGAAACTCCATTGCCCAACAAACTCTGATTCAGCTTTATTAATTTGTACCCAACGCTGCGAATCATCCGTTACATTAACAGAGAAGTCATAGGTACTTTTAGCCTTCCCATCGGATAACGTTATGCTAAATGTATGGTTTTTAATGTCAAAAAAGCCAGGCTTCATTGAAAGTGTAAGTTGATTGTTTTGCAAAGCACCTTCAATCCACTCTGGTTTATTGGCAAAACTCACAGTCACTGCATCCTGTTCAGCATCAGTAACTGCATAAGTCAATACCCGGCTTTCCAGAACAGTGACATCAAAACTCAAAGCACCACTGATCACAGGCGCTGTATTAGTTGACCCAGAGCCAGAATCTGAACTACCTCCGCCTGAACCACCACATCCTGCCAACAACAGACAGCATGCGAAAATTAACATTCCCTTATTCATTAGAAACCCTCAGTTCACATTACAAAATTGAGCGCGATTCTACTGAGCAAAGCGGAAGATTACTATCAAATTATGACCGTAATTTTTGGGTCATTTTCAAATCAATGAGTTAGCTTCAAGTACTATTTGGGGAGGACCTGCAACAAGCTTCTCCACACATTTTTAATGTACTAAGGTGTTAAGTGATATTGTTCATTCAGGCAGGTTTTAAACTCAAAAATCAAATAATCATCTTTAATTTTTTGCCCTGACTATTGGCTTATCTTTCGATGTTGAGCAAAGAACGACGATAAACTTTGCCGATAAATTCAGGGACTGTTGTGTTGAATTGGTACAGAACATCACCGGGTTAATACAATGGCTGAAATTTAAGTTGTAATAAAAATTCAGGTAATTCTTATTGTTGAAAAGGTAAAAAATGAGTTTAATGGTTTTATATATCTGACGAATTGGCAAAAAATAGCCCGCGAAAACGGCATGTTTCAAGGAAGAGTTATGCAAAAACCCCAAATCCTGTGGAAATATCAAACCCCATCCCGTGCATCGATAACACTCGGCTGGAAAAACCTCAGCCAAAAGGGAAAACTATGGCTGATCCTGGCTAACTTGCTCTGGTTAAGTTTAGTGTTGTACAACTACAGCGCGAGGGGCAGTGAATTCATGTTAGTTTCTGGTCTCTACCCTCCACTGCTATTCACTATATTTCTTTTGCAAGCCAAAGGCTTTCCCAGAGAATCAGTGGGCAGTCTGATGGAAGTGCTTAAAACAGAAAACAACCGGATTTTCATAGCTGACTACCCACTACCGGATACAGTACGTAAAGTAGTGATTGGCCGTATTGATATTCAAGGGCCTGCTTTTTTACAACTGGCATGGAATCAGGGGCATCAGTGGATATTTCAACTGGATGAGCTGCAACAAGTACGGCATTTTTTCCGTCAGCATGCGCCTCAGATTGAAATCGTTAACGAATAAACATCAGCCCGGGTTTCAACAATTGTTAGCGAAAGGAGCTAAGGCTGAAAATCTGCTCTACCGGCACGTCAAGATAGTGTGCCAGTTGCAAAGCAATCAGCACTGACGGCGTAAAACGGCTGGTTTCTTCAGTACTGATGGTTTTGCGTGAAACGCCTATAGTGTCAGCAAGTTGCTGTTGCGACAAAGCTCTGGCCGCGCGCAGTTCAGCAATACGGTTATAAAGTTGCTGTTCATCCATCAGTTAGTTTCCTGCTCTATATCGTCTTGCTCGTTAAATACTGTTCTGAGCTTCAGATAAAAACTCAGGCTGCCCACCAACACCGTCAGTATTGAAAACAGTTTAAAGGACAAAAAATCTGCCCAGCCAAACTTCACTAGCAAGTCTGTCAGAACTATGCAGAGAAAAGACGTGATAATCATCAACTGAAAGGCCAGGGCCGTGGCGCGCTGATAGCGGCTGCGCAGATATTCATCTGCATAATCACCATGCAATTCACGTAAACGCCAGCCGTAATTCAACAAACCTGGCTGACAAGATAAGGTGCGAAAGAAATAAAACACAGCAATAAGGTAACCAAAAGTCAGCAGATCGTTGGCGGCTTCTGATTTAAACCACAACAAACTAATTTCATCTAAAAAATACACAAAACTGATTAAGCTGATAAAGGCTGAACTAAATACCGCTGCCTTTACTGAATTCTCTTGATCTTGCACTGACCATTTCGACATTTTATTTACCCCACCACCGATACCCTTAGGTATCAATATGAAACCTTAAGGTATCAAAGTCAGGCTTTTTCGACACCTTAAGGTTACATCTAATCTAAAACCAACTGGAGTAATCTTAGTCCTTACTTCTAACTCCCCTTATTCACCACCCTCAAGGCGGTATAAAGCGCCATTTCTGCGCTTACCCTGATATTCGGCTCCACACCAACGCCTTCAAAGTTAGTACCTGTGACTGGGCTTATAGGCCTGAACATCGGAATACGCACAAAAAGCCAGTCGTTGACCTGGGCAGCACCAGTGTAATGCGCCAGGCCAGCACTGGTTTCGCCAATCAGCACAGCGCGGCTAAGTTGCTGCAAGGTATAAGTAAAAAACTCGCCAGCACTGGCCAATTGTTTGCTTTGCAGAATATATAGCGGCTTGGTTTTTAATAGTTCAGCATCAGGCACGGCCAGACTTAGTACTTGCTCAGTACTTTTACCATTGCGATCCAAGACTTCCCACAGCAGCGTACCTTCTGGCACAAAATGGCTGATTAAATACTGCACCAACTGGGGTGAACCACCAGCGCTGTCACGCAGGTCGATGACTATATGATCGCTGTGGCTTAAAAACACTAAAGCGGCATGACCAATTTTATGCGCTTCTTCGGTTTGCCAGAATTTATGCAGTTTCAGATAACCCACATTGCCAGGCAAAATACGCGCCTGCTCGAAGGCAAAGTTATTGATTTTACGCTCTTCTGTCTCTTTCAAACGATGCGATACACCACCTTGCTCAGCTATTAAAGCCAGACTCAGATGACCATCACCGCTGTATTGACGCATTAAATCCCCTACTTTGTCAGCAAACTGCTCCTGAGTAGTGATATCAGCCAAAGCGCCGCTTTGCTCTTGTTGCAGTAAAAGCGCACTGACTTTTAGCGCAGTTTCGGGAAATACATACTGCTGATTCAGAATGGTGTTGATGCCCTCAATACTGGCCTGCCGTTCAGCTGGGGTAAGAGGGGTGTTGGCGTGAACAAAAAATGGAAAAACAATAACAAGCAGCGCCAGAGCAAGGCACTGTCTTTTTAATAAAGAAATCATAAATACCTCAAATTACTGATAAAAGTTCTGTAAACCTATAAATTCAGTTATTTGAGTGAAGGCTGATAATAAAGCCGTTTTTTATGCAGGTTAGCGTCGTGCCATAACGCCAGCCTGAAACGACGGCCAGGCCCAGCGCGAATAAACCAGAGCAATAGCAAAAAACTCAAAGGCAGTATCAAGGGAATTAAAGCTAACACCAGCTTGCCAAATTCCAGCACCAACTGGTAATCCGCCTGTTGTTTCTGATGTAAAAATAACAAGGCAGGACTGCGCTGAAGTTGTTGTAACAAAGGCGCTTCGCCCGTATCCGCAGCAACAGTCCAAAGCTGCTGATAGTCTGGTCCGTGCCGTTCAACTATAGAAGTGGTATGCAAAAAGGCCAGCAGCCATACCAAAGCTACGCCTGCCAGCAGCAAAGCCGCTGTTCGCACTAGTTTGGTGTTGGGTTGAAGTGGCATGACAAGCTTCCTGTATAACATAACCGGAGGATAAGGATTGCCCAGCTCAAAAACAAGGCTTAACAGGAACAATCTGCCCCCATACTGGTTTTACTTTTTTGCAACTACTGATCATCCTGCAATTTTCCCAACAGAAAACCCCGTCAATCCTCAATTCCTGCCTGCCTGAAAGCAATTAGTTGATGCCTAACCGGGCAAGCCTGAGTACAATGGCTAAGCGTTGATAATTCTCAGGGTTAAGTTTTTCACCAAGGCCGTGGCACAGCATCAAGCTAGAAGCCGCTATAAAGCCCAACCCATATAACAAAACGCATCCAACTTTAATCAGGCCAGCCTACACTGGCCCTTGAACATCAGCAGGAAAAGAAAAAATGGCAGCTTTTGGTAGTGTATTTATGCCTGAAATGGCGATGGCCCGTTTTGATGGTACAGCCTGGAGTCAATCCGCAATAGTTCCGTCCGATAACATCAGTCTGCACCCGGGCGCTCATGTGCTGCATTACGCCAGCACTTGTTTTGAAGGCTTAAAAGCCTTCCGTCATGAAGATGGTTCTGTGGTTATTTTCCGCATGGACAAAAACGTGGCCCGTATGCAACAAAGCTCCGAATTATTGTCTTTACCAGGCTTTGACGCAGAACTGCTAAGCCAGATGATTGTCGACGTAGTGCGCCATTATGCCGCCGACGTACCAACACCACCAGGTTCTATGTATATCCGCCCTACTCATATCGGCACTGAACCGGCCATTGGTAAAGCAGCTACTCCAACCCTAACCTCTTTGTTATACGTATTGTTATCTCCGGTTGGCGATTATTTTGCCGGTGGCAGCCGCGCTTTACGTTTGTTGATGGAAGACAACGCCCGCTGTGCACCTCATATGGGCATGATCAAAAGTGGTGGTAACTACGCCAGCGCTCTGCAACCAACAATGCAAGCCAAAGCCAAATATCAGGCCGATCAGGTGCTGTTCTGCCCGAATGGCGACGTACAGGAAACAGGCGCAGCCAACTTCCTGCTGATCGACGGCAACGAAATTATCACCAAAGCGCTGGACGCATCCTTCCTGCACGGCATCACCCGCGACACTATCCTGACGCTGGCCCGTGACTTAGGCATGAAAGTATCAGAACGCGAACTGACAGTAGAAGAACTGCTGGAACGCGCCGCCAAACCAGGCACAGAAGCCGCTTTATCTGGCACAGCTGCTGTATTAGCACCTGTTGGCACCCTGATCCACCAAGGCAAAGAATACAAAGTAGGCAACGGCGAACCGGGCAGCACCACCGCCAAATTACGCCAAACCCTGAACGATATTCAGTGGGGCAAAGCCGAAGATAAACATGGCTGGTTGACTAAGGTTTAATCCGCGATATAACCAACAACAAGTAGGGGCGGGTCTTGCACCCGCCCGTCTAAAATTCCAATCCAATCTCAATAAAGGCCGTCTAACCTCAAGTACAACGCAAGTGTAAAGCTTCAACCCCAGTTGAGAGTCAAGAGATTCTATGCAAGTATCCGTCGATAGTTTTCTGCAGCTGCGAAGCCCACAGCATGTATCGAATTGGTCAACTAGCCAAAGTATTAAATATCTCTGATATCAAAACTGCGCTTTCTGGAAGAACAAGGTTTAATAAGCCCATCGCGGCAAAACAGCGGCTACAGATACTACAGCGAAGACAGAAAAAACTGACCGACATAGACCAGCAAGTGGCAGACTTACAACAGCAACGCCAACAAATTGAACTACTGATTACACAACTGGCGGCTAATGAGGACATCAACAATCCGGATAATAAATAGCCCCGGAAACCAGCCGGGATCTCAGTGTTTTGGGTTAAGAAACTTTTTTAAAGCCAGTATCGTATTAAAGGTTAAACGGGCAGAGACAAACTCTGCCCGTACAGTATCAATGTGAAGGACTGTGTTGCAAAGTCAGCTCCGTAATAACGGCAGCATGATCAGAAGGCCAGGTATTATTCAGCACAGGTGCCGTTGAACTGCCTTCGCGCCCCACTGTAGTTTCAACTTCAGTGGTAAAAGCTCTGGACGCTGTTGGTTTTAATAAAGCACCTTGCCAATAAATCCGGTCGATACGGTCCTGAGGTTCAGTGGCTTTAAACACAGGCGACCAGGTATTGCCAGGCGACAGCACAGGATCAGGGTGAATATAACGGTAAGTATCAGTAAAACCCGCTTTTACCACAGCATCACTGGTTGGCCAGATCAGCTTGCCAACACCATTGCGTTTCCCGGCAGTAGCGGCTGTCCAGTCCAAATGGGAAGGCACGTTAAAATCGCCTGCGAGTAACACAGGAGTTTCTGCAGATTGTGCAATCAGCGACTGCAGCCCGTTGAGCAAATATCTGATTTGCGGCAAGCGCTCAGAACGATGCTCTTCGTGCAATACAGACTGAGGCGTAGCACCGGATAATTCAGCCGCATAAGGACCATAATAATGCGGATCCAAATGAGTATTCGCCAGCCATACAGAAAGATTATTGGCATAAGGGAGTTTGATTTTGGCCACCAGCGAAAAATCAATATTAGTACTATCAAGCACAGGGAAGCGGCTGATAATCTGAATACCAGCATAGGAGCCAACAGCGTGATACCAGCCAAGCTCATCGGCAAGCTGCGCTGCTAAAGCCTGATTCACTTCCTGTAACGCAATAATATCGGCTTCTGACCTCACTATAGATTCGAGGCCTTTCTGAAAGCCATCATTTACCCGGCCAAAAGAGCGCCAGACATTGTAAGTCATCACTTTGATTGCAGATTGCTCCTGCTGCAAAGGCGTCAGCACTGGCAATGTCACTACAGCATCCACTGAAACTTGTTGCTCTGAATCCAGCGCGCGCACCACCAGTTGTTGCAACCCGGCATCGGATAATGCGGGCATGCCCTGCAAAATGCCGTCCGGCGATAAGGTTAACCAGCCCGGTCCTGAGATTAATTGAAAGGTGAAGGCGGCTGAGTTTTTCCGCAGGTATGCCGAGAGTTTTAATTGATAGTTCTGCTCTGCAACCGCCTGATAAAGCCGGAATTTAGAATTTATCCATGCCATTGGCCTGGCATCTTTCACAGTAAAACTGACGGGGCCAGCTTTCACTGTATAGCCGTCGTTAGCAAGCAGCCATAATTCGTACTGGCCTGCTGCTACAGGTGGCGCAATATTCAGCAAACCACTGCCAATAGCACTTGTGGCTGTTTTAGTACCATTTAAATACAGCCAGGCAGCAGAGCCGGGTCCAGGTGTGGTGCCCTTAGCATAAACACCCAGCCAGTCGGTTTTTGACGCCCTGGGATTATTGAATTCCACCACTAACTGCTCAGCAATTCCTGGCTGTGGATTCTTAATCACTAAGCCTGGCTGATCGGCTGAACTTAACACCTCAAAATTCACCGCCTGAGCTAAAGGGCTATAGCCATTGTTAGCTAAAAACCAAAGGCTGTAACGCCCGGGCGACAAAGCTGTTGCCGCAAAGCTCACCCGGCCATTGATACCCACAGCTGAAGCCAAACGACTGTTATTAATATATTTCCAATCCGTGGCTGCACGCGATCCCGGCTGCACATTTTGTGGATAAATACCAAACCAATCCGAGACATTGCCAGAGCCGCCGGTAAAAACAACCTCAATAGTTTCAGTGGTATAAACAACACTTTTTGTTAATGAGAATTGTGCAGAGCTATTTGACTGTACCTGACTGGCATTGGTAATAGCAGCAGCTAACATCAGCAGCAATGCCATTCCGTACAGCAACAAGGTATGAACAACAGAGTGTAAACGCATAAGTAAGCCTCACGTGATGGGAAGGCAGACACAATAAATCAACAATATTTACACAATATGACATTATGTATTTTTTATACAATATATCTTTATCAGTATAGTCAGGGTTACAGAATGCAGGGCAAATCAGCGGGTGGCGCAGGTTTTAACCTTGGTTGGGACAGCAATTTTTGCAGAGTCGTATAGACGAACTGAAAAGACCAGAGTCAGATTTTTAAGATTCTTTCCCGTTAAAACGCGTGATTGAGCATTTACAGCGTTGTACCTAAGGCTTTAGGTCAAAAACCTGCACAAGAGAAACAAAGCATACGAATTCTGCTTTGTTTGAAATCCATCAATCCCGCTTTAACCAATCTTGTGTCAAAACCAACAGTTCTTTTGCCTGTTTGATGCATTCAGCAACGGCAGCATCCTCAACCAGATCACCAGAATAATCAGCAACATTACGCTGTTTACGCAAAGCGTCCAGAACGATAAGCCTGTCTGTATCTATGCCAACAGTTTTCACTAGCGACTGTAACATGGTTTGGTGGTGGCCAGGTTTACTGGTGAGAGTTCTAAATCCAACTGCCTGCAATGCGGCATTCGACAACTGCATAATGGCTTTGTACGCAGCATCAAAGCGGTTTTCATTACTCAGCTCAATCAACTCTGCATCTTTAATATTGCGTTGTGCAGCTTCAAGCAAACGCTGAATTGCGGCGCGATCGGGGTTAATGCGTTCCAGTAGTTTGCCAATCAGATTGTCTAAGGTCATCCTTGTCTCCTACTATCATCAGTAGCGGGTTGGCAAGCAGTTCACGGATAAAACCTGATTGCTTTGCCAGTGCTTTCTGCCATTCGGACAATGAATATAGTTTAGGATTGATCTCGCGGCCAAGCTGTTGCTGCGCCGGATAAAGGTTTTTTACTGCATCAGCAAAACTCAGTTCTCCCACCAGCAGCAGATCGATATCGCTATTGGCTGTAGCCTTGCCACTGGCGACAGAACCAAACACAGCCGCAAACTGCAGCTGATCGGATACAGGTAACAAAGCCTGTCGCAATACATCAGCCAAACCTGTGGTTTTGCGCAGAATACTGGCCAACTCTTCATAGACTACACAGCTGGTATCTGCCTGATAACACAGCTGATTACCCTGCTGTGTTTTCTTCAAAATACCTGCCTGAGCCAGTTTGGTCAGCTCTTTATGCAAGGTACCAGGCTGGGTATGAGTTAAACGGGCAATTTCACGCACATGCCAGGCCTCGTCGGGTTTAAGCAACAGCAAACCCAACACCTGACGGCGGTAACCGGTAAAAAGCAAATCAGTAAGAGCAGACACAACAGCACCAAGTGAAGCCAATAAAGCTACGAATGTAGCCTTTTAGGCTTCATTCGTCAATTAGTGACTTTCAGGCTGTGAAATGAGATCCAGCTAAGAATGGCAGGTATAACTTACCACCAGATTGGTTGTGGCCTATAAAAATCGACCACCAATGCACTTGTGCTTGCACCAAAGCTGTTTTAGTTTGACTGAGCCAGGCAACCAGAACAGTCAAAACCCCAATGAAAACTATCTACCAATACGCCATAGTAAGGTTTTTACCTTTCGCCGAGACAGGTGAGTTTGCCAATGTGGGTATAGTGTTATGTGCGCCTGATGTTGGTGTTTTTGCTTTTCAGCTTATCCCCACGCCATCAGAGCGGGTGCAGCTGTTTTTTCCTCGGCTGAATAACGACTTACTACCGAACACTCTTAAGCTGTTAACTGATGAATTAAATCGGATACAGCAATTGGCAGAGCAACACAGCTCAACTCAACTATTCGCCACCTTTCAGGAATTGATCCGCCCACGTGAACAGCTGATCCGTTATTCCGGGCAACGCTCTGTGTTGAGTGCGGCTAAACCTGCTGAACTTCTAGCGCAGTTAATTAAGCAATTGGTGCAGTTATAATTCAAGTCTTTGAACCACACACCAGATGAAATGCACACAGGTCATCACAGACCCGAACATATCAGTCTTTTGCTGCCCACTAAATTTACTATTGAGTTTGAATCTGACTTAAAAACCCTCTGACATAGCTGCAATAAAAATCTGCTTGAGCTTTCCATGTACCTGTTTTAATTTGAACTAAGCCACTTTGGCTGCAGTTCAAGGAGTTGTCCTGATGGATATAGATTTTCATAAAAAAATCAAAGCCGATCGCCCTAATCGCTCTTCAAAATCCGCTTTAGACTTTGCCTTTGAAAGTGACAGAGGCCGTATTATTAATTCGGCAGCCATCAGGCGCTTACAGCAAAAAACTCAGGTGTTTCCGTTAGAACGAAATGCAGCAGTTCGTAGCCGATTAACCCATTCGATGGAGGTGCAGCAGGTTGGCCGTTTTATTGTGCAATCCATTTGCCGCCTGTTAAGTGAAAAATATCAGGTACCCGAAGTAAATAAGACTGATCCCTACTATTTCACCGAGCTGGAACGGCCAATAGAAAGTCTGATAGAAATGGCTTGTCTGATGCACGATATCGGCAACCCGCCTTTTGGCCATTCAGGCGAAGCTGCTATCAATAAATGGTTTTCAGCTAACCTGTTTCGGATCAAGCCCAAAGACGCCATCAGGAAATCTGAAACTGCAGCATTGTTGTGGCAGAAGCTCGCGCTTGAACTGCAAAATTATGAAGGCAACGCCCAAGGTATTCGGATTGTTACCTCACTACAAACAATGAACCTGACGTACTCCCAGTCGGCCTGCATTATGAAGTACACCAGACCAGCCTGGTTAGTAAGAGAAGACGAACACAAACCCTATAGCTACCTGATGAAAAAACCTGGTTACTTTTACACCGAAGCCGGGTTTGTCAGACAGCAAAACGAAGTTTTAGGTATTGCCGAATTTCACCGCCATCCACTGAGTTACATCATGGAAGCGGCAGACGATATCTCCTACTGCATTGCAGATATTGAAGATGCGGTTGAAAAAGAACTTTTAAGCCTGGAAGAGTTGAAAGTAGCGCTACTGGAACATTTTAAAACCAACTGCAAGGTGCCTTGTGACAGCAAGTTAAAAGGGTTAAGAGATACATCCGTTACATTCGAAGACATAGTTAATGCGGCGTGGAGAAAAGCTGAAAATCTGGAAGATAACAGGGTCTACGAATTTTTTATCAGTCTACGTGTAGGCATTCTTCATCCTTTGGTTAAATATGCAGCAGAGCAGTTTTTATCCAACATTGAGCAAATTTATAACGGCAGTTTTAACAGGGCTTTGTTAGAGGACGATAGCCAATACCACGCTGTGACCGAAACCTTTAAATCTGTAGCGCGCAGTTATGTGTTTAATGCTCGGGAAGTTGAATTGTTGGAAATTCAAGGCTTTAAGATCATAGGGGGCTTGCTGGATTCGTATCTGCCCATAATGCGCCTGAGTAAAGATGACTTTGCCAATGTGCTTGCTGGCAAGGCTAATAAAACGCTGCCTTTAGAAAATAGATTAGCTGGCCGCCTGCCAGGTAAATATAAATTCAGCTACCAAAAAGCATTACAAACCCCGCCATCCAACCTGCCGCACGATGGCGAAGTTTACGAGCGCTATCTGCGCTGCCGGTTAATTCAGGACCATATCAGCGGTATGACAGATCACTATGCGCTGGATGAATACGAATCTTTGGTGCTTTGCCGTTGAGACCACAAGCAATCTAAATATTTGAGGCTTCTGGCGAACCTGAAAATTCGCCGAAAAAATAAAAAATGAAAGCGCACAAGAAATATCAAACACTACCATAGCGGTTGTTTGAGATAGCCAATCACATACAGCATATGATATTAGCAGCAAGTCCCGAAAAAGAGCTTGCTGTTTGACTAAAGCTGCACTAACTTGGTTCTAAACAAGTTACAACTGTAACGAAGTTGCCGGAAAAGGAAGTTTGGCAGTTCAGTTCTTTTTGGCCTTTTAGCCTTTAGATCTCCCGCTTCATACCTTCTGCTTTTCTTATGCAACTTCAGAATTAACTGGGGCAAAGGGCAAGACCTGACACCGATTTTCGGTGAGGTAGTGCATCAGGGCCGTAATAACGCCGACCCCAAAGTCCCGCATTTAGTCAAAAGAGACGAAGTGGAAAAGGCGATTAAGTTTTTTAAAGAACTAGTCAAAGTGACGGATGGCGTTGCTTTGTAGTTTGAGGCACAGCGTAAGACCTGACACCGGTTTTGCTGTTAAAGGATCTGTATTATCTATGAATGAAAATTTTGAATATTTAACAGCTTTGTCGAGTATGAAAGAAAATGATTTCTCTGAAAATATTCTCGTGAAATTGTTTACAAAGATGGGATATGACAGGGTTGACTTTAATGGAGGGATACTAGAGAAAGGAAGAGATATTATCTTACAAAAAATTATGCCTCTAGAGCCCGAACCTCATACAACTTTGATTCAAGTCAAGAAAATAAAGAAAAAACAGACTATAGAAGATGCCAGCACGATCACAAAATTAACACATCAGTTATATGAAGCAATTGATGCCGGCTCTATAAATATAGATGGTAAAAAGATTAAACCAAACACCATCATACTAGCCTTTCCAGAACAGGCTTCCGATAGATTTATGGATCAGATAAAACCACTAATGAACATATCTGAAAAGATGAATATAAAAACACTGATATACGATGGACCAAAAGTTCTTGACTCGATAAAAACATACGCCCCAGAGATACTTGATTCAATTATTCAGAAAAGCACAAAAATATATGACACTAGCGATGCAGAAGATTCAAATGAAGAGTTATCTATAGCTGTTAATTCATGTTCAAAGAAAAGAATACAAGATATCTACATGAGCCTCGATTTTTTCGTCGGCTCAATAAATAGCAACTTCTTACTAACATCAAAGATATCTTTCAGAAAAGACGAGTTAAATTTCAACCAAAGCATATGGGCTACTTTCAGGAAAAAATACTACGAAATAAATAAAAAATTTGGCATCAAAATATCATTAAAATCCCCCGAGGAAATTGAGTCTGAATTTAAGGAATATAAAGAGTTATTTGAAACAGATAAAAACAAAGAGAACATGAAGTATGCTGAGAGCATTCAAAAAGAAATAACAATAATAAAAGAAAACATATCAGAACTACAGTCAACGTTAAAAAAACAATTAAATCAGTTCAAGTTTGATAGCATAAATGATAAAAATGAAATTGCTAGCGTAATCACATTTTTAGAAATGAATGGACATGAAACGGACCCACACAACCTGCCAAAGATATCGGTTAACAATAGAATAGTAGACAACATAAAAACAAAACTAGAAGAAAATAAAAACCTAGCCCAAAGGCTTAAAAACATTAAAAGCCAGATAATATCCAGACCAGAAATGGAAATAAGAATATCAACCGATGAAATAATTGACAGAATAAAAACCTATAAAGATAAATATACAAAATTATCAAAGAACATAAAAAACAACATTCAAACATTCCTACTTACCACTGAAGAAAGCCTTTCATTTCTACATGAAATAACCAATGAGTCATCTATTTTTCATGAAATCATTGAAATATCTCTTAGCGGTTATTCAAAAGAGCGGATCGAAGTCAAACCTGAAGATATTCTTGGCTCAGGCTATGATATTGCAGTTTATGGTGCAGCAGGCGCAGGAAAAACGACGACGTTAAGCAATTTCGCTATATCAAAGTCTAAGATAGAGAAGAATAGCGTTATTTATGTCCCATTAAACAGAGTCGTAGAGAAACACAATAAAATATATAGAAGCATAATCGGTAAAGACCCGGACAAAATGAATCATGACGAGCGATTGATAGCCGATCCAAATAATGCAATATTTATATGCATTCTGTTATCAAAAGGAATTGCATTCAACTCACAAACTCTTGATTTACTAAAGAAAGAAATAACCAAAGACAAAACAGTAATAATAGATGGCTTGGACGAAGCATATGATTCAATTAAGGGAATACTACAATCAATAAACAACTTTAAAAGATCACATAAATGCCAAATTATAATATCATCTAGAGACTGCGTTAAATACTTAGACGATATAGACTTTCTTGGCATAACACTTCTTCCCTTCACAAAGGAGCAGCTTCTGCAGTTCGTTAATAAATGGTTTGGTGATAATGATGCAAAAAACCTATTATTAAATCGCGTAGAGAACACTGATCTATTTAGAGAAATCAGTTCTCCTTTGCTAGCAACTATTGCATGTGATTTGGTCGAAAAAGGATTTAGCATTCCTGCATGCGAACATGAGATTTATGAACAAAGATTTTCTCTACTCACTGGAGAATACGATAAATCTAAGGGAATTACACGACAAAAATTTTCCAGAAAAATTTTGATGCAAACGGCAATGGCCTTAGCTTACGAAATGCACACAAGAAAAGTTAGAGAATTAAGCCAGATAGATTGCGTACAAATAATATCTAGAAAACTAAAGTTAGAAGATAGGCACTCAGATGCCATAAAACTATTTAACGAAATGATATCACCAAGCAACATAATATATTTTGATAACTTATCCAAAAAATATTCATTTGGCCATTTTAGATTCCAAGAGTACTTGGTTTCTGAACAGATATCACTTGATAGAAATATAGATATAATCGATTTAATTAGCCAGACTTGGTGGGCTGGAGCTCTTTGCTTATTTTCACAAAAAACTGATATAACGTTTATCTTCGAGCAAATAATTCAAGAAGACGGAGAGGTTGAAAGATCTAATAACATACTAAGGCAAATGATAAAATCTTCACCAAAAGAAAAAAGGACTGGACTTTACGATTTATTTAAACTGACAGAAAAAACTAAAAGTGTTTATAGAATAATAGATTATGGTGAACACTCAAATTTGGATATGAGCGAATTCGGTATTTATATACCTGATGAATTAGATAGATACGGCTCAGATAGTTACTATTAAATTTACACCAGCGGCCTAACCGGCCGCCGTCAAAAACACCTTATAAGCCCCATTGCTGGTCACCAGCCGATACTCATACCCCAATGTATCCAAATGCTCTGCTATCTCTGCATGATCAGCAATCTCAAAGCCAGCCAACACATCCCCAGTAGCTGCGCCGTGATTACGATAATGAAACAGAGTGATATTCCATTTCTCGCCCAGAGTGTTCAGGAAGTTCATTAGCGCGCCTGGATATTCCGGGAAGTTGAACTGGTAGACCTGCTCTTGCACTAAACGTGGTGGCATGCCGCCGACCATATGGCGTACGTGTAGTTTGGCCAGTTCGTCGTCGGATAAATCCTGATAGTCGTAGCCTGCTGCTGATAAGGCCTGATTGACCTGTTGCAGTTCTTCTGCGCCATGGCGCAGTTTGATGCCAACAAAAATATGGGCTTTGTTGTCGCTGGCGTAGCGGTAATTAAATTCGGTGATGGCGCGGCCGCCTAAGGTTTGGCAAAAACGGCGGAAGCTGCCTTTTTCTTCCGGAATAGTAACGGCAAATACCGCTTCCTTTTTCTCGCCCAGTTCGCAGCGCTCCGACACGTAACGCAAAGTGTCGAAGTTCAGGTTAGCGCCACTTAGTACTGCACTTAAATTTTGCGTCTGATCCGCAGTTGCTGCATATTTTTTCAGGCCAGCTAAAGCCAAAGCACCAGCAGGTTCTGCAACTGCTCGTAAGTCGTCGAAGATATCTTTGATAGCCGCACAAATTTCGTCGCTGGAGACTGTGATCACATCGTCGCAGTATAAATGCGCCAGTTTGAAGTTTTCGGTGCCTATGCGTTTTACCGCCACACCGTCGGCAAATAGCCCTACTCTGTCTAAAGTGACAGGCTCGCCCGCGTCCATCGCAGCTTTTAAGCAGGCGGCGTCGTCAGGCTCTACGCCTATCACTTTCACGCCCGGCATTACGGCTTTGATATACACCGCCATGCCAGCCAATAAGCCACCGCCGCCAACCGGAATAAATACCGCATCCAGTTTGTTATGTTGGCTTAACAGCTCTTTGGCTACAGTGCCCTGACCTGCAATGACATCGGCGTCGTCAAAAGGTGGAATATAAGTGGCGCCCTGGGTAGTGGATAACTCGATGGCAAAGCGGTTGGCTTCGTCAAAAGCAGTGCCGTGCAGCAGCACTTTGCCGCCAAGGGCTTTGACTGCTGCTACTTTAATTTCTGGCGTAGTGATAGGCATGACTATAGTGGCGTGCAGGCCCAGTTTGCTGGCCGATAAAGCCACGCCCTGAGCATGATTGCCTGCAGATGCACACACCACATTTCCACCCGGGTTTTGCTCACGCACTTTATGCAATTTATGAAAAGCGCCACGCAGCTTAAAGGAATACACAGGCTGCATATCTTCACGTTTTAACAGCACATGCTGACCAATACGCTGGCTGAGTTTTGGCATAGCCTGCAGCGGGGTTTCTATTGCCGCCTGATACACAGGCGACAATAAAATTTCCCGCAAATACTGCTGCATCAAGGCTGGATTAGGCGCAGGGCGCTGCCAGTCGGATGCAGTTTTAAAAGATTTCTCTACCGCACTCATAGGTCTTCCAATTTACTCAGATCACGCACTGCGCCTTTATCGGCACTGCTTGCCAGCATGGCGTAGGCTTTTAAGGCCGGGCTGACTGAACGCACGCGATCTACAGGTTTCCAGGCCAGTTTACCTTTGGCTTCCATAGCAGCGCGGCGCTCTGCCAATACTTCGTCGCTGACACCAATGGCGATGCTGCGGTTTGGAATATCAATGGCGATGGCGTCGCCTTCTTCAACCAGGCCAATAGCGCCGCCGCTGGCAGCTTCTGGCGATACATGGCCTATAGATAAACCCGAAGTACCACCAGAGAAACGGCCATCAGTGATCAAAGCGCAGGCTTTGCCTAAGCCCATCGATTTTAAATAACTGGTTGGATACAACATTTCCTGCATACCAGGGCCGCCTTTTGGCCCTTCGTAGCGGATAATCACTACGTCGCCTGCGACAATTTTGCCGGCCAGAATAGCTTCCACTGAGCTGTCCTGGCTTTCAAAAATACGGGCGCGGCCGTTAAACACCAGGTTTTCTTTTTCCACACCAGCGGTTTTCACAATACAGCCGTTTGGCGCTATGTTGCCGTACAGCACAGCTAAACCGCCGTCTTGTGAATAGGCATTTTCTTTGCTGCGGATACAACCTTCAGCCCGGTCGTCGTCCAATGTTGGGTAACGGCAACTTTGTGAAAAAGCCTTAGTGGTACGAATACCGGCGGGGCCAGCGCGGAAGAAATCCAGCACCTGCTGATCTTTGGTTAAGGTGATATCAAAGCGGTTGATCACATCACCCAAAGAGCTGCCTGCCACATGAGGTGTGTCCGGGTTGAGTAAACCTGCGCGCAGCAGTTCGCCTAATATCGCAATAACACCACCGGCGCGGTGTACGTCTTCCATATGGTATTTTTGCGTGCTCGGCGCCACTTTGGATAAATGCGGCACCATACGCGATAACCTGTCGATATCATTCATGCCAAAATCGACTTCGGCTTCAATAGCAGCGGCCAATAAATGCAGCACTGTATTGGTAGAACCGCCCATGGCGATATCCAGCATCATGGCGTTTTCGAAAGCGGTTTTATTGGCGATATTACGAGGTAAAGCGCTGGCGTCGTCTTGTTTATACCAGCGGTTGCATAAGTCCATAATGCGCGCACCGGCACTGATAAACAGCGCTTTACGGTCGCTATGGGTCGCCAACATAGAGCCATTGCCCGGTTGGCCTAAACCCAAAGCTTCGACTAAGCAGTTCATTGAGTTGGCGGTAAACATACCAGAGCAAGAGCCACAGGTTGGGCAGGCACTGCGTTCAATTTGTTCGCTGTCGGCATCCGATACTTTTGGATCGGCAGCCGACACCATAGCGTCTACTAAATCCAGTTTGATAATTTGGTCCGATAGCTTGGTTTTGCCTGCTTCCATAGGGCCACCTGAGACAAAAATGGCCGGAATATTTAAGCGAAGTGCCGCCATTAACATGCCAGGGGTGATTTTGTCGCAGTTGGAAATACAAACCATAGCGTCAGCGCAGTGGCCGTTGACCATATATTCCACCGAGTCGGCGATGATTTCGCGTGACGGCAGGCTGTACAACATACCGCCGTGGCCCATGGCAATACCGTCGTCTATGGCGATGGTATTAAATTCTTTGGCTATACCGCCAGCTTCTTCAATAGCTTCAGCCACCAGTTTGCCTAAATCGCGTAAATGCACATGGCCGGGCACAAACTGGGTGAAGGAGTTCACTACGGCAATAATAGGTTTACCAAAGTCGGTATCTTTTACCCCTGTGGCACGCCATAAAGCACGGGCTCCCGCCATATTGCGGCCTTCGGTGGTAGTGGCTGATCTTAACTTTGGCATGGTCTTGTTGCTCCGGTTTATTTAGTTCCCCTTCGTACTTGGAACCGCAGCGTTGTTGACTTCGCTCCTCGCCCCAGTCACATAGTGAACTATGCTCCTGGGGTCTCGCTCGCTTGTCGCCTGGCTGCAATCCCAATTACTTTGGGGTATCTCTAGCTTGTTTAATGTTTAGCTCTGCTACTTGATGTTAGACGCAGAGCTTATAAATTTGTCTTAAGTTTAGCGGCTTAAGCCCGCATTGAGCTTGTTTGACTTTGTGTTAGTTGTGACTCTACACAATCCAGACAGTCGATATCGTATAACTTGTTTAACTGATTGGTCAGCAGGCTTATGGGTTTGTCGCTAACGATAGACAAAGTCACCAGCAAGCCGCTGAAATCGGCCATAGGTTTCATTTCCATGCCTGCCACTTCAAAGCCACGGTAACGGGTAACCTGCAATAACCGCTCTAACACCACAGGTTGGTTTTTAGTCTGGATGGTTAAAACGTGATTTACGCATGCAGTGTTCATTGTGCTTTCTCCGTTAACATATCCTGATTGGCTGCTCCTGGCGGTACTAATGGCCAGACGTTGTCTGTTTCATCTATTCGAACGTGTAATAAGTAAGGGCCTGGCCAGGTAAACATGGCTTCCAGCGCTGGTAAAACTTCGTCTTTACGGCTGATGCTGTGGCCTGGTATGGCAAAAGCAGCGGCTAAAGAGACAAAATCCGGGTTATCGGATAAATCGGTTTCGCTGTAACGCTCGTTAAAAAACAGCTCCTGCCATTGCTTCACCATGCCTAAACGCTGGTTATCGACTATCACAATCTTTACCGGCAGGCGGAATCGTTTGATGGTGCCCAGTTCCTGCACATTCATCATAAAAGAGCCGTCGCCGCTGACCGTCACTACCGTATCTTTTGGCCGGGCTAACTGCGCGCCTATAGCCGCTGGTAAACCAAACCCCATAGTGCCTAAACCGCCACTGCTTAAATGATTACGTGGATGACTAAAGCTCATATGCTGCGCCACCCACATTTGATGTTGGCCTACGTCGCAGCACACTACGGCGTTGTCCGGCATACGTTCGCTTAACTGTTTCAGCATTAAAGGCGCAAAAATACGCTCACCCGGATGGTCATAACGCCAGCCGTGGTGCTGTTTCATGTTCAGGCAATGTTTTAACCAGTCTTCGCAGTGAGTGGGTACTGACATCGCAGGCAAAAGCTCGCGTAAATCACCTATCATGGCGCATTCGGCACGGCGTAATTTGTGTAGCTCGGCCGGGTCTATATCGATATGAATAACCTTGGCGTCCGACGCAAAAGCAGCCAGTTTGCCAGTCACCCTGTCATCAAAACGGGCACCTAAACAGATTAATAAATCGCATTGCTGCACCGCATGATTGGCGGCCTGAGTGCCGTGCATACCTAACATGCCTAAGTAATAGGCATTAGAAGGCGGCACTGTACCCATGGCTTTTAAGGTAGTGACCGAAGGCATAGGGCTTTGGGCTAAAAAGTCTTGCAGCTGCGCCACTGCATCGGCCATATGCACACCACCGCCTATATAAGCTATTGGGCGCTTGGCATTTTGAATTAATAAACGTGCCTGCTCTAAAGCTGCTGCTGGTAAAAATTGCTGCTGAGAAGTTTCGGCATCTTCAACTAAACGAGGTTTAAACTGCACTTCAGCCAGTTGCACGTCTTTTGGAATATCCACCAGAACCGGGCCCGGGCGGCCTGACATCGCCAATTCAAAAGCTTCGTTTAAGGTGTGTTCCAGTTCGGTGACGTCTGTCACCATAAAACTGTGTTTGGTCACAGCCAGGCTTAAACCTAAAACGTCAACTTCCTGAAAAGCATCTGTGCCCATCACGGCTTGCGACACTTGCCCTGTGATGGCCACTAAAGGCACTGAATCTAATAAAGCGTCGGCTAAGGAAGTGATCAGGTTGGTCGCACCAGGGCCTGAGGTGGCCATACAAACCCCCACTTTGCCTGAACTGCGGGCATAACCTATGGCAGAAAAAGCACCACCCTGTTCATGACGACACAGGTAGTGTTTCACTTTGCTCTGATACAGCGCGTCGTAGATTGGCATAATAGCTCCGCCCGGATAGCCGAAGATATGTTCGACTCCCTTTTGCTCCAGCAGCTTGATTACCAGTTCTGCGCCTTTCATTTTCTTTCCCCTTTGCTCTTCGTACTTGAAGCTGCAGCGGTTTATGAATACTAATCCGGCACCGCTTTGGACGCTGGACGGGCGGGGGTAAACCCCGCCCCTACGTTTTCATCTACCCTGCAACCTTAATTAGGTTGAGCTCTAAATTTTCTTTGTTGTTGATACCAGTAACCAACAAAACCTTTTTCGAAATTTCCGGGGACCTTAAAACACAAAACCCCCGGACCTTTCGGTGCGGGGGTTTTGTTGAGAATTTTTTTGCTGCTTAAAATTCCAAACGCGAGCCCCCGCAGTGACTAATCACCACGATTACGAGGACCACAATAATGTTCAGAATAGAAGCTAAACGCATTTTTTAATTTTAACTCTAGTTGGTTAACTTTTAGTTTCGGCGGTGTTTTTACGTTAGGTGCCGAAAATTTATGCCTATAGAAATAGCCGTCTAACCATCTTAAGTCAACAGATATTTTTGCTTTTGGCTGATTTTTGTAAAAAAATTACAAAAGCTGCATTTTTAGGCAGAATAAGCCAGAATCTTAAGCAGAGAGTCGTTCATTGTTGGTGTAATGGATCAATTAGAGCTGTTTGACTTACCCAATCCTTGTATTGGGGTATGCGAAAACAACAGCAGAGGTTATTGCCTCGGCTGCTTGCGCTCGCGTGACGAACGCTTTAACTGGCATAACAAACCCGTGGAAGAACGCTCCCGCATTCTAAAATTATTGGAAAACCGCAGGGCAAGGCGAGATGCAGCCCGGCTTGCTGGTAAGCCGGATCAGAGCCTGGAAGCAGATATAGGCTCTACGCCGGATATGTTTGGCTTCTAAAAAAAAGCGCGGTTCAAACCCTGGCTGTGGGCACGTTGGCGCAGTTGCTGCGTGGTCTTTGCCAGTTTTCAGTGACAATCTGCTCCGACTGTTTTACCAATTCACCGGCAATAAACTCATACACCATAGCAAGGTAGGCATAACCTATAGTTTCGTCCGAGCCTTCGTCGGTCAGGCAATGTTTGTAGTCTTTGTCGGTTAACGGCACTTTGATAGCGCCGCTAAACCAGTTCGCTTTCAGCGGGTACTGTGTTTCGTCAAACAACAGTTGCGGATCTATATTGACCACTGCTGCGCTTTTGCAGTCATTTTGCTGCAAGGTATTTAAAAACAACTGCTGACCTTTTAATTCCCAAACGCCCTTATAACCCCGCTGATCTGCGGCACAGGCCAGCTGGTTTTGCAATTTCAGCCGGATTTCATCGGACTGATGCAGCTTATCCAGCGGGCTGCTGTCCACCTCATGGGGCACACCATCCACAATAAATTGATCAGTCACAGGGATAGCCGCAAAAGTAACAGTGCTGAACCACAACAATAAACTGATGCAAAAATAGCGCATTGAAGCTCCTTAGTTATGGTTAGTGAAGATTGCGCCGGATCAGCAGGTTAACACCTTTTGTTTCGACAGTGACCACTCTTTAGTTGTAGCCCGAATTAATCAGTCCTTGCAACCAATCGATAAAAACTTTTAGCCTGCGGCTGAGCTGCTTTCGGTGTGCATACAATACAGAAATGGGCATAGCAGCGGCCTGATACTCTGGTAACACCTGCACCAGCTTGCCTTGCGACACCAACTGGCGCACAGCCACTTCCGGTAACTGAATAATGCCTAAACCTGCCAGACAAGCCGCTGTGTAAGCTTCAGCGTTATTCACAGTGATGGCGCCTGACATAGGCCAGAACCTGACTTTGCCATCCTGACGATATTCAAAACCATCAGGCTTACCTGCAAGTTGCTGGCTGTAAAACACTAAGTTGTGACTGTTTAAATCGTCCAGAGTTTCAGGCATACCAAATTTCTGCAAATAAGCCGGGCTGACACAATTCACCTGTGGTAATAACGCCAAAGGTCTGGCGATCAGGCTACTGCTGGTGAGTTGCCCAATACGGATCACCGCATCAAAACCTTCGGCTATTAAATCCACCCGCCGGTCTGTGCTGCTCAATTGAATATGCAGCTGCGGATGCTGGGCTAAAAACTCTGGCAGGGCTGGGATCACGGCTTCCCGCGCTAAGTTTGTCGGCATATCAATGCGTAATACACCTTTGAGCTGTTCAGGTTGTTGCTGAAACAATTGCTGCAAATCATCAAAATCAGCCAGAAATTCAACACAACGCTGGTAATAATTGGTGCCGTCCTGCGTGAGCTCTACTCTTCTGGTGGTGCGATTTAACAACCGCACATTCAGTTGAGTTTCCAGCTGCTGTACAGCTTCTGACACTGAAGTTTTTGGCAAACCCAACTGCTCAGCGGTGCGGATAAAGCTACCCAGTTGTGCCACCCGCTGGAAAATTTGCATCTGCTGAATTCTGTCCATTCCCACCCTGCCTTTTTCTTTGCCACAAACTATCCGCAAATAACGAACAGTGATTCCGATTATTCATTATTTATCCGGATTAAATCAAACAATACACTGCAGTTGTTGAATTAGCCACGCTTAACCACAGAGGAAATAACATGAGTCAGAAAATTGCTTTAATTACAGGTGCCAGCCGCGGTTTAGGAAAAAATGCCGCTTTAGCTTTAGCCAAAGCAGGTGTGGATTTAGTGCTGACCTACCACAGCAAAGCCGACGAAGCTGCAGCTGTAGTGGCAGAAGTTCAGGCCTTAGGCCGCAAAGCCGTTGCCATACAACTGGATACCAGCAATGTGTCATCTTTTGCTGAGTTTTCAGCACAATTAGCCACTCATTTACAACAAATATGGCAACGCGACCAGTTTGATTTTTTAGTCAATAACGCAGGTTTTGGCATTTATGCCGCACTGAATGAGACCACAGAGCAGCAGTTTGACGCTTTGATGAATGTGCATCTCAAAGGTGTATTTTTCTTAACTCAGCAGCTGTTACCTCAGATTGCAGATGAGGGCCGTATTCTGAACTATTCATCTGGCTTAACCCGCTTTGCTTTGCCAGGTTATGGCGCTTATGCCGCGATGAAAGGTGCAGTTGAAGTACTAAGCCGTTATCTGGCGCTGGAATCAGGTGCGCGTGGTATCAGAGTCAATACACTGGCGCCTGGTGCTATTGAAACTGATTTTGGCGGCGGCGCTGTACGGGATAATGCGGATATTAATCACTATATTGCGTCGCAAACTGCGTTAGGCCGGGTAGGTTTGCCTGATGATATTGGTGGTGTGGTGCAAATGTTATTATCAGAACAAAGTGGCTGGATTAACGGCCAGCGTATTGAAGTATCAGGCGGTATTCACCTGTAAAATGCTCTGTTGCAGGGCCTTATCCTCAAAGGCCCTGCTTTTATTTCAGCTGAAGACAAAAGGATAGATTGCACCTTGTTGCACTGCTGGTTAGAGTGAAGCAATTATACCTGCAGAGAAATGGATTCTTGAGTCAGTCCCCAAGCGCTTCGACTACAGAGCTGCACCAAAAGCTCAGCGAAATTCGCCATCAGTTTACGAACTCTTTATGGCGTAGCTTTGCGCTGATTGCAATGGTTGCTGTACCTCTTTCGATATTGCGTTCCTTTAATACCGGTTGGTTGCCTGTGTATTCAGTGCATGTTGCTGTCGGCATTCTGCTGGTTTGTGGTGCCTGGCTGTGCCATAAAATGTCGTTGCGTTTAAAAGGTGGCTTACTGATTCTGGTTTTTTGGGCTGTTGGATTACCCGGTGCTTTAACTTTTGGTTTTGCTTCACCCGGTGTCTGGTGGCTGGTATTAAGTTGTCTGGTCGCTCATGTGTTGTATCAGGCCAGAGTGGCCTTGATCTTAGCTGTTGCTACTTTTTTCAGTATGCTGGGCACGGCTTTGGGCTTTATGTCAGGTTATTTGTCTATTCCGATCAGTATCAGCCGTTATGTAGCCGATCCCGCTTCATGGGCCACTTACATCATAGTGAACTGCATTGTATTTTTTGTCGTGGTTCGCACCTTTGTCAGCTATACACAATCATTACAGGCCACCACTCAGCATCAGTTCCGGCAGTGGATTGATGATTTGCCTATGGGCATAGTAGTGCAGGGCAAAGACCAACAACCTTATTACAACAACAGAGCGGCTAAAGAACTATTAGGCCCAAAACCTGAACAGCCTCTGGCTTTTATGGCGGGCACCAACAAACTTTATCCGGCCGATCAAATGCCCGCCGCCAAAGCTTTAGCGGGCGAAGTCAGTCAGACAGAAGATATGGAAATTGAGCAGGACGGTATTCGTCGTCATATGCAGGCCTGGGGCCGGCCTGGTTACAACGAACATGGTGAACTGACCTTTGGTATAGCTGTGTATGAAGATATCAGCGCCCGCAAACAACTGGATTTACTCAAAAACCGTTTTGTTTCTACCGTCAGCCATGAACTTCGCACGCCTTTAACTTCAATTCATGGCGCTTTGGGTTTAATTTTGGGCAATGCGCTGGGTGAGCCAGACCCTAAGATCCGCGCCATGCTGGAACTGGCCGAACAAAACAGTCAGCGGCTGATCCGGCTGATTAATGACATTCTGGATATGCAAAAAATTGAAGCAGGCCAGATGAATTTCCATTTCGCCAAGGTGCAGTTGCAGCCGTTATTACACTGCGCTGTCGATCAAATGGCCGGTTATGCTGAACAACATCAGGTCACTATAGAATTAGGCGCTGTGCCTGATGATTTATGGTTATGGGCTGACAGCAATCGTTTGATGCAGGTGTTGGCGAATTTGTTATCTAATGCCGCGAAGTTTTCTTTTGCCAATACGACAGTAAAAGTTCAGGTGCAGCAACAGGACGGACAAGTCCGTATTGCCATCATCGACCAGGGCGCAGGCATAGATGAAGAGTTTAAAAGTCTGATTTTCAGGCCGTTCAGCCAGTCTGATACCTCAGATGTACGTAACTTCGGTGGTACAGGTTTAGGCTTAAGTATCAGTAAATCTATTATTGAACAACATGGCGGCACTCTGTCCTTTGAAAGCACCACAGGCCAGGGCAGCAGCTTTTATATAGATTTGAAAGCAGGGGCAGAACTTAACTCCGCCCCTGTTTCTTAACCTTTAGTTTTGCCAGATTTGTAGTTGGTGAGCGTTCAGCTCTGGTGTTTCATCTTCCTGCCAGCTGACCTTCATACCTGCTGGTACTAAGTCAGCCGGTACAGCCATAGTTTCAGTGGATAAGTTCAGCAGCATCAGGCTTTGTTTATCACCTAAAGACCGGACAATTTTCAGCAACTTACCATCAGCTAAAAACTCTGCTTTGTAATCTCCTGCTATGCCAAACTCGGCACGTTCGGCTTTTTGTTTGATCAGGAATTTATACAAAGACCAGACAGATTTCTCATCAGCCTGCTGTGCAGCCACATTGTTTGGGCCTTGTTGCTGAGCCGTCAGAAATGGCGTCCACCAGCTGCTTTCAGCCTGAGGCGGGAATAAATCATCGCGTTGCACCCAGATTTTTTCTGCTGTACTAAAACCTGCCTGAGGGCTGTTATCCCAGAACATTGGCGAGCGGCGGTGTATATGCTCTTTGTCGGACGCCTGAGTGAGCGCAATTTCTTCACCGTAATAGATATAAGTGGTGCCAGGAGAGCTGAATAAGACAGCTGCTGCCAGCTTGGCTTTGTTAAAGTCCTGCTCTAACTGCCAGCTCAAGCGTGGCTGATCGTGGTTGGTCAGGAAAGGACTGAAAAACTCCATAGGTGCTGCAGTGGTTTTACGTTGCTGTAAGTTTGCCATCAGCAGGTTGTCTGCTTGCGTGGTGTTTTCCTGCTTCATAGTGCCAAATTCGGCATTTTGTTTGCCAGCGTTCAGAAGCTCCAGCACTTTGTAGCCAAACTCAAAATCAAAACCAGCGTCCAGACCTTTGCCATCGCCCCAATATTTGGCTGCTATAGGTAAATCGACCCAGGCTTCAGCTACCAGATAGGCATCAGGTCTGACACTTTTGACGTACTGAGTAAAGTCGACCCAATAATCTATAGTACCTTGGGTATCAGCTCTTTGTTGTGGGCCATCTTCGTGTACATAACGCACTGCATCTAAACGGAAACCTGCCACACCTTTATCCAGCCAGAATTTGGCCATCTTTTTCATTTCGGCAACCACATCAGGGTGCTTTAAATTCAGATCAGGCTGCGATGCACCAAAAGCGGCGTAGTAATACGCTTTGCGCTCTTCGTTGTAGTGCCAGACTGTTTCTGGTTTGACTTCAGTGTTCCAGGCCGGACCCCAGCCATCTGTTGGCATGTCTTCACGCCAGACAAAATAGTCAGCATAAGGCGCTTCACCTTTGGCTGAGCGCTGAAACCAATCATGTTTATCGGAGATATGGTTGATGACTAAATCGAGGATAATATTAATGTTTTTCGCTTTGGCGGCTTGTACCAACTGCTCAAAATCCAACATAGAGCCATAGTCTTGTTCTACTTCATAAAATTCGGTGAAGTCGTAACCGTGGTAAGAAGGCGCTTCAAAGATAGGGGTTAACCAGATGGCGTTGATGCCCAAATCCTGCAGGTAGGGCAGCTTGGCTTCTATGCCTTTAAAGTCACCAGTGCCATCGCCATCTGTATCGTAAAAACTGCGGGGCCAGATTTGGTAAAACACTGCGTCCTGCCACCAGGGGGTTGTTGCTTCTGCGGTTTGGGTCACTGCGACCGGAGTTTCAACAGCAGCAGAGCTGGTTTGTTCAGGCGCTTTGCCGCAGCCCGTTAAAGCGACGGCTAAAGCCAGCGCCAGCAATGATTTATTCAGCATTCGAAGATCCCTGTTTTTTGAGTTTGACCCAGCTTAGTCAAATTCAGGCCACAGGGCCAGACTGCATACGAATGCACCCGACCGGGGCATTCGATTTAGCGTTAAATCAGCTACTGGTTGGTTAATCTCTTGCCAAAGGAAATAGCATAAGCCGGAGACCGCATTTGTAATACTCTGTCTGCACTTGCTCTTACGCCAGGGCTAAGTACATTGGGGTCAAAGTTGATTGTAGTGCAGGCTTCACCGCCTTGTTCCTCAATAGACAAGCGTGCTATATCCAGAGTTGTACGCTGTGTTGGCCATAAAACTGAAGGATCGGTTTCAGTATCGGCCGCGTCTCCCAGCACCAGCTGCATAGTCCAGTGGGTTGGGCCTTTAGCTAAACGTTCAGAGAGCCGCTTTTGCAGAAAGTCTGTCGGTGGTGCTTTGATTTCAGCTTCAGTTAAACCTTTGACGCCATCTTCAGGCACAAAATGCCAACGCACTTTATGCTCCACGCCATTGTTGTCTTTGATAAAAAAGGTGTGAATGCCAAAATAAGGCGTGGTGGCGTAACTCCACGGCGGCGAGTTTTTTGCTAAATACTCAGCCTGAGGCTGGGTGTCCGGATGAGCTGCACGAAAAGCCTGAACTTTGGTCATATCAGCTTTGCCAGTCGCAGGGTCTGGAATGAGAGTTTGCAGTAAGCCTAAAAAGTTTTCCGGATCTTTAGCGCCAAAAACCGGAGTAGTTAACATGGCAAAATGCTGAAGTTCACCCTTTGAGCCTTTCAACTGCACACCTAAACCACGCGGAGAACGGGCATTTTCAGGCGCGTTGGGGTTGCCCCCTGCCATAGAAAAACGCGCAGTCACAGGTACTTTTTCGCCAGATAACCAAAACACTGAGCTGAAGTTTTTAGCTTCAGGTAAAGCCTGAAAACTGCCTACAGCACAAAAGCCTTTCGCATGACCTTTACGCTCGCCTTTATGTTCACCAAAAATTTTGGCAAAAACATCAATAAACTGGTCAGGAGTAGCCTGCTCAGCGGCTTGCAAAGCAGGGCTTAACACCAGCAATAAAGATAAAGTCACTTTGTTCATCGAACATCCTCTTGAATCTCTGCAATACATACAGCCAACAGAGACAGGACGATCAGTGAAAAACTTTCAGAGGGGGCGACAGACGACTAAAAGCAAATTTAAAAAATGGCCGCCGAAGACAACAAAACGGCAGCCACTGGGAAATCAAGACTTGCACTAAAAACGCCTTACCCAAACCCTAAGTCATTGCTGTTGCAGCAAGGCGGCAAGGCTTCGAGACCCCAGGAGCATAGTTGCCTATGTGACTGGGGCGATACTCTTGCCTTAAAAGCAGACGCAGTCAACGCGGCTGCGGCTGCAAGGACGACGGGTTATAAAATGCCTGAAATAGAACGCATCAAACCTTTTACTAATTCTGGTTCAGCTTCAGCGTATTCCATATTCACCTGGTTAGCTGACGACATAATGCGGGTCTGGTAACGTTTCCACTCTGTTTCTTCTGTGGACGAAACATTTTTATAGCCGCTGTTGCCTTGTTTTAAGCTGGCTCTGTTTTCTTCCAGCACCACTACACCTTTTTTCGCCCGCTCAGAAATTTGCAGGTCGGTGACTATGCTGTAATGCACGTCTTTCACCATAGCGTCAGCTGCTAAACCAATCAAAGCACCAGCTACAGTAGCACCGGCACGGCCACTGCCACTGCCAAACTGGTTACCTATAGCACCACCAACCAAAGCACCACCAAAACCGCCGCCAAAGGCTTCATTCTGAGCGCGTAAATCAGTTTTACCAGCCTGTAACACATTGGCTTGTAATAAGAAATTGGCCTGTTCCGGATCACGTACTACACGGTAGCCTTTGGCCTGAACCGCTTCGATAATCTGAGGTTCTATCGATAAACCCTGTTGGTCCGAAGTGTTACGCACCTGGATAAATACAGTACGCTTATCATCTGCTACCGGGTCTAAAAATATGGTGTCACTCATCTTGGTCTGAACTTCCAGATGACGTTTGCTGATTGCCGTATGAGTGGCAGAACAGCCTGACAACACCAAAGCGCCCAGAGCTAAAGCGGCAACAGCGATTTTCATTTTCGACATATAAAACTCCATAACACTCAATGAGATTAGACCTGCATAGTTTAACGGACAGCGCGTTACAGACTTAAGCGAAGTGTTCATCCATCATGTGAAAAGATGTAACAGATTATGCCGTTTTTGCGCTTGCTGCCGTGTTAACAGGAAGTATAAGACGACAGAATGAATTGCAGATGAACTCTGGAAGTCGATCTTTGAATTGCATGACGGCTCTGACGCCAGCAACACCAGATTCGCAGAAATAATCTCCGGACTTTAAAGCGCGCACCTGCCTGCCGCAATGACGCTTTGCAGCCTTTCTTCTTTGCTGGCTACTGAGGATAGATGAAGTTTCGGCACTCTCCGTACTCTCCGATAGTTGGCTATCAGACTGACTTTGGCATTGACCTATGCCTAAGTAGTAGCAACAGCTTGTGCTTATTGACCACACAAGCCAGATATAAGCACCTGTATTTAATAGAAATTCATTGAATTTCAAGAAATAAAGACACTACGGATACCTAATTTTCAGGGGAAGACAATGAAAAAAAATACAGATTGGTTCAGGCGCAATATGCTGTCATTAGCGATAGCCACCATTTTGTCAGGTGCTGTAGTTGCGCCGGTAACAGCACAAATTGCAGGCGCGACCATAGCGGGAAAAATCATTCAGCAAACAGCAGCACTATCAACTGCAGGCATAACAGTCACTGCCACAGACAAAGAACGAGGCAACAGCAAAACCACAACTACCCGTGAAGATGGCTCCTACATCTTTGTTGGTTTAAAACCTGGTATTTGGTTAATCAAAGTAGGTGATAACAGCACAGAACCCGTAGAGCTGCGTTTAGGCCAAAAAGTGATGGTGGATATTTCGTTGGAAGACAGCAGCGACGACAACATTGAACGTATTGCTATCAGCGGCGTACGCATTGAAAGCTTTGCCGGAGGTGAAGTGGGCACTAACATTACGCCTGAAATGATTGCCCGCTTACCACAGAACAACAGAAACTTTTTAGCCTTCGCCGATATGGCGCCCGGTGTTCAGATGAATACCGACAGCGGTGGCAATATCAGTATCCGTGGCGGCGCTCAGCACCAACGCAACGTTAACGTCTTCTTAGATGGTGTCAGCCAAAAAGACTATGTGCTCAAAGGCGGTATTACAGGTCAGGACTCCAGCCGTGGTAACCCTTTCCCACAAAACGCCATTGGCGAATACAAAGTGATTACCCAAAATTACAAAGCCGAATTTGATCAGGTAGGCAGCACAGCCATTACCGCTGTCACCCGCTCTGGTACCAACGAGTTCGAAGGCGATGTTTTTGTGGATTACACCGATCAGGGTTTAAGAGAAGCAGAACCTAACGAACAAAAGGGTAAAACCGAATCGCTGACTAAACATGCCGGACTGTTGCTATCTGGCCCACTCCTGACAGACGAGCTGCACTTTTTAGTGTCGTATGAGCGTAAACAAATTCAGGAACCTGTAGATATTACCGGCGGCGCTGGCGTTAATTTACTGACTTTACCTGCTGATTTACAGCCATTGTTAGGCCGTGAGACTTCAGGTTTTGAAGAAGACTTAGTGTTTGGCAAACTGGACTGGGCTATTAACCAGGACCATTCGCTGGAAGCATCCATTAAGTTAAGGGACGAAACTGATGTCGCCGATTTTGGCGGCATCAATACCTTAAGTTATGGTGTAAATCGTGAGGTGCATGATCACCGCCTGAATATCAAGCATCTGTATTACATGGACAGTGGTCAGAATGAATTCCGTCTGACCTATGAAGACGCGGCCTGGAATCCTAAACCCTATACCGATGGCCCGGGTATTGTGTTGCAGACAGCAACACGGCAGCCGATCCTGAATATGGGCGGGGGTCGTAACTTTCAGGACAAAGGACAAAAAGGCTGGGCAGTACAAAATGACTACACCTGGCTGGATTTAGACTGGAACGGCAATCATGTGGTGAAAGCCGGTATCAAATACAAAAGAATCAAGCTGAATACCCTGCAACAACAGCCTTATAACCCACAGTATTTCTATAACGTAGAAATTAATGGTTCTGGCCAGTTTGATTATGACCAACCTTACATGGTCGAATGGGGGGTACCTGCGACAGATTCGGTAGGTGGCAATGTTGAGACCAACAATACCCAGTTGGGCCTGTTTATCCAGGACGACTGGGAAGTCACAGAGCGCCTGACCCTGAATCCGGGCATTCGCTGGGACTATGAAAAAACACCAAGCTATAAAAACTATCAGACTCCTGCAGAACTGGTTACCGCATTACGCGGCTGGTCGAATCTGAATAATGCCAACTACGATATCGAAAACTACATCAGCACTGGCGAGGAGCGCAGCTATTTCAAAGGCGCATGGCAACCCAGGCTTGGTTTTAGTTACGTGATGGGTGAAAGCCGTGACCATACACTCTTTGGTGGTTATGGCCGCTCTTACGACCGTCAGCAATTCGACTTTGTGCAACTGGAAGAAAGCAAGGGCTCCTTTGCTCAGGTGAGTTACCTGTTCAGTGGCGACCCGGCCAACCCTTGTGATGCAAATGCCAACAACTGTACCCCCTGGGATCCGGCTTACCTGACTCAGGCAGGCCTGAACAACCTGCTGTCCAGCATCAATGTCAAAGGCGAACGTTTCCTGCTGCATAACGATTTAAAAATGCCTTACTCCGATCAACTGAGTGTGGGCGTGCGCAGCCACTGGGGGGGCTGGAATACGGACATCAGTATTGCTCATACTCAGTCCAAAGACGGTTTTAACTGGCGGCTGGGTAACAGACGTGAAAATGGCTCTTTCCTGGCCGACGGTACCAGTTGGGGTCAGCCATGGGCTTTTGGCGTACCAGGCTGGGGTAACCTGATCCTGTCGTCGAACGACGGACAAACCCGCAACAATAACCTCTATATAAAAGTCGACCGGCCACATAAAGATTTCTGGGGCATGAACCTGGCCTACACCTTCAGTGATGCGGAAGAAAACCGCATTTTCAGTGACGTCTTTGCTTTGGATTATGAAAGTGTTTCTGATTATGGCTGGAACAAGTCAGTTGGCGTACCTGATCACCGTATTGTGCTTACCGGTAGTTATGACTTGCCATGGGATATCTTTGCTTCGATGAAATACACCTGGTCGTCTGCGACCACTCTGGAGTATCTGGACTGTACTCAGGGTGCTAATGACTGCTTCTTTGACCGTGCTGAACCAAAGAAAAGTGATTATCAGCGTTTTGATCTGGCACTCAGCAAGGAGTTTGGCAGTGATTATCTGAGCCATGGTTCTAAGTTCCGTATTCGTTTCGACATACAGAACCTGTTTAATCAGAATAATTACAGTAACTTTAACTTAAATCCTGACTCTGATCAGTTTGGTTCGCCTAACCCCATTAACGCCACCAACGGAGGCAAACGTCAGTTGAAACTGTCCGCAGGCTGGAGCTTCTAGCAGAAAGGTCAGAGTGGTGGAGCAACGCCATCACCTGACCTGTTTTATTTCAGCGCAACAATTTCAACAGAGCAATTTCAGCGAAACAACGCCACTTCTTCAGCTGTTAAGTAACGGTATTCGCCTTCGGCTAAATCCGGGTCCAGTGGCAAAGCGCCAATTTGTTCGCGGTGCAGCTTTTCGACTTTATTGCCTATAGCCCCAAACATACGTTTCACCTGGTGATAACGACCTTCGCAGATCGTCAGCAAGACCTGGTGTGGATCAATGATTTCCAGTTTCGCCGGCTTAGTTAAGTCTTTTTCACCACGTAACATAATACCTGCTGCAAATTCAGCAATCACGGCTTCAGACACAGGGTCGGCCAGCCATACACGATAGGTTTTAGGGCAGTGGTGTTTAGGCGAACTGATTTTATGTGACCATTGACCATCGTCAGTGATCAGTACCATACCAGTGGTATCCAAATCCAGCCGGCCCACTGTATGTAAACGCTCCATCAAAGGTTCGTCCATTAAGGTAAATACAGTATTGTGGTCCGGATCTTCAGTCGAGCAGATATAACCAGCAGGTTTGTGCATCACTATATAACGCAAGCCTATCAGCTGCAGTTGCTCGTCTTCTAAAAACACCAGATCGGAGGCTTTGAGCTGTAAAGCCGGTTGTTTGGCAATTTCGCCATTCACTTTCACCAGCTTTTGACGCACTACTTTACCGGCCTGACTACGGGTCAAACCGGTGCAATCACATATAAACTTATCTAAACGCATCTTTGAGTTTCCCAACTGTTATGGGTTCAGTGTAACCAGTTCGTCCTGTGGATACCAGTTTAAGGTTTAGAAGCAGGCACCTGCAGCTCAGTTAGTTTTTGCTGTTTTAAATGCCAGCGCAGAATTCTGTTGTTATTGGTGTCGGCAATATAAAGCTCATCATTAAAGACTGCCAAACCGCCTGGCTCATTCAGCTCAGTACCTAAACTAAGTGTCATCACCTGCTGCTTGTCTAAATCCAACAGTCTGATTTTATGGTTGTAGGTATCAGCCACTGCCAAAGTGTTTTTATCCAGCGCCACCACATCTTTGTTGTGTTGCAGCAAAGCCCGTTTAAAACCACCATCCTTTAAACCAAATTCAAACAAGCCCTGCCCGACTAAGGTATCAACTTTACCTGAACTTAAATCGATTTGCCGCACTGCACTGGCTTCGGCGTCAGCGACCCATAATTTATTGCCTCTTAAGGCTAAACCGCTTGGCTGATTAAAAGCAGCGTCACGGCGTTTGCCATCCAGCAAAGCTTCCTGCCCTGTGCCTGCAAACAGGTTCAGCTCTGAGCTTTTTAAATCCAGAGTCCAGATTTGGTGACTGCCAGCCATAGCGATATACAAAGTATTGTTATCAAGCGCTAAATCCCAGGGCGAACGTAAAGAGACCTGAGCAGGCGTTGAGCCTGAGATTAAACGGCCCTGTGCCAGCTCACCATTGCCCGCAATAGTATTGACCTGAAAGGTACTTAAGTCGATACGACGAATGGCATGGTTGCCTGTATCTGCAACATACAGAGCTTTGTCCGTCAGTACTAAGCCCTGAGGCGAAGAAAAAGCACTGCTGTCGCTATGACCATCTTTTAATTCTGCTATGCCAGAGCCCAAACGTTTCACCAGCTTGCCCTGATGATCCATCAGCACTATTTGATGGTGTAAGGTATCGCTGATGGCGATATAACGCTCATCCACAGTGACAGCACCGGGCGCTGCCAATATAGTGTTTAACGGGTCCAGTAATTTAATCGGCAAAGGTGTGAGGTTAGGCTCACCTTTAAACTCAGCCAGCAACTGTTTAATGGCTTGATCCAATACATCATAGCGGCCTTCACCTGAGGTTTGCCCTACATACTTGCCGTCAGGCCCGATCAGGACAAAAGTAGGCCAGGCGCGCACTGCATAAGAGCGCCATAACTGAAACTCCACATCATTTACCACCGCATGTTGCATACCGTAACGGCGAACTATGGAGGTTAAAGTGCTGAGTTGTTTTTCGTTTTCGAATTTCGGCGAATGCACAGAAATCACAGCCAGCTGATTGCCATATTTTTGTTCCAGCTTGTGTAAATCAGGGATCACATGAATACAGTTGACACAGCCATAGGTCCAGAAATCCAGCAACACCACCTTGCCTTTTAGTTGTTGCATAGTTAAAGGTTCGGTCACATTCAGCCAGGGTAAGCCAACTGGAAACTCAACACTGTTGGTGCGGGCCGAAGCTTTGGCCAGGCCAAAGGTTAAACTACAGGTCATGACGAAAATCCAGATTATTAGTTTAAAACGCATTCGTGACTCCTGGTCAAACAACTCATCCACTATATAGAACGTTCTTAACATGAATTTCGTTCATTGTTTTAATTAAACAGGCGCTGATTAACCTGAGTTTAACGATAGATTGATGACAGCGACGGATTTTTGGTTGCTTTTTGCCACGGATTTCCTCTATCTTGCTGCTGCACCAAGGTGTAACTTCTGCGACTTCCAGGCTCATTCTTGTCTTACCCATGAGTCAGCAGATAGATAAGGTCCAAAAAAACTATAACTAATATAAGAGATAAGCATGACTAACTCGACAACACGCGGCAGCTGGGGTTCGCGTATAGGATTTATTTTAGCGGCGGCAGGCTCTGCAGTGGGCCTTGGCGCGATCTGGAAATTCCCTTATGTTGCTGGTGCCAATGGCGGCGGCGTTTTCTTATTGGTTTACCTGGCCTGCGTATTTTCTGTCGGTGTGGTGATGCTGCTGGCAGAAATGATGATTGGCCGTACCGCCAAAAAATCCGCCACTTCAGCCTATCGTGCTTTAGGCAAAGGCTACTGGCATATAGCAGGCTGGCTGTCCGTCCTTGGGGTCTTTTTAATTCTGGGCTTCTACTGTGTGGTAGGAGGCTGGACTATTGCCTATATAGTACAAAGTATCCAGGGCACAGTGTTGACCACAGACGCTAAAGTATTGAGTGATACCTTCACCCACTTTATTGCTAACCCCACTTCTTCGTTAATTTATACCGCCTTGTTTATGATCATCACAGCTGTGATCGTGATTGCAGGGGTACAATCTGGTATTGAGCGTATTTGTAAAATTCTGATGCCAGCCCTTTTTGCCTTGATGCTGGTGATGGTATGGCGCAGCCTGACTTTGCCAGGTGCCATTGAAGGGGTGATTTATTTTATTACTCCGGACTGGAGCAAACTGAGCATTAAAATGGTGCTGGATGCTTTAGGATTAGCCGTATTTTCATTGTCTGTAGGTGCTGGTTTAATGGTGGCTTATGGCTCTTATTTAAGCCCTGAAACTAAGGTAGTGAATGCTGGTTTATGGATTGCTGGCCTGGCAACTTTGGCTTCAGTCATGGCTGGTTTAATGATTTTACCCGCTGTATTCGCCTTTAATGTCGACCCTGCAGCAGGCCCAGGCTTAACCTTTATCACCATGCCAGCGCTATTCGCACAAATGGCCGGAGGTCAGGTTCTGGCGTTAATTTTCTTCAGCTTATTGTTATTTGCCGCTGTCACTTCGTCCATTTCTATTCTGGAACCTGTAGTCGCCTTCCTGATTGACGAATATGGAATGCAGCGCAAAAAAGCCACTATTCTGGTTGCTGTAGTGAACTATACAGTGCTGGGTATTCCTGCGGCTTTGTCCTTTGGTGGTGGCATGGAGAGTTTTACTATTTTCGGAAAAACCCCATTTGATGCCATGGACTTTATGGCCTCTAATGTGCTGATGCCTTTAGGTGGTATGTTTGCTGCGACTTTTGTTGGCTGGCGGGTATGGCCACAAATTAAAGCTATTCTGGCGGGTGAAGTACCTGCAGCTGTGCAGAAAATTTACTGGTTACTGGCCGCTGTGGTTTCTCCGGTGCTGATTGCTATAGTAGCCATCATGACCATTAAAGGCAGTTAAATACAATCAAAGCCTGAGTGATCACTATAAAGTCCGGAGTTCGGCTGACGAAACTCCGGACAACCAGCAGACCCGTCATGTTGTTGCCCGGCCTATTCTGGCTTAAGCAGTAACCAGGCAAGGATTGAGACCATGATAAAAAAAGACTACGTATGGCCATTGATAGGATTGGCCGCTGTAGCGTTTTCTGTCTATGTGCTGATAGAACAGCTCAAAGGTATTTCGTACGAAGATGTAGTCCGCAGTTTAGAAGCTATTTCTTTGCATGGCTGGCTGATGGCCGCATTAGCTACTGTATTTGCTTATGTCGCCTTAGCGGGTTACGACCGGCTGGCGTTATCCCATCTGCGTAAAAAAGTATCCTGGACCTTTATTTCCGTAGCCTCTTTTACTGCTTATGCCATAGGGCACAATCTGGGTGCCTCAGTATTTTCTGGTGCAGTAGTGCGCTACAGAGCTTATCGATCGCAAGGCCTGACAGCAGCAGAAGTAGGTATTCTGGTCGCATTTTGCTCTTTTACTTTTGCTTTGGGCACCATAGTTTTAGCTGGTATTGTATTGTTGATTGAGCCAGGTTTACCTGCCGTGTTTCACAGTGCCTTGCCAGAGTGGGTTGCCTTATTGCTTGGCGGGGCTATGTTACTTCTGGTGGTCCTGTATTTGTGGGGCAGCTTTATGAAAAAACGCTGCATCAATTTATGGACCATCAAGCTGGAGTACCCACGTTTTTCGCTGATCTGTAAACAATTGGTGGTAGCACCGCTGGAGTTATTAGCAGCAGCGGCCATTATTTATTACGCCTTACCAGAACAAAGCAACCCGGGTTATTTTATGGTGTTGGGGATTTTCCTGGCCTCTTTTTCAGCTGCCTTGCTGTCTCATGCCCCTGGTGGTTTAGGTGTGCTGGAAGTGATGTTTTTATTGGCCTTACCCAATGTAGACCCAGCTGATGTGATAGCGGCTTTACTGGTTTTCCGTTTGTTTTATCTGTTAATCCCTTTTGCTATTTCACTGATTTTTGTAGTCTGGTTTGAACATGATCAACTGCTGCAAAAGTTGAAAGGAAAAAAAGCCGCCGGCTGAGCAGACTCATAGTTGCAAAGCCAGCGTACAAATAAGGATGTTTTATGAAGATCATTGTGTTCCCTGCAGCACTTTGCGCTGTGCTCAGCGGATTGTTCTCTGCAACTTTAGCTGCGGCTCCTTTACCTGAGATTCTGGATTACTACCCTGAATGTTTTTCCGGGCAAACTGAGTTAGCCGTAGCCAGTGCCAGGCTTAAAACGGATGATCCAATGGCAGAGTTGAGCGCAGCACCACGTTTCCAACAGCTATTGCAACAGCTTCAGCAAAAGGCTGCAACCTCAGGCGCTGAAGCTCTTACCATTGAAAAAATAGAACAAAGTGCTCCTGTTCAATTCCAAAATCGCCATAATGATGATCACACTGCAACGGTAAAAATCAGTGCAAAGTTGCTTAATTATTGTGCTGACAATAAAACCCTGAGTGAGCGCCAGCCGCCCTATAACTCCACGGGCCAAAAAATTATAAAAAGCACCAAACTCATTTCAATAGCAGCAAAACAAATAGTGATACAACGCGAGGCTCCGGCGGATCTTTATAAAGATCCGACCAATTACATAGTGTCAGTTCAGCAGGGTGTTGCCGGGGTATTACCGGGCCAGAGCAAAGCTCAGGTGATGGCGTTATTAGGACAACCTTCTGTACAAATCCAACTGAATAATCAACAGCAAATGTGGGGTTATGGCCGTAAACTCTGGCTGACCTTTGCTGACACCTTGCTTTGGATTTCAACAGACTCAGATTTGCTGTCAAACTACGCTCTGAATCGTATTGATCTGCGCGACGCCTACGACAATTCCAGCTGGAGCATTGAAGGCAAAGTTCCGCTGAAAAGCCAGGAATCCGTCGTACTGGCCACACTACCGGGCCAGTTCAAAAAGCAAGCCGGATACTGGGTACAACAGCAAAACCAAGTTAAATTGGCTCTGCAGTTCGAAAGCTTTAAGAACAACAATTCCAATACAACAGAACAGCTACTGACAGGTTTTACTTTATCCGGAGCAGAAAAAACAGCGGCTACTACAGCAACTTACTCATCAGAGCCTATTCAAAACTGGTTACAACAACTAAAAGGCAGCTCTGATCCAGGCTCTGATCTAAAGAGTCTGCAATCGCAGGTTCCTGTTCATCAGTTGCACAGAGGCGTAGACGGCAGTTGGCTGGTCGCAGGCAACTATCTGTCATTGCAGTACAGTCATGACCGACTGGCTAAGCTGCGTTTGGGTGAATCCATGTTTGGCCAGCACAATACCAAAGAGCTGCATCAGCTGATTGTTGCCGCAGGCTACCCGCTCACCAAAGCTGAGTTTATGACAAAGTACCCGGATGCTTTTGATTCAGGTTATGAAATACAGCTGTATCTGGACGATAAAACTCTGGTTGCGGTGTTTAATTCTGAAGCAGGGACTGCAGTGATCGAAGAGTTAGTGCTGACGCTTAATTAATCATTAATTCGTTTAGGACGTTCGGCTTTGGGCTGGAAAGAGCTGGGCAAGACTTCGATGCCCAGTTTGCGGCCTACTTTAATTAAAACCGGAATAGTTAAAGGGGCAAAAGGCAACACAGCAAAAATCCCTAAGCCTGTGGCTCTTAAAACGTCGACCAATTGGTGGTTAGCAAAACGCATTTCAGCCTGAGTGGCTTTGCCTTGCAAAGAGCGTTGATAGATTTGCAGCATACGTTTGGTTTCTTCGGTTTCTTGCGACAAAGCCATTCTGAGCCGAATCATGCTAAAGCGAATACGCGACATACTTTTACGCCGTTGTAACCGCATCACCCGGATCGGTGCCTTATGCAACCGACTTAACAAATTCATAACCACCTCAACTGCCTGCTCCACGCATTATCGGCTGCTTTGGTGTGACAAGACAGTGTTATTTTGTCCTGCCGTCTTTCTTACCCGTTATTGAACGTCGCCCGCAACTAGCAACACGTCAGCCACTCAGCGGATCACTTCCAGGAAAGGTCTGGATAAAAAATAACCAATAAGATCGTTTTAGCAACAAAAAACATTAAACTCCATTGATTATTTAACCTAATAGTATAATTTGTTCCCAATATTGATTATGGAAAGGATTATTGATCGTTATGAAAGGGTTGTGCACAAAATTATCTGCGATAGCGGCCTGCACTCTGCTTTTTTGTGGCCTGGCTGTAAATGCTTATGCAAGCGGAGACTCAGGCGGGGGCGGGGGCGAAGGAGATGACGAGAAAACAGAAGTTATTAATATTACTACAAAAGTATTCAAATACTATCAGCAGCATGAAGGAGTAGCGGCCGCTACAGCCTTCTTAAACAGATTGCAGTATTTTTATAAACCCATCTATAAATCTGAAGAAAGAGACCCCGATGGCAAACCTGTAGATGAAGACTGCGACAGCACTGCAGGTAATCCCATTACTATTTCATCAGGTATGAAGGTTGAAAATGCAACAGATTTTACCGGAACCGAAGACTTCCCTTTAAGCATCAAGCGCCGCTATAGCAGCGTGAATCAGCATCAAGGTGTTTTTGGACCTGGCTGGCACAGCCCTTTTGATCAGCGACTGGATATCCCTAAAGCGGAGAGCTTTACCAGTGAAGGCAACATCATTAAATTTGTATCTTCTGGTTACAGAAACTTTCCCGATGTAGGCAGTGTTTATACTCATGCCAGCTTTGCAGGTAAAAATTATGTGTACCAACATAGCTCTGGTTATTGGGTGTTTCGGGGTGAGGACAATAGCAATATTATTTATGACAGCACAGGGAAAATAATACGTAAGTCTTACTCTGCGAAACCTGACACTATTTCGGGTGGCGCAACCCCAACTATCACCTCTTATGGCATTTACCACCACTATCAGTACAGCAACGGTAAACTAAGTTCTGTCACGCATTCGAATGGCAGAAAACTAAGTATTAGCTGGAATGGCAACAGAATCAGTCAAATCACCAATAATGCCGGTTCAGCTTTCAAATACAGCTACGACACAGCTGGTGTATTACAGAGTGTGCTACGACCAGAAAATAGCAGCAGAACCTATTTTTATGAAGACAGCCGTTATCCAAGCGGGCTTACTGGCGTGTCTTTTAATGGTATCCGATATTCATGGTTCAGCTACGACGCTTTAGGCCGGGCCACCATGAGCCGGCATGCAGATCACAATGATAAGTTTCAGTTTGAATATGGTGGCGACTACACCAAAGTAACCAATCCTTTAGGCCATGTTTCTACTTATGTTTATGAAGATGGCTACAAGACGAAACTGAAACGGGTGGACCGCGAAGGCACGGCCTATTGCCCAGCCGCAGCAAAATCAACGAAATACGATGCTGCGGGTTATGAGCTGGAGAAAACAGACTGGAACAACAGTGTTACCCGTTTTGAGTATCAACCTAACGGTCAGCTGTCTTCCTCAACAGTAGCTTACGGCACAGCTCATGCGCAAACGACCAGCTACGAATGGCATCCAACATTAAATAAAATAAGCAAACAAACCTCTCCAACTCAGGTTCAGGAATTCGGTTATGACGATAAACAAAATGTGATAGCCACTACTGTAACTGCAGCAGGTAGACAACTGACCAGCAGCTTTGATTACAGTTACCATAGCAATCACATGCCCGAAAGCTTACTCATCACAGATCCTGATAACAAAACCCTGCTGATGAACTACAACAGTTATGGAGACTTAACCACCATAACCACGCACGATGGGTTAATCACCACATTTACTGATTTTGATGCTTTGGGTAACGCCAAAACCGTCACTAATCATGACGGTTCTAAACAGAGTTTTGTGTTTGATAAATTAAGCCGGGTGATCCAAAAAACCACCATAGCGGCCACAGGACAAAGTTTCAGTCAAACCATGAGCTATGACCGCTTTGGCAATGTGTTTCGTATTCAAAGCAGCGATGGAAAAGACCTGACCTACAACTATGATCCAGCAGGGCGCTTAACTTCTGTTGTTGACCTGAAAGGAGACAAAGCCTACCGCAAACAATTTATCTACGATAAGGCTGGCAACCTGCTTGAGCAGCAAATTTTTGACCCTAACTCCCTGGTGCAATTTTGTTTAGAAGAACCAGGCCTCCCTCCTCTTTGCGATTGGTCTGAAGAAAAAATAAGTAGCACCTACTACAACTACACCGAGCTGGGCCAGGTTCGTGAAATAAAAAACCATTTAAACCAACGCGTTGCCAGTTTCACCTACGACCCAAATGGTAACCGGTTGACGATGACAGATGGAAAAGGCTATATCACCAAATACAGTTACGACGCATTAAACAGATTACAAAACCAAACCAACGCAGACGGCAAAGTCACGGTATTTACGCATCAGGCTAAAGGACTCAACACTGTAAAAGATGCCAGAAACAACACCACCAGCTACGGCAGAAACGATTTGTCCTGGGTTGAAAGCTTACAAAGCCCGGATTCAGGGCAATCAAGCTTTGAATTTAATGACATAGGTCTTACGGAGCAACGCACTGACGCCAGACAAAAAACCACAAGCTTTACCTACGATGGCACAGGGCGAATTAGCAAGAAACAAAATGCGACCACCCACAACTGGTATTATGATTCCGGCAGCTACGCTCAGGGCAAACTAAGCAGCTTCAACGACGACAGCGGTTCCACTCAGTATGGATACAATGGCTGGGGAATGCTTGGTCAACAAACTTCTGTAATTCAGGGCCTGAGCTATCAGACGAACTGGGGTTACGACAGCTTAGGCCGCTTAAGTAGCATGACATACCCTGGTGGCAATAAGGTTACCTACAGCTACGACAGTTATGGCGATGTGACAGGGCTAACGGTGACTATTGCTGGCAGTAACCGCAGTTTGTTAAGCGGCATTAAATATACGCCCTTTGGCGCTGTAAAAGAGTGGACTTATGGCAATGCGTTAAAACGTCATCAAAGCTACGACGGCTCTATGCGTCTGACTGGAATTAGTACTGCCGCTGTACAGGGTTTAGGTTTTAGTTACGATGCCAATAACAATATCAGCGGCATCACCCATCACATCACCAGCAGCTACAGCCAAAGCTTTAGTTATGACAAACTAAACCGCTTAACAGGCATCACCAGCTCTGGCTTGGGCAACCATAGTTTTGGCTATGATGCATTGGGCAACAGAACCAGCCGCAGTGGTGCTATCGCTGAAACTTACACTCTGGCGACAAACTCAAACCGTTTATCCAACGTCACTAAAGGCAGCCAAACACGAGTTTTTGGCTATGACGCTAACGGTAATGTCATCAGTGAAAAACGCTTCAATGGCAGTACCATTACTTATAGTTATAACGACGATAACCGAATGGTGACTGCGGGCACCACCCAGTATAAATACAACGCGCTGGGCCAGCGGGTGTATAAAAAAGTCGGTAGCACTGAAAGCCTCTTTATTTACAGCCCACAAGGTCAGTTACTGGCCGAAGGCACCACCAAACAGTACATTTATTTTGCTGGGCAGGTGGTAGGTTATATTCTGAACAACCAATTGTATTTTGTGCACAACGACCATTTAGGCAGGCCGGAAGTCATTACCAATGCCAGCAAAGCAATAGTGTGGCGGGCTAAGCTGGAGGCTTTTGACCGCTCTGTACTGACGACCAGCATAGGTGAGTTTAATATCGGCTTTCCAGGACAGTACTGGGACTCTGAAAAACAAAGCTGGTATAACTATTTCAGGGATTACGATGCGACTTTAGGGCGCTATTTGCAGAGTGACCCTATTGGTTTGGCGGGTGGGTTGAATACTTATACCTACGTTGAGGGTAATCCGATTATTTATGGTGACCCATTGGGTTTAGCTGCGCTCAATTTCGACGCTTATTACGGAGTTGGTGGAGGAATTACAATCGGCAAAGGATTGGATGGCAAATGGTTTTTTGGAGGACGGCTTGGAATTGGCATGGGGGGAGGTGTTAGTTATGATGCGGCACAGCAGAGACCTAGTTTGAATGCGGCTAAATCAACTGAGAATCAATGTAGTGAAACCACAGGAACTAGTTTCGGCACAAACATTTCAGCCAGTGCGGTATTTGGTCCATACAACCCAGGCATGTCTGCAAGTGGAGGTATAACATCAAGTGGTAATACCTTTTCAAATACGCCAAGCGTTGTTAAAGCACTCACCAATCCCAATCGTTCTTTGGGTTTGAAGTTTGGAGCTTATGCAACTTTCGAAGTAATAGGATGGTTTTGATAATATGAGTATTTTTGAACGGTTTAAAAACGCGCCAAATTTGCTGTTGCTAATTATTGGAGCTGGGTTTACTGCTTCCCTTTTTTCAGTTATAGGCTTGATATCGTCTTTTTCAGAGTACGATGGTAGCTTGGTTCTTTTTTATCTCTCGAGTTCGATTTTCGTGATTATTTCTTCTGTTATGGTGCTTTTAAAATCTAAACTCTCTCGACTATGTTTTTTAATTGCATTTTTACTGAGCTGTTTACCTACTTTATTTGAAGAATACAAATATGGCTTAGAAGGGGTCGTGGTTATGGCTTGCATGGTACTTGCAATCTTATTTGTGCTAGCCCTTTATCTCTTTAAGAATAAACAGGTCGTTAGGTATTTTGCGGATTGAAGGTCATTTGGTATTTAGTCTGGAGAATGAGGACAGGTCTAGGTCTTTGCACCTAGCCCTTTTTTAAATCAGACGAACGGGATTACGGTTGTTAAGCGGCATTAAATATACGCCCTTTGACGCTGTAAAAGAGTGGACTTATGGCAATGCGTTAAAACGTCATCAAAGCTACGACGGCTCTATGCGTCTGACTGGAATTAGTACTGCCGCTGTACAAGGTTTAGGTTTTAGTTACGATGCCAATAACAATATCAGCGGCATCACCCATCACATCACCAGCAGCTACAGCCAAAGCTTTAGTTATGACAAACCAAACCGCTTAACAGGCATCACCAGCTCTGGCTTGGGCAACCATAGTTTTGGCTATGATGCATTGGGCAACAGAACCAGCCGCAGTGGTGCTATCGCTGAAACTTACACTCTGGCGACAAACTCAAACCGTTTATCCAACGTCACTAAAGGCAGCCAAACACGAGTTTTTGGTTATGACGCTAACGGTAATGTCATCAGTGAAAAACGCTTCAATGGCAGTACCATTACTTATAGTTATAACGACGATAACCGAATGGTGACTGCGGGCACCACCCAGTATAAATACAACGCGCTGGGCCAGCGGGTGTATAAAAAAGTCGGCAGCACTGAAACCCTCTTTATTTACAGCCCACAAGGTCAGTTACTGGCCGAAGGCACCACCAAACAGTACATTTATTTTGCTGGGCAGGTGGTAGGTTATATTCTGAACAACCAATTGTATTTTGTGCACAACGACCATTTAGGCAGACCAGAAGTCATTACCAATGCAAGCAAAGCGATAGTCTGGCGGGCTAAGCTGGAGGCTTTTGACAGAAGTGTACTAAGTTCGTCTATTGGTGACTTTAATATTGGCTTTCCAGGGCAGTACTGGGACTCTGAAAAACAAAGCTGGTATAACTATTTCAGGGATTACGATGCGACTTTAGGGCGCTATTTGCAGAGTGACCCAATCGGTTTGGCGGGTGGGTTGAATACTTATGGATATGTATACGCTAATCCCTTGATTTATATTGACCCATACGGTTTAACCCCTGCCGCAGTCTGCCTTATTCCTCCTATGACTGGTGCGTGCGTGGCCGGTGCTACTGCTGTGGGTAACGGTATAACTGCAATTGGAGCTACAGGAATTGGGTTCTGGGCGGTTTTTAATAAAGATGGTTCCGAATCTAAACCTGATAACTGCCCATCAGGGACTTTGCCAATTGATAAGGCTAAAGGAAAGTTTGATATAGATAGAAAAAAGTTACATGAAATCAAAAAAGGTGTGAAAGCAGGACCCAAGACATGGACAGGTATCGCACCAAATGGAGATGTTTGGACAGGAGGGCCTCGTGGTGTGGGAGAAAATCATGGTCCATTTGACGGCTATCTGCCTGGAGGAAATTAATGAATGAAAGTGAATATACAATTTCATTACGTATTGAGCACCCATCACTAACGTGCAATGAAATAACCGAAACCATAGGATTGTATCCTAAGTTTAGCTATTCAGTTGGTGAGCCGCGAAGAACACCTCGCGGCGACACACTTGAGGGGTTTTATAAAGAAACATATTGTTGTTTCGATGTTATCCCAACAAAAACAGGGGATTTCACTGATGATATTGAACAAATTGTCACACAATTGAGTGGACTCACTAGCTATTTTGCAAATTTAACGGCGGAAGGTGGCAGAGTTGAGATCTTTGTTGGTATTTTTTCTGACGAGACTGTAGGTTTTACTCTTACAACTAAAGATATGATTGCATTAGCAAACTTATCATTAGAATTATCTGTAGAAATATATAAGTAAGACAGCGACACACGTGCATATATTTACATGGGCATCATATCCTACAGCTATGTTGGCTTGCACAACTGTTTCGTACCGGATGGGTATGAAGGGGGCGTTCAGATGATGGTGGATTACTTTCACAACGGAAAATATTTCCCTTTGATTTTTGGATTTCTATTTTTCTGCATTATTTTATTTTTTTATCTCAAAGAGAAAATAATTCAATGCGTAAGAAAAAAGTATGATTGCACGAGAGAGCAATCCTTTGTAATCCTTTCGCGTTCTGAAGGAAAGAGCAGCCGATTTCTTATAAATTTGTTTTTCTTTACAAGAATAGCTGCAACTTCTTCATATACTCTAATAATTATTTTTGTCATTTTTGCGGCCATTTATTGGCATTTTAGAATATCGGACCTCACAGCTAGCTGAACTACGCATAGGGGAGGATTACCAGAGTGGACTATGGATCAATTAAATAAAGAATACGGGGACTGTGGCTGTGCAAAATAAAACTAAATCAATCATGTTTTATTGTTGGTTGCTAATTGTCACCGCCCTATTAAGTTCTCTGTTCAAATGGTTAGAGCTTTCCTTTTTAGAGCGTTATCCGGAGCATGATTTTTGGTTGCAAAAGGTGCTTATATCCATATTTATCTTGTTACTAATTCCATTAGTAATCAAACCTCTGCTTAACATGTTTGGTGTCAAGATGAAGCGGTAGCTGTATACCTACTGAATGACATAAATAAAGGTTACGGAGATGATCATTGTGTTTGGTGTAACTTTAGGCCTTGTTGTTATTAAGCCGTTATCTGAAATACTAAGAAAAAAGTAACTTAAAATATCGACTGCCATAAACGGGGTTGGTCTTATACCTACCCCCTGTTTTTCGCTTTTAACGTTTAACAGGCATCACCAGCTCTGGCTTGGGCAACCATAGTTTTGGGTATGATGCGTTGGGCAACAGAACCAGCCGCACTGGTGCTATCGCTGAAACTTACACTCTGGCGACAAACTCAAACCGTTTATCCAACGTCACTAAAGGCAGCCAAACACGAGTTTTTGGTTATGACGCTAACGGTAATGTCATCAGTGAAAAACGCTTCAATGGCAGTACCATTACTTATAGTTATAACGACGATAACCGAATGGTGACTGCGGGCACCACCCAGTATAAATACAACGCGCTGGGCCAGCGGGTGTATAAAAAAGTCGGCAGCACTGAAACCCGCTTTGTTTACAGCCCACAAGGTCAGTTACTGGCCGAAGGCACCACCAAACAGTACATTTATTTTAATGGCCAGGTGGTAGGTTATATTCTGAACAACCAATTGTATTTTGTGCACAACGACCATTTAGGCAGGCCGGAAGTCATTACCAATGCCAGCAAAGCGATAGTCTGGCGGGCTAAGCTGGAGGCCTTTGACCGCTCTGTACTGACGACCAGCATAGGTGAGTTTAATATCGGCTTTCCAGGACAGTACTGGGACTCTGAAAAACAAAGCTGGTATAACTATTTCAGGGATTATGATGCGACTTTAGGGCGCTATTTGCAGAGTGACCCTATTGGTTTGGCGGGTGGGTTGAATACTTATGGGTATGTATTTAATAATCCAGCTCGTCTTGTCGATAGTTTTGGTTTAAGTCCTGAAGATGTTTCAGCAATTATCAGCCAGTTCCAGATGACAGCTGCAAATATGACAAGGAATGGACAGAGAACTTCACCAGGGGTATGGAACAATATGCAACGATCGCTTCATGACGTAAGTGGAGGTAAAGTAGGAAATAAATACAAAGGCTGTTATGAACAAGCAATTCAATTACAAAGTATATTGGGCTTTCAGAAATTTAACGACCAATGGAGTTTTCAGCTAAAAGGATCGAACTTACCTCACATTCAACCTGGTGAAGGATTAAATCTTGGACCTCATTGGTGGATACAAGCAACGTCGGACAATTTGAAAGACCCTGTAATAACGCTTGATCCCTGGAGCAACAGTATCTTTTCTTCAGGAGAAAAGTAAAATGAACCCGTTAGCATATTGCATAATTATTTCTATAATTTTATCAATATTTATTATTCACACACTGAATAATCTCAGTCTATTTATCTCTGAAAACACGAGTGCCGTTGTATTGATTTTCATTATTTCAGTTTGTGTCTCTCTAGGTGCCTTGCTGGGTTTTTTTCTACAAAAAAATAAATATCTACCAAGTCTGCGTCCAATCGTTTACTGGCCACTAATCGGCGCCCTGTTAGGGTTGATAATTAAAGGAAGTGGAAATACCGGGTTATTTATTTGCATTTGTATCACCACCATTGTAGGAATCATCTTCGAGCGTAAGCGAGGGAAGATCACTAAGCAAGACCAAGACCACGAGGTATAAACAACGCAAGATCAACACGGGGTAAGCGACCATCGCGTCCTGCCCCGAGTTTAAACCAATACAGAGAGCAAAAATAAACAATACCAGCTTATGTATTATAAAAAACTAAGATGATTGAGTAAACGTTCTGGACTTATGATTCCGGCAGCTACGCTCAGGGCAAACTAAGCAGCTTCAACGACGACAGCGGTTCCACTCAGTATGGATACAATGGCTGGGGAATGCTTGGTCAACCCTCGTATCTTGTCCCTATTTTTCATTCTAAACAAAGCGCCTGACAGGCTTTATTTTTGCTCGCTTTGCTGAAATTTAATGAATGTTCTTTAAATACAATATCTGCTCTGTATTCGCAGTTTTATTGTTATTGCATTGCCGTGAAAAAATTTACCGATTTTATTATGTAAACCAATTGTCACAGATCTGAAAAACTGATTTACTAATTCCGCATTTGAAAATCACTACATGGAGTTATTTGTGCCTGCACGATTCACTGCCCACACCTCTTCTATTTTACTGTTCACCTTAGCTCTTGGCCTTACAGCTCCCGTGCAGGCGGCTGATTTTATGCAGGAGTACAAGGCTTACAAAGCTGCCATTGAAAAAGATGATACAAAAGCGGCACTGTCCCATGCCAGAAATGCTTATCAGCTTGGCGCAACAAAATATGGAAAAAATAGCCTTAATTATGCCAATTTGGGTATTAACCTTGCGGATGCGCTGATTAGCGCCAGACAAGCAAAAGGAACTCGCAACGCAAAAAAACATAAAGAAGCACATGCTTTATATCTGAGTGCTTTGAGCATTTATGAACAAGAGTATGGTGCCAAAGCGGCCGAATTGATGTCACCTTTGCTCAGCGCTGCGGACAGTACCAAAGACGACAAAAAAGCGAATGAGCTGAGTCTGCGAGCGCTGAAAATCGCTGAGGCCAGCAATGACCCACTGATGTTGGCGCAAACTCAAATTCAGGCTTTTGTGCGGTTAGTGAACACCAAATTTTATACAACTAAAATGATTTCTCACTTAAGAGATGCCTATGAATATTATGTCAAGCATTCACCAGCAGACTCTATTGAACGATTAGAAGCGACCTTTTTGATGGCTAACCTGCATGCAGGAAATAAACACGAAGACGAAGCGGAAGAATTATTCTTTGAAGTGATTAAACAGTTTAAAAGCTTAAACTACTCTCATCCTTACGCTTTAGGCTCACACGCCCGGCTGGTTTCTTTGTATCAAGAGATGGGTGAAGCAGATAAAGCGACTGAACATTGTGTTGTTATAGGACAAATGCGTCCCTGGAGCGACAGCCAGGAGCAGATACCTTTGTATCGTTCTGAACCCCATTATCCAACCTTGTCCGGCACAAGAGGAGTGGAAGGTTATGCCATCATTGATTTTGCGGTGAATGAGCAAGGCATGGTCGTTGACACAAAAGTGGTGTCCTCCAAAGGAGGTAAGAGCTTTGAAACTGCAACCCTAAACGCCGTAAAAAACTGGCGGTACGCGCCAAAATTTGAAAATGGCAAGCCAGTGACCACACGCACAAAGGTACATATGAATTTCGAGATGTAATTCTGGCTTCAGTCAACACAACAGCGGCTTTGTATTCCAAGGCCGCTGTCGTTTTTTAATGGTTCGGCAAGCTGTTCAGGTTCCGACTAAAAAATTCGGGTTTTTCAGGTTTTCTCTGTGATAAGCCGGATTCGCTATGCCCTGATACTCCACCACAGCACCAGCTACTTTCGCAATAACATGGCCTGCGCCAGTATCCCACAACATGGTAGGGCCAAACCGAGGGTATAAATGTGCGCTGCCTTCGGCCACTAAACAGAACTTCAGTGAACTGCCTACCGCTATCAGTTCATGGTGCGGGAAACGGCTTAAGTAATCTTCAATATCAGCGCTGTAATGACTGCGGCTGCCCACTACTTTCACCACTTCACCTGAAGCTGGCGTTAAAGCAACACGAATAGTTTCAGTTAAGCCATGCTGTTGCCGGGTCGCCCCTAAACCTTCAGCTGCGGCATAGGTTTTATCCAGCACCGGGGCATGAATAACGCCAAGCACAGGTTCGCCTTGTTGAATAAGAGCTATGTTGACGGTAAATTCGCCGTTGCGTTTAATAAATTCTTTGGTGCCATCTAAGGGGTCAACCAGCCAGTATTCAGTCCACTGCTGGCGTTCTGACCAGGGAATATCAGCTGCTTCTTCGGACAACACTGGCACATGGGGCGTTAACTTATTCAGTTCGGCCAGAATCAAATGATGGGCGGCTAGATCTGCTTCGGTTAAAGGCGATTCATCGTCTTTTTGTTCAACCACAAAATCACGTTGGTACACAGTTAAAATGGCTTCGCCCGCAGCTATGGCAATGCCTTGTATTTGATCCAATAAGTCCTGCGTCAGTTGCAGCATTAGCTCAGCACTCCTTTTTCAGTCAATAAGGCAATCAACTGTTCGACACTTTGCTCCAGACTTTGCTCTGCTGTGTCTATGGTCAGATCCGGGTGTTCCGGTGCTTCATAAGGATCGGAAATCCCGGTGAAGTGACTGATTTCACCACGTCTGGCTTTTTGATACAAACCTTTCACGTCACGTTGCTCACACACATCTAACGAAGTGGCGATATAAATCTCTAAAAATTTAGTATCAGGTAAGCTGTTTTTAATGGCCTGACGCTGAGCACGGTAAGGAGAAATAAAGGCGCTGAGCACCACCAGGCCGGCGTCCAGCATTAAACCTGCCACTGCACCTACCCGGCGGATATTTTCGGTCCGATCCGCTTCGCTGAAGCCTAAATCAGCACATAAACCATGACGCACATTATCGCCGTCCAGCAAATAGCTGTGCACCTTACGTTTTACCAGTTCTTGCTCTAAGGCATTAGCCACTGTGGATTTTCCTGCGCCGCTTAAGCCGGTAAACCACAATACAACGCCTTGATGACCGTTTTGTTGCTCACGATCTGCACGGCTGATTTGATAGTTTTGCCAAACCACCTGACTCATAAAAATTCCTTACAGCGACTGAAATGGGAAAAATAATGGAATTAACGCCAGCACAGCTATTGAATACGCCAATGCCATAGGTAAACCCACTTTAATATACTGACTGAGTTTGTAGTTACCTACAGTAAACACCAGCAAGTTGGTCTGATAACCCCAGGGCGAGATAAAGCTGGCGCTGGCACCAAACAATACCGCCATAATCAGCGGCATAGGGTCTATGCCAAAGGCTTTCGCCAGACTGATAGCCAAAGGGCAGGCCAAAGCAGCGGCCGCATTATTCGACATCAGTTCGGTTAATATCAAGGTGAAAAAATACAAAGCCGCTAAAGCCCAGAATAAATGATAACCGCTGAACACCTGGAGCAAACCTTGCCCCAACAGTTCTGATACACCGGTATTTTCCATGGCTTGCGACAAGACCAAAGCCCCACCTACTATCAGTACTATATCCAAAGGAAAACGTCGCCGGATTTCCTGCATACTGATAATGCCTGTCGCCATTAAGCCGATCAAAAGCAGCACTAAGCCTTTGAGTAAGGGCAATTCACCTGTCATCGACAAGCCGACTACTGCAACAAAAGCGGACAACACGCCCCAGCTGCGGCGCAAAGATAAACGGGTAGCGGAATCAACACCGTTGACCAATAAAAATTCTTTACTGAGTTTACTGTTCTGATGAAACGTCTTGCCCGGCACCAGCAATAAGGTATCGCCGGTTTGCAACACTATAGAGCCTAAGCCACCTTGCAGTCGCTCCTGACCACGTTTGACAGCAACTACTACAGCATCAAACTCTTCCCGGAACTTCGCGTCTTTTAATGACACACCGTTGAGGCTGGATGAATGGCTGATAATGGCCTCAACCAAAGCCTGGCCATTCATACTGTGGTGACCATACAAGGTCAGGCCCTGGATTTCCTGCAATAAAGCTACGGATTCCATATCACCGGCAAAGAGCAATACATCACCAGAACGCAACACTTCATCAGGACGCACAGGTGCAATGTTCTGCTCTCCCCGCACTATTTCAGCTAAAAACAACTTCCGTAAATGCCGCAGGCCAGCTTCACCCACGGTTTTACCAATCAGCACTGAATCTTCACTTAAACGCGCTTCAAGGAAATACGGCAGGTCGGCTTCTTCCACAGCTTTTTCGGTCACAGGCAAGCGATCGGCAATCAGCCACATCATCAACATGCCAGACAGCACTACACCAGCCCCTACAGCTGTGGTGGTGAAAAACTGTAACAACGGCAATTCAGCTTTGTCTAAAAAGCTGTTCACTACTAAGTTGGTAGAAGTTCCGATCAGGGTAAGAGTGCCACCAAAAGTGGCGGCAAAGGCCATAGGCAACATCAGTTTACTGGGGGCAAACTTTTGGCTGCGTTTAATAGCACCTATTAAACTCGCTACTACGGCCGTATTGGCAGTAAAAGACGATAACACTGCAGTCGAAATCCACAAGCGGCCAAGCACAGTGCGTAAGCCGCCATTGTTTAATTGCTGCCCGACCCAACTGATTAAGCGGGTTTTCTCCAGCGCTATAGACACCAGCAGTAACAACACCAGTGTTAACAATGAGGAGTCGGTAAAACTGGCGGCGAACTGCTGCACATTCAACAAATCTGTCAGGTAGGTCAGAACGGCCACTGCGCCAAAAACCCAGGCAGCAGAGAGCCGGGTCAGCGTCAGCAGGGCAATAAGCCCTGCTAAAATAGCGAATACGCCGTACTGCTCCAGACTCATACTTAGCCTTTATTCAACTGGCTTAAATCCAGTGCCTGCCAGTGTGGAAAATGTTTCCGTACTAACGCATTCAGTTCCAGCTCAAATTCTGAGAACTCTGCTTTGCTGCTGACGCTGGCTAAAGCGCTGTCAACCATACCTGCACCAACCGTAATATTGCTGATACGGTCGATAAAGATAAAGCCGCCTGTGTCGCGGTTTTGCGCATAAGGGTCAAACACCACAGCTTCGGTCAGTTCCAGCTCAACCAGCGCTATGCTGTTGAGCTCTAACTTGTCGGCCTGATGCTCTGCCAGGGTATTCACATCAATGCTGTGCGCTATGGCAGTAACTTTACCGCTGACTTTTTTTGTCGCCAGTTTAATGTTGTAACTTTTGCCAATCAGCAGCGGCTCTTCATGCATCCAGACGACTTTGGCCAGAATACGGTTCGACACTGCAGCATGATGAGTGGCTGGCACTATCACATCACCACGGCTGATATCTATTTCATCCTTCAGCGTTAGCGTCACCGCCTGACCTGCAATGGCTTCCTGCCATTCACCATCAAAAGTCACAATAGACTTAATAGTCGAGCCTTTGCCTGAAGGTAAAGCCACTATGGCATCACCCACTTTAAAGTTGCCGCTGGCGATAGTACCGGCAAAACCACGGAAGTTCAGGTTAGGCCGGCTGACATACTGCACAGGTAAACGGGCTTCGGCTTGCCAGTTAAAGCCTGTGACAGGGGCTTTTTCCAGCAGGCTTAATAAAGTACCGTCTTTGTACCAGGGCGTTTGGGTTGAGCTATGCACCACATTGTCGCCATTTAACGCCGACAGCGGTACAAACTGAATAGAAGGCACATTCAGCTGAGCGGCAAACTGCAGGTAATCCTGCTTAATCTGCTCAAAACGCTGCTCGTCAAAACCCATTAAGTCCATTTTATTGATAGCGACGACAAACTGCTTTATGCCCAGCAAAGAACAAATAAAACTATGGCGGCGAGTCTGGGTTTGTACACCATAACGGGCGTCGACCAGAATAATAGCCAGGTCACAGTTCGACGCGCCTGTTGCCATATTGCGGGTGTACTGCTCATGGCCCGGCGTGTCAGCAATAATAAACTTACGTTTATCGGTGGAGAAATAGCGGTAAGCCACATCTATGGTAATGCCCTGCTCGCGCTCCGCCTGTAAACCATCGACCAACAAAGCTAAATCTATGGTTTCCCCTGTGGTGCCATGGGTTTTGCTGTCTTTGTGCAAAGCGGCCAGCTGATCTTCATAGATCTGCTGACTGTCATGCAATAAACGACCGATCAGCGTACTTTTACCGTCGTCGACTGAGCCGCAGGTTAAAAACTTCAGCAGCGATTTGTGCTGTTGCTGCTCTAAGTACTGCTCAATACCGATTTCTGCTAATTCATTGGCGACCGACATCAGAAATACCCCTCACGTTTTTTCTTTTCCATAGAACCACTGGAATCGTGGTCAATCACCCGGCCTTGTCGCTCGCTCGAGGTCGACAACAGCATCTCTTCAATAATACCTGTCAGGCTGTCGGCAGAAGACTCGATAGCGCCGGTCAGCGGGTAACAACCTAAAGTACGGAAACGCACCAGCTTTTGCTCTGGTACTTCACCTGGTTCCAGTGGCATACGTTCGTCGTCCACCATAATCAGGGTACCGTTGCGCTCGACCACAGGACGCACAGCAGCAAAATACAGCGGCACTATGTCAATTTGTTCCTGATAGATGTATTGCCAGATATCCAGCTCAGTCCAGTTCGACAGCGGGAATACACGGATACTTTCGCCTTTATTCACCTGACCGTTGTAGGTATGCCACAGTTCAGGGCGCTGATTTTTTGGGTCCCATCTGTGGTGTTGGTCACGGAAGGAATAAACCCGCTCTTTGGCACGGGATTTTTCTTCATCACGACGTGCACCACCAAAAGCGGCATCAAAACCGTAGTGATCCAAGGCTTGTTTTAAACCCTGAGTTTTCATCACGTCAGTGTGTTTCGAGCTGCCGTAGGTGAATGGATTCATATCCATAGCTATGCCTTCCGGATTGATATGCACCAGCAAATCAAAGCCGTATTGTTTCGCCACTTTGTCACGGAATTCGATCATCTCGCGGAATTTCCAGCGGGTATCCACATGCAACAGCGGGAATGGAATTTTGCCCGGATAAAAAGCTTTGCGTGCTAAATGCAGCAACACAGAAGAATCTTTACCTATGGAATACAACATCACCGGATTATCAAATTCGGCCGCTACTTCGCGGAAGATCTGGATACTTTCAGCTTCCAGTTGTTGTAAATGTGTCAGAGGTTTGACTGGCTGGCCCATAGGGTCTGCTCCCATTAAGTCCGTAAAAAAAGTATTTAAATTCTGTTCGTTAAAGGCTGCTGAACCTGCTGGCCAGGCGTATCGCCAAACCAGTTTAATTTTTGCTGCAAGGCCACTACTTCACCAATAATCAGCAAAGCGGGTGATTGCACCTTATGCTCTGCGACTAAATTGGCCAGTTGGTTGAGTTGCCCGGTAAAAACCCGCTGTTCTGGTCTGGTGCCGTTTTCAATCACAGCCACAGGAATATCGGCAGAGCGGCCAGCGGCTAATAGCTGCTGCTGAATGTGCTCTACTTTCATCAGGCCCATATAAATCACCAGCGTCTGGTTTGGGCGGCTTAAACTTTGCCAGTCCGGCTCCACACCGTCTTTACGGCAATGCCCTGTGACAAACTGCACAGCCTGCGCATAATCCCTATGAGTTAAAGCTATACCTGCATAAGCGGCGCAACCTGCGGCAGCGGTAATACCTGGCACCACCTGAAACGGAATGCCATGAGGTAACAAGACTTCAATTTCTTCAGCACCACGGCCAAAAATAAAAGGGTCGCCGCCTTTGAGTCTGCATACTTTTTTACCTGATAAAGCTAAAGAAACCAACAAGTTATTTGTTTCTTCCTGCGCTACCGAATGAGCACCGGCTTTTTTCCCTACACAGACCAGCTCAGCATCACGGCGCACCAGCTGCATAATAGGGTCTGAAACTAAATAGTCGTACACCACCACATCAGCTTGCTGCATCAGTTGCAAAGCTTTTAAGGTCAGAAGCTCTGGATCACCAGGGCCAGAACCGACTAAATACACTTCACCCTGAGTAGGAATTTCCCGCTCTAATAAATCTTCTAAGTGCTGCTGCGCCAGATCCAATCTGTTGGCCTGCACTTCACGCACTATCGAAGAGTCAAATACCCGCTCCCAAAACTGACGACGCCCGGCAAAACCTGAAATCTTTTGTTTTACTTTATCGCGAAAGGCCCCCACTAACTGCGCCAATGGACCTAAATGAGCGGGTAACAGAGCTTCAAGTTTTTCACGTAAACGCCGTGCCAGCACAGGTGCAGTACCGGCACTGGAAATGGCAATCAGAATAGGGCTACGGTCGATAATGGCAGGGAAAATAAAACTGCAGTTCGGTTGGTCATCCACAGTATTGACCAGAATATTGCGCGCATCAGCAGCCTCAAACACCGACTGATTGACTGCATCATCGTCAGTAGCGGCTATCACCAGCACATGGCCAGCTATATGTTCAGGTGCAAAACGGCTTTCAATTAAAGTGGCTTTGCCTTGTTGCTGCCATTCTTTAAATTCATCGGCAAAGTAAGTGGCTACTACTGTTAAACGAGCACCAGCTTTCAGTAAAGTACCGGCCTTACGTAATGCCACATGACCAGCGCCCACCAGCAACACCGGGCGATTTTTCAATTGGGCAAAAATAGGCAAATACTGCACTTGAGGCTCCTGCTGCACTGGCAGCACTTTAATCCAACTATGCTCTGATTTGGTTAGAGTGGATACCTCAATCAAAGCTTTTTAAACTGAGCCTTCATATTAGACGTCTAAACGTCTTTTTTACAATAATGGATATCGATCTCTTATAACTAAAAGGAATAGAGGGTAGAGCTTAAGCTCTGACCCTCAGTTTTGAAGAATGGAATAGTTTGAAGATCAGACTTTTTGGCTTTGGCACACAGCTGCTGTAAAGATCACATCAGTGGAACTATTTAATGCGGTTTCTGCACTGTCCTGAATGACGCCAATAATAAAACCAGCAGCGACCACTTGCATCGCCACTTCGTTTGGAATCCCGAATAAGCTGCACGCCAAAGGGATCAATAATAAGGAGCCACCGGCCACACCAGAAGCACCACAAGCAGAAACCGCAGCCAGCAAACTTAATAAAATGGCGCTGGCAAAATCCACTTCTATTCCCAGGGTATGCACTGTAGCCAGCGTCAGTACTGTGATGGTAATAGCGGCACCAGCCATATTAATAGTGGCGCCCAACGGAATAGACACACCATAGATCTCTTCGTTGAGTTTCAGCTTTTCACACAGCTGTAAATTGACCGGAATATTGGCGGCTGAGCTGCGGGTGAAAAAGGCTGTCACGCCACTTTCGCGTAAACAGGTAAATACCAGTGGATAAGGGTTAGACCCTGTTTTGGCAAACACCAGCAAGGGATTGACCACAAAAGCGATAATAGCCATGGCACCTAACAGCACAGCTATTAACTGACCGTAGCTGGCTAAAGCCGAAAAACCCGTAGTGGCTATGGTATCTGCCACTAAACCTAAAATACCAAAAGGCGCCAGACGGATAATAAAACGTACTAAAGACGACACGCCATGCGATAAATCAGAAAACACCAGTTTGGTACTTTTGCTGGCATGTTGCAAAGCTAAACCTAAACCCACAGCCCAGGCTAAAACGCCTATATAGTTGCCGCTAATTAAGGCGTTAATAGGGTTATCCACGACTTTCAGCAGCAAAGCCTTTAATACTTCGCTGATGCCTTCAGGCGCTGCAATTACTTCCGGCACTGCGGTCAGCACCAGGGTTGTTGGGAACATAAAACTCAGTAATACGGCAACCACAGCCGCTAAAAAAGTACCAAACAAGTACAACACCAACACAGGCTTAATACTGCCGCTTTCAGAGGCTTGTTTATTGGCAATAGCGGAGGCCACTAACACAAAGACTAATAAAGGCGCTATGGCTTTTAAAGCGTTAACAAATAAAGTGCCTAACAAAGATAAATTTTTTGCCAGCTCTGGCGACACTACAGCCACCAGCACACCTAATAAAATACCAATAACAATTTGTGGCACTAAACCCAGTTGCAAAAGTTTTTGCCATGGACGGGAAGCTTCGGATGTCATAAGAGTTCTCTGTTGCTGCTGTGGTGCGCGCCACAGTTATAAGAATAAGTGCCAGATTCTGCCTTGAATCCGCTTTGGGGGCAAGTCGGAGCTGTCACAGCTAAAGATCCAACCTTGTCCAGGATCGGGACTTTAAATCAAAACGAACAGATGTTAGTTTGTTAAAAAAGATCTTACGGATTCGAAAATATGGATTTCACCAGAATAGTCCTGCTGTTAGTTGCGATCACCAGCCAAAGCTGCGTTTTACATAACGCTGAACAACAGTTCCCGGCCAGCTTAGAGCCGCCAGTCACATCTATGGTGCTATTTCAGCAACCAGCCGACCTGCCTGAACTGGACCAGCTTTTTTATCTGAATGATAAACAACAACAGGATTTTCTGAATTATTTCCACAGCTCAGCACAAGCAACAAACCCGGCAGAACAACGACTTTACAATTACCTGCAAAATAAACTGATGTATTTTAGTTACGAAGGCGCCAATTATCCGGCTCAGGTTGCACTGGATCAGTTCAGAGGCAATTGCATGACGCTTGCCTTGCTGACCTCTGCGCTGGCAAAACTGGTGAATATAGAAGTGGGTTACAAAGTGATTTATCAGGAACCTCTGATTGACTACAAAGATAATATCTTCATCAGCTCGAATCATATTCGCACTTATTTATACAAAACAGCTGACGAGTCCAAACAAGGTAGTTTGATACTGCAAAGAGCTGCGCTGGTGATTGATTACTTCCCGGAGAATACAGATTTAGTTGGAAAAAATATCAGCCCTAACCGTTTTTACGCCATGCTTTATAACAATCTTGCCGCTGACGCCCTGCTGCTGGGAGATAGTGACAGCGCCTTTTTCTTAAGTCAGAAAGCGCTTAAACAGGACCCCACTTATACACCTGCGGTGAATATGATTGCGTTAATGTATCACCGGAAAAATGCTTTTACTGAGGCCATGCAATGGTTTGACTATGGCATGCAATTGCAGGACAACCAGGTCACTTTATTGACGAATTACCGCGATTTGGCTGCAAAAATGGACAACCAACAGTTGCTGGAAAAAATTAATCAGCAAATTATGAGTCACGACGATGACAATCCTTATGCCTGGCTGGCTTTAGCCATAGACGCAGAGCGTAACAAGCAGTTCAGCCATGCCAAGCTCTACTATAAAAAATTACTGGAGAAAGCACCTTATCTGCACAATGCCAATCTGGCGTTAGTTCGGCTCTATGTGCAGGAGCAAAACTTCAGAGCCGCACAAAAACTGGTAGAACAAGCGATCAACTATGCCTATGAACCTGAGCGCTTGCAGTTATACAACACCAAACTGGCTGCATTAAAGCAGCACAGGAAAACAATACAGCAAACCCATTAACAAGAGTATGTTACTCAGCATGACTGCTGATAATCTGCCGCAACACCCATTGTCTGTCTGGTGCATCGGCTGGAGGTTCAGGGATACTGATTTCGCTGACTTCTATCTGATAAACCTGCCCTGGCTGGTAGTCGAAGCCCAGAATATCGCCATACAGCAGTTGCCAGTCTTCGTTGGGGTTGTGACGAATTTGCAGACATTCAGTAGGCCCTACGGCCATGCACTGACGTTTTTCTGCAGCCACCCATAAGATCAGCCTGGCTTCAGTGTTTTCAGCTAAAACAGGGGGATAAAGGCCAGATTCATCAGGTTGTTTTGCGACAACAACAGATCCTGTGGATGTTGGAGCTTCAGCAGGTTTTGAGGATTCAGAGCAGCCCACTAAAGTAAAAAACATCAGCATAACCAGCATCAGGTTTAACATAACTATTGTCCCTAATTTATTGTTCACTTCAGTGTATCTAACAAAAATGGACAGAAACTGAACAGCATATCCTTATGGCTGGCCTGTTCAGTTCTTGATGTGATTGGCTTATCCGGCAGTGGCGGCCAGTTGTTGATCCGTCAGCTGATATTTTTTCTGCAGTCTTTGAATACAGGCCTGAGTATTGAGCTGAAATACCCGATCAGTACCATAAGTATAAGGGGCCAATGTCGCCTCCATCGGAATAACACAGCCTGTGGCCATAAAATCTGTTAAAGCTGCAGGTAAAAACTGGATCTTCAAGCCCAGTTCCGGCCTTTCGGCATAAACACCTGGCGTACCTAAATCCAGCTTTTTAATGTTGGCCCAACTTACCTGGGCGGCAAAAGCCTCGGCCTGATGCTCACGGGCAATCACAGCACTGCGTAGAACCACATAATCCAGCGCTGTTAAATATTTAATACTGACATTGCCACTAAACCTGACAGAAAAAGACCCGTCAGCATATTGTTTTTCGCTGTAGCCACCATAAAGACCATAAGGTTCATAGGGTGTAGGCGTTGATTTGCAGCCACTTAACAACAAGCAAATCAAACCAGCAGATAAAAATTGATTCAGGGGGGACATGAAAACACCATTTTGTATCTTTATAGAGTCAGAACCAAAAGGTGGCAGCAAGCTGTGCTGCAGCCACCAAAGCATCGGGTTGTTATTTTTTAATCCGTCGGATCCAGTCGTGTTTCCCGCTGTTGGGTTCTGCGAGCAGCCGGTCAAAATGAGGTAAATAACCACAAACCGGAGGTTGATAGCCCGGAAGAGTTTCCTCAGGAAACAAGGGTTGCCAGATATATTTGTAAATCATTAGTTTCATCATTTCAGGGTGATATTCCTCTTATTCAACCCATGGCAACTCACCCGTTATGTAATGTTCCTGCCATGCTGTCAAAGCCGCAATCTGATTACCAAATTCAAAATCCTCTTGATCTGCTTCGGATAATCCCGTCATCTCCCACCAGAACTGCTCATCTTGCTGATAGGAATAACGAATTTCTTCTTTTAAATGGTTAGGATCAAAACGAAAAGTATTGTAGTTTCTATCAAAAATCCTCATCACTGAATCTGTAAGCACACCATAATAAGGTCCTTCTACCTGTTCTGATGAAATCAGGTGAATATCGTCAGCACCAAAGCAATAACCAAGAACCTTCATTAAGTTAGGGACAGGGGTAGTAGTTTCAAATTCCATATTATTATCCCTTACCTGGATACATCGTATTGATATACCAGGCTTTTGTTGCAGGGTCCAGGTTGTAAGACACCGTGACATGATTTAAGTCAGTTACTTTATTTAAAGTCTCTCTTTCAAAGCCATAAGCCATAGGTTTATTCATTGGAATAGTCACATATAAGGTTCTAGAGTCAGATCTAATGTGATAACACCCGGCGCTATTTTTAATTAAACTGAACGAGCAGAACATCAAATTGTTATTTTTTAATACGCCGGATCCAATCGTGTTTCCTGCTATTGGATTCTGCAAGCAACCGATCAAAATGAGGCAAATAACCGCAAGCCGGAGGTTGATAACCGGGAAGAGTTTCCTCAGGAAACAAGGGTAGCCAGATATATTTGTAAATCAGAAGCTTCTGCATTTCTGGATGATATTCTTCTGGTTCAAGACGCATAGACAATGCCCCAGAACAATACTGTTCTTGCCAGACAAATATGGCAGCGGCCTGATTACCAAATTCAAAATCATCTTGATCTGTTTCGGTTAATCCAGTTATTTCCCACCAGAACTGCTCATCTTGCTGATAGGAATAACGAATTTCTTCGTTCAGTTTCCGCATATCGTAATCACCATCACGAAAATAGTGAAACATGCTGAGCACTGAATCGGTAAGCACGCCATAATAAGGTCCTTTTACCCGCTCCGGCGATGTCACGTTAATATCATCAGCCCCAAAGCAAAAGGTAAGTATTCTCATCAAAATGGGGGCGTGCGTGTTGGTTGCAAACTCCATCGTCAGGTGGGTGTCCAGATCCATTCTCTTCATTTACCTTTTAATACTGCGGATTATCTTATCCGCCTAAGCTTCCTGCCGCAAAAATGGCATCGTCATCAAAGCCCTGCTGGCGGGCCCGGTCCAGCACGGCAGCCAGAGTGTCGTCTATCACCAAAGGCACAGCAGTATCGATTAATAACGGGTTTAAAGCTCCAAAGCCAGGGTGTTCAAACTGTGGATTGGCTAGACCCCGGTTCTGCCGTAATTTCATCAGCAGCAACGCTGGGTAAGGAATAAACTGCCAGTTCATATTGCCCAGTTCGATAAAAAACTTACTGGGTGGCGCTGTGACCTGAAGCATTTGATCATCACAAAGTTGCTGTAGCAAGCAGCTAACTTTCTGCAAATCCGTTGTATCCCAATCTGTTACCAGCTCTTTATAAGCAAACTGCCCTACTGTTGGCTCCATAGGCTGCCCCTGATAAGCCGCATATAACAAAATAATAGCGTCACTTAAATGGCTGTTAGAGCGGTTAAACCAATTACGTACATAACCCTGTTTAAAAAAACTAAATAAACGTTGACTGTAAAGAGATACACCCGCCAGTTCAGCTAAACAAAGGTTAAATATTATGTTAGGTGATATACCAGCGTCATAATCCCGGCCAAAACGGCTTTGAAAACGCTGCAGGTTATAAAAACGCATAGCACTGTAGAAATAACAGTAACTCATAGCCTGCACTAAATACGGATAGTTGATCCTGCCTTCAGTGACAAACTCAGCCTCAGCAAGCATTTCGTAGTAACTAGTATTGATCATCAACTCACTAAACGTTTCCCATGGAGCAATCTGCAGCTCGGCTGGAGGTAAGTAATCGCCAGGTAATGCACCAGTCTTAATATATTGCATCAAATCCAACTGATTACCGTCGAATACATCCTGATACTTGGCAGGATAGTTTTTAGCTTGTTTACGTTTACGTAAAAATTTTTCGAATATCTGAGTCATAGTCACTTATCCCAGCTCTGAAGCGCGCTGAAAATTGCTCTGTCAGCTTTGATGTTGCAAGGCGGGAATAGTGACGGAATTTAATCTTGGCAACAACAAATTTTGCCAATACAAAGCAGGGGCCGGGCGGCCAAATAAATAACCTTGCATCAGCTGGCATCCCAGGCTTTGCAGGAAGCGGCGCTGTATATCGTTTTCTACCCCTTCGGCCACTATATTCAGATTTAAGGCTTTAGCCAGCTGAATGGTGGTATGCAAAATACGCACAGTGCGGCTGTCCTGAGGAATACAGCTGACAAAACGTCTGTCAATTTTGATGGTATCGGCAGGACAATCAACCAACTGACTTAATGACGAATGGCCTGTACCAAAATCATCGATAGAAATACTAAAACCATACTGATGAAGCGCTTTTAAACGTTTATGTAATAAAGGTTGTTGCACCGCTATATTGGTTTCGGTGATTTCTAACTGCAGGTAGCGGGTTAACCAGGCATGATCGGCACTCAGGCTCATTAGCTCAGCAAAAAAGCTATCATCCAGAAGCTCAGGCCCACCCAGATTAATAGCAATAGGGTATAACAAGCCCTGCTGCTGCCAGCTTTGCAAAATGCTGACACTTTGTTGCAGCACTAAACGGGAAAACATAGTCATTAAGCCATGGCGCTCTGCCATCAACACAAAACAATCAGGCGCTATGGCCTGTCCATCGACAAACCAGCGGCTTAAAGCTTCAAAACTCTGGATTTTTCCTTGAGGGTCTACCTTAGGTTGTAACCAGAGTTCCAGCTGCTTTTGCCGTATCGCATCGCGAAACGCATTCAGCAACTGATAGTCCTGTTCCAGTTGCTGAGCTTGTTGCTGATCATAAAAACTAACGGCCTGACCCGGGCTGGATAACTCCAAAGCCAGCTCACATTGTTCAATCAGTTGCTGCGCATTCTGGTTATCGTGCCGTTCAGTAAAACTGACCCCAAACTGATAATTCATACGAGCTGTGTAAGGCCCCACTGTCAGCTCAACAGGCAATTGACTGGCAATGGCTTCAGCCAGCTGTTTTGGATCCAGCACATTCAAATCCCCTTTCAGCCAAAGTGCAAACTTCACGCCCCGCACCCTGGCTAAGACGGCATCAGAGGGCAGCGCCGCTTTAGCTACTTTGGAGAAGTGTTGTAATAACTGGCTGCCAAACTCATAACCATATTGCTGATTCAGGGTTTTGACATGACGCAGCCGGATAATAGCCATAAGCCCAAACTCATGCGGCGCTAACTGCTCCTGCTTGTAATTCACCAGTTCAGTAAAACCGGCCACATTAGGTAAACAAGTTAAAGCGTCATAATGCAGCCAGCTGTCCTGTGCTTTCTGGCTTTGTTTTAATTGAAGCTGTAGCTGGCGTAAAGCGCTGATTTCCTGCAGGCTCACCACATGATGGCCGGATCGGGTCAGCATCACATGTTTTAAAACCAAACTGGATTCAGGCCGGCTTTTTAAACAACATTCCACTTTGCCTTTCAGCCAATGGCCCTGCAACTGACCGTCCTGCACAAAGTTCAGCAAAGACAATAAATTAGCTTGTTGTTCAGAATCCAGCCCTAACAACTGAGAGGCCAGACTATTGCATTTGATGATGTCGCCTGAGGCGGTCACTAATACAGTGGCTGAACCATTATGCTCAAATAGTTCTTCATAATAATCATGACTTTGCGCTAAATGTTGATTCAAATCTTTTAGCTGTACAGCACTGCGTTTTAAGGTGCTGAACACCCGGGCTGTAGCCAAAGGCAGACATAAATTAAAAAACAAAAACAATAAGCCATGCAAATAACTGTGACTGGCTGGCAAGGTGATAGACCAACCCAGAAAGTTAGCAGGAGCCTGATTTTGCAGCAGATAAACAAAAGGAATAAAATTCAGCGCCATAAAAACTAAAGCAGTTCTGAAGCCAAAAAACATCAGGCTGATCATCGGCAAAGTGTAGATAAAAATGATGCCAAGTTTGCCCAGCTCAAAGTTATCCACCAGTACTAAAATACAGAGCCCTGCCAGTATCACTATGGCCAGCAAAGCAGCGGCACTGCGTTTCACATAACGGCTGGAAATAAACAGGGTGGAAAGTAACGCAAGGTAAAAAGAAGAGGTGATAGCTATCACATGATAAGCGCCAATTTGCCATGCCTGCCACGAGCTGTGCAGCACTATAGCAAACACCAGACAAAGCCCTGACAGCACAATGATACGCAGCACACTTTGTTGCCAGAACGCGCTATCAGCACTGTCTAAATCCTGAGCCCTCAGCCGCAGAAAACGACCTAACCACTGCACATGCTGCCCCTCATTCCATTGATCAGGCCTGTGCAGGCCCTGATCGCACCAGCCTGTTGCTGGCGTTTAAACCGAATGAATGTAATGGTTAGGCATGTTAACTACAAGTTATTTTTATTCACTTAAGGGACTAAGTCGACAACTGGTATCATTTAGCCGTTCAATGGCGGCGAACTAAATGCCGTCGCCATCCAGATGAATACCACATTCCCGGCCAAAACCGTTAAAGCGGGTTTCTTCTTCTGTCATGCCCAGTTCGAGTTTGCGGGTGGAATGTACATCACCCACTGAAACATAACCTTGCTCCCATAAAGGATGGTAAGGCAAGTTGTGTTCTTTTAAATAATAAAACACATCTTTGTTGGTCCATTCGATAATAGGTTGCACTTTCACAGTGCCACGACTGATATCGATAATATCTTTATCAGCACGGGTACTGGACTGGCTGCGACGTAAGCCGCTGAACCAGGTGCCTACGTTCAGCTCTTTCAGAGCTCGCTGCAAAGGCTCCACTTTATTCATATGGTTGTATTGTTTAATACCAGCTTCGTTTTCCCATAGCTTACCAAAACGGGCTTCCTGCCAGGCCGGGCTTAAATGGGCTCGGTACACTTTCAGGTTTAAATGTAGCCGTTCTTTCAGCTCATCAATAAACTGATAAGTTTCAGGGAATAAATAGCCAGTGTCAGTTAATACCACCGGAATATCGGGCCGCTCGCTGGTCACCAGATGCAGCATCACAGCCGACTGAATACCAAAGCTGGAGCTTAAAATCTGCTGATCCGGTAAATGTTCCAATGCCCATTTCACCCGTTCGGCTGGCGTTAAAGGCAACAACAGCTGATTGGCTTCTGCCAGCAGTTGTTGTTGCTGCTGTGCATCCAGCTGCAACAGCTGTTTATACTGACTCATCATATGCCCCTTAATCTATTGAACTCAGGCATGAAAGTCGGTTTTTGATACTTTCACTTCGGCGACAACGCCCACACGCACCACAAAATCACCAAAACATTCGTTGTTTGTACGCTCAGCAACCCAACGCCCAATCAGACCATCCAGCGCCTGCAAAATGTCAGCTTCGGCCACGTTATCTAAATAGAGTTTTGGAATACGGGTGCCCTGGGTGTTACCGCCTAAATACAGGTTGTATTTACCAGGACCACGACCTACTAAACCTGCTTCGGCCAACATGGCGCGACCACAACCATTAGGGCAACCCACCACACGTAAAATAATGTGATCATCTGGTACACCGTGTTTGGTCAGCAGCTCTTCGACATGAGTCACCAGGGTTGGCAAATAACGTTCTGCTTCTGCCATAGCCAAAGGACAAGTAGGTAAAGACACACAGGCCATAGAGTTTTTACGCTGCTCTGTCACGCTGTCGTTGATCAGACCATGCAAACGGGCTAAAGCTTCAATATCTGCTTTGTCTTCGGCGGCCACACCAGCGATAATCAGATTCTGATTCGCCGTCATGCGGAAGTCGCCTTTATGAATACGGGCAATTTCAGCCACACCGGTTTTTAAGGTTTTGCCCGGGTAATCCAGAATACGGCCATTTTCGATAAAGACAGTAAGGTGATGTTTGCCGTCTATACCCTCTACCCAACCAAAACGATCACCACGGCCGGTGAATTCATAGGCGCGGCTTGGCTGGAACTTCACACCCACACGTTTTTCGACTTCGGCTTTAAATACGTCCACCCCAATGCGGTCTATGGTGTATTTGGTTTTAGCATTTTTACGGTTCACCCTGTCGCCATAATCACGCTGCACTGTGACTACGTGTTCAGCCACAGCCAACACATGCTCCAGAGCAATAAAACCAAAGTCTTCGGCTTTACGTGGGTAAGTGCCTTTATCACCATGCGTCATGGCAAGACCACCACCGACCAGAACGTTAAAGCCAACCAACTGACCATTTTCGGCAATAGCGACAAAGTTTAAGTCGTTGGCATGCACGTCGACGTCGTTTTGCGGCGGTATCACCACTGTGGTTTTAAACTTCCGTGGTAAATAGGTTTCGCCCAGAATAGGTTCGGCTTCTGTGGTTTCGACTTTTTCTTCGTCCAGCCAAATCTCTGCGTAGGCTTTGGTTTTTGGCAATAAATGCTCAGAAATTTTTGCCGCCCATTGGTAGGCCTGTTGATGCAATACAGACTCCACCGGGTTCGAGGTACAAAGTACGTTACGGTTTACATCACCCGCTGTCGCGATGGAGTCAATGCCGATGCTGTTCAGCATCTGGTGCATGCTTTTAATTTTAGGTTTTAACACACCGTGGAACTGAAAAGTCTGACGGGTGGTTAAACGAATGCTGCCGTAAATAGTGTTATCAGCGGCAAATTCATCAATCGCCAGCCATTGTTGTGGCGTGATAATACCGCCCGGCATACGGGCTCGTAACATGACGTTATGCAGAGGTTCCAGTTTTTGTTCTGCACGTTCAGCACGAATATCGCGGTCGTCCTGCTGGTACATACCGTGGAAACGGATCAACATAAAGTTGTCACCGTTAAAGCCGCCGGTGATTTCATCTTTTAAATCTTTGGTGATAGTGCCACGTAATAAATGACTGTCTTTTTTCAGTCGTTCGTTATCAGACAGCTGACCTTGCACCTGTAAATCCGGGTTAATTGGCTGAGTCATTAATAAACATCCTTCTGATAACGTTTGGCCTGACGTAAGTCGTCAAAATACTGTTCTGCTTCTTCTGCACTGAAGCCAGCTTGTTGTTGCACTATGTCGAGCAGCGCCTGATGTACATCTTTGGCCATTTTATTGCCATCGCCACAAATGTAGAGATAAGCGCCTTGTTGTAACCAGGTCCAGATTTCTTCTGCTTTTAACCGGAGTTTGTCCTGCACATAAACTTTTTGTGCCTGATCACGGCTAAAAGCCACATCCAGTTTGCTCAGCACTCCACGTTTTAAATAATCCTGCAGTTCCACCTGATACAGGAAGTCCTGAGTAAAATGTGGGTTACCAAAAAACAGCCAGTTCTGACCTGTAGCACCGGCCTGATCCCGCTCTTGCAAGAAAGCACGGAACGGCGCTATGCCTGTACCAGGGCCTATCATAATGACCGGAGTTTCATGGTCCGGCAGACGGAAGTTGTCGTTGTGTTCAACAAAAACTTTAAGCGCAGCGCCTTCTTCCAGTCGTTCTGCCAAAAAGCCTGAAGCCCCACCAAAATGCGTACTGCCAAAAGCGTCGTAACGCACTACGCCCAGGGTTAAATGCACTTCATCACCCACTTCAGCCTGAGAAGAGGCAATGGAATACAAACGAGGTTGCTGTTTACGCAACGCATCCACTAATTGCTGAGCAGTTAAAGGCGCAGGGTTTTGTAAAATCACATCCAGCGTCTGACGGTTGTCCAGATACTGCCGCAAAGCGGTTTTATCTTTCACCAGCTCCAGCAATTCACTGTTGGCTGTGGCCTGTGCGTATTTTTCGACAAAACTCGGGTAAGACTGGGTCAGCTCCAGCTGTTCAGTTAACGCAGTTTTTAAGCTGTATGTCTGACCAGCTAACTGTACTTCTGTAGCGCCATTCAAACCAGTTGCAGCCAAAATAGCTTCCACTACCAGCTCGTCATTGAGGAAATACACCCCTAATGAGTCACCTGGCTGATAGGCGATGCCTGAATCTGCTAACGAAATTTCGATATGACGCACATCTTTAGTTGAATCCCGGCCAGTGATCTTCTGATTAACAGATAACTCAGCCAGATAAGGAGTTTCTTTGTTATAAGCACTGTCGTGCCCCACTGTAGCTGTGGCGCCTGGCCATGCAATAACCTGGGCTGAGTTGCCGGCAGATTGCTTTAATTCTGGTGCAAAAGCCTGAACCGCAGTTTCAGTCCAGCTGGCCGCCTGTGCGGCATAATCTACGTCCAGATCGGCACGGGCGTGTAATCTTTTGCCACCTAAAGCAGCTAACTGTTCGTCAAAGTCGATCGCTGTTTTACAGAAAAATTCATAGCTGGTATCACCTAAACCCAGCACGGCATACTGCAGGCCATCCAGCTTAGGTGCTTTTTTGCTGAATAAAAACTTGTGAAAAGCCACAGCACTTTCTGGCGGCTCACCTTCACCATAAGTAGAAGTCACAATCAGCAGGTATTTTTCTTTAGCTAACTGAGTGGTTTTATAGCTGCCAATATCCGCCAGCTTGACACTAATGCCTTGCTGTTCAGCTACTGCTTTAATTTTAGAGGCCACAGTTTTGGCATTGCCGGTTTGTGAGCCATATAAAATAGTCAGCACAGCACTTTCGTTGCTCTGCTGTGCAGCAACCGGAGCCTGACCACCAGCCAGTTGAGCAGCTGCAGCCAGATAACCACTCACCCAGGCTTGCTGAATAGGATTAAGCTGGCTGACCAAAGACTGTAAATCCTTGATTTGTTGAGCGGACAAAGGACTGGCCTGAGCAGCTAAAGACGCGAATAGCATAAAAACACCACAGATAAGCTAAGTTACCGCCATTTTAGCCGTCTAAATGGATAAAAAGTAAATAACCCTTCTCTCTGCTTTATGCTTTTTAGTTATTAAAATAAGTTTTTCATTAATAACCACAAAATCATATGACTTCTTGCCCTTATCAGAACTGGTTGTTAGCATGGCTTGAATCTGTTCAGGGAGTTGTGCAGTGTCTGTGAAGTCGCTTTTTTTATGGTTGAATCTGCTGCTTTTACCTGTGATGGCACAAAGCCAACAGCAGGTGGAAGTGGCTACTGCATCTGAGCGTCAGCAATTAGTGCAACAACTTGCACAAAGTACAGACCCCACCCAGCGACTGACTCTGCTGGTTCGGCTAACCGAAGTATTTGTTACCCAAGACCCAACACTAAGCCTGAGCTACGCCACAGAGTGGCTGGAACTCAGCACAGACAGGGAAAGCGCCGATTATCACAGAGTACTGCTGCAGCAAACCACAGCTTTTATGCTGCTGGGTAATTATCAACAAGCTTACCAAACCAGTCTTGAAACCGAACGTTTAGCCCGGCTCCAAAACGATACCAGACAATTATTTAATGCTCTCCGACGACAAGCGGATAACCTGAACCGTTTAGGCCAGACCGACAAAGCCCTGCCCAAAGCTCTGGAAGCTATGCAAATTGCTGTAGATGCCAATAACGCAGTGCCATTACAAATCATCCGTTATGATCTGGCCTTTATCTATTTGAACCTGTATGCCTACCCACAAGCTATTCAGATTGCCAGCGATGGTCTTGATCTGGCGATGGCGGGAGATGACAGCAACCGTCAGGCCAATTTTTTACATCTGCTGGCCGAAGCAAGCCGCTTGTATCAGCAGTATCAGGCAGCTGAAGACTTCGCCCGCAAAGCGCTGGAACTACGTTTGAGCCGGCAAGAGCAGGCTTTGGTTGCCTTGTATCACCTGAGTCTGGCACGCAGTTTATTGCCTCAGCGTAAATATCAGGAAAGTGAACAGCAGTTGCAGCTGGCATTGCTTGCAGCACAACAAGTGAACAACAGCATTGAACAGGCGGACGCCCTGCAAAGTTTAGCCTGGCTGGATTTACATTATGGTCGTATTAACCAGGCAAACAGCAGATATCAGCAGATCACCCAGCTACTGCAAACAGAAGAGCATCAAGCCAGCTTCCGCCGTTTCAGCCTGCTGCATTTATCTGATTTACTTGAGTTTTCCTTAGAGCAACAAGCCTCAGTTCTGTATAAAAAGCTGGCTTTGCAAGAGTCCCACTTTACCGAACCTCAGCTGCTGCTGGATTACTGGCAGGTCACTGCTCAGGTTGCACACTTTAATCAGCAGTACCAGCAGGCCTACAAGGCTTTAGATCAGCTGCGGCAGTTACAACAATCCTTGTTTGATGACAAAACCCATAAACAAGCACTGGTTATTTCCAGTGAACAACACAAGAGCTTGCTGGAGCGTGATCTGCAGCAAGCCTCTCAACAAAATCAGTTAGATAAACTGAATCATCAGCATCAGAAAAATATGCTGATACTGTTTTCTGTGGGCGCTTGTTTAGCCTTGGCCTTGCTGCTGTCGTTGTTTTACCACAAGTCACGGCGTAACCGTCTGCTGCTGCAAAAACAACAGGAAATGGCACAACAAAAGATTGCCGTAAAAAATGAATTTATCGCTACTTTGGGCCATGAAATCCGCACTCCCCTGCAAGGTATAGATGCAGTATTGGCTCAGGTGCTGCCAGAAATTGAACAACAAAACAGCCGGCAAAAAATACAGCTGGCACGCCGCTCCGTCTGGTCTCTGGATAATATTATTAACAACATTCTGACCAGCAGCAGGCTGGACTATGGCGTCTATAAACCCGTGGATCAGCAAGTGGTGCTGGCCGAATTGTTAGGCCGGCTGCACGACTTACTTGAACCTTTGGCCAGTAACAAAGGGCTGAAATTAAGCTGTTCAGTGGCCTCTAATGTGCCTGGCCTTTTATTGCTGGATGAAAACTTACTGACCCAACTGCTGACCAATCTTATTTCTAATGCGGTGAAATACACCAAACAAGGTGAGATTGAAGTCAGAGTGGAGTTGTTAAACCAAAAAGATTCGACGCTACAGCTGTTATTTAAAGTGCGGGATACAGGAGTGGGTTTAACAACCTTGCAGATAAGCCAGTTATTGCGTGGCGAACGCCTGAACCAACAACGCACTTTGCAGGCAGGGCCAGGCCTTGGCATGCTGGTATGCCAAAAGTTGCTGCAGCAATTGGGGTCAGAACTGAACATTCAATCCGTGCCAGGCATTGGCACCGAAGTCAGTTTTAGTCTTAAGTGTCAGGCGTCCACTTTATTGCCGGCAACAGCATCAGTTGCGGCAGAACAACATCATGCCCTGGTCGTTGAAGATGATGAGTTATGTCGTGTCAGCCTGGAACAAGTGCTGACAGAGTTAGGCTTTATAGTGACCACAGCATCCAGCTTGCAGCAGGTAAAACAATTACCAAAACAGCTTTGGTCCTGGGTATTTTTAGATGGTCAGTTGGAAGACGCTGATGCTTTGCAAACTATACAGCAGTTGGAGCAACAACATCAGGTGGATGAACAAAGCCGCTTTGTACTGGTGACTGGTTCAGCTGCAGCCCAGACTCTGCCTCAGATCAGCGCTCTGCTGTCTAAGCCGTGGCGGCGTGAACAATTGCAGGCTCTGATCGCCCAACTGGCTCAGTTACCGCCACTCAAGCCTTTGTATCAAATCGATTATTTACAGCAGGCTTTACAGGCTCTGAACACTGAGCAACGCCAAAAGCTGAGTGCGAATGTGCAGCAGCAACTTGCTGCTTTACAGCACGAATTAACCCAGGCAACACCGGACCCTAAAGTATTTCATCGCCTGATTGGCGGTATGGGACAACTGGGGCTGATGCGTTTAAGCCAGCTTTGCCGGCTGATGGAACAACAACTGCATCAGAATAAAAAACCTGAGCCTTGGCTCAACAACCAGTTGCAGCAATGTTTACAACAAAGCCAGCAAGCATTGATGCTGTTGTTTGAACGCTATAACCAGCAATAAAGAGTATGAAGGGTTATTCAGTGGTGATTCAGAGCACATCAAGCAGCATGGCTGTTTTCACCTTATTGGGGTTGTTATGAAGTATATCTGTGCCAGTGCATTACTGCTGTTGTCCAGCCTGAGTTACGCCAATGATCAGTGTGCTTTGACCTTACAGGATGATTTAAGAGTCAGCCCTTCTGTGGTCAGTATTCAAAGGGGTGATCAAGAGCTGTGGCGTATTGATACCACAGGCCAGCTGTGGCTGGATCAGCAAAAAAACAACAGCTCGCCGGAAACCCGGCAACACCTCAAAGCCTATCAGCAAGGGATCCGTAGTCAGGTCACTGCATCTGCCGCTTTGATGGATGACAGCCTGCAGCTGGCCCGTACTGTGCTTGATCAGAATATTCTGGCTACCACAGGTCAAAGTCTGGCGGAAAATCCTGAATTACAACAGCCGGTGGACCAACTGGAGCAGCAATTAAATCAACTGGTTCAGCGTCAGGGCGATACCATTTATGTGTACGGCAGTCAGCTGCGCTCGGCCGACAAAAATTTAGCCAAAGAAGCAGAGCAACGTATTCAGCAGGCTGTGGCTAAAATCAGCGGTCAGATGATGCTGACCTTAGGCCAGAATGTGCTGCAAAGCCCGGGATCTGCCACAGAAAAAATGCAAAGTTTTCGCACTAAAATGCAAAACTTTGGCAGTCAGTTAAAAACTGATATGCAAAAAAACAGTAAAAACTTACAACAAAGAGGCCAGCAGATTTGTCAGCAGTTAAAAACGCTGGACCAGCTGGAACAACAAATTCAGCAACAAATCCCGGCTATGTCGCCTTATGATCTGATCGATGGTCAGAGTGAAGGTTATAAACCCGTGATCTGACCAAAGGGAAAACCCATGATCCAACGTATACAACCCAGCAAAAGATACAGCGAAGCAGTAATAGCCAATGGCTTAGTGTTTTTATCCGGTATGGTGCCAGACAATCCGGATGCTGACGCTACGGCGCAAACCAGTAATGTGCTGGCGCAAATTGATGCTTTGCTGACTGAAGTTGGCCTTACAAAAAGCCGTATTGTTGACACTACTATCTATCTGGCGGATATGGCGGACTATAACGCTATGAATGCAGCCTGGGATTTATGGGTTGCAGAAGGTCAGGCACCAGCTCGCGCTACTGTTGAAGCCCGTCTGGCCGACCCACTGTGGAAAGTCGAAATTAAAGTCACAGCTGCACTTTAATCTTTAGCTGGATCATTACTACGATTTTGTTGAGCAGCAACAGCCTTTGCCAGTTGCTGCAGTTTTTCACTTTGGCCAAAAACTTCAGCAAACTGCGCTACTGTCATTTTCTCTTTATCTGTGACTGGTGTTTTGGCATTCACTAAAGTGTCTTCTTTACAATCAATGGGATACAAAATCTTACCTATGGTCCACTCGGCTTTGACTATAGCCCCCATCATGGCAGTATGGCCTCTTTTATCACGCAAGCAGGCGTCAGCACCTTGTTTCAGCAATACTTCAACAGCGGCCTGTTGCCCTGCATAAGTGGCCACCATCAGAGCGGTATAACTTTGGTGATTGCGCTGGTTGACAGGAAACCCCTGCTGTAAAAATTCATTTAACACCAAGGTGTCGCCAGTACGGGCTGCAGCAAAAAAATAGGATGTCAGTTGCTGCAGCGGATCCTGCGCTTGTTCTTCCGCCAGAACAACACCAGATACCATCAGAAGACTCAGTATAAAACTACGCATCTGCTTATCTCCTTCACTGTAATTGAGTGCCTGCGAAACTCACTCTGGGTGCAGGACAGAGCATACGAGCTTCGCAGGGCTTTAAACTAAGATCAGCTGACAGCAACTGCCAGCCGGCCTGCACCCTGGGCAGGTTTTACAGAGATTTAGCGAGTTGCTGCACTTGTTTCATGTCGCCATTAACGGCTTTGGTTAAGCGAGTGCCATAGTCCGTATCGGCTTTGTAGAAGTGCGCCAGCATTTTATGTTTGATGGCACTGTCTTTTACTGCACCTAAGTCACCGGACAAATTGCGGATCAAATTGGCTTGTTGCTGTTTATCGAAACTGCGGTACAAAGCACCAGCCTGACTGAAGTTGTCCTGCTTACTGATGGCTTTTTGCATCACTGTACCGTCCAGCCTGGTTTCCACAGCACGGGCAGCAGTCACTACAGCTTTAGGTTCAACCCGGCTTGGCTCGTAATTGACGTTTGACTTGCTGTTACCAAAGTTCATAGCGCCATCCTGATTGTGGTTATCTACCATCACTTTGGCTTTGTTGATCGGCAACTGACTATGGTTCACCCCTAAACGATACAACTGAGTATCGGCATAAGAGAAAATCCGGCCTTGTAATAAACGATCTTCCGACGGCTCAATACCAGGGATCAGATTGGCTGGTGCAAAAGCCGACTGTTCGGTTTCTTCAAAGAAATTATCCGGCATACGGTTTAACGTCATGGTGCCAACTTTACGTTCTTTCACCCCAGGCCAGATTTTAGTGGCATCCAGTGGGTTAAAGTCAAAGTCATCCAGCTGATCCGGCGTGATCACTTGCAAAAACAAGTCCCACTTTGGGTTATTGCCGGCATTGATGTTCTGATACAAATCACGGGTCAGGTGATTAAAATCCATGCCCTGAGTTTTGGTGATCTGATCGGCATCCAGCGACTTCACGCCCTGCTGACTGCGCCAGTTAAACTTAACGTAATGCACCTGGCCTTTGTCATTGATGAATTTGTAAGCATGCACACCAAAACCATCCATTTCACGGTAACTGGCCGGCGTGCCCAAGTCTGAATAAACAAAGGTCAGCATCTGGGTGGAACCGGGTTCGTGTGACATAAAATCAAACACCCGATTCGGATCCTGCATATTGTCGACTGGGGAAGGTTTTAACGAATGCACCATATCCGGGAATTTAATCGCATCACGAATAAAAAACACCGGCAGGTTGTTCCCCACTAAATCCCAGTTGCCTTGATCAGAATAAAATTTCACTGCAAAACCCCGGGGGTCGCGCAATGTTTCAGGACTGTGATTGCCATGGATAACAGTAGAAAAACGCACAAAAACCGGCGTCGTTTTGCCTTGGTTAGCAAAAGGCGCAGCTATGGTTAAATCGGATAAATCATCAGAAGCAACAAATTCACCATGAGCACCAGTACCACGGGCATGCACAACACGCTCTGGAATACGTTCACGGGCAAAACGTTGTAATTTTTGGATCAGGTGCACGTCTTGCAGTAAAACACTGCCGTTGGCTCCTGCTGTAGTGGAATTCTGGTTATCACCTACCGGAGCACCGTTGTCTCTGGTTAAGGTGTTAGCTTGTACTGTTAAAGATAAACCTAAAGCTAAAACTAAGGCTGATTTATTAAACATTATTATGACCCTCTTGGAGTTCGCTCTATCCTGCAAACACAGAGTAGACTCCAAGGGTCATTTTAAAAAACGAAATAAAGCTATCGTATCAATCTAAAAAACAAATTAGATTTTACAGGCGCCACCAGCACAATCGTCTGATTCATCATCCTGCATAGCAGCTTGTTCTGCCGCTAACTGATCAGCCGCCAGTTGCTTCTGCGCTGTGTTTTTCTCAGCACCATCAAAATCCAGATGGTCTAAATCAAAGTCAAATTCGCTCATGAGTGTGCTCCGTGTTGCTGGGTGTAGCCCTTTACTTGGGCTACTCTACGCAATTTTCAAGCCGGAGCACAGCGTTAAGCGATGAATTAACCGTAGATTTCAACCAAAGCTGCACGACGTTCTTGTTCCGGCATAGCTTTTAATTGCTGAATTAAAGAAGCTGGTAATTTACGGGCAGAACCACGGGAATAAGCACGAATTTGTGCGTCTGCATCCTGAGACAGTTGTGCTGTCATCGGGTTCAGTAACTTCACGCAAGTGCTGTGTGCAGGCTTAAAACCCAATTTTTTTGCATAAGCCTGTAATAAATTACCAGCAGTATTCTGAGCAGCAAGTTCACAGTATTCAGTGTTCGAATAGGTATAAGTTGAAGCGGCCTGAGCCTGGCTTGCCATTAAAGTAACAGCAGCAAATGCAGCAGCAGTGATAAGTTTCATTGAGTATTCCCCGGCTTTAAGTTGATTAACTGCGGGCAATTATTCAGCAATGCCATGACAACTCTGTGTAAGAAAGACGAGAAAAAGCAGAACACAAGCATTAGAAAATCTAATGCTTATGTAAAAGAGGTTATAACACTGGCTGACCTGATTTCACCACCATAGCAGGTTGCTCCAGTGTTTTTATTTGAGTCAGCGGATCCACAGGCACTGCCACCATATCGGCATAAGCCCCCACTTCCAGCACGCCCACATTTTGTTGGCCTTGCTCATTTTTCCAGTTTAATAAAGTACCGGCATTGACAGTTGCAGCCTGAATCGCCTGCAAAGGCGTCATGCCCCACTGCACCATATAAGCCAGCTGACGACCATTTAAACCATGAGTATAAACACCGGCATCAGTGCCATAGGCCATCTTCACTCCGGCTTTGACCGCTTTTTGGAAGTTTTGCCGTTGCAACAAACCTACGGTTTTTTCTTTAGCTAGAGACTCAGGCAATATGCCGGCCTTTTCGCCTTCACTTAAGATAAAGTCACTGACATACACATCCATCACTAAATAAGTGCCGTGTTTTTTCGCCAGTTTAATTGCCTCATCATCAATAAAGCTGCCATGTTCAATTGAATCCACCCCGGCTGCAATGGCGCGTTTAATACCCTGTAAACCATGGGCGTGTGCGGCGACAATACGGCCTCTGTCATGAGCTTCGTCTATCAAAGCTTTCATTTCTTCGAAGTTATACTGGCTGGCATTCACATCGGTGTTTTTCGACATCACACCACCAGTTGCAGTAAATTTAATTACATCAGCACCATACTTGATGTTTTCCCGTACTTTTGACCGAACTTCATCCGGACCATTGGCCACACCAGCACTTCTGGAATTGTAGATATGAGGCAATAAATTGTTGTCGCAGTGTCCGCCTGTAATACAAATGGTATGAGTCGCCACCCGCATCCGTGGCCCCTGAATTTCACCATCCTCTATAGCATCACGCAAAGACACATCGGCGAAACCAGCAGCGCCCAAGTTCCGCACCGTAGTAAAGCCAGCTTTTAAAGTAGCTTTGGCGGCGCCCACACCAAAAATGGCTTCACGGGTTGGCGTTTCCACTAAAGCACGGTAGCCGTGTTTTTGTGGGTCTGAAGTTAAATGCACGTGCATATCAATCAGGCCCGGCACTACATAATGTTTTGATAAATCAATCAACTGTGCATCTTTTGGCGCCTTGTCTGCATCAACAATAGCGCTGATACGTCCTGCTTCAACCAGAATAGCTTTGTTTTTCTGGTAGTTGCCGGTGCGTACATCCAGCAAATACCCTGTCTGGATCACCTGATCAACCTGAGCCCAAACCGCCGAACTGAAAAGCCCGGCCAGCAGTACCGATACCTGAGTTAACTTCATAACTTTCCTTATCTGCTTTTCTTTTTAGTCTGCGGATCCATTGCCAGCTGACAGTTCAGCAACACGACGTTCCAGTTCATCCAGTTTGGCGCGGGTTTTGGCCAACACCTGAGTTTGTACATCAAATTCTTCACGGGAAACAAACTCCAGCTGACTCAGCTTTTGCTGCAACACCTGCTTTACTTTGCTTTCCACATCATCGGCCATCTCACGCATTTTAGGTGGGATAGCTGCACCAATTTGCCTGGCAATTTCTTCAATCTTTTTTGGATCTATCATGATGGATCTCCTTTAGAGGTATTTTATTCTACGAGCCTTTCGGCTCAGGTTGGATCTATTCTGCCGCATATTTGCCCTGCTTGCTCGTTTTGTGCGGCAATCAGCACGCCTGCGGTTGATGAATTTGAGTTAAACTAGCATTCTTCTGTAAAAGGTGCCTGATGAAACTTAACTCTCAACAAAACGATGCTGTGCATTATATCAGTGGGCCTTGCCTGGTACTGGCGGGCGCTGGCAGCGGAAAAACCCGGGTGATCACCAATAAAATTGCGTATTTAATTCAGCAATGTGGTGTACCTGCCAAACATATTGCGGCTGTAACATTTACCAACAAAGCTGCCCGCGAAATGAAAGAGCGGATTAAACATCAGCTGGAACGCCCTTTGTTGCGAGGCTTAACTGTTTCCACCTTTCACACTTTAGGTTTGGAAATTCTGAAAAAAGAATACCGCGCTATTGGTTATAAGCCCAACTTCACGCTGTTTGACGATCAGGACAGCATGGCGCTGTTAAAAGAGCTGACCGATGATGAACTGCAAGGGGATAAAGATTTACTCAAAGCTTTGCAAGGCAAAATCTCCTCATGGAAAAACGATTTAACTTTACCTGGCCAGGCTTTATCCCGCGCTACTGACGCCCAAAGTATCAGCTTTGCCAATTTCTATCAGCAATATGCACAGCAGCTTCGTGCTTATAACGCTTTGGATTTTGACGATTTAATTATGGTGCCTACTTTATTGTTTGCTTCCAATGAGCAGGTGCGGCAGAAGTGGCAGCAAAAAATTCAGTACCTGTTGGTCGATGAATATCAGGACACTAACACCAGTCAATATGAACTGGTGAAATGGCTGGTGGGTGAGCGCCAACGCTTTACTGTGGTTGGAGACGACGACCAGTCGATTTATTCCTGGCGTGGTGCCAAACCGCAAAACCTGGTGTTGCTGGGCAAAGATTTTCCAAATTTAAGAGTCATTAAACTGGAACAAAACTACCGCTCGGCTGAGCGTATTCTGAAAGCCGCTAATATTCTGATCGCCAATAATCCACATGAATACGATAAACGACTGTTCAGTGAACTGGGTTATGGTGTGCCTTTGCGGGTATTACCCACCCGTAACGAAGAAGATGAAGCCGAAAAAGTGGTGGCTGAAATTATTTCGCACCGCTTTATTAACCGCACTCAATATAAAGAATATGCCCTGCTGTATCGTGGCAACCATCAGGCGCGGGTGTTTGAAAAAGCACTGATCACCAACAGAATTCCATACAAAGTCTCAGGCGGTACTTCGTTTTTCTCCCGGGCTGAAATTAAAGACATCATGGCTTATTTACGCTTATTGGTGAATCAGGACGATGACAATGCGTTTTTGCGCATTATCAACACGCCTAAACGCGAAATAGGCGCTGCTACTTTAGAAAAAGTCGGCAGTCTGGCCAACGAAAAACATATCAGTTTATTTGCCGCTTGTTTTGAGCCTGAACTGGCTGAACGCCTTCCAGCCCGTGGTTTGCAGTCAGTGCAAAACTTTGCCAACTGGATTAATCATGTAGCCGATAATGCCTTGCGTGCTGATCCAAAAGAAGCTGTCAAAGATCTGATCCGGCAAAGCCACTACGAAGCCTGGTTATTTGAAAGCAGCGCCAGCCCAAAAGCCGCTGAAATGGCGTTAAAAAACATCAATGAGCTGTATCGCTGGATCAGTGAAATGCTCGAAGGCAAAGACGACGAAGAGCCACTAAGTTTAAATGAAGTGGTGACCAAGCTGACCTTGCGCGACATGATGGAACGTCAGGAGCAGGAAGACGATGCCGATCAGGTGCAGTTGTTAACCTTACACGCGTCCAAAGGACTGGAGTTTCCTTATGTCTTTATGGTGGGTATGGAAGAAGGTTTATTGCCACATCAAAGCAGCATAGACGAAGACAATGTCGAAGAAGAACGTCGCCTAGCTTATGTAGGTATTACCAGAGCACAACGTGAGTTGATTTTCACTTATGCCCGCGAACGTCGTCAGTATGGTGAAGTGATTAAACCTGAACCGAGCCGGTTTTTATATGAATTGCCGGCAGATGATTTGGAATGGAGCAAAGCAGCTCCTGTTAAAACTGAGCAGCAACGACAGGAAACAGGTTTGGCGCATATAGACAGATTACGCCAACTGCTGAAAAAGCCCTGATTGGTTTTCGCTCACCGGGCTGCTATCGGCAAAATAGCAGCACCCCAGCTGAGTCAGGTAAGCACGGCTTTCGTCATTTTCGGCAACAGCGGCAACCAAACGGTATTTATGGGTTTGCGCCAGGCTTAATAATACCTGCAGCAGCTGTTTGCGCTGATCACTGCGTTGTAAGCTGCGGCTAAAAGCAGTGTCTAACACAACAAAATCAAATGGATACTGTACCAACAACCCCAATGCAGCCACTTCGGCAGCAAACTGGTCTAATAACAACCGAATGCCCAGCCGCTTTAACTGATGCAAATTCGCCAGCTGAGTGCTGGTTAAACGTAATAAATCCGCTTCGTTAAAGCCGATACACAGCTGATGCAGCGGTAACACTGAATGGCGTAGCACATTACACAGCTTATCAAAAAGCACTGTGTTGTTCAGATGCCCATTAGTTAAGGTAATGCTGAATACAGTAGCACCGGCATTTTTCTGGCAAAGCTGGCGCACCAGTTCCAGTTCAATATCAGGCATTAAACCGGCCTGAGTGGCCTGACGACTTAACTCAGCTTTCTGTTCTGCATCCCCCTGCTGCCAGTCCAGCAGCACCTGGTAACCCAGAACTTGTGCCTCGCCTTGCAATAAAGGTCGGAAAGCTGGCGCAAATTGTTGTTGAGCAACAGCTTGCTGCAACGCTTGTTCCTGCCCAAGTTCCTGCAGCATTTGCTGACGCATCGAATCATTAAAAATCACAAAACGGTTACGGCCAAAAGACTTGGCCTGGTACATGGCGGCGTCAGCGTCCCGTAATAACTCATCAGCGTTTTGATACTCAGCCTGATAACAGGCAATGCCCAGACTGGCACCTGAACAAACCTGCTGACCTTCAAGTATCATCGGCTGGCGCAAAGATTCAATTAAACGTTCTGCGACTTCTTCAGCATCCAGATCACTTTGAATTTGGCCTAATAAAATCACAAACTCATCACCACCTAAACGGGCGACTAAATCATGTTCACGTACGGTTTGCTGTAAACGCTGACTGACTTCGATTAAAAACAGGTCGCCAATATGATGGCCCAAGGTGTCATTAATCAGTTTAAAACGATCTAAATCGATGAACAGCAAAGCGAAACGTGGATTAGCTTCACGGTTGCGATAGGAAAAACGCTGGCGCAGTTGCATCAAAAACATCTGCCGATTCGCAAGGCCAGTTAAGGCATCATGATTGGCTTCATGAAAGAGTTTTTCTTCGGCTTTTTTCCGCTCTTCCACCTGCAAACGCAGGAATAAATTGGTTTGGCGCAACTCCCGGGTACGCTCAAAAATACGTTTTTCCAGCTCTTCGTGCTGTTGTTTTTGTTGTTCTGTGTTTAGTTTGCGGGAAATAGCCACAGCAATATGTTGAGACACAAAACGTAATAAATTCAGCTCTTGATCGCTGTAACTATAGGTATTGTCGTAACACTGCAGGGCAATTACGCCCAGGACCTGATCGCCAACCATTAAAGGCGCCCCTAGCCAGCTGGTTGGCATTGCATAATGGCCAAAACTTGATTTAACACGGTCAACCACACCAGTTTTGACTAAATCAAGTAACTGCGTCTGACTGATCAGTTTGGCTTCACCACTACGGATCACGTATTCAGTTAAACCACTTTGCAAAGCGCGTTCAGTTGGAGTCGGAGTGTACTGATCTAAATAAAATGGAAAACGTAATCGATCACCCGCTTCGTTTAACAGCGCTATGTAACAGTTATCTGCTTTCATCAGTTCAGACAAAATCTGATACACCTCGTGATAAAAACTCATCATGTCAGTGCTTCTGGCTGTCATCTCGGATATTTTGTACAAAGCCGACTGCAATTGTTCAGCATTGGTGCGCTCTCGGATCTCTTTTTGCAATGATTGATTGATAGTTTGTAGCTGCTGAGTACGTTCACGTACCGTTTGTTCCAGCAATTCCCGACTTCTGACTCTGTCTATGGCTGTTACTGTGTGAATGGCAATATTGCTGATCAACGCCAAATCATGCTGGTTGTAGTGGCACTGTGGGTCATAGCTTTGAATCGCCATCACACCTATCACTTTTTCGCCACGGCATAAAGGAACACCTAACCAATACTGGCAAGCCGTGCCCTGAGCTGTGATATCGCCGCTTTCCACCAGTCGCCGATAGTCATCCTGATCACACAACAAAGCTTGTTTAGTACGGGCGACATAACCGGTCAAACCAGAAGCAAAAGCGTCGGAAGGTGCGTCCAATAAAATGTGTTGGTCTTTTTCATCAGCGAAATATTCCAGCAAAAATTGCTGGTCCTGATCACAAAGCACCACATAAAAATTATCTGCTTTGAGTTGCTGATTCAGTAAACGATGAATGGCGGGGTAAAACTCTCGCATATCTTTAATGCAAGAAGCTAATTCTGACAGCTTTAATAAGGCGCCCTGAATGATATAAGCCTGTTTATAGCCTGCGGCCAGCTTACGCAAACGGCGCAACTGACTAACCACAAGGTGCTGGGCTTTATCCAGAGTCGTTATATCCTTCAACTTTTTCTCTTATTCTTATTTGAGGCAAGGCAACCAAAGCTGGTTGATGTATAAGCCCCCCTATTATGCACAAAGCTTAACCAGATGGAAGACGAAAAGAGGCAGCTGGTCAGATCTTCTTATAAGCAATTGAGCTATGAATATAATTATTAGACCTATAAATTTTAAGGAACAAAAAACGCTGCACAAAGCAGCGTTTTTAATCACAAAAAATTTACACGCCTTCGATCATAAACTCTATGGCAGCAGAAATTTCTTCATCGGAACAATCCATACAAGTACCACGAGCCGGCATGGCTCTAATACCTTCGATAGCATGTTTTAACAATAAATCAGCACCTTGCGCTATGCGAGGCTTCCAGGTCGCATCACCTTTTTTAGGTGCATCTAAGGCTCCGGTGCCATGGCAGGCAAAACAAGAGCTTTGATACACTTGCTCGCCAGTGCGTGGACCTTTAGGTCCGGTGTCAGCTGCAACCTCTGCGCCAGCCAGGTAAACCTGACCTACAGGTTCAAGACGTTTTTTGATTGCGTCGTTGTCTGCGTCCTGTGCAGCAACGTTGGCTATTGCAGCAGTTGTCATCAGCACTAAGGCGAAAGTGAGTTTTTTCATCTGGATAATCCTGTCAATAAGCCATACAAAAGTTAAGGTATTATAACGCCGGGATCCTTCATAGTGGAAGCCCCTGTATTTGTTGGCTTTTAACTTAGCCCATAATCCAGACTAAGTTCAGCCAAATTTGCAGGAAATAACGCCTTATAACTGTTCAATCTTAACAGCCTTTTTTTGAGTCAAAAAAAGTTGAAATCAAGACTGTGCAAAGAAAATCTTTGTGGTAGTCTGTTTGCCCCACTTTGATTGTCTTACTCTGTCGCCTTTTTGACAGGAAACCAAAGTGAGATAATTTTCCACAAAATGGAATAATAAGAAAAACAATAAGGGAACCTCTAGCATTACCCTTCTTTTTCTTTTAAATACAACAACTTAAATATCACTTGCCGGACTCTTCACAGAGATTATCCGGTTACTTGCCATGGTCTGTCCACAAAGTTATCCACAGCTTTTTCGTTTAAAAAAGTATCAACTCAATACGTCCAAAACGCAGCTACAGCTGGCTGAACCAGCCCTGTTGTGGCATGCTTACGCAAAACATCAAGGGATCCTAATCATGGTTGTTATACCGGACAATCCTCTCATTCTTGTCGACGGTTCTTCTTATTTATTTCGTGCTTATCACTCACCACCACACCTGACCAATTCCAAAGGAGAAGCGACCGGCGCCATTTATGGTGTAGTGAATATGCTGAAAAGTTTGTTGCGCCAATACAAACCCAGTCAGATGGTGGTGGTGTTTGATGCAAAAGGCCCAACTTTTCGCAATGAAATGTACAGCGAATACAAAGCCCATCGCCCCCCTATGCCAGACGATTTACGCAGCCAGATTGCACCTTTGCATCAAATCATTGAGGCTATGGGTTTGCCTTTGATTTGTATCAGCGGTGTTGAAGCAGATGATGTCATAGGCACATTAGCAGTTCAGGCCAGCCAACAAGGCCGACATGTGCTGATTTCAACAGGTGATAAAGACATGGCCCAGTTGGTTGATCAGCATGTCACCTTAATTAACACCATGACGGATACCATTTTGGATCCAGCCGGTGTAGCAGAAAAATTTGGTGTAGGACCAGAGCTGATCGTCGACTATTTAGCCCTGATGGGTGATAAATCAGACAATATTCCGGGCCTGCCTGGTGTTGGAGAAAAAACGGCGTTGGCCTTACTGCAAGGTATAGGTTCTATAGAAAAGCTCTACCAGCAGTTGGATCAGATAGCAGCGCTGAATTTCCGTGGCAGCAAAACCATAGCGGCTAAAATGACAGAGTTTAAAGAACAACTGATCTTGTCTTATCAGCTGGCCACCATCAAAACTGATGTCGAATTGTCATTGCAAGCGGATAGCTTAGATATCAAAACACCAGATCAGAGCAAATTGGCAGAGCTGTTTGCCGCCTGTGAATTCAGACGCTGGTTAAGCGAAGTGTTAGCAGGTAAAGACACTGCAACAGCTGTAGCCACAGAAGCAGCACAACAGAATGAAGAGCAAGAAGCTGAACGACCAGCCAGTGGCATTGATACCAGCAGCTACCCCTGCATTTTAACCGAAGCTGACTTTCTGCAGCTGCTGGAACGCTTGCCTCAAGTGGAACTGGTGGCTTTTGATACTGAAACCACCAGTCTGGATTATATGCAGGCCGATATTGTCGGTATCTCGCTGGCATTAGCCGCTGGAGATGCCTGTTATATTCCGCTGGCGCATGATTATGTTGGCGCACCTGAACAACTAGACCGTGATTGGGTGCTCACTCGGTTGAAAGACTGGCTGGAAGATGAAACTAAAGCCAAGGTGGGTCAAAACCTGAAATACGACCAGAGTGTATTGGCGCGCCATGGTATTGAACTGCGTGGCATTCGTTTTGATACCATGCTGGAGTCTTATATTGTCAACAGCGTAGCCTCGCGCCACGATATGGATTCCTTGTCACTGAAGTACCTCGGGCATAAAGCCATAGCTTTTGAAGACATCGCAGGTAAAGGTGCTAAACAAATCACCTTTAACCAAATAGCGTTGGAACAAGCCTCACCTTACGCTGCAGAAGATGCTGACGTGACTTTACGTTTGCATCAAACCTTATGGCCGATGCTTGCGCAACATTCAGGCTTACAAAAAGTGTTCCGCGACATCGAAATGCCTCTGGTGCCTATTTTGTCCAAAATGGAACGCACCGGCGTTAAAATTGATGGCAATTTGTTAGCGCAACAAAGTATGGATTTAGCCAAACGTATAGGTGAGATTGAGCAGGAAGCTTATCAGATGGCAGGTAAAGAATTTAACCTGTCTTCCCCTAAGCAGTTGCAGGAAATATTATTCGAACAGATGGGTTTGCCTGTACTGAAAAAAACACCAACAGGCACTCCGTCCACAGCTGAAGAAGTACTGGCTGAACTGGCACACGATTACGAATTTCCCAAACTCATTACTGAACACCGGGGTTTAAGTAAGCTCAAATCTACGTACACCGACAAACTGCCGTTATCCGTCAATCCGGCTACAGGCCGTGTGCATACCTCCTATCATCAGGCGGTAGCCGCGACAGGTCGTTTAAGCTCTACTGAACCTAACCTGCAAAATATTCCTATCCGTAGTGAAGAAGGCCGACGTATTCGTCAGGCTTTTATTGCAGAGGCAGGCAAAACCATACTGGCAATCGACTATTCGCAAATCGAATTACGCATTATGGCGCATTTGTCGCGCGACCCGGCTTTGTTAAATGCTTTTGCACAGGGCAAAGATATTCACAGAGCTACGGCAGCCGAAGTATTTGGTGTGGCTTTGGATCAGGTCAGTTCAGAACAACGTCGTCGCGCTAAAGCGGTGAACTTCGGTTTAATTTACGGCATGTCGGCTTTTGGTTTGGCACGCCAACTGGGTATCAGCCGCTCTGAAGCGCAGCAGTATGTCGATTTATATTTTGAGCGTTTCCCTGGCGTATTGGACTATATGGAACGCACCCGCACTCAGGCTCATGAGCAGGGCTATGTGGAAACTCTGTTTGGTCGTCGTTTGTATCTGCCAGAAATTAATGCCAAAAATATGGCCCGGAAAAAAGGTGCTGAACGTGCAGCTATCAATGCTCCAATGCAAGGTACAGCGGCCGACATTATCAAAATGGCCATGATTAAAGTGGCAGCCTGGCAGGAAAAACAACCTGCGGGTGTTGTCGCCATGATTATGCAGGTACACGATGAACTAGTGTTCGAAGTCAAAACCGAAGAGCTGGAAAGAGTTAGCTCAGACTTGGTCAACATCATGCAATCTGCTGCTTCGTTGGATGTGCCCTTACTGGCTGAAGCTGGTTCAGGGCCAAACTGGGATCAGGCGCACTAAAAAAATTGGCATAAGGCTGAACTAAGTTAAAAACACCCAGTCTGACTAAGCGTGTATATGCCCATTCCTGGTAGTTTGATTTTTCGCCCCAACTTGTTTGGGGCTTTTTTATGGATGAGCGGCCAACTCCTACACCCGTTCATGGACCGCAAAGCATCAAAATTCATGTGAGTGACAAAAGATTCCAAATAGTTAGCTATTCGCTGCCATTTTCGCCCTAAATTGTAGAATTAACCAACAAAATCAGCGATCCACATTGGTAATAAAGCTACATTTTTTCAGTTTAATTACAAATTCACTAAATTTTTGTAGTTTAATTACAGCTCTCCACTTGCATTTTTAATCAACACTTGTAGAATTAAATTCGTAGGGTACAGAGGTAAGATGTTCTATCTTTCAGCACTAATGCGCTTAACAGCTTACTTAGTGGCCAGAAAGAAAGGCTTATTTAGCCGCCCCACTGCTTGCAGTGGGGCGTTTTTTTTGTCTGCTGATCAGAAAAACTGAAATAAAACTAGATTTTTTAGAGCAAATACTTCAAACATTCATAATTCTATGTATAATAGCCCTGTCTTGTTAATCCAAGACACCCTGTTGATTTGAAATTATTGAATAGCTTCTCCCCGTTTGCTATGACCGGCCTCCTCAAAAAGGGCCGGTTTTCTTTTTTCTGGCCCATGAGCAACTGAACAGACAGTCTTAGGTAGTTTTGCTTTACTCCCCCTGATTAACAGCCAAAAAAAAGCAGAGACTATGCTCTGCTTTTCAGTATTTCGTAAAAATTTATTCTGGTTCTGCGCTATACCATTGGTCCAGCTTTTGTTCTAACTCAGCCAAACCTAATTTGGTTAATGAACTGAATACCTGCACTGTGACATCACCCATAAAAGCCATAGAGGCTTCAGTGACTTCCATCAGTACTTTTTTACGCGGCCCAGGACTTAACTTGTCCGCTTTGGTCAGGAGCAATAACACCTGCAGATTGCTTTGCACTGCCCAATGAATTAAATCCTGATCCAAATCTTTTAGCGGATGGCGGATATCCATTAAGATGACTATGCCTTTTAAACTTTCGCGTTTAATCAGATATTCACTCAGAGCTTTTTGCCATTTTTCTTTTACCGCTAAAGGCACTTTGGCAAAGCCATAACCAGGTAAATCGATCAGACGTTGATTCTCAGATAAAGAAAACGTATTAATTAACTGAGTACGACCCGGTGTTTTACTGGTTCGGGCTAAACCATTTTGCCGTGTCAGCGTATTTAATGCACTGGACTTGCCGGCGTTAGAACGACCAGCAAAGGCAACTTCGATACCTGTATCTGCGGGCAGAGCCTTAATATCAGGGGCACTGGTCAGAAAAGTTGCTTTCTGATAATTGATGATCGCTTTGTACACTGTCAGCTCCGGCTGTAAATTTCGCTATAGTGTAACGGATCCTGAAGATCCACAGAAGCTTTACTGTGATTTATGGGATTCTATCTGAGCAAGATTCGTGTAAAATAGACATAAAATATAGGGTTATTCAACTTGGTTGCCAGATTTCTGGCGGTTCAACGCGGACAGAGACGGAAAAAAAATGAAAAAATTCGCACTTCCACTCACGCTCTTTTTAGGGTTAATCAGTACAGCTTATGCATTCGATGGGGATGCTGAAGCAGGTAAAGCTAAATCCGCTACTTGTGCTGCCTGCCATGGCATGGACGGGAATAGCCCTACCGACTTATATCCGAAAATTGCTGGTCAACATGCAGGCTATTTATTTAAGCAGTTAAAAGAGTTTCAACTGGGTGCCCAAACTGGCGGTAAAGAAGGTCGTCACAACGCCCTGATGGCTCCTATGGTCGCCGCTTTATCCGAACAGGATATGAAAGATTTGGCGGCTTTTTATGCCAGCCAGAAAATGAAAGAAGGCAGTACACCAGAAGATGTGGTTGCTCAAGGCGAAAAGTTATTTCGCGCCGGTGATATGGAACGTGGTATTGCGGCTTGTATAGCTTGTCACGGCCCACGTGGTGTAGGTCACAGTTTAGCTGGCTTCCCGAAAATTTCGTTCCAGCATGCCGCTTACACCAAAGCTCAGCTGGAAGCTTTCCGTAGTGGTGCTCGTGCCAATGATATGAATGGCATGATGCGCGACATTGCGAAAAAGCTGACTGACGAAGATATTGAAGTGCTGTCTAAATATGTGGGTGGTTTGCACTAACAGCATCTTTCTCTGTAAGAAAACCAGGCTTTATGCCTGGTTTTTTGTTTTATTCACCACCTTCCCTGGCACTCATGCCTTGGGTTCATGCTTCGCATTGTTAAACATTGAAGCTCTGCAATTATTTGTGAGACATATCTCACAGCACTGTAAGACATCACTCACAAAATGCAAACCAGTGAAAAAACAAAGATAACCATTTGATTTTTAATGACATTACAAAGAAGTTCATTTTTTTTGTACTTTTTTTATACCCTTGTATTGCCATTCTGAAAAATTGGAGTAGATTGAAGTCCGTTACATTTAGTAACGATTAAAAACACGGAAGCAGGCACGGAAAGCAGCAGTGCATCAGTACGTTTTTTACAGCATCACCATGATGACAGTGTGTATTTTACACAGCGCAAGGACGGACCATTAAGTATCAGGACGATCGCGAATAATTATTTTCATAGGGAATTTGCGTAAAAATATAAGGAACTTGTGCAGACAGGGTGTTGAACTCTCGTCAGGACGACTTCAAGCAGATTATGTGTCGCGCTAGACACCTTATATAGAGGGCGGTAACATCTTACACCGCCCTTTTTATTTATCCTCACTATGAATTCAGTATGCCCACTTTGTTTAGAGTCACAAACCCAGCCTTTTTGCAGCGATAAGAAACGTGCCTATTTCCAGTGTCAGCAGTGTTTTTTGGTATTTGCTGACCGTAACACTCTGTTGACCGCACAGCAGGAAAAAGCTCAATACGATTTGCATCAGAATCAACTGGATGATCAGGGTTATCGCAAATTTTTATCCCGCTTATCTTTGCCTTTACTGACAACCCTGACTGCAGAGCAAAACACCGGGCTGGATTTTGGCTGTGGGCCTGGACCCTTATTGGCGCAAATGCTGACTGAAGCAGGCAAACAAATGCAGGTCTGGGACCCATTTTATGCGCCAGAGCCACAAGTTCTGCAGCAAAAATATCATTTTGTCAGTTGCACTGAAGCCATAGAACATTTTATCAACCCGGCGAAAGAGTGGAGTTTGTGGCTGAATTTACTGCTACCGCAAGGCATTTTGGCGGTAATGACCAAAAGATATACAGACCAAAGCAGCTTCAACAACTGGCATTATAAAAACGACCCAACCCATATCAGTTTCTTTCACCAGCGCACCTTTGAATTTCTGGCGCAGCGCGATCAGCTCGGGCTTGAATTTCCTGCCGATGACGTAGTTCTATTTAAAAAGCGAAATACCTAGGTTTTCTGGCATAAACTGGTTAAAATACGCGCCCTTTTTCGTAGGTAACACATATGACCCGGATTAAAAAAACTCGCACCTCAGGCCCACTTGGTACCAGGCACAGACCGGCTGAAGAAGCCCGTCAGGATCGCACACGCGCGCCTGAAACCAAAAAGAAAGGTGCGGGCTTAAAATCCGGTAGTCGCCATTCTCCGTCAGCCGAAGACAAGCAACAACACTCAGGCAAAGGCTCTAAAGACCCACGCCATGGCAGTAAAAAGCCAATTGCTTTAGTAGTGACAGAAGCAGAACAAAAGCTGATGGCTCAGCCGAAGCAATTCAAGCCTGTAGTCCAATTGAGCAAAGCCAAAGAGCCGGAAATGCCACCAGAGCAGGAATTAGCGCTGCTCGAAAACGATGAGAAGCTGCTGGAACTGCTGGATCAAGTAGACAAAGGCGAAATTCTGACAGGCAAAGACGCTAAGTACTTTAATGCCAAAACGGCACGTCATGCAGAGCTGGTTGCTCTGTTAGGCCTGGATCAGGATGACGAGGAAGAAGATTTGGATCCATTAGCCAAGTTAGAGCGTACTGACTGGCGTAAAGAGTTTTTAGGCGAATAGGGGATATAGTTTGACCTTAAGCTGGATACTGGCCACTTTAGCGGCAGTTTTGATTCTGGGTGGCCTTAGTTTTTATCTTGGCCGCCTGTTGTGGTTGATCAAACAACAAAAGTTAAAACAGCAACAAGTGGTTGAGGCAAAAAATGCCAATCTCACCGAAAGCATAGTGTTGATAGCCAAAGCCATGCGGGAAGGACAGTGTGAGCTGTCTGAAGGTGCGTTACGCCTTTGGGTGCTGCTGGATCATCTGCAGTTGCCTGAAAAACCAGACGCAGTTCAGACCTACCCCGCTTTGTTTAAAATGTACGATATAGTGAAAGACATGCCGACCCATCAGGCCCGCAAAGAGCGTGATAAAAAAGAAATACGGCATTTGGATCATATCCGTGAACAGGCTGAAATTGACTTAAAAACCGATATCCTGGCTGACGTACATAAACTGCTGGCGTTTTTCCAGAACCAAAAATAGAAATAGAAAAGGCAGCTCTGGCTGCCTTTTTGTTCTGAATCAGTTGTTATTGCTTGTAGACTACACCAGCTTTCATCACAAAACTGACCTGACCCATTAACTGAATATCCTGCAGCGGATCGCCTGGTACAGCCACTAAATCAGCAATTTTACCTACAGTGACAGAACCCAGTTCCTGATCCACTTTTAATAAACGAGCCGACTCTATAGTCGCGGCCTGAATAGCTTCCATTGCAGGCATACCAGCTTCAGTCATAAACACAAACTCACGCCAGTTATCGCCATGAGCTCCAACACCTGCATCTGTGCCAAAGGCAATTTTAACCCCTTCTTTATAAGCGACAGAAAATGTGTGTTGAATTTTAGAGCCTATAGCAGCAGCTTTTGGCCGAACCAATTCAGGAAAAAAACCCGGAATTTCGGCTTTTTCCGCAGCCCATTTGCCTGCACTGATGGTCGGCACATAATAAGTGCCATGTTTTTTCATCAGTTTCATTGTGGCTTTATCCATTAAAGTACCGTGCTCTATCGAATCCACGCCTGCTTCAATGGCTCTGTCCATACCCTCTTTGCCATGCGCATGCACGGCCACTGTCATGCCATAATCTTTGGCCGTATCGACAATAGCTTTTAGCTCTTCTTTATTAAATTGTGGATTCGAACCACTTTTGGCCACACTCAGCACACCACCAGTGGCGGTGATTTTAATCAGGTCTGCGCCTTCTTTGTAGCGCTGCCGTACCGCTTTACGTGCTTCATCAGCCCCGTTAATAACGCCATCTTTTGGACCAGGATCGCCCATCAACTCATAAGCGACGCCATTGCTTGGGTCTGCATGACCACCAGTAGTAGCGACAGATTTTCCTGCGGTAAAAATACGGGGCCCTTTGACATAGCCCTGATTAATGGCCTTACGCAAAGCAGTACTGGTCAAATGCTTGTCTCCCAGTTCACGCACTGTGGTAAAACCCGACATCAGCGTTTTTTCAGCAAAAGTAGCACCACGTAAGGCGACGTCAGCTTCATTCATCACAAAATCTTCAGTGTAAGCACCTGGCCCCATTTGAGTAGAGAAATGAGTATGCATATCCATTAAGCCTGGCATCAGCGTGTGGCTTTTCAGATCGATCACCTGATCACCGGCCGCAGGGGTTTTGTAACCAGACTCCACAGCGATAATTTTGTCGTTTTCAATAACAACTGTTTGTGCAGTCAGTACTTTATCTGTGTCCGCTGTGATCAGTTTTCCGGCGTGGATCAGGGTCGCACTCTGGGCTGTTCCGGCGAGCAGTAAAGCGCTGGTGATGAGGGTCAATTGGAATTTCATTCAAGCTCCTGTTGGATCAACACAGCTTTTTCCAGCTGCTGTGCAACGACTATGAAACAGGAATGCTAAAGCAGCAAGAGCAGAAAAAATGAATGCGATACAGAGCCTTAGATCCGGGATTAACGGTTAATCCAGAGAGCCAAGTTCAAAACTTGCCCCGGCAGAATAAATCTGCAGCGTAGTTTTTCCTTCTGCCTGAACAGGCAAAGCCAAATCAACCAGCTGATAATAAGCCGCTCTGCTGAATTTAGCCGTTAAGCCACGCCACAGCTGCAAGTATGGCAAAAGCTGACCGTCTGACTGAGGCTGCAAAAACAATGGATATTCAGGCGTAATTAATACTTGCTCAGCTAAATTTGTGGTCGCAATAAGGGCGGGCGTATCACCCGTTTTTTGCTCTATAGCCACTATGACAAAGGCAGCATCTTCAACCTGAATACGAACTTTTTCAACCGGAGTCAGCAGGAAGTACTCTTGCTGTTGTCGGGTTAACACTGAAGCAAAAAGCTGAACCAGTTCAGGCCGCTGGATTTTGGAGTCCAGATAGAACCACACACCATGCCGATCGATACGAATAGGGATATTGCCGCAAAAAGCTGGATCCCAAAGCTCGATAGGGGCTAAATGAGGGCTTTGTAAAGACAACTGTAGTTGTTTTAAATCCATAAGGGTGCAACTGACAAAGGAAAGACCAACAGAGCATAACAACAGAATGACGGCAGAGGAAATTGGAGCACTACTGACGAGGCTCGAATCCAAGGTTCCAGAGATAAAGTGGGGTGACTACTGACGAGGCTCGAACCCGAGGTTCCAGAGATAAAGTGGGGTGACTACTGACGAGGCTCGAACCTAAGGTTCCAGAGGAAAGTGGGGTGACTACTGACGAGGCTCGAACCCGAGGTTCCAGAGATAAAGTGGGGTGACTACTGACGAGGCTCGAACCTAAGGTTCCAGAGGAAAGTGGGGTGACTAACGATGAAGCTCGAACCCGAGGTTCCGGAGGAAAGTGGGAAATTGAGATTTAGAAATTGGGGTGACTGATGGGGCTCGAACCCACGACAACCGGAATCACAATCCGGGACTCTACCAACTGAGCTACAGTCACCACAAGCGGCGCGAATTCTAGCGAAATTCCTGGTCGAAGCAAAGCTATTTTTACAAAACAAAGCCCCAAGCCGCGTTTTGCTTGGGTCGAGATACTGGCTGTGCTAGGGTATGGCCGTCAGATCAACTGACATACATCAAAGCAGTGGCTCGAAAATGGAGAAAAACATGCAACAATTTCTGGATTTTTTGGAGAAAAATCAGCAATTGATTTTAAGTTACAGCGTCAAGGTACTGGTTGCTTTAGTTATTTTGTATCTGGGCCGTTGGCTGGCTAAAAGCATGACCCGCATGCTGGAAAGGGCCTTGCTTCACAAAAAAGTGGACAGAGCTGTTGTCTCTTTTCTAAGTGGCATTATTCAAGCCGCCATTATGGTGGCTACTGTGCTGATTGCCCTGTCACAAGTGGGTATTCAGACCGCCTCTTTTATCGCCATTTTAGGTGCTGCCGGTTTAGCTATAGCTTTGGCCTTGCAAGGTTCTTTGTCGAACTTCGCTTCAGGTGTATTGATCATTTTATTCCGGCCTTTCCGGGCTGGTGATTTTGTCGATGCGGCCGGAGTTTCTGGCGTGGTGGAAAAAATCGAGATTTTCCAGACAGTGCTGAGAAGTGCCGATAACAAACGTATTATCGTGCCTAACTCTCAAATTACCGGCTCAGCCATTACCAACTACTCTGCCGAAAAAACCCGCAGGGTAGATTTAGTGGTGGGTATTAGCTACGACTCAGATCTAAAAAAAGCCAAAGACTTGCTTGAACAAATACTCAAAGCTGACAGTCGTATTCTCGCTGAACCAGCCCCGGTCATTGCTGTTGGCGCTTTAGCCGACAGTTCAGTCAATATTTTAATACGTCCATGGGTAAATGCAGCCGATTATTGGCCTGTGTACTGGGGCACTCTGGAACAAATCAAACTGACCTTTGATGAACATCAGATTGTGATCCCCTTTCCACAAATGGACCTGCACCTCAAAAAGGAAAACTAAGGTATGAAAAAGACTCTCTGCTCCCTGTCAGTTTTGGGCAGTCTGTTGGTTTTGAGTGGCCTCTTGACAGTACAGGCCGAAGAAAGCACCTCCAATACAGCAAAGTTGGGCTGGAGTACCTCTGCGGAACTAGGTGCTATTACAACCTCTGGTAACACCAAAGGTACTTCTATCACAGGAAAAATAGACGCTAAACAAGAGTTGGAACAGTGGTCTAACGACTATACCTTCAGCGCTTTTTTTAAGCGTGATGAAACTGAAGCAGACGATGGTCAGACGCTGGTGGAAACCTCAGCTGAAAAATATGCAGCTTCAGCCAAAGGCGGTTATAAGCTGGATAAAGAGTCTGCCCGATTATTCGTCTACGGCTCCCATGTAAGCGACCGTTTTGGTGCTTATACCGAATACACTACAGTGGCCATAGGTTATGGCGATGAACTCTTTAAAACCGAGACTATGTCGCTGGAAGGTGAAGTGGGTCCTGGTTATTACAGGGGCGAAAAGGATCTGGAAGAAACTGAAAACGGCATGATCATACGTAGTGCTGCCACCTATCGCTGGCAAATCAGTGAATCTGCCCGCTTTAAACAAACCGTCAGTCTGGAGTACGGTGAAGACAACAGACGTTCTATTGCTGAGTCTTCTCTGACCGCAAAAATTAACGGCCGGATGCAAATGAAAGCCGCTTTTTTAGTACAAAACGACTCCAAAGTACCAGTAGGTAAAAAGAAAACCGATACCCAAACCTCTTTAACTTTTGTGTATTCGTTTTAATCAGCCTGTTTTTAATACTGCGGGGCGCGGTTTAACCGTGCCCGCCAGCAGCAACCCTGCTGCTTCAAGTACGACGGCTAAAGCCAGCCTTTTTGCCGAGCTATTCTGGCTGCATCTACTCTATTGGCAGCATTGAGTTTGCTGATCGCTTCCGACAAGTAATTCCGTGCTGTGCCTTCGGCAATATAAAGTGCAGTTGCAATATCGGCTGTGCTTTTCCCTTCAGAGGCTAGGCGCAAAGCCCGGCGTTCTTTATCACTTAAAGGGTCATGTTCGCCTAAAGCTGATAATGCCAGTTCCGCATCTATCACTCTTTTGCCAGCCATCACCTGGTGAATAGCTTGTACCAGCTGTTCAGAGGGAGCATCTTTTAATAAAAACCCCTGAACACCGGCGGCGATAGCACGTTGAATATACCCAGCCCGGCCAAAGGTGGTGATCACTATGACCTTGATTTTGCTTTGTTGCTGTTGCAGATAAAGCGCTAATTCCAGCCCACTGCGGCCCGGCATCTCTATATCAGTCAGCAATAAATCAAAGTCCTGCTGTTTTAACAGCTGCAATGCCTGATCGCCATCTGCCGCCTGGGTGATATCAAAATCGCCATTTAAACCCAGCAGTGCAGCCAAAGCACCACGCACCATAGCCTGATCTTCTGCCAATAAAATACGCATCAGGCCTCCTTTGGCAAAATGAAACTAAAACTACTGGGTGACAGTTGCCATTCCAGCTTAGTGTTCAGTGCAGCTAAACGCTCCTGGATACCTGTCAGACCATTGCCTTGTTTCAGCTCGCTGACTTTACCATTGTCCGATACCATCACTTGATGCCCATACTTAGTCTCACCAAAATGGATTTGCACCTGATCGCCATGACTATGTTTTAGCACATTGGTCACCAGTTCAGTCAGGATCAAAACTACGGCAGTTTCTTCGCGGGCGGAAAGAGCTGGCATTTCTCCCTGAACATCCACAGCAAAACCCGCATCACGCAGTTTGCCGCTTAACAGTTGTACTTCACCAGCCAAGCCTTTGTGTTTGTAGCCAGACACTGTCTGCCGTACCTGACTTAAACTTTCACGGGCTATCTGTGCCAGTTCTTTTAAATGCTGAGCAGCTAACTCATACTGCTGTTGTTGCATCAACTTGTCAGCCAGATCAGCTTTGAGCACTATACCGGATAAACTGTGCCCCATAATATCGTGCAGATCCCGCGCTATACGCTCTCGTTCTACCATAGTCGCCAGCTGTTTAATTTCTTCGGCACTACGCTGCTCTTTCAGCATAGTTAAGCGCCGGATCCGATCGAGCACTCCGAGCACACCTATCGCCAGTACCAAAGCTGAACCATACAAGAGGAAATAAGGCGCACCTTTGATAAAAAAGTGGTCCAGCAGCACTAGTAAGGCGATCAGTGCCGCAACTCCGGCTAAAAACTGACGAAAGTTATAAGCAAAGCCGATAAAAAAACTGACATAAGCAAACATCGAAATAGAGCCGTAATTCAATGGTGTAATGCAGCTTGCAATCAGAGCCATCAGCAGTATAGGCAACAACATCTGAGTGGTATCACTGCGGCCAATCCAGTAGTAACAGCCCACAAATGCCACTAAAGCTAACATCATCCACAGATAATCGATCAGGCTGTAGTCTATGTAAAAAAACGGCGCTATATAAAACACCAGATTAACCAGATACACCCAGGACAGACGTTTTTCCAGCTCTACCATCACCTGCTCCTTAGAATCAGCAGAGGGCTCAACAGAGCCCCCTGCCAAAAGATAATTAACGATTCTGACCGTAATTTTGTTGCTGAGCCAGCAGAAACTTAGCCCAGCCGTAGGAAGGGTCCACTTCCATAGCTTTAGTCCAGTCGGCAATAGCACCAGCTTTATCACCCAGTTCCTGCTTGGCTAGACCTCGCCAGGTGTAAGCTTCTGCATGACCCCAGCAAATCTGCTGACAAGGTTGAGCAAAAAGTTCAATGGCTTTGCTGCTCAGGTCAACCGCACTTTGTTTACTGCCACCAAAGACAGCTGGCGTATTGTAGGCGGTGATGGCCTTAATCAAAGATACACGCGGATTCGCAGGTTCCAGTTCTGTCGCTTGCTGAATTGTTTTACCAGCTTTGGGACCGTACAAGGCACCTTTTACCGGGTTATTGCCAATCTGCATACCATAAACGCTGGATAACAAAGCCAGATGATCAGCTTGTGGCTGTGCTGTAGTTAACTGCTCCAACACAGACTGAGCTGAATCTAAGGCTTGTTCTGCCTGATCTTTTTGGCCTGTTAAGCCCGCTACAATAGACAAACGGTAGTTGGCATAAGCTTTGTTGTAATCTGCCGGATTTTCAGCAGCGTAAACTGCCAATTGCTTTACATCCATGCTGTTAGACGCAGCATCAATTTGTTCAATAGTGGCGGCCTGAGCCAGGGTAAAAGTTAAAGTGCTTAAAGCAATGAGTAAAGTTTTCATCTTGATAGTCCTTTTGCTGTTTCACCTTATTGGTGTGAAGCCAGTATCGGAAAATCCATAGAAAAACATCAGGCACAAAAGTCATGACTTAAGCATGACTTTTGTCATCAATCCAACCTCAGTAACTTAAACTGCTGTACCCCAGCCCCTGCTGTTTTTGCAGCTTAATTTGCACTGGAATACGCTCTTTTAAGGCTTCAACGTGACTGATAATACCTATCATCTTGCCGCTGGCATTCAGCTGATCCAAAGCGGCCAAAGCTGTTTCCAGGGTATCCGGGTCAAGGGTGCCAAAACCTTCATCAAGAAATAAAGACTCAATGCGGGTTTTATGGCTGACTAAATCCGACAGCGCTAACGCCAATGCCAGGCTGACTAAAAAGCTTTCGCCACCAGACAAGGTTTTGGTATCTCTGGCGGTATCAGCCTGCCAACTGTCGAGCACTTGTAGCTCTAACTCAGCATCTGCTTTACGTGCCAGTTGGTAACGGCTATGTAGTTTATCCAACTGCTGATTGGCCAGACCCACCAGCTGTAATAAAGTTAACCCCTGAGCAAAACGACGGAATTTAGCGCCATCAGCTGATCCTATTAAGCTGTTGAATTTATGCCATTGCTGCACCAGCTGTTGCTGTTGTTCAATCTGACTGTACAGCTCTTGCTGCTGCTGCTGATGTTGCTGATCGCTGTGCAGCTGTTGTCGGCATTGACCCGCCTGTTCCAGTACAGCAAAGAGCTGCTGCTCCAGCTCTGTGCTTTGCTGCTGCAATTGTTCCAGACTTTGTTCTGTCAGTTGCTGCTTTTCCAAGTCGTTGATTTGCTGCTGAACTTGCTCCAGCTGGCTTTGACAACGAATGTGCTCTGCTGCCAGCTTTTCTTTCAGCTCTGTCAGTTGCTGCACTTGTTGCTCTGTCAGTAACATGGCTAAGAAGCTGGTTTCGCTACCAAACTGCTGTTGTTCAAGTTGCTTTTGCCATTCTTGCTGCAAGGAGCTTAACTTCAATTGCAATTGCTGTAGCTGAGTTTCACTTTGTTGTTGTTGCCCGGTTTTTTGCTGCAGTTCATTGCTTAATACACTGAGCCGTTGCAACACAAGTTCAAGTTCTTGCTGTGGTGTTGCACTCTGACTGGCCGATAGGTGCGCTAAATCCGCTTGTTGCAATTTATCTAACCAGCTTTGGTACTGCTGATCAGCCTGTTGTTGCTGCATCAGCGCTTTATCCAGTTGCTGACTCTGTCGTTGCAACTCTTGTTGCCACTGCTGCCATTGCTGCGCTTGCTCTGCCCACTGCCGCCAGATCTGTTGTTGTTGCTCTGAAGCTGGCAGAGCAAAACCAAAAGGTTGTAACTCTTGCTGCCACTGCTGTTCCAGTTGCTGTAACTGCTGCTGGTTTTGCCGCAGCGCTGCAGTGAACTGCTGTTGTTGCTGTTGTTGCTGCGTCAGTTGTTGTTGCAGCAGTTGCTGCTGATGCGCCAGTTCATGCTGCTGCTGTTGCCAGAGTTGACGTTGCAGCAGTTGTTGCTCTGTCTGCAGCTGTTGCTCCAGTCCCTGTTGAGCCTGCTGCTGGAACTGCTGCAATAAGGCTTTTTTTAAGCTTGCCTGCTGTAATTGCTGCTGCTCTGTCTCCGGCAAGTTGTGCAATAAGTCAGTCCATTGTTCACTTTGCTGCTTAATATCTGCGGCCAGCTGTTCCAACTGATAGTGCCGGGCTTTTTGCTGCTCTTCCAGTTGCAGTTGCTTCTCACGTAAGGCTTTGCCCTGCTCTTCGACTTTTTTCAGTTCAGCGGTTAAGGCCGCCAGCTCTGTTTCAGTCTGGCTTAAATCCAGTGCCTGATAACTGCTAATAGCAGGATGTGTGGTACTGCCACACAGCGGGCATTCGTCGCCTGGTTGCAACTTGGCTCTGTGACTACTGAGCTCTGCAATCAGCTGCTCTTGCTGCACCAGTTTTTGTTTATCAACCACTCTGTCGCTATACAACCTGAACTGCTCACGTAAAGCCGCGACCTGTTGCTGCAACTGATGGCTGTCGCTTTGTTTTTGTTGTAGTTCCTGCTGTTCTTTTTGCTGTTGTTGCTGTTTTTGTTGTAACCCGGCGGCAACCCTCAGCAATAACGGATAAGTGTGAAGCTGATTTTTGCGATCTTGTATTTGTTGTTGTAACGCGGGCAGTTCAATGGCGAAAGCCGGAGTACTCTGTTGCAATTGAAGAGCCAGTTGCTGTAATTCGACGCTTATCTGCTGCAACTGCTGATCTACTTGCTGAGTGTCAGCCTGAGCAAGCTGTTTTCGCAGGACTTTTTGTTGCTCTAACCCCTGCTGACGTTGCTGCAATAAAGGTTTCCAGCCTGCGACTGCTGCAGCCAGATCTGCACCCCGAGGTTGCTGTGCCAGTTGCACTGTTAAAGCCTGACCCTGTTGCTGCAGTTGCTGAACCTGTTGCTGCACCTGCTGTTGTATTTGCAGGGCTAAGCCTTGACCTTGCTGCAACTGCAGCTGTTGCTGATAGTTTAAATCATGCAACTGACGGGACTGAAGTTGCTGCTGTTCTTGTGTTTCAGTCACAGCCGAACGTTGCTGCTGCAGCTCTTTGTACAACGGTAACAACACTGCGGCTTTTTGATAACTTTGCAATTTGACCAAAGCGCTTTGTTGCATGGCCTGCTCTTGCTCAAATTGCTGCTGCTTCAGCTCTGCTTGTTGCAGCTGCGCCGCAGCCTGCTGTTGCTGCTGACGCCAGGCCAATAAAGGAGCCAGTTGCTGCTGTCGTGTTTTTAACTGCTGCTGTTGCTGCTCTAACCCGGATAACTGCTGCTGTAATAACTGGCGCTGCTCTAAATCCAGCAAGACCACACCTGATGCTTTGGCCTGTAATAATTCCAGCGCCGTTTTGTGCTGACGGTTTTGTTCATACACCTGCATCGAAATCTGACCGTAAATTTCAGTACCGGTCAGCTCTTCCAACAGCTCAGCACGCTCATTGGCCGGGGCATTTAAAAAGGCAGCAAAACCACCCTGAGCCAACAACATCGACTTGGTAAAACGACCAAAATCTAAACCTGTGATTTGCTCCGTCAGCTTTAGCTTTTCATTACTTTTGTCTGTCAGTATTTCGCCATCGGCTTTGGCCAGCTCTACTTTGGCGGCCTGCAAATTGCCATCCACCGCGCCACGGGAACGACGCTGGCTCCAGAAGGCGCGATACCGCTGGTCTCGCACCTGAAACTCTACTTCGGCCAGGCACTCACTGGTATGGCGGGTCATCAGCTCGTTGCTGCTTTGCGACAAGAGTTTTAAGCGCGGCGTCTGGTGATACAAAGCTAAACAAATGGCATCCAAAATAGTGCTTTTACCCGCGCCAGTCGGACCTGTAATAGCAAAAAGGTTACTTTGATCAAAAGGGGGCTGAGTAAAATCAATTTTCCACTCGCCTTTTAATGAATTTAAATTTTGCAGTCGCACCGATAGAATTTTCATGGCAACACCGCAGGTTCTGGTTGCTGCAGCTGTGTCAGCACTTGCTGCAACATCTGCTGAAATTCTGCTTGTTCGCTGTCGGTTAATTCTTCAGTGGCAAGCCGTCGCTGCAATACCAGATCCGGTGTCATTTCATGCAAAGATTCCTGCTGATCAACCTGCAAAACACCAACAGCGGCCTGACGTGCCCGACGTAGTTTTAACAGTTCTACAGGTAAAGCCTCGAGATGCTGTTGCACCTGGCTTTGCAAATCACTCAGGTAACCGTCGCTGCCCGTCAACACCAGCTCCAGCCAGAGTTTTTGTCCGGGTTGTAGCATCGCCAGTGGCTGCTGCAATAAAGTATGGAGTTCAGTTAAGCTGCACTTCAGGCTTAACAATGGCTGAAAACAAGGAATGGGCAGCAGCTCAATTTTGGCTTCAGGGCTGCTGAAATCCAGCAAGACCATGGACTTTTGCTGTTTGGCTTCATCAAAACTTAAAGGAATAGGCGAGCCGCTGTAACGGATATGTTCTTTGCCTGCGACCAGTTGAGGCTGATGGATATGGCCCAAGGCTATATAATCAAAATCCGGAAAAGCACTGGCCGGAAAGGCTTCCAAAGAGCCGATATAAATTTCCCGCACCGACTCACTGCTGCTGGCACCTACTGTAGTCAGATGCCCTGTCGCGAGCAAAGGCAATTCCAAAGCCAGTTCAGAGCGCAGTGCTGCAGCCTGACTGAAACACTGCTGATAACAGTCGGCTATGGCTTGCTGCAATTGCTGCTGTTTATCACTGGCCTGTTGACCACTATGGCTTTGCAGTAAATCGCGGGACCGCAAAAAAGGCAAAGCCGCCAGAATAGCGCCAGCTTTGCCCGCTTTGTTATTCAGAACCAGAAGATGAGACTCTGCAGCGCCCAGCCAGCCCGGCACTACCTGGGTATGCAAACAAGCCAGTAGCTCTTTGCTTTCCTGCAGTACAGCGACTGAATCGTGATTTCCCCCCAACATCACCAGTTGGCAGCCTGTAGGTTGTAGGTCAACAATAAGTTGATGATACAACTCGCGGGCATAACTGGCAGGAGTGGCGGTATCAAAAATATCGCCCGCTACTATCAATGCATCCACCTGATGTAATTCAATTTGTTGCTTTAACCAGCCAAACAAAGCCTTGTGCTCGTCGGCTCTGCTTTTGCCAATAAAATGCTGGCCTAAATGCCAGTCGGAGCTATGAAGAATACGCATAAAAACTTAGATACGCTGCGCTATGCCGGAATAAGGCCAGCATAGCACAGGGCTACCACTTTCATAAGTTGCTCAGAAGCTGGTATTAACTGGCGTCAAATAACAGCACTGCATCCAGCACTGTTTCACTGACTTCACGATAAAACTCCTGATCAACATTGTCTATGGTATCTGTTGGCTGGTGATAATGCGCATGATCCGGCACACCAAAATACACAAAAGGCACCTGTCGTTTATGAAACTCACGGTGATCTGAACTTAAAGTCCAGTCCTGATGGGTACCTACCCGCCAAGCCGGTCTGTCATACCCCAGCAACAAGCGCACAGAGCTTTGTTGCTGCAGTTGCAGCAGAGGTTGTTCCAACTGGGGATAATGATAAGAGCCGACAGCGACCAGTTGCTTATTGGTGTCGTGACTGAGCATATCCATATTAATATTCAGTCTGATTTGTTCAGGATTCAGCAGCTCTTGCTCAAACAGCATACGAGCGCCCCACATACCACTTTCTTCGTTATCCAAAGCAGCAAACAGTATAGAGTGGCGAGGTGGATGCTGTTTAAAATAACGAGCTATGGCCAGCAAAGCTGCCACACCAGACGCATTATCGTCGGCCCCATAATAGATTTTTCCCTGATGCAATCCTAAATGATCATAATGTGCTGTCAGCACCAGCAAAGGTAAGGCGGGATCCGAGCCTTCAATCCGGCCCAGTACATTAGCCGCACCTTGCATTAATTGAGCTTTGCCTGAAGTCGGCTGATAAGGCTGCAAATAACCTTCTGTACCTGCTGCAGCCAAACCAATAGCGGTGAACTGAGTCACCAGCCATTGCTGGGCTTTTAAGCCCCCAGGTTGGCCTGTACCACGACCCGCCAGCTCTTGCGAAGCCAGGTAAGTTAAATCAGCCATTTGTTGCTGAAAATCCAACCTTTGTGGCATCTCACTGACCTGGGGCAAGGGTTGAGACTGCAAACGCTTTTGCTCCAGTTGATTCAGCTGCTCCAGCAGATAAGGATGAAAAGCATAACCAAGACCTGCAACAATCAATAGCAACCAAAGCCAAAGTGGAATACGGAATAACTTCATAAAAATCCTGACAAGCTGTGCAAATAATGCAGCAGACTATCGCAAACTGCATCAGCTCACCAGACAAAGGCCCTGAAAGATCCGATATATCCTGTCGCCCGGCACTAAATTTGAGTGGTAAAATAGGCTTTCTTTTGTTCTGTTGTGAGAATTGTATGCCGCAAAGCCGGAATGCCTCGTTTTGGTGGGCCATTGCCTCTGTGTTAGTTGCCATGATGGCGATCCAATCAGGTGCTTCGTTAGCCAAAACTTTATTCCCCATCATTGGGCCTGAAGGCACTACAGCATTGCGGGTTGGATTTTCGGCTTTAATTTTATCTTTAGTCTTTCAACCCTGGAAAAAATGGCCCGCTAAACAGGACCAAAAAGCCTTGTGGTTTTATGGTATCTGCTTAGGTGGCATGAACCTGATGTTTTATCTGGCGATTGAACGTATTCCTCTGGGTATAGCTGTAGCGCTGGAATTCACAGGTCCTCTGGCTGTCGCCTTATTGTCGTCCAAACGTAAGCTGGATTTGCTTTGGGTTGTGTTGGCTATGACAGGAATTGCTTTGTTATTGCCATGGCAAACCGAAGCAACAGCTTTAGACCCTGTAGGCATCGCTTTAGCTTTGGGCGCAGGAGCATGCTGGGCTGGTTATATTATTTTTGGCCAAAAAACAGGCAACGCTGTGCATGGCGGTACTGCTGTCGCTTTGGGCATGGCGGTAGCTGCTTTGTTTTTATTTCCTATAGGTGTAGCCTCAGCTGGCAGCAGTTTGTTTAGCTGGACTGTTTTACCTTTTGCTTTTGCAGTGGCTCTGTTATCCAGCGCCATCCCTTATAGCCTTGAGATGGTGGCATTAAAACGTTTGCCCGCCCAAAGTTTCAGCATACTGATGAGTTTAGAACCAGCTATAGCTGCTTTAGCTGCTTTAATTATCCTGGCCGAGCAACTGAGTTTATTGCAATGGCTGGCTATTTTTGCGGTGATTGCAGCCTCTTTAGGCAGCAGCCTGACAGCACGGAAAACACCGGCACCAGAGCTTGTTTCATAAATAACCTGAACTCTGGATAAGCAGCGCCACTGAACGGGCATCTTTTCGGGCCTCTCTGCGTTGCTCTGTCTAACCATAGCTCGCTATGGCGTACGACAAAGCGCCTTGATAGGCGCAAAAATCTGCACATTCAGTCAGGAAATAGATTCTTCTTTTCAAAAAAAATTGTCTTATCTTATTGATTATATTTATTAAATTCAGGTAGCTCGACACTCATTATCCCGAGTTCAGGTTAAATAGCGTTTGATTCCTGATGCTACTGCTTTATGCTGAGATCCAGAAGATACGCAGCAGGACCAGATGCGCATGTTTAAATCCTTGATTGTTATATTGTTTGGATTATCAGTGGCTCTGCCTGGCGCCGCGACGCAAAAATTTATCTGGCTGACGGACAGCAGTCCGGATCAACAGCCACAACAATACCGTCAGGCACTTGATGTGAATGGTGTGACCTTAGATCTATTAATGCAGGGTATTTCAGACTTTCAGGCTGAACCTGTCCAAACCACAACAGAACGCGCCATGGCCATGCTGAAAACTGAAGCTTCAGCTTGCGCTGGCAACAGGTTAAAAAATGCTGAACGTTTAACCTTCAGTTACGCCACAGCTATTCCTCACACCGTATTCCCGGGATTAAGGCTCTACAGCAAAAGCTCATCCAAAACCACTGCATGGCTCAAACAGCAACTGAATGATCAGCAACAACTGAGCCTGCAACATTTACTTAAAAGCGATCATAAGCTGCATTTTGCCGTTGGGGGTGGTCGCTCTTACGGTGAGCAACTGGATACACTGCTGAAACAACCTCAATGGCAGCATAAATTCTGGCAACGCCGCTCTGTGGATATGTCGGCCGGTCTGATTGATATGCTGGTGCAAGGCAGGGTCGACCTGCTGATCGAGTACCCAAACGTGATGCAGCATTATTTGGCGCAACAGAGTACGGATACTCAATTGACCAGTTTTAGCATTCAGGAGGCAGAACCTTATATGTTGGGGTATATCCTCTGTGCAAAAACACCAGAAGGCCAGCAGTTAACCGAGTTTTTTCAACAACGCCTGCGAAACCTGTCGCAACAAAAACACTATCTGGAAGCTCATTTAGCCTGGGTGGATGCAGCCGACAGAGAACAACTGACACTGCTCTATAATCAGGTATTTGGTACCTCGTTTTAGTCTCAGTCTCTGTATTTTGGTCAAAAAACCGTAGCGTCAGACTTGCTCTAATCTTCTTTTGCATCGGCGCTAAACAACGACAAGCTGTAACTTAATAAGGTTAAATCCCCGGGTTCGCCATGACCAGGCACAACTATTTTTGCCTCTGTATACCTTTGCTGAACCCTTTGCAGCGCCAAAGGCCAATGTGTTAAATCTGCATCTGCAATATTGCCCAAACCAGCAAATTGTGGAGCTTTCACAGCACAACCACCAAACAACAACTGATGCTCTTTCAGATACACCACCAGATTGTCATGGCTGTGACCTGGACCAGGATAAAAGATTTCTACTTCTGACCCCAGATCTTTGCTGTCGCCAGGTTGAAGCGCACCAAAAGACTGAGGCAGAGGAATATTCTGGCTGATCGACAATAAACGGGTTTGCTGTGAACTGAATAGCGGGATTTGCTGTTGCAACAGAGTCATTGCACCACCAGTTCTGTCATCGTGATAATGGGTAGCAATGGCTTTAGTGACTGGCAGTTTCAACTCAGTTTTGATCCAGGCCAATAATTCAGCAGTGGCCGATTCACCCCAGGCAGTATCGATCAGCCATATTTCATTTTTCTGTTTCAGGAGCAGTCCGTTGGATGAAAATCTCAGATCAGGGCTAAGTTGCCTGAATGAAGTATGGAGCCAGAGACCGGGAGCCAGTTGTTTGACTGTTAACTGCGCTGATACCTGCCAGCTCTGTTGTGTTGATGCCTCTGTAGCAACCTCGGCCTGAAGTTGAAACTGACAAAAAAAACCAAGAACCAAGCAACAGATTTTCGTTTTCAACACTTTTCATCCCTTCAATAAAGTTGGAACAATGGTACTGGAAAACAAGTAAAGATAAAGCCAGACGCCAATAAATAGAATAGCGCCCATGCACTGGTCGGACTTTTTTCATTTTTTCGATTTTTACCATTGTGAAAGCCTGTGTTCCTCAGTTAATTTAGAGACTTCAGATGTACAACGCATTTATGCAGGTTTTATCAATATGCAGCCAATTGAGGCACATAAACCAGACTTAACTCTTGCCACAGATCTGACCAATCAGCAAAAGTCAGAGGCACGTCAGCAGTGTTTTTATGGCTGTGTCTTTTGTGGTTCTCCGGTTTTTCGCTACTACTTTCCACCAGACAGCCTGTCTGCCGTGCTGATTTGCCCACTGCATGCCAAACAACTGCGCAGTGCCTTGCTCAGTGCCAGCACTTTAGTTGAACGGATGAAGCAACCTTTTAACCAGCAACGTATTAATAAACCAGGTTTTAGTTTTGATCCAAACCGCAGAGTGCAAGTGTCAGTGGGCATGAATACTGTCTACGCCGACTTTGTACCTGGCGGTGGCGAACAATATTGCATTTGGGTTAATGGACAAGAACTTTTTACCCTGCATTCTGAATCGGGCTGGTTATGTTTTTCTTTTGTGCTGTCCGATACCACAGGGCAAGTGCTGATCCGGGTAGAAAAAGGTGAACTTCAGCTTAGTCCGGATCAATGGGAATACAGCTATGAAGTCAACACTTTAAAAATAAGGGACCAACAACGCAGGCTGCAATTTACGGCTCAGTTGTGTAACGACAGAGTCTTGCTGACCAAAGGAAACTTCATCGATAGTTTTGGCGATGGTTTTGTGGTGGAGGGCAACAGAGTGATTGCTATGCTGGACGGCCAAAAAGGCGGGCAGTATATGCATCGTATTGAACCAGGCCGTTATAAAGGGGGCTGGGCTTTGTTTAATAAAATCCGCCACCCTGAATTGGTTATGCCGGGAAACTTTGCTTTTGTATGTGCCGCCAAACGTAAATACCCTGGTACTGAACGCTGACTTTGTTTTTTGACACAGGCTGTTTTATGCTATTTGATGTACATATAACAGCACAAAAACAACCTGAGCCCCTGCCAGCCGGCGCATGCTAAACCAACTAAGTTAGCATAGACTGGTGGCAGAATGTTCGAGGAATGAGATGTCTTACGCCATCCTTACAGTGCAGTCCAAATGGAGAGACCTGATGCAGCAGAATATGAAGTTAAGCTTGCCACTTTTAATTGTGCTGACTGGCCTGGCGGCTTGTGGTGGTGGTGGCGGTGGCAGTTCTGGCACCGGCGGTACAGGTGGCTCTGGTGGATCAGGTGGATCAGGTGGTGGCGTTCCGGCAGCACCAAGCTGGACTGCAGGCCAATTCCGTGACGAAGCTCAATTTAAAGATTTTTGCGTTTCACCACGCACTGGTACAGACCCCTTTAATGGTGGTGTTTATCCGGATAAAGCCGGTACGGCCATGCATGAAAAAATGTGGTTGCGGTCCTGGAATAACAGAACTTATTTGTGGTACAGGGAGGTTTCTGATCTGGACCCTGCCAGTTATGGCATCCCGGCGTACTTTAATTTGTTAAAAACTACAGCGGTCACAGATTCAGGCGTAGCCAAAGATCAGTTTCATTTCACCCAAAATACAGCGGATTATCTGCAACAGTCTCAATCCGGCGTCAGTTCGGGTTATGGCATAGAGTGGTCAGTAGGTTCTACCAGGGCTCCCCGTTCTTTTATTGTGGCCTACACAGAACCAAACTCCCCGGCCGCTTTGGCGGGAGTCAAAAGAGGTGATTTTTTACTTGAGGTGGATGGTGTAGATTTTGTTAATGACAGCAGCAGCTCAGGGGTAAACACTATCAATGCGGGCATATTCCCGGCCAATACAGGGGAGCAGCATAGTTTTAAATTCCGCACAGTGGGAAATACTGAAGTCAGCTATCAGCTCCGCTCTGCAGATGTAGCCTCAAGTCCGGTGCAAAATGCCAAGGTACTGAATACCGACTCTGGTCCTGTAGGTTATTTTCAGTTTAATAGCTATATAGTGCCTGCCCAACAGCAATTGATTGACGCTGTTGAGTTATTTCGCGATGCGGCCATATCAGAACTGGTAGTGGACTTACGTTATAACGGTGGTGGCTTATTGGCCTTAGCAGGACAACTGGGTTATATGGTGACAGGCCCTGATATTATTCAGAACAGGTTTTTTGAACGCTTGCAGTTTAATGATAAATACCCCAATACCAATCCTGTCACAGGTGCCAGTTTAAGCCCAACACCTTTTTATAACCGTGAAATAAATTACGAAGCGGGCACCTTAACCAATACAGTACTACCTAATCTGAATTTAAGCCGTATCTATGTTCTGACGACAGAAAATACCTGCTCTGCCAGTGAAGCTTTTATGAACGGCCTGCGTGGTATAGATGTTGAAGTGATCCAGATAGGTGGCAAAACCTGTGGTAAACCTTATGGTTTTTATCCAACAGATAACTGCGGCACCACCTACTTTACCATTCAGTTCAGCGGTATTAATTCCAAAGGTTTTGGTGATTACGCCGATGGTTTTAAACCAACCACTGCGCCTGTATTTGCTGCAGATATCAAAGGTTGTACGGCAGCGGACGACTTTTCCAGACTGCTTGGAGATCCTGAAGAGGGAATGCTGGAGACAGCCTTGCATTACATCGAAACTGACAGCTGTCTGAGCTCAACAGGTTCAGGAGTCAGTACAGCTGTCGGTTCTCTGTCTGGCATCGGTGCTGCCCTGTCTGGTACCACTAAAGGTTCTGGCCCTGCAGTCAAAAATCCAGCAGAAAAACCTTTAACCAACAGTATTCGTTTACCCCTGAAGGATCAACAAGAGTGAACAAATTGATGTTTTTCAAGTACATCACATTAAGTTGTCTGTTGCTGGGGATCAGCGCCTGTCAGCAGGTTCAGGCCGTAGCCGAACCTGCAGTGCTAACGGAGACATCGCCAGAGGTAAAACTGGAGTTACAACAACAGATCCAAAAAGCCATAGGGGGGCCTTTAGTAAGGCTGGCCGATAATGCTTACTTGTTTGAAAGCCAAATCTGGATTGAATCCGTGGTATTAAAAGATGACAAAGGCCGTCCACTGGACGGCCGTCATATGGATTTAGCCAACCTCTTTGTGCTGCAAATTGACCAAGGGCAATGCCAGTTAAGGCACAATAAATCAGGTCAGGTTTTTGTGCTGACTAAAGCAAAATGCATAGCTGAGAAACAGCGTTTTCCTGAAAAATAGCGACCAACTCCTTGCGCTAAAAACCTGAGTGTCACGACTCCGGCACAACCAAAGAAGCAGCAGGCACTGCATAAAAGGCAGACAATTCCCGCACAGTACGATAACTCACTTTTTTACCTGTCTCCGCTCTTTTGATGGTTGCCAACGACACACGCAGCGATCGCTGCTGACAAGCGTTAAACAAATCCTCCTGACTTAAAAAGCGTTGCTGTCTCAATGATTTAAGTAACTCAACTTTTAATACCAGAGCTTCTTGCATAAGGCGTTCACTCCATTGACCAGAAAAGAGAAATAGCAGAACCAAAGCCAGACTTCAGTGTAAAAGGCTTTGTTTTCAAAAAAGAGACAAAATTATGAACGCGATAGCCTTTTTAGTCCAGTATGAAATTTACAAATGGTTAACCTGATACCAAACTGACACTAAATAGAGGCAAAAAAAACAGGCCTGAAATTCAGGCCTGTTTCGGATGAAGAATTAGCTTAGTTAGCGATGCTGATGAACGGATCCCAGCTAAAGTAACCAACAACAGCACCAGTACTGTTGTTCACCAGTTTGAAGCTTAAGGTGTACTGAATTTTCTGACCAGCTTCAATCACAGTGCCTTGAGTAGCGTAGGCATTGTTGTGGAACAAAGCTGGTGTACCATTCACCGGGTCTGAACCACTTGGTAAATAAACACTGGTGTGCATATTAAAGTAACTTAAAGCTGTAATGCCGGAAGAAGGGTTAAAGTTACCGCTGTATAAAAAGGCTGTGTAGTCTGTGTCACCGTCAAAGGTGCTGACAGTCCAGCGCACTGTATCGCCTGAGTTTGCTTTGATATTCAGTTCTGAACCACCCTGATTGCTGGCGATGTAGCTGTTTTGTGTAATCATTGACACAAAAACATCAGAACCACCCCAGGCACCTAAATTAGTTGGGCTGCCTACAGAACCTGGTTTTATTGAACCATCGTTTAAACGCTCAGCCAGCTCAGTGGCATTAACTGCGACAAGAATATTGATAAGAGACATGATCATTCCTTTTTCATCGTGAAGTGAGTTGCTATCAATCCCAAAATTTCAGCCCTGCTGGCTAAATGTTTTGGGTACAAACAGCATATCCGATTCAAAAAAAAGGTCAGTCTCAGAGTGGCGTCAGTTTGGTATCAGCGCCTGATCCGGCGCTTCAATAAAATACTGCGGGCATAACTCCCCCTTGGTCGCAATTGAAGTGGGTTATTGTTCTAACAGTACTTTTAGCTTATCCAGTCCTTGTTGCAGGTCGTCACCTATCATTTGTTCCATATCCATTGCCAGCAACAACAGGTTCATTGGATAAGGCATCTCGCCTTTAAAACCCCAGGTCACTTTGGTTTGGTCTGCAGCTTGTTGTTCAGTCAGGATATAAGCCGGAGAAACTGAAGCAAAAGGTGCGATAAAACGCAGTTCGTAATCAATACGCTCACCAGGTTTGATCGCAGTGATCTCCTGCTCGCCTGTGCCTACTTCATCTTTTTCACTCTGCCAGGCAGAAACAAAACCTACAGTGCCATCTTCGCCTTTATAGGTTTTTTTCACATTGGGATCCAAAGCCATCCAGACACTGAAGTTATCCTGATTTTTCAACAGCACCAGGTAACTGAACACCTGTTCTTTGGGTTTATTTATGCTGACACTACGTTCCACCTGATAAGACGAAGGCAATACTAAAGCGGCCAGCAACAGTGCGGCCACAGCCAGTAAAAAACCAATTAGTATTATTTTTATAAGTTTCATAGCGACTCTCTTCTGGTTGTAAAGGCTAAACTCAGCCCTCCCCCAGTGTAGCCTGAAGATTTTCATTTAGAAAAGAGTGGATAACCTGAGTTGGTGTCTACTGCTTGATGTCGCTTAGATCAATCAGAAGCAGACTTACCTGTAGCGGGCACAAAAACCAGCTACCCGGATATGCCACTGGGTTAAGCCACTTTACTGAGTAGCTTGCTCTGCTAAAGATTTTTCTGCTTTTCGTGCTGCAAGAGCCTCTTCAAGTAATTGATCCAGCGTCGCTCTGTCGTACCAGCGCCCTTTGTGCATCACAGCCTCAATACGTTTTGTATTGCTGATCTGCTGCAAGGGGTTCGCACTCAGTAATACAAATTCAGCGTTTTTTCCTACTTCCAGAGTACCAGCCACTGCCTGCCGTCCTAAATAACGCGCGCTGTCTGACGTGGCGGCTTTTAGCACCTGATAAGCTGTCATGCCGGCATTTTGCATCTGTTGCATTTCCTCATGCAGAGAAAAACCTGCAATATGAAAACCCAGATTATCGCTGCCCACCAGCAAAGGCACATCGGCATCAGACAGAGCTTTGGTCAGCAGTTGTGCTGTCTGGATCAAATCGGCGATGTATTTTTTCATCTGTGGCGTTTTAAAAAACTGATGTTGATAGGATCTGTTCTCCGGATTGGTAAACCATTGGTATTCACCATAAGCAATAAACTGCGATTCGTATCTTTGTTGTAACAGCTGATAACGTTTTTCGTCTGTGTACTCTGGGATCAACGCCAGAATACTTAAGGTGGGGCTGACAGTAATACCACTTTGTTTAATCTGCTCTACCATTTGACTTAACTGAAGTGGTGTTACTTTGGGGATTTGTAATTGTTGCCCGGCCAACAGCACCACCAGCTCTTCCATATGGGCCAGCGAATGCATACGTAAACTGTAGTGCAAAGGCAAATGACGCTGAGCATGGCCTGTCACCGGAATACCATACAAGGCCGCTCTTTCCAGCAACGCCAGATAGGCTTGTTGATCCAGATTGCCGTGAATTTTTATAAAGTCATAACCACGCTGATGATGCAGATCTGCCATAGCCAAAGCCTCAGCAACGTTTTTCACATTATCCGCATTCACTTGTGGGCCTGAGGCATAAAAATAAGGGGCTATCACTTCTGGTTTGGCCGCCAGCTGTCGAATGGCAACTGTATCCTGTTGATTCCATTGCGCCATGCTACGAACGCTGGTCACGCCATTCGCAATTAACAATTTAAAGAGTAACTCTGTGTCTGCGATATCATTACGGTGCTGATGAAAATGAGTATCAGAGAAAGCCGGGATCAGGTACTTGCCTTTGGCATCAATATGCAGCTCAGCTGGCTGCGCCTGCTGTTCATCCAAGGGCTCTATTGCAGTGATTTTGCCCTGTTCAACCCTGACTCTCTGGTTGTACAACACAGTCTCACTGGTCATAGGGATCAGATTAACCCCTTCCAGCACTATGCTTTGAGCCTTTAACCCAGTCCCCGAACAACACAGAACCACAAGAAACAATCTAAAACCTGACCGCATAACAGCTCCTGATCCTCTGTCTGATGTTTTTAAGCATAGCCAGAGTATCGGAGTCGCCAAAAATTGCTGTAAAGAATAGTTATGGTTCCCTGAAGCTATAAAGCGACACTGGACAGAGCGGGTTGGGGTTTTGCCGTCTTTTTGCTGCCCAACCCAAAACACCAGCTTAATACTGCAGATCGCCTTATCACTTCATAACCCAGCCAGCAGCCTGCTACAGTCCCAGCCAACACCAGTGGGAATTCTATAGCTACAGGCATAGCCAAAGGTTTTAACCAGGCTGCACATAAAATAATCAGCGTTTGATGCAAAATGTACCAGGGCAATACAGCATCATTGCAGTAGCGCAATAATGGACTATTTGTTTTTGCCAGATAAGCTCCGCCATAGCCCAATACTGCCAGTAACCAACTCCAGAAATTGAGCACAAGAACAAAACCAAACCACAATTTTTCCGTCATTTTGTTGTAAACAGGACCAGTGTAATAATCAAAAACATCATTGCGTTCAGCAACAATAAGGCAGTAACAACACAGAGCTAACACCAGCCATAGCCTTCTGCCGGAGACCAGTTGTTGCCACCACAAATCCTGCCGGGCTAATAAAAAACCAGCGATAAACACCAGAAAATATTTAGCATGGTTATACCAGTCATCCACTAAAGCATGAGTGCTTGGAAAATCAGTTTTTAACATCCACCAGGCCCAAAACATCAAAACAAAAACCAGTGCCAAAGCGTAACGACCCGGCAACTGCTGCAACCAGCCTGCTTGTGATACTGAATTCAGCAGCGGATAACAAAGTAGCACCAGCATGCTGTAACACCATAAATACGGAATAAACCAGGCGTGATTCCAGGTGAGTAAACCAATAGGACTATGATGGTCAGGCAATAAACCGGTGACAGGATTGACATACTGCCACCAGAACTCCAGATAACCCGGCTGGATCAGTTGCTGGCTTAACGCTTCGTAATACACCTGAGGCACCACCACTACAAACATGGTAAACAGCAAAGGGATCAATAAACGTTTGGAGCGCAGCCCTAAAAGTTTTAACCTGCTGATCCGCAGCAAGACTAAGCTCAACGCCATACCTGCCAGTAAAAACAACAAAGACATACGCCATGGGTTGGTCAAAATCATCAGCTCCTGCAAGCCTTTAAAAGTTTGCTCACTTTTGATATGCCAGCCCCAGTCGGCGACATAATACATACCAATGTGGTACAAAATAAGCAACGCAAAAGCCAGGGTGCGGAGCCAGTCGAGTTCATATCGACGGCCTGTGTCAGTTCGTGTCATGCTAAACCTCCTTCACCCGTCGTAGTTGAAGCTGCAGCTTTGTTGCCTACGCCTGATGTGAAGGAAAGAGCACCGCCCCACTCACATAGGTGAACTATGCTCCCGGGGTCTCAAGCTCTTGTCGCCTCTCTGCAACATCAATTACTTAGGATGATTTTGTGTTGTAATGTTGTGTTGGTTCGGCTTAGTTTGTCTGCTGTGAACTCTGACAGACAGAATTGAATGGGTTGGTGGTGGATTTGAGGGATAAGAGGTGGTTTGTGGGGACCAATATTGTGGCTAAAAACTGGTTTGAACGTTTTGACCAACACAAAGTACTGTATAGCTATCTGGCCTTTGCCTTTTACCTGCTATTAAATAACGGCATTAACGCCAGTTCTGTCTGGATGGAACACCAGAGAGATCCGCTTTCCAGCCTGCAGTGGTGGGAACCATTGCTGTGGGAATACAGCAGTGCTATCGGCACTTTAATGCTGATGCCGGTTTTAGTCTGGTTTTTCAGGCGGGTGCCACTGCGTTTTAATGCGCTACGCTGGCAAGTGTTGTTGCATTTTGTCGCCAGCTTGCTGTTTTGTATTGGCCATATCAGCCTGATGGTGGCCCTTCGTAAACTGGTGTACTGGTTTTTAGGCAGGGGCTATGACTTTGGGCCTTTAGCCCGTGAGTTTTTTTATGAATACCGCAAAGATGTCTGGGGTTATCTGTTTTTGCTTGCTGCCTTCCAGAGTGCACACTTTATCTATCGGCGGTTAAAAGGTGACGCCATGCTGATTGGCACCGAGCAAAACGAAGACAGCACAGCAGCCAGTCAAAGCAACGCCTCACCCGAACATTTTCTGGTGCGTAAACTGGATAAGGAATTTCTGGTCAAAGTGGACGATATCGACTGGCTGGAATCGTCCGGTAACTATGTCAATTTACATAGCAAAGGCCGGATTTACCCGCTGCGCGCTACTCTTGCCAAAACAGTTGAAACCCTGCAACACAAGGGGTTCAGCCGTATTCACCGCAGTTTTGCAGTCAACCATCATGCCATTCACAGCATCAGTTACGACCCCAGCGGCGATGGTGAAATTTCACTCAACAGCGGCGAGCGCCTGAATTTATCCAGGCGCTTTAAAGACGAATTCAGGGCTCGTTTTCAGGCGGGCTAAAACTGGCTCAGATAAAACTTAACACAAGACTGATGATGATACCTGTGACTAGTAACTGCAGCAGGCAATAACCCATTACATCTTTGGCTTTAAGGCCAGCTATCGCCAAAACAGGCAAAGCCCAGAAGGGTTGGATCAGGTTAGTCCAGGCATCGCCCCATGCCACAGCCATGGCGATACGGTTCACTTCAGCCCCTAACTCCAAAGCTGCGGGTAGCATCACAGGCGCCTGCACTGCCCACTGACCACCGCCGGACGGAATAAAAATATTCACTAAACCCGCGCTTAAAAAAGTCCAGAATGCCAGGCTTTCTGCAGTAGCAAAGCTGACAAACCATTGTGACAACGACTGAGCTAAACCCGACTGCATCATCACCGCCATAATGCCGGCATAAAACGGAAACTGCAGAATAATACCAGCGCCACCCTGAATGGCCTGCTGCAAAATATGTAGCAAACGCCTTGGGGTGCCATGCAGCAAAATTGCCAGAAATAAAAACAGGAAATTCACTATATTCAGATTCAGCCCACCGGCTTTGGCAAAATACTGCAGCAAATAAGCCGCAGCGGCCAGCGCTATTAAAGCTGTGAATACAACGCTGTTTTCCAGCTTATCGGCAGGTCGTGCTGTGGTTAAATCAGGCAAAGTTTCAGCTTCTAACTTAGCAGGATCTATATAAACTGAATCTTCAGCTTTGGGCCGCATCAGGTAATTCAGCAAAGGCACTGAAATAAATAAAGCCGCGACCAGCACCAGATTAAACCACGCAAAAATAGTGTCGGAGGTTGGAATAATACCAATTTGAGCTTCGGAAAAGTGACCTGAGGTGGCAATAGTTAAAGGCACAGAACCCGACAAACCACCATGCCAAATCACAAAACCTGAATAAGCACTGGCAACCAGCAAGGGATAATCTACTTTTACCCGCCGCGCCAAAGCTTTAGCAAACAATGCCCCCACTACTAAACCAAAACCCCAGTTCAGCCAGCTTGCCATTAAGGAGACAAGCGTGACCAGCACTATGGCCTGACCTGCAGTGGAAGCCAGCATCGCCAGCCTGTCCAGCAGTTTGCTGACTAAAGGCGTACTGGCTAACATAAAACCTGTCACCAGCACCAACAGCATCTGCATCGAAAAACTCAGCAAACCCCAGAAGCCGTCCCCCCATTGCTGCGCCACCACCAAAGGGCTTTGTTGTTCAAAGACTATGGCGGCGACAAACACCAACAGGCTAAGCAGCAACACAAAAATATAAGGGTCAGGCAGATAACGCTCCACCAGTTTAACCAGCGGTTTAGCAATGATATTCAGCATGAACAATCCTGCATTTTTATAGTTTTAATAAAGTTACCTTAATGTCTCTGCTGTAAATCAGCAAGCAGCAGCTGTCACTCCTGCTTATTTCGCCTGCAGCTCTTTCATTAACTGCTGATGAAAACGCTCCGGATCCTGAATATGCGGCGAGTGGCCTAAATCAGCAAAAGTGACCAAAGACGCATTAGGCATAGCTTTTACTGTCGCGGGGCCCAGTTTGGCGTAATTGCCGAGTGTTGGTTTGAGTTCAGCTGGCGCTATATCTTTGGCAATAGCTGTATTGTCCAGCTCACCTATCATCAGCAGCACAGGCATTTTCAGTTGGTTAAATTCGTACAACACCGGCTGTGTGAAAATCATCTCTGCTGTTAAAGCTGAATTCCAGGCCACCTGCTCTTTGCCTTGGCCTTGGTACATACCAGCCTGCATCTCCACCCAGCGGTCAAACTCTGGCCGCCACTTACCCGCATAATAAGTACTCAACTGATACTGTTTGATACCAGCGGCTGAGGTTTTTAACTCACGCTGATACCACTGATCCACAGTACGATAGGGCACTCCTAAAGCTTTCCAGTCTTCCAACCCTATAGGATTCACCAGCACCAGTTGCTCAGTTTCCTTTGGGTATAACAAAGCAAAACGGGTCGCCAGCATGCCTCCCATAGAGTGACCCATCACTGTGACTTGTTTGATATTAAGTTTGTCCAGTAAAGCTTTGGTATTAACCGCCAGTTGCTGAAAACTAAACTGGTACTGCTTTGGTTTGCTGGATTTACAAAAACCAATCTGATCCGGCGCGATCACTCTGTAACCTGCTGTAGTTAAGGCTTCAATACTGCCTTGCCAGGTAGCGGCACAAAAGTTTTTGCCATGCAGCAGCAAAGCCACTTTGCCATTGGGTTTTGCTGCAGGCAGATCCAGATAAGCCATTTCCAGCTGCTGTTGCTGGCTATTCAAACTAAATTGCTGCACCGGATAAGGATACTCAAAACCCTCCAGTTGTGGGCCATACACAGCTGCTGTTGCTGTAGCGGGCAGAAGTACAAAGGACAAAACAGCTAGTGCCGCCATTTTTATAAGTTTCACTCTATTTTTTCCTAAAAAAAAGCCTCTGAATACAGAGGCTTATTTCTTCAAATGGTTCAAACCACTTACCTCAGAACGGAATATCGTCGTCGAAGTCGATTGGTGGTTCCATTGGGCCACGTTGTTGTGGTGCTGCCTGATTAAAACCGCCTTGTGGCTGGTTAAAATTGCCCTGAGGCTGGAAGCCGCCCTGAGCCGGACGTTGCTGGTAACCACCTTGTGCCGGTGCTGCAGCAGCTGGAGCCTGAGGAGCGTAACCGCCTTGAGCCGGAGCCGCTTGTGGCATACGTTGTTGTGGTGCGGCAGCAGGTTGTTGATAACCACCCTGATTGCCCATAGGAGCGCCGCCGCCCATAGCAGCAGCCTGACCAGCACCCTGACCTTCACCACGGCCATCTAACATCTGCAGTTCGTTGGCAATGATTTCAGTGGTGTAACGCTCAACACCTTGCTGATCCTGCCACTTACGGGTACGTAAACGACCTTCGATATAGACTTTGCTGCCTTTACGCAGGTATTCACCGGCAATTTCAGCCAAACGCTGATAAATGACAACGCGGTGCCATTCGGTATTTTCTTTCTTTTCATTGGTGGTTTTGTCCGTCCAGCTTTCGCTGGTCGCAATAGTCAGGTTGGCGACCGCGCCACCTGTTGGCATATAACGGACTTCAGGATCTGTGCCTAAGTTACCAATCAAGATTACTTTATTAATTCCACGAGCCATGCGACTTCTCCTTAACTTTTTTGGCTGCTTTCAACCAAAGACTGTGCCTCTGCCAAATCAAAATGTTGCTGGCCGACTTTTAAATACAAACGTTGTTCCGCAACCACCACTGTGACTTCCAACACTCCATGGAGTTGGGTCAGGCGCTGCGCCAATTGGGCTGCTGCGGCTTCATCGGCCACTTCGACAGGCAATGACAGCCGTTGCGATCGCGCTGGCACTGTCATGCGGCTGGCATAAGCCAACCATAGTAAACCAATCAGGGCAGCGACAGCAAACAACGATTCACCGCTGCTGAAACTAGCCACAGCACCGCCTAAAATACCGCCTAAAAAGGCACCAAAAAATTGAGCACTGGCGTAAGTACCCATAGCAGTACCTTTCAGACCAGCAGGAGCAATACGCGACAATAAAGCAGGCATGCTGGCTTCTAAATAGTTAAAGCCAACAAAAAACAACAACAGCGCCAGGGCGATCGACCACAACTGCTGATTGATTAAAATTAACACAAAACTAACAATAAGCAGGCTTATTGCCAGTAATAAATAACCTTTTTCCTGCTGCTTGCGACTGGCGAGTATCATCAGTGGCACCATCAGAATAAAAGCTGCAATTAAAACAGGTAGATACAACTGCCAGTGTTGCTCTGATACAAAACTTTGCTGCAGCAACATTGTTGGCAATACCACAAAAATAGCCGTCAATAGTAAGTGCAATACCAGCACACCAAAGTTCAGTCTTAATAATTCGGGGTGACGAAACAACGCTGTGATTTGGCCTTTGGTGGCCAAAGTTTCAGAGGCAGGTGCTTTGCTGACAGCAACAGGTACCACCTTCCACACCAGTAAAACACCAATCACCGCCATTAAAGCTGTGCACCAGAAAATGCCACTTAAGCCGCTGGCCGCAGCTATAGCCGGGCCTGCCACCATAGCCAAAGTGAAAGACAAACCTATGGTCATACCAATGACGGCCATCACTTTAGGCCGTTGTTCTTCACGGGTAATATCAGAAGCCAGCGCCATAACAGCACCCGAAATAGCACCCATGCCCTGCAGCACCCGGCCAAAAGTAACCATATAAACAGAATCTGCTAAAGCAGCGACCACAGAACCCAGCACAAAAAAGCCAAGGCCCAGCAACATCACAGGCTTTCTGCCCCATTTGTCAGACAGCCAGCCCATAGGAATTTGTAACAGTGCCTGAGTTAAACCATAAGCACCTATAGCTAAGCCTATCCACAAAGGCGAAAAGCCAATCAGGTCTTTGCCAAAAATGGCAAAAACAGGGATCAGCATAAATAAACCAAGCATCCGGAAAGCAAATACCAGTGCCAGAGACCAGGCGGCACGTTTTTCCAGTGGATTCAGATGGGACATCTGCGACTCTATCTCCGGGTTAAAGCGGGCGGCGATTGTAGCACAGCTACCATCGTCTGCCATCACCGAACTAAAGAGTGTCTGTCGCAAATTCGATACGATCACGACCCCTGGCTTTGGCCTGATATAAAGCATGATCAGCGCGGCGCAGCTGGCAATCAAAGTCAAAGTCGGCGTTAAATACAGTTATACCTACGCTGATACTCAGGCCATTTTGGCCACCAAGTTGTGGCAGTTGCAGATGACGTACCGCCAGCAATAAACGTTCAGCCGCCAGTTGCGCTGAATCACTGTCGGTTTGAGGCAAAAATACAATAAACTCCTCACCACCATAACGTGCCAACACATCACTTTGACGTAATTGCTTTTGCAGCACTTCAGCGACAGCAATCAACACCTCGTCACCGCCCTCATGGCCAATTTTGTCGTTGATTTGTTTAAAGTGGTCCAGATCAATCATAAAAAGTGCGGCGCTATGCTGCTGACGTTGTAAATAAGCTAAGCATCCCTGAATAGCGTTGACTAAACCACGGCGGTTCAAAAGACCAGTTAAAGGGTCGTGCAGGGCCTCATTTTTAAATTTTTGCTGGGTTTCCTCCATATAACCTGTCAAAGCAAAAATACAGTAACCTGCTGAAACAGCTGGCCAAAAAGACTGTGAAATCAACAAACCAGACAATAACCACTCCGGCGCTATCAGCAACATCACAGAGCGAAGCAGGCAAATCAGCAACCAGGCCGCAAAAACCGATGCCATCATCAAATCGGACAAAGTAGGAATGGGTTTTAAATAGCGGAAACACCAGAAGCAGGGGCCTATCAGCAAAAAGGTAAACAAGGTCATCAGGTGTAAGCTGACATTTTGCTGTTGATGATACGAAAAGTAACTATAAGAAACAGCCAGCGCCAACCCAACAGGCACAATCCACAACCAGGGCACTAATCTGCCTGCTCGTTTGAAACAAAAGGCGGTCAGCAAAGTCATATTTAATGCCGAAAAACTTAATGACAGCACTAAACTCAGGCCATGCTCTGGCCAAAAGTAGAATAACCAGCTTAAAAGTTCAGCAGCTATAGCACCTTGCAACAGAGGCAAAGCTCTGCTGTTTTGGTCAGTTGCACGCAAGCGAAAACTTGCCAGTAAAAACACCAGCAACACCTGGATCATCGCAAAGCAGTAGAGTTGTTCAGAGGTCATAATACGTCTTAACCACGAGTGGACACTTTCAACTTAGCTTTAACTGATCCAATCCGCAAATCTGGTTCAAAAACAGTTAAATAGCAGCCTATTTCTTTGCTGTTTTTCTAAGCGGCTGACCTTGCTATAAAGCATGTATTTATATACAGTATCGCCAATTGAATTATTGCCCGGCTGATCCGGTTATGGCTTTGCCACATAAAGCTTTAACATGGCACCTGACATCGCTAACAAGGGTATAATTCGTTTTTCCCAAGCCGACCTCAACAGGCACGAGACGTAGGATGCAGTCGCCCATAAGGCACTGCATCAATTACAAAGGGTATAATTCGTTTTCCCAAGCCGACTCAACAGGCAAGAGACCCAATAGTATGGATAAAATAGATATTCGGGGTGCCCGCACCCACAACCTGAAAAATATTTCACTGGAAATTCCACGTGACAAACTGGTGGTGATCACTGGTTTATCCGGTTCAGGTAAATCCTCTTTGGCCTTTGATACGCTGTACGCTGAAGGTCAGCGCCGTTATGTTGAGTCTTTGTCAGCCTACGCCCGGCAGTTTTTGAGCCTGATGGAAAAACCCGATGTCGATCATATCGAAGGTTTATCCCCTGCTATTTCTATTGAGCAAAAATCCACATCGCATAACCCACGCTCTACTGTGGGTACTATTACTGAAATTTACGACTACCTGCGTTTATTGTTTGCCCGTGTTGGCGAACCACGTTGCCCTACCCACGATTTGCCGTTAACTGCACAAACTGTCAGTGAAATGGTGGATAAAGTAGTGGCCTTCCCTGAAGGCACCAAGCTGATGGTATTAGCGCCTGTGGTGCAGGAGCGTAAAGGTGAACACGTCAAAACCTTGGAAACCTTAGCAGCTCAAGGTTATATCCGCGCCCGCATTAATGGCGAAATTTGTGATTTGTCGGATCCACCAAAGCTGGATTTACACAAAAAACACACCATTGAAGTGGTGATCGACCGGATCAAAGTGCGCGACGACATTAAACAGCGTTTGGCCGAAAGTTTTGAAACCGCGCTTGAGCTATCCGGTGGTATCGCCAAAGTAGCATCGATGGATGATGAAAAAGCGCCTGAACTGATTTTCTCTGCCAACTTCGCCTGCCCAACTTGTGGTTATTCCATGGCCGAGCTGGAACCGCGTTTATTCTCCTTTAACAATCCGGCCGGTGCTTGCCAAAGCTGTGATGGCTTAGGTGTAAAACAGTATTTTGATGCCAATAAAGTCATTGTCAGCGACGAGCTGAGTTTGTCCGGTGGCGCTATTCGTGGTTGGGATAAACGTAACTTCTATTACTTCCAGATGCTGAAATCCCTGGCTGATCATTATGGTTTTGAGCTGGAAGTTCCTTTTGCCAGCTTAAGCAAACAACATCAACAGGTGATTTTAAACGGCACAGGCAAAACCGACATTGAGTTTAAATACCTGAACGACCGTGGCGATATCATTAAACGTAAACATCCGTTTGAAGGCATTTTGCCGAATATGGAACGGCGTTATCACGAAACCGAATCTAATGCAGTGCGCGAAGAGCTGGCCAAGTATTTAGCCTCGCAGTGCTGCCCGGCCTGTAATGGCTCACGTTTACGGGAAGAAGCCCGCCATGTCTTTATTGGCAAAACCACTTTGCCAGAAGTAGTGGAACTGTCGATTGGCGACTGTTTAGAGTTCTTCCGCCAGCTCACCTTAATGGGCCAAAAAGCGCAGATCGCCGAAAAAATTCTGAAAGAAATTCAGGACAGGCTGATGTTTTTAGTCAACGTTGGCCTGAATTACCTGAACCTGTCCCGCAGCGCCGAAACCTTATCAGGTGGCGAAGCCCAGCGTATTCGTTTAGCCAGTCAGATTGGTGCAGGTTTAGTGGGTGTGATGTATGTGCTGGACGAACCCTCTATTGGTTTGCACCAGCGCGACAACGACCGCTTATTAGGCACTTTGACGCATTTACGCGATTTGGGTAACACAGTTATCGTAGTAGAACACGATGAAGACGCAGTGCGCGCTGCCGACCATATTATCGACATTGGCCCTGGTGCCGGTGTGCATGGTGGTTATATTGTGGCGCAAGGCAGCTTAGAAGATATCAAAAATACGCCAGAATCGTTAACGGGCCAATATTTATCAGGCGTACGTAAAATTGCGGTGCCAGACAAGCGCCACGAAGGCAAAAAAGGCAAAGAATTACGAGTGTTAGGCGCTACAGGCAATAACCTGAAAAACGTCGATTTAGAAATTCCATTTGGCGTGATGACCTGTATCACAGGGGTGTCGGGCTCTGGTAAATCGACCTTAATTAACGACACCTTGTTCCGCGTTGCACACCGCGTACTAAACAAAGGCGAAGGCGACGAACCTGCGGCACACAAAGCTATTGAAGGCATGGAACATTTTGATAAATGTGTCGACATAGACCAAAGCCCGATAGGCCGCACACCACGTTCTAACCCAGCTACCTACACGGGCATTTTCACTGCAGTTCGGGATTTATTCGCCGGTACTCAGGAATCCCGTTCCCGTGGTTATCAGGTTGGTCGTTTTAGTTTTAACGTTAAAGGTGGCCGCTGTGAAGCCTGTCAGGGCGACGGCATGATCAAGGTAGAAATGCACTTCCTGCCGGATGTATACGTGCCTTGTGATGTCTGTAAAGGCAAACGCTACAACCGCGAAACCCTGGAAGTAAAATACAAAGGCAAAAATATTCACGAAGTGCTGGAAATGACAGTGGAAGACGCCCACGCCTTCTTTGAAAGCATTCCAGCCATAGCTCGTAAATTACGCACCCTGATGGACGTAGGTTTAACCTATATCCGCCTCGGTCAGTCAGCGACGACTTTATCCGGCGGTGAAGCCCAGCGGGTAAAACTTGCGCGCGAGCTAAGTAAACGTGACACAGGCAAAACCCTGTATATACTCGACGAGCCAACTACAGGCCTGCACTTCTTTGATATCCAGCAACTGCTGAACGTACTGCATAAACTGCGCGACGCCGGCAACACCATAGTGGTGATTGAACACAACCTCGACGTGATCAAAACCGCAGACTGGGTAGTCGACTTAGGCCCGGAAGGCGGCAGCGGCGGCGGTGAAATCCTGATCGCAGGCACACCAGAACAAGTCGCAGCTTTTGATAAATCCTACACAGGGCATTATTTGAAGCCGTTGTTGGGGATGTAAATTCCCAACTGCTGTTCAACTCCAGAAACGCCCGCCCTCAAAATGCGGGCGTTTTTTTGCTTTCACTATAATAAAAACAACGAAAATGGTGTTATTGCAGTTAACAACACAATCGTTGTACTATACTTTTACAATGTTTTCGTTGTGAGCCTGACCTATGGACTATCAAGTACAAACCATTCAGCAATTAAGGCAGTACATCATAGGCCTGCGTAAAAGTGCAGGTTTAACACAAAAAGCCGCAGGGGAATTGCTTGGCTTAACTCAGCAAGGTTATCAGCGACTGGAAGCATCCCCGGAAATCGTCAGTGTTGAGAGAATGATGAAAATTCTTCAGGTTTTTAATGCTTCTCTGATTGTCCGGGAAAATAAAAAACCAGAATCAAAATCACAAATCAGAGAACTGCCAGGATCTGGAAACCTGTACAAGCCAAATCCTCTGGCAAGTAAAACTGCAGATACAGATCTTCAATCACCCAACCTGCACTCAAAGGAAAAAACTCCCACCCTGATCAAAACTCCTACCGGCAAAAAGGGAGAGTGGTAAATGGCTAAAAGACAGGTTGCAAACTTAGGCGTGTGGATGAATGGTGAACTGGTAGGGCACTGGCATCCCGCTAAGAACTCTTTTCAATACGACGAAAGCTGGTATGAAAATGAATTTGCCAGAGCCCTGTCTTTATCCCTACCAATGTCACCTGGAAATCCTGTATTAAAAGGAGATAAGGTCCTTAATTATTTCGATAATTTGCTACCCGATGCTGACACCATTCGCAGGCGCTTAGCTACAAAATTTCAAGCAACCGGAACCACAGCGCCTGAACTATTGGCTGCTGTTGGACGTGATTGCGTGGGGGCAATCCAATTACTTCCTGAAGATGAAACATCTGCCGGATTACCTGCCATTGAAGGACTATTACTCGATGACGAAGATATTGCTCAAATATTAAGAAATACCACGTCGTCAACAGCAATGAATATTCAACAAGCAGGTGGTGAACTTCGTTTGTCGATAGCTGGTGCGCAGGAGAAAAACGCGCTCTTGTACTTTGATAATCAGTGGTGGTTGCCAACAGGCTCAACACCAACAACCCGGATCCTTAAACTGCCTCTTGGTTTGGTCGGAAATATGCGTGCGGACATGTCATCTTCTGTAGAAAATGAGTGGTTATGCTCTCGCCTTGTTGACGCCTATGGCATTCCGGTGGCGCAGTGTTTCCCAAAGCTTTTCGGCAAGAAAAATGGTGGAGTAAAAGCCTTGGTTGTTGAGCGCTTTGATCGCATCTATTCAGAACAAGCTGGAACTCTTATCCGTCTGCCACAAGAAGATATGTGCCAGGCTCTGGGAATGAACTCATTGTTAAAGTATCAAGCGGATGGTGGCCCATCTGCGCTGCAGATTATGGAGCTTTTAAGGGCAGGAGCAAACGCAGCGGAGGATTGTCGGACTTTTTTCAAAACACTGGTTATTTTTTGGATTATGGCAGCAACAGATGGCCATGCAAAAAACTTTTCAATACAGCATCTGAAAGGCGGAAATTATTCGTTAGCTCCCCTTTACGACATTTTGTCAGCTCATCCCATTATTGGCAGGAAAGCAGACCAAATGGCTAAACAGGAAGCTAAATTAGCCATGGCTGTAGTGTCACAGAACAACCATTACCACATATTTCAAATTGTGCTGCGCCATTGGATCACCTTTGGAAAGTACCTCGGATTAACAGAGGAGCACAGCTGCGAGATACTACAGGAAGTTTACCATCAGACACCTCGGGCAATTGAGCAGGCAAAAGCTGATATTCATAACCAACTGCACGGCCTGTTTCCCGCATCGGTAGCTTCAAGCATTTTTGCAGGTATGGAACTACTGAACAAAAAGCTGGCTCCGCTAGCCTAGCTTTTGATGAATGCAATTAAGACCAGTAAAAGACTATACCCAGCGGTTTAAGAGTGATTTCTTACTGCTCAGAAAATTGTCGATTTGAGACAAAACTGCATGTGTCACAAGCCGTTTTTGTCCAGAAACTACGCCTGATTCCTGAGCCCCTGAAAAAGCGGGAGCAAAGCACATCTAAACCCAATGGCCAGGCTGCGGTTTTGATGAAACTGGTAGAAAAATACCCTGATATGCTGGAACGACTGGCGACGGTTTAAAAGGCTACCTCCTTTCATTGCGCTACAGATGGCTTAGTCCTTTGCCCCCATAGCGGCATGGCACAACTAAACCGCTGATGCTAAATGCGCCTTATGTTTATGACAACAGATGCGTACGCACGGCCTGCGCGGTGTAATACAACGGATACACCAGATGCTGTTGCTCAAGCGGCGACGAGCCCTGAGTGCCGGTCAGTTTAATGGTTTTGACCGGATTACATTTTTCAATATAAGACTGCAGTGACCTGGCTCTGGTGCGTTTACCGCTTTTTACTTCCAGCGGTATCACACTGCCTGTGCTATCGGCCAGAATAAATTCAATCTCCGCCCGGGCATCCCCCCAGGAAAAGGTTGGATCAATGCCCAGTGCCGCTAACTCCTGCTGCACAAAGTTTTCGGCAATGTAACCCTTGTAGTCATAATTCTGTTGCTTTATTTCCAGATAGCTGACCCCCAACATATGGTTAAGCAAGCCAACATCAAATAGAAACAGCTTTACCATATTGTCTTTTTTGTAAGCCGCTAACGGACTGCGTGGTGTACCTTCAACAGGATAGTTTTTTAAGATCAGCCGGCACTTTTCCAGCCACATGATGCCGCTTTCCAGCTCCTGATAACGGGATTTACGCTCATGCACCTGTTTAAACTTAAAGCGTTTAACAGATTCATCCAATACTGCCGCAAGCTGAGCCGGTACGGCAGTGAACACGGCTTCTATTAAACCGGCATCCACCTTGCCGGAATATTTACCAAAATCCCGCACATAACCGGCCAGCAAATCGGCATGGATCTGTGACACCGCTTTTATACGCTCCAGCATGCTTTGCCCGGCCAGTTCAAACCAGTGGCTAACGGCCTCTGGCATACCGCCGGTAAAGTAGTAATCTGTCAGCTTATCAAACAGCTTAGAGTGTGCTGCAGCGGAGTTTTTCCCGGCATCATAGGCTTTTAACAGCGCTGCCTCGCCAGAGGCTAATAAGAACTCGCGGAAGGTTAACGGCCTTAAGTTGTATTGCTCAACCTTGCCGACCGGAAAGGTATTCAGCAAACCTATGTTAGAGCCACTGGCGGCAATAAACGCCTGCGGGGTTTGCTCGGCAAAGTACTTTAATGCCGTCACCGCACGCGGGCATTCGCCAATTTCATCGAGGATTAGCAGGTCAGTTGCCATATTAAACGGCTGACCGGTTAACAGCTCGATATTACTCAATATATCGCCTGGGGTTAATGATCCAGCAAAAGCATCCTGCATCTGCGGCGACTCAAGAAAATCTATCCGCAGAACCTTTGCAAAGTGTTGGCCAAACAACTCTTGTAGCAAATAGGTTTTACCAGTTTGCCTGGCACCGTCAATCAGCAGGGGCTTACGCTCATGTTTCGTTTTCCAACGCAGCAATGCTGTCAATAAATCGCGTTCCATAACCCCACCTTACTGCTGCCTCTTTGCATTAAAACTACACTTTTATGCGGATAAAAACAAACAGGAAAACACTTTAATGCGCATAAAAGTGTTGAATAACACATTTTATTGCGCATTAAAGTGTTGAAGTCCTCTGAAAATCAGTTTAAAGGCATGTTCGCGCATTCATTTAGCTATGAAGATTTTGAGACAACAAGAAACCAGTTAATTAAGTGAGTCAACGAAGGTTTGGAAGAAAAAGATCGGGAGTTTTTAGTGAACATAAATCAAATGGCGCCGGACTGGTCTATCTATGACTTTTCACATTACCCATCGGTGAAATGAAAACTGATCAATCCGGAGAAATTTAAAAATTCACGGCCTGAAGATTATCAAGCACATCTTGATCCGTTGAAGTTACAGTTGAATTAGCCAACCTGACTGGACCCTATTAAGGAAATAAGCTAAGTATTATGGGTAATTCAACAAGGAAGGGAATGAAGATGATCTTCGGTAAAACACAAAAGCAAAAATTCGGCACTTATGAAGGCGCATACTCAGTTGTCACTGACCGCGAGATTAAGGACAGCCAAATCACATTAACGGATCACGAGGTGGAAATAGTGACCCGCCTTTTTAAAGGCACTATTCATGTTGGTAATGTAAAAGACTCATGGGGTGCAGCGGAGAAAACATTCAGACTCTATCCGTCAGGTCATCAGATGCATCTTAATCTGGTTTACCCTAAACCTGGAAAATCAGAGCTCAGGTTATATTTAGCGGCAGGAAAAGGTTTTATGCCTGAAACTGGTGATGTTGTTTTTTTATTCATCAAAGATGCCGAATTGTGGATTGGTAATATGTCCGAATTTAACTGGCGTTTTCAACTGTCTGCGTTGACAGATGATACAGACGACAACAGTTACCAGGATCTGATCAACCAAAACCGTCAGGCGACTGTTGATGTTTACAACAGGAAACGTCGGGTTGCGCTGGATGCCATGGCCCATGCAAGGTATCGTTGCGAAGCTACTTCTAGCCATCGTCTATTTGTATCAAAAGCTACCGGTAAGAACTATCTTGAAGCACATCACATCATTCCGGTAAGTCTCGGCTCGCAATTTAATGTGCAACTTGATGTGATTGAAAACGTGGTTTGCCTTTGTCCGTTCTGTCATAGAGCACTACATCATGCAGAACCAGGGATTGCCGTTCCCATATTGGATCGCATAGTCAAACGAAGACCCGTCTTTACAACGTTTGGAGTAACTGCCAACGACTTATACAATTTTTACGCCCTGGAAAAGATAATCTGAGATCTTATGACGGTGGCAACTCATTGAAAGAATTCCCCTCACGCAGCCACAAAGTAACCAGATCCAGCCATTGTTCAGAGCTATATCTTGCTTTACCTTTTAGAGCACATTCCCATACCAGTAGTACGCGCCAGCCTAACTCCCGTAACTTGTCCTGTACTGCTTCATCATAAGATCTGTTCGCGCTGATTTTTTTCACCCACCATTCGGTGCGGCTTTTAGGCCAGTGAAACATAGAGCATTGGTGTTGGTGCCAGAAACAGCCCTGAATAAAAATAACAGCTTTGTATTTGGGGAAAACCAGATCCGGTTTACCAGGTAACTCTGCGGCGTGTAAACGATAGCGGAAGCCGGCTTTATGCAGACTGCGACGCACAATCATTTCCGGTTTGGAATCTTTACCTTTGATCGCAGCCATGTTCCGGCTTCGTGTCGCGGTATTATGCACATCAGTCATAACATAGTGTTATCCATGATAGCGGTAGTTAGGCATTACCTCTGAATATACAGATTCAATCTCTTTGAACTGACTGACAGTCGCAAGTTTCTGCCTTGTCGTCAAACATAACTGATGATGACCAGGATCAAAGCCGCTGATAGGGGTATCCAACTTAAAGGCCGGCCCAAATTCGAATAACCAATATGACTTTTGATTACGGCTATCGCCCTGAGGAAGTTCCAGTCCGGTTTGTTGTCTGTCTAATCCGGAGCGCTTTACCAACTTCACTTTTTTCACAGGCCAGACATAGTGTGCAATGCGCCCAGGCTGATTCGCGTCTTCCGTAGCAATCACACAGTAACGCACTTCGTTAATTACATTCTGCTCCAGATTTTCCCGTTCAGTAGCTTCCAGTCTGGTGTGATAATAGCGCGCCGTACCATTTTTAAAGCTATCAATGTAAGCAGTGTCTCTGCCAGCTTGCGGAGCCGCAGTAATCACCAGCGTCAGGTCAGGGTAAAACACCTGCTGCATCCCATGGTGCGGAATACGTGCAGAGTCTTCCATCAGATAACGGTCCACGGATTCAGCTTTGGTAAGAGCCGGGTCTTTTGCAAACTGCTTTTGTAAAAAAGCTTTAAGCCATAAACAACCATTGTCACCATTTGCCGAAGGTAACAGCGGGAAAGCACCGATGCCGATAGCATCTATTGCTTCAGAATACCTACTGCCAGCAGGGGATTCTGTCTGATCATTGGCCCCTGGGTACAACGCATAAGCACCATAAACAGACCGGCTTTTATGCGTCTGCTCACCTGAGGTTTCAATATGGACAAGCGCATCGCGGTATCTGTGCATCTGGTAAATGGCATCAGCAGGCACAAGATCCTGCTCAACATCATCCGACTTATTGTCAATCCGGTATTTCGCATCAAACAACCACATCAGTCTGAACTCATCAGCGAACGTCGCTTCCAGCACTATGTCGGGCTTATGATCATATAGCCAGGAACGGACTGGTTCAGTCTTTTCACCAAATTTTGGCTCATGCGCCAATCGTATAGTTAAGCCATCTTCACGGGTAAAGAGGTAGGAGTCTGCCAACACATCGTCAAACTTAATTTCTGTGCCAGAATGCCCTACACGTAAAGGCTTTTGCTCAACTTCATTAAAGTCCAAATCATCAATAAGGATCCGCCGAATTTCAAGAAAGCACCACACTTCATACAATTCGTCTATGGTTTTCATAGAAACAGAACTTTGGCTACCCATTACATCCAGATAGCGTTTTAGCTCGTGCCATGTCTGATACACACCGCTATAGCCGGTTTTTTGTTGTAAAACCAGCGACTCTTTGCTCATGCCTTTAAATGAACCAATCTCTTTAAACATGGGGTGGTGCAGGTATTTTTCCAGCGTTTTTTGCCAGCCATTTAATTGGCCGGAAAATGATGCAGAAAAAATCTGGGCATCCGGCTTTTTGTTGGCTTCAGCAACCAGACTGATGAATCTGCCAAGTTGAAAATGGGCATACTGCAGAACCATTTTAATAAAGCGGTTCTCCGGCGTATCAAGACTCAGAATTTTCCGCTTCGTCGCGTAGCTGTTGTGGTAGTTCTGCCCGCTAAAGTCTTGTCCCAACTTTTCCTGCAAAGCAATAGACAGTTTGCCTTTCAGCCGATCTGCTTTCACCCTGCGCTCAACCTGAACCAGCCGGCTGTGAGGTGCATTCAACAGAATACGGATATTTTTCTCAAATTTGTTTCGCAAGCTGGTAAAACGGGCCAACCACAACAGCGGGAAATTATGATTGGATTGCCTTTTGGCGTCAGCGGTTGACTCTGTGCTGTTACCAAAAGCAAAGCGCCATAATGGATAGTCGCTATCCAGACGCAGGTAAATCGCCTGCAAATCTGAATCCAGATCCATTTTGGTCGGTAAGACGACAAATTTCACAGCAATGTTTTGTAGCAGACCATTGCTGCTATAGCTAAATGGCAGAGAAAACCAGCCTATATTGTTACCAAAATTCAGGGTACCGCTCACCAACAACTGGTTTCCCAGTTTCCTGGTGCGGAATGAATTTTGAATCGCAGCCAGTTTATGCGTAATTTGAGGCTGAGGTTCAGAATCTGAACAGTGTTTAAACACCAGTTCAAACATATAATCGGTATTTTCAAACAACAAAGCTTTAGCGCTAATCAGAGCCCCTACTTCAGCATTGAGTTGGGCAGAGGTCTGTTCTGCGGTAAAGGAGGCAACATGCAACAAGCGGTCAAATACAACGACGCCTAAAGGTGCAGCTTTGCCGCGACTGGTCATAGTTTTAGCCAGCGCACGCTGTTTACCCGCTACATCTGGTCCATAAAGCACCAGTTGCCAGTCTGGTGTGTCAATCTGAAGAAGTTCGCGCATCCCTGAGCTCAAACCTTAAGGCCAGAAACTGGTAAAGCTGTTTCGTGTCAGACGATCTTTCATCCATTCCAGCTTCACTTTACTCCGGCATGGCACTGTTAGGGGTGTAGTTGCTGATATATTCTCCCGTAACAGATCCAGCCGTTCCTTTCCCCAAATAAGAGAAAGCAAGGTTGACAGCGAATTCGCCATATCATCCAGTAGCGTTTGAGAACTATTTTTAGAGCCTGCATTGCCAGCAAGTTTCTCATCATCCCCTTCAATACGGGGTAATACCTTACACATTAAAAAGTCATCCCAGACCGCCTGCAGTTCTTCATCAGTCTGAGGGTTGTGGCAAATAACAGAAAGTAATAATTCATTGAGCGCACGGTAAGCCAGTTCAAAGGGAGTGTCGTGCAGCACCTTGTTGACAGCCTGCAAAAACTGAATTGTTTTTTGTCCATCCTGGTCAGCTGAACAGTTAACCAACTCTTGCTGCGCCGCATGAGATAATCTTGAAAACCGCAGAGTTTTTGGCTGAGTTTCGGGAGCCCAGAACTGATTAAAGTCATTTGGGAAAAAACGGCCAAAATCAAAAGTGAGGGCACGGTCTATCACTTTTCTGGAGAAACCGTGAGTGGTTTCATCCATATTTACGGTACCAGCTACCACCAGGTTAAAAGGTACCGGAATACCATGCTGTAAAAAATCATTCCAGAGCAGTTGATCGGCAGCATTGTTTTCAATCTCAAGCCCCAGCTCAGCGGCCAAAGCAGCTTTATCTGTTACAACACTCAGTGATGAAGCAGAGAGTAAAGGTAAGCAGGAATAAATATAGTCTTTTCCTGTTGTTGATAAATCCTGAGCATTTAGCCAGTGACGGCTTTCAATCACAGACAGGTAGTCCGCAAAGTATTGCTCTACAGGAGCAAGGTTCATTTCATCCAGACATAACCAATAGGTTTTTATATCATCCAGAGCTTTAACAGACCACCAGCCGGTTTTTCCGTCAGGTAGCATAACTGTCTGAGCTCCGGACGCCTTCCAGGCTTTCACTATAAATTTGAGCGCATCAGTAACAACAAATTTTGGCGCACCACCTATTCTGGATATATAACCCAATAAGTCTGAAGGTTCATGCCAGTCAGGTCTGACAGGCACCATTTGAAAGTAGTCTTGCTCACTACCCTGAGCTTCAGCTTGTTTACGCACAAATCTTGATTTACCAGTACCTGAGATACCAGCCAGAAGGAGGAAGGGTTTGGATAACGAAACAGACGAAATGGAGCCAAATTCGTTTGTAAAACAGATTCGAGAATAAAAGGCTTTCAACTCGTTATAAATACCCAAGTTTTCTGGTGTCGTTAGCGCATATAAAATATCGCCCATGATACTTGACGATGAGTTGGGTACATTAATTTGTGTCAGTATGACCGAACCAAAACAATCCTCAGAACTACGTAACGTGTATGACTGGCTATTTTTATCAAAATTAATTATCGACTTTCCATTTAACCGAAAAGACTTATCTTCCATATCAAGGAAATCAGCCAATATAGATATATCGTCTTTACGCTCAAATAAATCCCGAACTAAGAGATCATTTTCAAAGTTCGCTTTCAGATCTTGAGATTTTTTTGCATATAGTACCGTGACATTTGTCTCTCTGATTCTATCGACTAAGTCATAGTATTTACGCAGCTCAAAGGCAAAGTCATACAACTCAACAGCAAACCTAAAGAACTGATTAGCTATAAGGGCATAATTTGCTAACTTTTGGTTTGAACTCGTTAATGCGTAGCCTGAATATTTATTTAAAACCACGCTTAATTGGGATTGCAGCCTCGCTCTCAGTTCGTAGGGAATATCAACCTCGACCAAAGTGTCAGGTCTGACAACATATCCTTTTATCGTCGCCTTTACAGCATCTGATAGCTTAATTAGCATGCATCTTCCTTAATCATAATTTAATCGAAATAACCTTTGATATTGCATCAATCACGGGCACTGAAACACTGTTCCCAAATTGCTTATATGCCTGAACATTGGACTTGGATGGCCTAAAAGTGTCAGGGAAACCTTGTAGCCTGGCAGCCTCTCTAGGGCTTAACTTTCTTGGGTTGGCGTTTTCCTGAGCAATCAGAATCTCACTCCCATCTTTGTAATATCGTGCAGAGATTGTGTTTGCATAGGATGACTCTTTAGTCACCAAACCAAATCCAAACCCTTTGCCATTATTTTTATTTTCTATTTTCCTACGCTGATGACCATCCCAAAGCCTGTCAGAAATCGTCAACTTTGGTTCAGGTTTAGGTTCCAGAATATCTCCGACCTTGGTTTTTATTCCCGAAGGTGTTGGATACTCAAAAGAATCGATCAGCCCGTCCTGCCATAAGACAATGTATATTCGCTGCCTGTTCTGAGGAACACCAAAATCCGTAGAAGTCAAAACCATTTTTTTTGCTTCAGCCTGGATTTGTTTCGCGGTTCCATTTTGGATCAAATCTTTTGATATATTGCAGCTGTACCCAATCCGAGTCAATGTTCTTAGAACAACCTGAAGTGTATAGCCTTTATCATTGCTAATAAGACCTTTCACGTTTTCCAGTAATGCAAATTTCGGTTTTTTAGTTTCCAGAATCCTAGCGATGTCATGAAACAAAGTGCCACGCGTATCGTCAATCCCTAGTTTCAAACCTGCGTGTGAAAAAGGCTGACATGGAAACCCTGCAACTAAAACATCATGATCTGGTATATCCTCAGCAAAGACCTTGGTTATGTCACCAAAGGGAAACTCGCCATGATTGTCTGAGTAGGTTGCTTGCGCATTTTTCTCAAACTCCGATGAGAAAACGCAAAGTCCGTCGTTATTCTGAAACCCAAGACGCATACCTCCAATACCTGCAAACAAATCGATAAAGGTAAATTTAGGCTTCTGGCTTGGCTTCAACGTGAGATCTGTATAAATAATTTCTTTCAACTCAGGTAGGTACTTATCAAGCGATACTTTTTTTAATTCTGCAGAAATGACCTGTTTATTAATTCCTTTGTTTTGCGCGAAAAAAGAACTGTCATTTGCCAAAGCATGGAGCCACTGATCTGTCACTGCTTTAACAGAACTACCCTCAGGGACGAATTTTTCTGCAAGTGGAGTTAGCGCATTTTCAAGTTGGACTAAATAGTTGGTCACGTTATATCTCTTGGTTACTTCTGGAGTACATTTTATTCAAAGCGTCACCAATCAAACTATTGGAAACAAAGGGGTGCAGCTAAAAAGGTCTAAGCTTTTTAACGCCAAATCTGGATGGCGATAAGGTAACATTAGGAAGGAAACTCTGGCAATGTTATTAGCTATTCACAATCAAGTTTGGCGAATTTTCAATCTATGCATCTCCAGATGAAATCAGAAATAAGCGATTATGAACACAGCCTAATCTCACGCAGTAGAAACAGCCAAAAACAAACCACTACCAAGCTCTTGATTATTCTTGCGAACAACCTACAAATAACCACCTCTCCAGCCATCGGGGTTGTGGTCGCTATAGATTTCAACAGTGTGGAAAACTTCGTGGTATGGCAGTGGCAGATCAGGTTTTGTGGCTTATTCTTGCATTGGGGTTTGCCGGCTGCGTTGAACTTAACCAAAGTGCCACTTTATGAGCAGGATAACCTGCTACCTAACCTATGACACTTTGCGTCAGATGCTGAAAGACCAGAGTGAGCTCCCATTGCCGCTGCCATTATTTGCACAGCGGCAAAACCAGTTCACAATGTCGTCTGCTTAAAGACATACTCCAGCTATTGAGGCATCAATCCAGTTCTTTCAACAACTTCAGCAGCGCTGCTGTATCCAGTCGTGCCGCTACATCGCCGCCTTCCAGCAGGCTGTCGGCTAAATCACGTTTCTGGCTATGTAGGGCGATAATTTTCTCTTCGATGGTATTTTGCGTGACTAACCGATAAATAGTGACAGGCCGGGTTTGGCCCATACGGTGGGCGCGGTCTGAGGCCTGATCTTCCACTGCCGGGTTCCACCATGGATCCAGATGGATCACATAGTCAGCCGCCGTCAGGTTTAAGCCTGTACCACCGGCTTTCAGGCTGATTAAAAACACTTCGCCTTCGCCAGCCTGAAAGGCGTCTACCCGCTTTTTACGCTCCAGCGCCGGGGTACTGCCATCCAGATACTGGTAACTGATCTGTTTTTGCTCAAGCACAGTGCGTACTATCGCCAGGTGATCAACAAACTGGCTGAACACCAGCACTTTATGTTTGTTATCTAACAGCTCTTCCACTGTGTCAATAAATACTGCCAGCTTGCTGCCTGTCATGCCGCTGTTAGGTGCTACCAATTGCGGATGGCAACAAAAACGCCGCAGTTTAGTAATCTCCGCCAACACCTGCATGGCTTTGCCTTTATCAGCCGCCACCAGTTCTACATTTTCAATAGCTTGCTGGCGCAGCGCTTCGTAATAATGCCGCTCGTCGTCGCTTAACTCCACCTGCAGAGTAATTTCAGTGCGGGACGGTAGTTCGCTCAGCACCTGGGTTTTGGTGCGGCGTAAGATAAAAGGCTGGATTAGTTTTTTCAGATGTAACCGCGCCGCTTTGTCGCCATTTTCTATAGGACTGCTAAAACGCTGGTTAAACTGATCTTTAGAGCCCAACAAGCCTGGGTTGATAAAACGGAATAAATTCCATAATTCGCCTAAGTGGTTTTCCACCGGTGTGCCTGTGGCTATCATGCGAAAATCGGCCTGCAACGCCATAGCGGCCTGACTGCGTTTGGTTTGTTCGTTTTTTATCGCCTGAGCTTCATCCAGCACCAGCGTATGCCAAAGCTGCGCCTGAAACAGCTCAGAGTCCGACTGCAACATGCCATAACTGGCGATCACCAGATCAAAAGCCCCCAGGTTTTCAAGTGATCGGTTTTGCTGATACAGCCGCACATTCAGCGTTGGTGCAAAACGTAATACTTCAGCCTGCCAGTTCATCGCCACAGAAACCGGAGCCACCACTAAAGCCGGGCCTTGTGGCGCCCGTTGTAACAATAAGGCCAGGGTTTGTACTGTTTTGCCCAAACCCATATCGTCAGCCAGACAAGCGCCTACACCCCACTGAGCTAATCGCGCCAGCCACTGATAACCTTGCAACTGATAATCCCGTAATTCAGTTTGCAAGGTAGAAGGCAATGCAGGCTCAAAATCGGCCAAAGCTTCAAACTTTTGCAGTTGCTCTTTCCAGGCTTTGTCAGTTTTCAGTTGGCCCACTTCAGCGGTCAGTTCACTTAAAGCCGGCAAAGTCAGGTGATTAAAACGTAAACCGGTTTTGCTTTGTTCACCTAAAGCCCCAAGTTCAGCCAGGCGTTTACGCAAACTTTCTGTTAAGGCCAGATAGTCGGTGTCAGACAACTTCAAAAAACGCCCTGATGTGGTGGCCACCATTTGCAGCAGTTCTTTCAAGGCTATGACTTTATTGTCATCCAGCTGAATTTCACCATCGGCAATAAACCAGTCGCCTTGTTTTTTAATGCTTAAGCTGAATTCTTTCAGGGTTCTGCTGGCTTTAAGACGGAATTTTTCGCCTTCGGGCCAGACCATTTGCAGGTCAGTTTCAGGCAAAGCTTTTAACTGCGTCAACAGTTCGAGGCTATGTTCTGGTTCGGCAAATAACCACTGTTCACCTTCCTGCTCTGCCACTTCAATAGCAGGGCAAGCTTGCAGTAATTTCTTATGACTGGCTTTTTCCTGCTTTAAGTTGCGACTGGTTTGTACTGCTTTGCCCTTTTGTTCGCCCACCAAAGTGGCACTGCCTTTGCCCGGCGTAAACCAACTGCCATCGGCCAGAGGCCGCACTGAGATTTGCAGCCGTAACCCCTGACTGTAGGGCAATAAATGGGCGTATAAACAACTGTCGGCTGACACTTCCGGTAAAGTCGCTGAAAGCTCGGGTAAATCAGAGTGCACGCTCAACACTGGTGCTATAGCCGAAATAGCCTCTACCAGTTGAGCCTTTGCTTTCACTGGTACTTTTAAACCGTTCGCCACTATAGCCGCCACTTGTTTAACCGCAGGTGTCAGACTGTAAACGGTAATTTTAGTCGGAGTTTCTTTACGCCAAACCACGGATTGATCGGAACGGACCTTAGGTTCCAGCTGCAAATTGATTTGTCCGGCTTTTTCTTTTAACTGCAGCACCACTTCGCCTTTGGCAACTTCCAGTTTGCTATCAGGAGCATCAGCCCAGCACAAAGCCGGATGGCCAATTAAGGCTACTAAAGCTGAAGCCATATCCAGCTCATAAGTGCTGCCGCCGTAATATTGCTCATAACGCCGGATACAGGCCGCCACTTGTTTATCCTGAGGAGTTAAAGCTGATACGCTTTCCTGCTCCCGCATCAGGCGCTTTAGGGCAATAGGTTTGCCTTTACTCCAGCGACCGGCCGCACTCAGCTTTTGTTCTTTAGGTTCAATTCTCAGGCTCTGCGCTGTTTCAGTGAAACACCAGGCAATACGTTCTTCTTTGCCTTTAGCCACAGTCGCTGTATTAGGGTTCATCTGCATCAAGGCTTTTAAAGCCACCACCCAGCTTTCTTCCCGCTTCATGGCGTCGGCTAACGGCACCATCTTATGCTTATGGTGCCAGCCAGAGAGCAGTAGCCCAGCATCAAACTGGCGCCCTAGAAGTTGATCCAGTTCAGCCACCACCCAAAGGTAACCATAATCTTGCATCTGCTGCCGCATCTGCATTAAATGCTCTTTCAGTATTTCGGTGGCTGGCGCATCCCGCCAATACAAACCATAGGCAGTAAATAACATATCCATATCAAATTGCAGCAAATGATAAGGCGCTTCTTCTGCTGGCAACAGCGCAGTGCCAGTGGCCAGATGCTCAACCAAAGGCGACAACAGTGGGTAACTCAGGTAATAACCATCCTGTACGCCGAGGCCAAGATGCTCGCGGGCCAATTTGATACTTTCAGCAGAGTTTTTACCCAGCAATAGCAACAAATACATCAAGCCGGAAAAGCCCTGCATAAAAATTTTTCGTTTGCCGGTTTGTTTTTTTATATTTTTCAGATGCTGTTCAGCAATCAGCATGGCCGCATCAAAGTTGCCTTCCATAGCAGCCATGGCAAAACGGGCAGGCAGACATAAGTCTGGGTGCATATTCAGCAACAACATGACCCGGACAAAGTCGCCCCGCAGCAAAGCCTGAATGGCTAAATGCGGAGCAATGAGAGCCACATGACCACGAGAGGAGTCCTGCAAAGCGCAGCAGTATTGATACAAAACAGAGCAATCGGTCAGAAACAGGTTGTTTTGTGCCAATTCTTCATGCAGCAGCATTTGCTGCACTATAGGGTCGATGCGGGCAAAAAATCCGGCACCAATGGGATCTTGAAAAAACTGGGCCGCCACAGTCTCTGGATCGGAATGGTCACTACTACGGTATTTCTCCTGCCAGTACAGCAAGTCTTGCTGATTGCCCGTCAGAGCCGCAAAAAATATCTCCCGTCTGCAAAAAGCTGCGGCATGAAAACCCCAACTGCGGTATTCACCTAATTTCGTCAAATATTGCCTGGTACTCTGGATAAACAGCTGCAACTGATGTTGCTGATCCAATTGCTGAATGATTAGCCATCGCAAGTCAGGCACTTTTAAGTCGTTTAGCGCATAACCCCGGCCTTCGGGCTGCATTATCAAATGCCGGTGCTGCAGCTGGTTTAGCAGCATTTTTAATTTAGGCTGCGAAAAAGCCATACCATCCTGAGCCTTAATGCCACTTAACACCAGGATTTGCAGTAACTGGGTTTGGCTGATGTAGTTGTCCCACAAGGCTGTAACAGCCAACACAGCCAATTCGGCAGGGACTAAATCAGTAGGCAAGGCAACAGTAGAGCTCATACAACAATCCTGAGTATTTAAAGAAGTCATGGCAAAAAGTGATGCATCATCATAACGTGGGTACAGTGTCGTTACCCAGCAGAAATTTAGCCTTTTATGACAACAAGCTGCTTATATTCGCAATGAACTTAGCAATCCGGCCGTGAACTCAATCTTCTCATTACTCAGCTGGCGGTAATCAAAATAAGGTGTAACCAGTACTTTGTTAGTTGGGTCTATCGCAAACTCTTCATTCAGCCAATGCAACTGACAGCCTAAACCTCGCTCAATCAGTTGCTTAGCATGGGTGCGGCCAGCAATTAAGTGAATGATGCCGCTGTTTGGGTTTAGCTGCGGCATATCAAATAACAGGGCTGTATCTGAAGCTTTTTGCAGCAAAAAACGGTCACGATACTGCTGCCAACTAGCTGCCTGAGTCTGAAAGGTAAATAGCTTTGGATCTAAAACGCATAGCAGTTTGGCATACACATTAAACAGCTTGCGCCAGCCATTGCCACAGTGCTGATAAATCAGGTCTATATCGCCTGCTTGCAAAGCTTCGCAGTCAAATAGCTGTTGGTACTGTGGCATTTTGGGTCTGTTTTCTACATAAACCCGAAAGCTGGCGTTTTGATCCCCTAATCCAATCACAGTGTTGTCTCATCCGCAAAAACTGGCGTTATGGTAACGGATTTTTGTGGTGATTACCTGCTACAGCTTAGTCCGCAAACTGCTGTCGCATAGGCGCACTCATCAGCGCATCCCATAACAAATGCAGATTCAGCCTGAAGCTGTTTGCCTGATCTTCAGCAAAAAGCTGTAGTTGTTGTAGCAAAATCTTTGGATACCAGTGCCCTGCCAGCACTACGGCTTCAGGTTCACGCATACTGGCTAAATCCAGCAGAGGGTTATGATCCAGCAATATCAAATCGGCAGTTTTACCCACAGCAATTGAACCTGTTTCTGCTGCGACACCAGCAAAAATAGCGGGATTAATAGTAGCGGTTTGAATCACTTCTAAAGGGGTTAAACCTGCCTGCTGATACAACGCCAGCTCGTCATGTAAGCCTGAGCCTGCAAAGACAAAAGAGTCTGGGGTATCTGTGCCTGCCAGAATTTTCACACCAGCCTGATGTGCTTGTTTTAATTGCTGCTGTGCCAACGCCAGCAACTCGATATGCACATTCAGATCATTGTGATCATAGGATCTTTTCAGCATAGAATCGGCGTCGCCCTGCCATAACAGCTGCAGCAGATAAGGCACATATTTTAGTCTGCTGTCCTGACGAAATTCGGTATCACCGGCTTTGGCGCCCAACTGCAGGGTTAATAAGGTAGGGCTCCACCAGGTGGAGGATAACGCCATTTGTTGCATCAGTTGCTGGCACAACACTGGGTTTTGGCTTTGCAGCAGCTCACGCCATTGATCTGGCTGAAAACTCCGGGTGAGTGGCTGTTGTTTATAGGCTTTAATGGCATCGGCACATTCAAAAATAAAGATTCGGCCATGCTCTACGCTACCTTGATTTGCATCTAACATCTGCTGAAAAGGCACCAACCAGGGTTGATGCCCTGCCAACGCCATATCAGCATCTTTGGCTGCAGCAACTAACCACTGGTATTGCTGAACACTAAGTTGTTCATACACTTTTATAAAATCAGTGCCTTGCGCCTGATAATGCGCCACCAAAGCTTTGGCATCGGTAGCCGATTGCAGCTTAAAAAATGCCGGATAGTCAGCTGGTACTTCCGGGCCACCATTGAGCTGATAACTGCTGTGTAACCAATAGTTTGGGCTGGTTCTGTGTCCTGCTATCACTTGTTGCTGCCAGAGCTTTCTGTCGGCGGTACAGGCCTGAAAACTATCGGGCTCCAGCATACAGCCTGATAAATCCCGCACTGCAGTGACCCCGGCAGCTATCCACAGCGGATGATGTAGTTGAGGAGAAATCTGTAAGGAATGGGTATGCATATCGGTCAGGCCTGGCATTAAAAAACGCCCTGCTGCATGCACTTTAAGCCGCCCATCGGCCATCAGCTCAGTGCGAACTGCTGAGCCGCTTTCTGTTGATATACCATCAGAAGCCGTAATTTTGCTAATACGGCCCTGATCAACCCACACCGCCTGATGTGGATGAATTTGGCCTGTTTCTACATCTACAATACTGACATTATCCAGCAGCAAAGGGCCACTACTGGCGGGACCTGGTGCTTCCGGCAAAGGCCAGTTGACACAGCCAACCAATACCAGGGAGCACAATAACAGCACAGCGAACAAGGTAAATGCAGTTTTTTTTAGCAGATAAAATAGTCGATACATAAGAAAACTCCAGTACTTAGATAATCAACAGAGTACCGGAGCAAAAGTGAAATGAATGTCAAACTCAGGGCCAGATTAGCCTTACTGTCAGTTGTTGCTCTGAGCGGTTTAACTGAAGCTCTAACCCGGCTTGCTGACAAAGCCGCTGCACTATGCCAAGCCCCAAACCATAACCACTGCTTTGGCGGCCTTTGGCAAATAAGGCGGTTAACTCAGTGGGCGCATCTTCGGCTTGCAGCGGGTTGCGGATCGACAAGCCATGTCTGTCGGCACTGATTTGAATAATTCCGGGAGCGCTATGCAAAAAAGCATTTTGCAGTAAGTTGGTTAGTACCATTTGTAGCAGTACAGGGTTTAGTTGCAGTTGTAGATCAGGTTCCACTTGCAGCTCCAGTTCTATGCTTTTACCGTCCAGCAAAGGCGATAAATTCAGTACCAGTTGCTCCAGCAAAGCCGCCAGTTTGATGTTTTCCGTTTGCCCCAGATGCTGCTCGCGTGACACAGCAAGCAAGGTGCTGATCAGTTGGTTCATTTGCCTGCTGCTGTGCTGAATTTGTTCTAAGCGTTGTTGCTGCTCTGCTGGCCATACTTGTGTTGAGGCTTGTGTTGAAAGCTGCGCCAATAGCAACTCACAACTGCTTTGGATCACTGCCAGTGGGGTACGCAATTCGTGGCTGGCATCGCGGCTAAAGGCTTGTTCCCGTGCAATAAATGCCTGCACTCTTTGCCAGTTTTGCTCTAAAGCTTCTGCCAATACGCCTATTTCATTATTTGGAAATGCTTTTGCAAAACCCGGACTCAACTGATCGTTTTGCACCAGCTCTGCCAGTTGAGTTAAAGGCCGGGTTGCCCGGCGAGCCAAAGCAAAGCCCAAAGCAGCGGCCAGCAGTAACATCACTAAAGTGCTGATGCCGTAAAATAAAAACATTTCATCACGAATAGGCCGCACTACCAGTTGCTGACTGACTTCCGCCACCAACCAGACCGGCTCTTTTGCCGCTGGATGAACAAAACGACGGAAGTGGTAATGCCGACCATCCAAACCACTGTATTCAGTGCGTTGAGTGGCGGGTTCAAGCACCTGCAGCAGGTCTGCTGGTAAATCCTTAGTCTGAAGGTAAATTTGAATAGCAGGAGATTGTGGTGCTGATAAATGCGGCTGTTGCAGTTGGCGCTTTTGTTCGTCCAGCAGCTGATGACGAAAAAACTGGTCTTCCACCGTATAAACAAAAACCACATTAAAAAAGCTGAATAAAGAGGCACAAAGCAGCGCCAGAATAACAAAAGCCCAAATAATACGCTGGCCTAAACTACGGGCAGGTTTATTCATGGGCGAGAACCCTGCGGCACTACCAGCTTAAAACCTATGCCATAGACTGTATGCAACATACTGTCTGCAAAAGGTTTATCCAGTTGCTGACGCAGCAGGTAGATATGAGCCCGCAGTGCATCAGAGTCTGGCGGCTCGTCAGCCCATAATTGATAACTTAAGTCAGAGCGGCTGACCAAAGCCGGATAAGCTTCAGCCAGCACCACTAAAATACGGTAACCCAACGGATGTAAATCCAGATGCAGCCCTGCACGACTGGCTTGTTGTTGCGATCTGTTTATCACTAAAGGCCCAAGCTGTAATTGCGGGTCGACGCTCAATAAATGACGACGGCTTAAAGCCATACAACGCACTGCCAATTCGGCCAGCTCAAAAGGCTTGGTCAGGTAATCGTCAGCACCGGCAGCAAAACCCTGTAACTTATCATCCAGACTATCCAAAGCGGTCAGCATCAGCACGGGTACGGCTTTTAGCCACAACTGCCGTAACTGCGCACACAGCTGCCTGCCATCCATATCCGGCAACATCAGATCCAGCAGCACTAAGTCGTAGCTATGCTGTTTCGCCAGCTGCAAGGCCAAAGCGCCAGTGGCGGCATAATCCAGCTGGTGCCCTGCTGCGGTTAAGTAATCGATGATATTGCAGGCCAGCGCCTGCTGATCTTCCACCAGCAGAATACGCAGGCCTGGTTGGTTATGGTTTTTCAACTTATCCCTTCACTTTACCCAGCAACTCTTCTGCTGCTTTGGAGTCTGGTTGTTGTTTTAACACAGCTTTTGCCAGTTCAACAGCGCGACTTGTATTGCCCAGTTGCAGCTGGCCTTGTGCTAAAGCCATCAAGAACTGCGGATCGGTAAAGCGGCCACTGACCATCTCCATCACTTGCACCGCTTGCTGACGCTCTGATCCGTCTTTGGCAAATTGCAGAGAGTAATAACCCCAAGCCGCCATCAACGGAATATCTACCCGCTTTTCATCCAGTGGTTGTGGCACAGGCTGACCTGCTAAAAACTGCTGAATTAAACGAACAGCCCGTTCATCCGGATAAGCCTGACGTTGAGCCGCTTTCAATTCTAACTGAGCTAAGATCGCATCAATCAGAGCCGGAGTTGAGTAGGGGTTCTGACCAGTGATCAGTGTGCCATCCTGCACAGTGAACGGCAGCATAGGGCCAGTTTGTTGATATAAAGCTCCGGCTTTGGTTAAGCCATCCTGCAACAAAAACGGATAAAGCGGCAGCATTTCTTTGGCAAACATGCGTTCTTCCTGATTGCTGAAACCCGCTACTTTTTTGCCTTGCAGCAACAGCGAACCATCTTTGTTTTTCACATGAATTAAAGCCGCAGGACCATGACACACGGCAGCTATCACCTTCTGCTGCTCCGCCATATCCGCCAGTAATTGCTGTAAAGGCTGATGATCGGCTAAATCAAACATGGCGCCTTTGCCTCCCAGCACCAGCACAGCCTGATAGTCTTCAGCTTTAACTTCACTTAGTTTTTTACTACTGATTAGCAACTGCATAGCTGCAGGGGTGGCTAAAACTACAGCGTTATAAGGCTTCGTCTTGTTGTACTTCCCAACCTCTACTTTACCGCCTTTGGGGCTGGCCAGTTCAAGCTGCACTTGTGGGCTGAGCAGCTGATAAGCCATGGCATATTCATCAAACTCCAACCCTGGCTTTTTCGGGTCATCAGCCACGCCATAGCTGCTGGCTACTAATAACACTTTAGGTTTCAGCACAGGCTCTTGAGCCTGAACGGCACCATTGCAGACACCAACACCCAATAGCAACATAACAGTCAGCAGCCAAAGCCCGGCCTTTTTACATAAAGTTGATTTCATCTTTTGTTACTCCGTTGTCACAGCATTTTCAGTAGCCTGACAAAACAAAAGTGAAAAGGGCGTCAAAGCTTTGCCAATCCACCTGATTAAGACGATCTCCACTGCTTTCTCTCTTTCAGATCGGTTTCCAGCAGCTTATACAGAGCTGTTTTTAACTTTTTCTTACCCCATAGTTTCCAGATGAGTGTTGCGGCCAGTTTCATGAAAAATTTGGGTTCTGACTCCTTTATTAAAGCGGGCACCAGCAAATCAGCCCGTTTTGCAGCAGCATCAACCAGCGCATTGAGTTCAGTCGATCCAGCTAAAGGCCAATCTGGCTGCCTGGGTTCAGGAAAGTCACTAAAGATGGGGATAATTTGCAGTTCTTTTTCGGTTGAATCAGTGTAAAACCCATCTCCGCCGCATTGAGCGTACCCCTGACGAACCACCTCGTAATCTGCAGGCAAACTAAAGTGATGTTTTAAAAATTTATAGCAATTCAGCCGTCCCAACTGATAATCATGAGCGCGAAAGGCCTCTGCCAGAAAACCGCCAAAACCGCCAACTAAACCTGACGCCAAAGCATGCTCTTCAGCTTGTTCAGCGGCATTTTTCCGCGAAGGAGAAATCAGATAACGGCTATACACCTGCTCGTCATAAGCGGCCACCAGTTCATCAAATTTACATCTGGATTGATTCAGAAAAGCAGGGATTAACGCCTTTATAACGTTCAGTAGCAAAGCATCAGCAAAAGTTTCGTTGGACGCATTATTTACCGGCTTTTTCACTACTTGTGAATCTTGTGGTGGGAAAGGGTCAATCATTACGACAGCCCTGTCGACTAAAGCCGCTGACTCTTCATCTCTTGGGTTTGGCTTTGGTGGGTTTTTCATCAAACTAAAGCGGGTTAATTCAAAAGGTTCGTTATTAAACATACCGCCGTCTACCGCTGTGTAAGGCAAAGTGACAGCAGCGGCCGGATCGGTCATCAGAATGGCGGTATTTTTTTCAGTAAAAAGCTCTGTCAGTTTTTCCGGGCTGATCACCTGCGATGACAGCCGTGGCAATAAACGAAAGTTATACTTTGCCCTGTACGAATCGGGAAACTGTAAAGGCCACTGTCGGGCTACATAATGCCCTAAGGTATTGACGCTGACATAACGGGCAGCCAAGGCCACTGGAAAAGAGCCTGATGCCAAAGCCGCACCGGCGAATTTGGTCCAGGGACCGGCTTTATAGTCCTCACGAGGATCAAGGATAGCTTTGGCCGTTATTTTTTCAGTTTGTAAGCCCTGCAATTGCATTAAAATGGCAGGGTCAGGATCAGCCCATGCACTAGTCACATCAGCAGACCCCAGGTCGGTAACAACAAAGTGTGTGCGGTCGGCATGATTTGTCATAGCATAACCCGTTTTGAGTTGACCACCTGTGGTAAAAGGTACCGAATAACCCACACCACGCAAATTAGAGTGGGTAAAAAACAAATGCAGCGAGGTACTGAAATAAGCTTTCAGCTCAGCCGTTTTTTGATAATTGGCAAAACACTTCTCCACAATATCAGCCAATGCAGCTGAATTCAGTACTGACACTAAAGGAGCTTTAGCCATTAAATCGTCAAGGCCCAACAAAGCCTGCTGAGTTTCTGATAAAAATGCCGGCAAACTAACCCAGGCTTGATACAGCATGGGTAAGGTGTAACTGACTTGCCCAACCTGCGGCACTTGCTCATGCTGTAGCCCGGCTTTACTGTCTGCGGCCGCAGCTACCCCTACTGCACCTACTATGCTGCCAGCCGAAGCCCCCGACATCACTGAAATAACCACTTTATGTTTGGGCACATTTGCTTGCCCTCGTTTTTGTTGCCACAACTCCAGCGCGGCGATCAAACAATCAAATACGCCTGCCGTATAAGCGCCAGCAGAAATGGCTCCGGCCATGGTGAGTCCCAGATGGAAAACAGGTTCAGTTTCTGTGGTCTGAATGGTGGGAATATCAAGTGGATCTGGCATGACACTGGTCCTTGTCTTTATTTTGACAACAATCAGTAAAGCAGGGTTTTTAAATTAAGCAAAAGTTACCCGACTTTATTGTCCCTAACTTGACAACCCTCAAAAAAGCCACACACTAAATTCAGCTTTCTTACTGCCCTCTGCTGTTCAGGTTAAATCTATCCTGTGAAGCCAGTACTCAGAATGTTGCTCAACACCCATAATTTAAATCTCACTCATACCCAATAGAGCCTGCTGTATACAAATCTTGGGGTTTTATCACGTGATAAAAGGAGAATAATCATGCCGCAAACCCTGTCCACTATGGATCAAGCCAAAGAATGGCTGTTTTTTGCCCTGACACTGGACGATGTGATCAAAGCTGAAAAACAGCAGTATCCTGATCACTCCACTTTAACCGCATTAAGGCATTTGATCAGTTACGCAGCCACAGACAACTGGCCTGCTTACCTGACCGAATACGACAACAGTTACCAGCTACTCAGCCAGCAATTAACCGCACAAGACGAAAACAAACTACTGAACTTGCTGCTGGATTTCTCTAAACCTCTGAAAGATTTCACGCCAGAATGGGAATACCACACTGAACTGCTGGCAAAAGATATAGCACTTGAAACAGACGCTGCTGCAGTACCTTTAAGCTTTAGTGGCCAGGCCACAGTGCAGGCCGAACTTGATGTGTACAACAAAGCCGACGCGGCCACTGATCACCAGTTAGAGATCCGCCTTAGTCAGGCCTTGGTCAGACTGGGGCTGGATGGAATGCTGAACACAAATTTTGGTACAGGCACAGTACCGCTTGCCAATGGCAGTTGGGGCCTCAGCGCGAAAAGTGAGCAAAAGGCCAGCTATGATCTGTTTTTTGCCGCACCTGAGCTGGAGGATTTAATTCAGGTTCTGCCTAAGGCTATCAGCGCTTTGCCCACATGGGCAGATCTGAACTCGGCGCTGCAGCAGCTGAACGAGCCTTATGCACCGCAGAGGATTAGCCTGGCGCTGACGGGCAGCGTAGAAGCAACAGCTGAACTCAGCTTAGGCCAGCAACTGATCCGCAATTTTACTAAAGCAGGTGCTGATGCAAATGCTCCTGGTGTTCAGCTTAAAGTAGCAGCCACACTGAGCAGTAGTTTGTTATTGTCCGGGGCCTTTGAACTAATTCTGACCAAACTCAATGCTACAGAATTAGAAGTAAAATTAACCAGAACCAAAGCACACGAAAAACAAGCGGGTTTAACTTTAGGTGGAAGCCTTAAAGTGACAGGTGCTGAACAGCTGGCTGAAAAATTACTGACCGAAACCACAGATCCGGAGCCATTGTTAGAGCAGCTAAAACAATTGGCAAACCCTTATGCGCTGTTGCAGGACAAAGTAAAAACCAGGCTGAGTGAAGTAGAGAACCCACTGCTGGTTCAACTGGGCGCTTTGCTGTTTAATTTAACTGAACCAGAAGATGTGAATGCAGAGCTGCAAAATTACCTGCAGTTACAAATTACAGATCTGCTGAGCAAACATTTTGACCCATGGCAGGCTGATTCACCTCAACTGATCAACAAGCTGGTGGCATCCTTGACGGCCCAGCCTGAACTGCAACAAAAACTCAGCACCTTGCTGACCCCTGAACTAAATAAACTGACCACTGAGGTTCGGCAAAACCTGCAACAACAGCTCGAACAATGGGCAAAGCAGGTTATTGAACAACCGCAATTATTAAAAAAACTGGATGCAGCAGGCCTGAAATTGCAGGATCTGGTGACTTTACCCACACCTTTGCAAGCCGTTTTAAAGCGCAGCCAAAACTGGTTAACTTCGTATGGCCAAAAACGCCAGGCTTTAGCACAGGCTATCACCGAAGCGTCCGAACGCCAGCTGGGGTTAAGTTTTATGGCCTCAGTACAACAAAATAACCAGAGCCAGACCTTATGTAGTTTTGTTGTCAGTCAAAGCTCCGCCATAAGCCGGGCTTTATTTAAGTCCTGCCTGACAGGGCAGCTTAAATCCTTACCAGAATTACTGAAAGAAGCGCTAGCCGAAGGCAGTATCAGTCAGGTTGAATACCTGTTTAAACAACAATTCAGCCAGACCACGACCACAGGCTTAACCTTTGATTTATTTGGCTTTGAATTAAGCTGGAAAAAAGTAGTCAGTTACGGTGCTGTATTTGCGGTCGATATGCATGGGCATGTAGTAGCAGCCAAAAGCACTGCTGATATCAGTGCCCGCTTTAAGTTTCTGGGCGAGCAACGAGAGGCCAGTTTAACCAGTATAGAAGAGCTGATAGATGCCCAATCTGCGCCCCGACCTCAAGGTAGTCTGACCTTCAGTTATAGCTATGCAGAAGACAACCTTAAAGTAAAAGAGGCAACAGAGTTTTTCAATAGTTTGGTGGCTGCAGGTTTAGCCAGCCAGGGTTTAAACTCCAGAGCTTTGGCTTTGTTAGACTTGGGCTCAGCCCGACACCAAAACAACAGCAATAAAGTGGAATTAAACCTGACCTTGCAGATAGCCACTGCTCAACTTTTTAGCCTGGTCGAGCAAAACCCGAAGCGACTATTTGAAACCGCCTGCGCTATTCAGTTTGAAGTGGCTGAACAGCTTGTGTCATGGTGGAAAGATGACAAGTGTTATGAAACATATTCCGACTGGACACAAAACACTGCCAAATTACGCAAACTGGCAGACACCAATACTCACCCTAAATTCCTGGTAAAGCGATTAAAAGATGAGGAAGAATTGATCTGGGAAGTGGCCCGTTGCGCTGATGGTTGGGAAAAATATCTGCAACAACTGAAAATAATACGGCAAAGTTTTCAGACGCCAGCAGGCTTAAGTTATGAGCAGCTTCAGCAGATCAGCAAGGAGATGAGCACAGCATTGTCACGCTGGGTTGTAACCAAAGATGCATTCAACAAAAACCGCATCAGCTGGCGTATGGCAGCTCTGGCCAGGTTACTTTGCCACAGCTGTCGGCTTGACCCTCTGCAGGTTACTGTTTTAGAAATAAAACAGGGAACAACAAAGACACTACAACATAGCCTGCTGAAATAACTCCGACCGGGTACTGCATTGCTGCAGTGCCCGGTCCCTGCCCACTGAAATAAAAGTACCAGTAGATAACTCAAAACACTTCCGCAATGTAAATTATTTGTTATATTCACTATACTTGTGCTGGATCAAAAAACTGTCAGCACAAAGGCGTAGCATGAAGCGATATAGCACAGACAGCGAAACTGCAACACCGCATCATAAAGCTGTACTGCTGAACTGGAGTATGTTTTACCAGCCCAGCGCACCATAAACCAACGGGGAAAAACTATGCCAGATAAACACGATTTACATTCTGAATTTCCGGAATACAAAGAGCAAATTCATCAGTTAAAACAACACAATAACCACTTTGCCCTGTTGTTTAGCCGTTACCATGAAATTGACCACGAAATACATCGTATTGAGCAAGGTTCAGAGGTATGCAGCGACGATTATCTGGAGCAGCAAAAAGTACAGCGCCTGCACTTAAAAGATGATTTATATAGGATGATCAAAGCAGCTGAAGCATCAGCGAAGACCGAATTTACGTCATAACAAAACCTGCCATAAAAGCAGTTTTCATAGTTCAGCTGCACTTAGAATAAGGTTTTGATAAAAAAGGGGTGAACATCAGTTCACCCCTTTTGTTCTGAACAAACGCAAATTAACAATTAAGGCTGGAACTCCACAGCACCAATATCAGGCGCAGCAATTCCGTCGCCATTGCCATCTATCGGGCGACTTGCTCCATTCACGTCAGTGCTTAACCCAAGATCAAAAGCGGCGTCTATGGCGGGAGAGCTCACTTCAAGCCAACCGTTTGGATTTAAACGTGGATCTGCGGATATTTTCCCAGACTCCAGTAAAATACCAGCAATACCTTGATAATCGCTGTAGTTATCCCAGTAAAGGTTATTGTTAAGCTCAGCAGATATCTCGGAAGGGTCATTTGAAGACCAGTTCAGCCTTAACGCAGAAAGTGATGCGGAGAAGATATTATTGTTCATCTTTACTTCTGCAACACTGTCAAAAGTGTACTCTTCAACCGAAATGCCAGTCCCCACACCCGTGATTGTATTGTGATTAAAAGCCAATTTAATAGAGCCTGCGGATGAAAACATGGCCCCACCACAAATCTCGCTTGAACCAGGCTCACGCTTCAGGGGGCCGATAAATAGATTATTCTCTACAACCACATCTATAGGATTTCGCTCTTTGTTTAATATTTGAATTGAACTACAGGCTTTAACACTGCCCGTGGATGACCTGAAATCTGGAAATACAAAATTGCCTTTTGTAATATTGTTACGGACTATCAAAGAGTGTCCACTGTAAATACCAGAGCCCCAACGATGCCACTCCGCTTTACCAAATACGTTATTCTCGACAATACTGCCTTCGTCTTCAACAATGATGCTGTGACTGACAGTAAAATTGGCTAGTGAGCTACCGTGAGCAAGCTTGATTGAATCAGACGGTTTACCGAATTTAAAACCAGAGGCAAACAAATAAGTACTATCAGCACCAGAGACTGACTTCAACACTGTTTTTTTGGCGGTTAAATCTAAAGAGCCAATAAAAATACCTGCTGGCACTTCGACAATAGCACCATCTTCTGATGCGTCAATCGTTTGCTGAATAGTTGAAGCAGGTTGCCCCACAACTATAGGCATTTTAAAAGATTTGAGTGTGCCCATAGCAGGATGAGAGACAGATAAAATTAGCTCGTCATTCCCAGGTAACTCTCCTTTCAACGTCATTTGGAAACTCAACGAATCCGCCTGCAAATCCCACATAGTGCGGAGATCGCAGTTCACCCAAGATTGTGAGTCAATGTTATAACAAGTCATCTTTTCAATACTGACTTGTGGCGGTACAGTCATTACAACAGAAGATCCTGTCACAGAGTCACCCAGGTTCATTAAAGTGAACTTATATTTAGCAACTTCAGCTATTACCCCTAAGAAATGGGTGACTGGCTCATCTGGCGTCACATCTGCATGTATAGCGTAATCCGGCAGAGCTTCCGCTCTGGATACCAAGAATGACAGTTGGTTATCACTGGGATTAGGGTCATGAGCGAAACTACTGACATTTATATTGATCTGAACAGACAAAAACCCAAGCTCACTTTCAGGGACAAGTAAACCGTATGAAAATCTGTCGATACTTCTCGCTGGGAGCTTCTGATAACGGCATACCAACTGCTTATTCTGCTTTGTTAATAAACACCCCCCTGTTTGCCGGAATTCTGCATTCCCCGTCAAATCCAATGTCAGGACTATATCTGTAGCATCAACATTAAATGATTTATTGCCGAGTGCTATAGGAACATGAAAATCTTCACCAAAACTGAACTGACGGTCTGAGCCCCCCAATTGCAAGTCGGCAATAGCTGGCATCAAAAGAGGATCATTCGGATGACCTAAATACCTGAATTCGTCAATATTTGTAAACCCGTCACCATCACTGTCGAGTAACGCGTCTGAAGGATCTGAAGGTGATAAACCTACGACCAACTCCCAGGCATCTTGCATTCCATCCCCATCTCTGTCCTCAAAAGATGTAAGTAACTCAGCAGAAAAATGCTCATTTAAGTACTGATAACTAACTTCAAACTCCTGATCGCCGTTTAAATCAATATCATACCGATAAAATGTATCTGTAGAGCCCTTATTCTGGTAACTGTTAACTGACCAAACGGCACTGGCATTATTAGCTCCTGTCAGCTGTAAGCGCCCTTTCTCAGGGCCACTGATCATAGTGTTGAGTACAAAAACTTCCGAGGATAAATACGACATAGCGCCATAACGCGAATCCATCACTTCGCCAGCCAAATAAATACCATTTGCACTGCAATACACTTGTGCATTGCCCACCCGTCGGAATTTAAAGTTGTTAAACAACACTTGATGTGATGCAGGACCATTTAACAACAAGTTGTAAGTGGTCGTAGTATCAGGGCAGACTTCTCCTGTTGATGCTTGCCGCATCACGCCCTTTAAGGTGTAAGATCCAAAATCTGCGACAAGTTGAACATCCTGAAAAATAAATTGAGCGTCTGTTATATCCCCGACACTATTTGTAGTCAGGATCCTCGCAGTAACTGAACCGGTGACCACACTTCCTTCACTTTTGCATGAGTTAAAAGTGAGCTTCAGTTCGTTTTCTTTTGATGTCTTTTCAATATTGACTGAACCACCTTCTGGGCATGACTCATTCAAGAAACCAGAATTGTCGGAATCATCATAATCAGGCAAAAGCTCGGGAGCTACAAAAAAAAGATAGTCATTGAAACTAGCCAAAGTAGTCAGATTAACTTCAGCTTTATTTTTGTTCCCATGATACAAAGTAGATATGTTGATATATTGAGCTAATGGATCAGTAGTGCTACCACCTCCTGAACCTCCGCCGCCAGAACCACCACTATTGCCGCCTTCAACTGAATCACCACCTCCGCCGCCACAACCCGATAGCAGCAAAGCAACCAACAATGTATAAAACAATTTCATAAAACTACCCCACATCCCTGTACGAGATCTAAACAATTACCTAATCTTCGCCTGCAATCTATCATTTCATTTCTGAACACGGAATCTGTGCCTGAACTTTATTTTCACCTTAGCCTAATCAGGGATCATCATTGCTTTAGTAAAAACCTTCTGTATTGAAACACTTAAGGAAACAGTCTTATCAGCCAGACTGGCTTCTGTTTTGCCCTGAAAGCTTTACCATAGCGCTCACTCGAAGCAGTGGATCAAAGCGATGCAGCAGTGGTGGTTATTTTTTAGTATTGCGCTAATCACAACCTTTTCGCCCGGCCCTGCCGTGTTATTTGCCGTCAGTAACGCTTTGGGTATGGGAGCACGCGCTACGGTGTTTGGTTCTTTGGGCAATGTGCTGGGGTTAAGCTTATTGTCCTTGCTGGCTTTTGTCGGTTTAGGTCTGGGGCTTGCCACCTCACCACCGGCGTTTTTTACGCTGAAAATAGCCGGAGCTGCTTATCTGGTGTATCTGGCGTTGCAGCAATGGCAGCAGAGCAGGCAAAACAAAGCTGTGCTGGCTGGAGTACCACAAAAACGCCGGCAAATATTCCGTCAGGGGTTTGTCGTAGCCATTACCAACCCAAAAGCCATTTTGTTTTTCTCCGCATTATTTCCACAATTTATTCAGCCGGATCAGGCGGCATGGCTGCAGTTTAGCATGCTGACCGTTACTTTTATTTTCTGTTCTTTGATTTCACATGGCAGCTATTTATTGCTGGCGCATAAACTGCGACCTTACCTGCAGCAGCCTAAAGCTGCCCGCTGGCTGAACCGGATCAGCGCTTTGTTATTGCTGTTCATTGGTGTGAGTTTGTTATGGACAGAAAGCGGCCACTGATCGTGAAAACGCAGCATTTGAACCAATATTCAGCTCTTACCTCAAAAAAGAAAAACCTGCCGGATACTGGTGCCAGCCATCAAAATCAGCCTTGCTTAAAGGCACCTGCTGAGCGCGTGCTATGGCGTACACCATGCCGTAATGAAAGTAAAAATTCGGTAAGGCATACAAATACACAAACTGCTCACCCGCCAGCTCCAGCTCGGCAAAACCCGCTGTAGTTGCAACAGGTTTTTGCTGCCAACCATCAAAGTCTTGTGCTGTCAGCAAAGTTAAATAGTCCAGACTCAGCTGAATTTGTTGCTGTAGATCCAGCCAAACTGGCATAGGTTTAGTAAAAGTTGGCACTTCTTTTTCACATAAAGCACAACAAGCACGCAATGAAAAACCAATAGCAGTCTGCGCCTGCTGCCACAACGGAAACTGCTCTGCCGTTAAAGCTGCATCCAGCAAATCGACATCATGCTGCTGAATTTTCTGCAACAACAAGGCGAACTGGCGCAATGGATGAATAAAAAGCTCGTTAGGTAACATAGAGGTATCCTTTCTCAATGCTAAGAATCTTTGGGTTAGTTCCAGATATAACCCGCTCAGCACCATCAGCATAACGCCAAAATGGGTTTAATACAGCCAACTGATGTTGATGGCATCGACATATCTGAACTTGGGCAGGAACAGAATTTAAAGATTAATTGTAGGGGGAGACCTTTAGGGTCACCCGGTGATTTTCCAGTTAATTTCCAGCATCTCCAATAAATCATCACCACCGCGACAAATGTCGCAGATTTTACTTGACCCCAATGTGACATCTGTCGCACTCTAGGGGCATTGTTGATTAACGCACTTATTTTTATGCACCAACCTACTGCTCCTGAACTGGAAATTTTGAAATTGCTTTGGTTAAAGCAACCTCTTACTGCCCGTGAGTTGCATGACGAGCTGGAGTCTGTGTTGGGCTGGGGTTATTCCTCTACCCGCAAAACTCTGGAGCGAATGGGCGAAAAAGGTTTTGTCGCTTGTGAAACTTTGGGCAATAAAAACAGCTACAAAGCGCTACTGGATAAAATGCCCACGCTGGCGGCTTTTGCGCTGGATTTTGGCCGCAGGGTATTTGAACTCAATGGTCCTTTGCCCGTGGCTATGTTTGCCAACAGCAAGCTGGTGAATGCGGATGAAATAGCTGACTTAGAAAAACTGCTAGCCGATTTAGCCCAGCAGCAAAATGCGCCAAACAAAAAAGGCGGGGCTTAAGATGGCAGAACAACTGTTGCTCTCATTGCTGCTCTGTAGCCTGTGGTCCGGATTGCTTTGGTTTTCGACTCAGCCTTTACTGAAAAAATTCAGCGCTTTGCAGCACTGGCCCACTTTGTATTGGTGCTTACTGGTTTTAAGTTTTTTACCTCTGCTGCCTATGCCACAACTTTATCAACACTGGAGTATTCCGTCTGTACTGCTGCAAGACACTGTGATTTCAGTGCAGGCTTTAGCTGCTCAACCGCAACACCCCGGCTTAGTGGAACCTACTGCGAATACTGCGTTTTATTGGCATATCAGCTTGGGTTTAGTATGTATTGTCAGCCTGTTACTGCTATGGCGCTTAGTGAAACAATGGCAGCAGGTACAACAACTGATCGCTCAGGCAGAACAGGTAGATACAGCGTCATTACTAAGCCAGGCACAGCTGAAACTATTACCTCACAGCTTTGAGATTCGCCAAACCCAGGCCGCTGTTTCGCCTTTTATTGCCGGCTGGAGCCAGATGGTATTGGTGCTGCCCGCTTACATCAGCTCTATGTCACAACAGCAGCGTCTGTTATTGATAGAACACGAACTGGTTCATTTGCAAAGACGCGACCCACAACAGCTTTTACTACTGCGTGTTCTGGTGAATTTATGCTGGTTTAACCCAATACTGCGGCTGATTGAACAGGCCTTTATCCGCAGCATGGAATTGGCGGTAGACAAAGCTGTGCTGGCAAAGCAACCACAACAAGCTCTGATTTATGGCCAAACCTTGCTAAGCAGTTTAAAGCAAAGTCAGGCGCAACAAGTACCTACGCTAATGCCGGGTTTTATTCAGGCCAATGCCAACTCAGGTTTTTATCAGCAACGTTTGCAGCAGTTATTTCAGCCAGCACCACAGTTGTCATACTGGCAAAGATGGCGCGCTACAGCGGTTTTATGCAGCACAGCTTTGCTGCTGAATGTAGGTTGCGCTCAGCTTAGCTTCAGCTCGCCGCCTGAAGAATGGTTACTGCCGGTAGGCAAAGTACCTATCACCTCTTTTTATGGTGTAAAACACCCGTTTCGCAAAAATCGCCCACATCAGGGACTGGATTTTGGTGCTAAACGTGGTGCAACAGTCAAGGCAGCGCAAAAAGGTAAAGTGCTGATTGCCGACGACAAAAGCCTGCATGACAGATATGGCAAAACTGTGTTGATTGACCATGGTCATGGTTATCAAACCTTGTACGCCCATCTGGATGATTTTTATATCAAAGCAGGGCAGACGGTAGAACCAGGTCAGCCTATAGGTAAAGTTGGGGCCACAGGCAGGGTGACAGGGCCACATTTACATTTTGAATTATTGGTCGACGGTAAACAGCAAGACCCAACTCCTTACTTAAAGTTGTAGAAAGGCAACCTGATGAAATTATTTATAAAAACTACCTTATGTAGCCTCTTGCTCTGCACTTTTTCAACCTCAGCACAGTTTCAACAAACCGAACTGCTGCAAGGGCTGGATTTACAATTCCGCGTGCAGTTAAACAAAGCCAAAGTACCGGGTGGCGCTTATGCTGTAGTACGTGGCAACCAAATTATTGCCACCGGCAGTTATGGTGTACGGGCTATGGGCAAACCGGAAAAAATTGATGCCGACACCGTATTCCGGCTGGCCTCTGTGTCGAAAACCTTTACCGGTGGCATCAGCGTATTGGCTGCGCAGCAAGGCAAAGTAGATTTAGATTTGCCACTGATTAACTATGTGCCTGAGTTTAAATTAAAAACAGCAGCTGCAACCCGGCAAATTAAAGTGGATCAGGTGCTAAGCCAAAGCACGGGATTAATGCCTCATGCTTATGAAAATATGCTGGAAGACAAACAAACCCCGGCGCAAATTTTACCTAAATTTCGGGAGCTTGCTCCGGGTTGTAAACCCGGCACTTGTTACAGCTACCAGAACATAGTGTTTTCTTTATTGGATCAGGTGCTCAACCGAGGTACAGGTCAAAGTTACGAAGAATTATTGCCCGAACGTATTTTTAAACCCCTGCAAATGAACACAGCTTCGGTGGGTTATGCCCCCTTTTTAGCCACTAAAAACAAAGCCATGCCACATAAAAGAGGTGGCAAAGGCTGGCGTCCTGTCAAAATCGACCCGAACTTTTATTGGGTTAATCCGGCTGCCGGTGTCAATGCCAGCGTCAATGATATGGCCAAGTATCTGATTGCGATGTTAGGACATAAACCTGGTGTATTTGCGCCTGAAGTTTTAGCTCAGTTGCAGGAACCTATGGTGAAGTTACGCAGCAAACCTCGCTGGCCGGTCTGGCAGCAGTTCAAACAGGTATCCAGTTGGTATGGCCGTGGCTGGCGTGTTATCCAATACGATGAAAACAAACTGTTTTATCACGGCGGTGTTGTAGATGGTTTCCGGCCTTACATCGCTTATTCACCAGAACAGGATATAGGTATAGTGCTGCTGACCAATGCCGAAGCCGATATTACCGGCCACTTAGCCAAATGGTTTTGGCAACAGGTGTTAAGCACTTAATACATAAGGATTCGGCATGAGGTTATTTATAGTTCTGTGTGTCTTTTTAAGCCTGAACTTATCGGCAGAAGAACAATTTCCTGCCTGGGAATTACCTGATACCCAGGTGCATCAATTGCCAGCTTTAAGCAATGGCCGCCATTATGAAGTCTGGATTGAACTACCGCCTTCCTATGGTAAAACAGATAAAAAGTTACCAGTGCTTTTTGTCTCTGATGCCAATTATGCGTTTCCGCTTATTCGTAGCATTCGCAACCGCTTAGGTGCTGGTGGGCAGAATATTGAAGACTTTATCATTGTAGGTTTGTCTTATGCCAAAGGGGCCAGCCCAACAGATAGCCGCAGCCTGGATTACACTCCAACCAATGTGCTCGCCAGAGCAAAGAAACCGGGTGAAAACTTCGGAGCCAAAGCTTATGGTGGCGCCGCTTTATACGCCCGGTATCTGCAGCAACAGGTGATCCCTTTTGTGTTAAAAAACTATAGGGCAGACCCACAACGTAAGCTGTTTGTTGGTCATTCCTACGGTGCTTTATTAGGTGCCCATATACTGCTGACTCAACCAGATACTTTTGATCTTTATATTTTAAGCAGTCCATCCTTCTGGTTCGACGATAAATTTATGCTGAAGCAGGAACAGCAATACGCAGCACAAAACAAAGATCTGGCCGCCAAAGTTCAGCTCTATGCCGCTGAGTTTGAGCAAAAAAAACCAGGGCCACGCTACTTAAAAAATAACGATATTGTGGCCGATATGCGCTTATTTGAAAAAAGGCTGAAAAGCCGTAACTACCCAGGTTTACAGATCCACAGCCAGATTATTGCCGACGAAGATCATTTATCAGTGTTCCCCTCGATGATAAGTCGCGCTTTAGTAAAGTTATTACCGGGTTATGGCCCTTATAAGCCGAGCTGATGACAGCCTTCTGTTTGCAGCGCATAATGCTTTGAACCTTGAATAACGAGCACAAGAGAGCACTATGAAATTAGTTAGACAAATACTACTGACTACAGCACTGACTTTCGCTGCCTTTACCGCTTCAGCCACCACTTTTGGTGCTGCTGTCGATAAAACCAAGCTGGTTGAGGTCGCTGATATTCTGGCGAAACCACAAAGTTACCTGCAGCAACAGGTGACAGTGAAAGGCACTGTAGAAGCGGTCTGCCAGAAAAAAGGCTGCTGGATGCAATTGTCTGCAGGGAAAAATCAGCCCACTTTTCGCATTAAAGTAAAAGACGGCGATATGGTGTTTCCGGTCAGCGCTAAAGGCAAAACTGCTTATGCCAGTGGCAAGTTGAACCCTATCGAAATGGATTTAGAATCCACCCGCGAATATCTGGCGCATAAAGCCGAAGAACAAGGCGAAGCTTTTGATCCGCAAACCGTCACTGAAGCCATCACTTTGTATCAGTTAGTGCCCGTGGCTGTTGAGATTGCGGATTAATAATGGTAGGGACGACCTTTATGGTCGCCCGGAACTAAGATGAGCACTCAAGAGTTTTATTTTCAGCCCAACAGCAGCTTGACTGCTTTGGGTTTTAGCCAGCATCTGCCATCTGAGCAGCTAACCCCCTGGGTGCAACAATACTGGACCATACAGGTTCCAGAGCAAATAGATACCACACAACCTTATCCACAATATCCGGATGGCGGCAGTAATCTGACCTTTGAATTCCTGCCAAACCAGCTACCCTCTGCATATATCCATTACAGCCAGCAATTAAACCAAAGTTCATTTGTGCCAGGCCAGCATCTGCTGAGTGTGCGTTTCCTTGCCACAGGAGCTTTTCAGTTATTGGGTATTAGTCCTGCAGAACTGACGAAAGCAGCATTGGATATTCGCCTGTGCAATCTGGTGGGTCTGGACTGGTTATTGGATCAACTGGCGAACAGCCCCAATCTGCCAGCCCGGCTTACGGCTATTGAATGTTGGTTATTACATTTGGCCGAACAGAGGGTGTCAAATACAACTTTGGTGCAAAAAAGTCTGACGCTATTAAAACAACCAGCCGCCGATTTGCAGCACTTGTACAGCCAGCTGCCAAAAAGCCGCCGACAATTTGAACGCTTATTTAAGCTGGAAACAGGGTTATCACCTGCGCAATTACAACTGCTGTTTAAAGTAAAACTGGCGAGATTTTTTATCAGCAACAACCCGCTTATTGACTTAGCCAGTGTGGCGCAACAAGCTGGTTTTTATGATCAGGCCCATATGCATCAGCATTTTGTCCGCATCACAGGGCAAACCCCGGGTCAGTATAAAAAACGTAAGATGTCGCAATTGTCCAATTCTGCCGAATAGCATGGCCTTACACTGAGTACCTCAACTAACGGAGGTGTTTATGTCAGAACGTATCAGCAGAACCCAGCTTTATAAAAACCAGCCCGCTATAGTGCAGCATCTGGTGGGGCTGGCCAAAGCAGCCGAAGATTCTGGTTTGGATAAAAGCCTGATCCACTTAATGAAAATTCGTGCATCTCAGTTAAACGGCTGTGCTTTTTGCCAACATATGCATGCCAGTGAAGCGAGAAAAGATGGCGAAAAACAATATCGGCTGGATGTATTGCCGTCATGGCAGGAAGCGAAGTCTGCCTTTACAGCCCGTGAGCAGGCCGCCTTAATATGGACTGAAGCTTTAACTTTAGTGGCAGCCAGAGGTGTGCCTGATCAGGACTACGCTACTGTTGCAGCCCACTACTCAGAGCAGGAAATTCTGAACCTGACAGCGCTGATCGTCACCATCAACAGCTGGAACCGCATCGCAGTAGCATTTCATTTTCAGCCTGAGTTTTAAATTGTTATCGGATAGACGGGCGGGCACAAGGCCCGCCCCATGTTTTTAGCTTTACACCAGCTCCAGTTCTTGCGGCTCTTTCAAAAAATAGAATGCAAGCAACAACAGAGCCACAGGAAACAGAAAAATAGTGCCTGGGCTCAAGAACACGCTGAACTGCAACACACAACAAATCAGCAGCACCACGGCAAAACATTTTAACAGGCCAGAAGCAGCTGTTCGCTTTAACAACAAGACAATGGCCAACACAAATGCAACTACCGCATAGGCAAACAAGATACCAAGTGCCACAGCAACTGTAGTTTCAGCGATCATGCTAAGTTGGGCGTCCTGGATCAGGCCACCGGTAAACACTATGACCAGATTAACTACTACTGTGGCGTGAAAGGCCACAACCAGCAAGGCCATCACAAGTAACAACACAGCTGCCGACCCCGACTGTACACGTTCTGCAAAACTACGACGCAAACTCAGGTACACATAGACCTCAAGTGCGCCTATCAACACAAAAGCCAAATCTGACCAGCTGAGTTTCAGCAAGTCCGCTTTATATATCTCCATAAAGTTCTCTGAACTCAGATGAAAAACATATAACCAGTACACCGGAAAACACAACGCCAATAACAAAGCCGCAATGCCCGGCCACAGATACTCATGATTTCGCATAAAACCTCCTGTTTAACTCAAATGCCGCTTTTGTCTTTTACAGAGTCATCGGCAACATATTGCAAAATATCGCCAGGCTGACAGCTCAGAGCCTGACAAATGGCGGCCAGCGTACTAAAGCGGATAGCCTTTACCTTACCGGTTTTCAGCAACGACAGATTGGTCATGGATACCCCAACCTGTTGCGATAACTCGGTAAGCGACATCTTCTTTTTCGCCAGTTCTATATCGAGATTAATTTGTATGTTCATAGAAGTTTAATCTAGCCGTTAATTTTATGATGATCAACTATTTTTTTATGTTTATCGTAAAACACTCGGCATATCAAGTGATGAACTAAGTGCAGGACTGAACCTGAGCAGAGGGTGAAGATGCAGTGTTACAGTGATCTTGCGTAAACGGACAGACGGGCGGGGATAAACTTTTTCTGGTTTTGTGTTCAGCAAATAGACGGGCGGGCACAAGGCCCGCCCCTAGGTTTTTTCCATCAACATTTCCGTAGGGGCGACCTTTATGGTCGCCCGCTGCCATAACTACACAGTATCTCCAGCATCCACTACCCGGCGCTGCATTTGCACCAGCGTGATCAGATAACATATCACTGTGACTAAAGCGGCAGAGGTAATAGAATTCAGCGGCAGCCATAAAAAAGCAGCAAAGAGGCCAAGAGCTCGCATCAATAAATGCTGCAAACCAAGCTTGTGTTGAATGATCCAGCCGTATAAAGGCCAGTGAATTGCTAAAGCTAAAGCCAGACTAAAAGGCACCAGTTCAGGTTTAGCGAATAATAAAGGGATATGCAAAGCCCACAGTGAGTTGGCCATAATCACACCCACGCCCATCAGCTTACCCAAAGCATTAGCTTTCATAAACAGATCTTCGCCACGCCATTTGGCAAAAAGCAGCGCCAGCGGAAAAATAGCACCTGAACCAAACAACATCACCAGCAATACAGTTTTAAAAGGCAGCAGCAAACTGAGTACCAGCACTACAGACCAAAACACTGTGCCTGCCAGCGGCATAGACATCGACTTGTTACTGCGTTGTTCAAAATCCTGCCGGAGCTGGTTTAAAGTAAGTTCCATTCTGCTTTCCTTGTTTAAAATTATGTAAACAAATTAGAGTGCAAAATGGCAAGTGTCAAATTTTAAAGTGTTGATTTAAAAGGGACAACTTATAGTTCTGGTCGACGCCATAACCAAATGGCAACACAACAGAGAAAAGGCGGCAACAGCAATTTGAGCAGAAAAGGCGCTGGGGATAGCAGTAACATAACAACAGACAACGACATCATACCTGCCGCCATATATTTGGCTTTACGGGGCACAGCGCCATGCTCACGCCAGCGTTTGAGTGGCGGACCAAAGCTGGGGTGTGCCAATAACCAGATTTCTAAACGAGGCCAGCCTTTACCAGCAGACCAGGCAGAAAGCAGTAAAAAAGGCACTGTGGGCAAACCAGGCAGCACCACGCCTATTAAGCCCAACAACAAACTGATACCAGCGAGCAAACGCCAGAAAGATATCTTTAACAGCTTTAACATTACAACTTCATCGGACTAGCGGATCCAGCCTTTGCTGATAGTACGGAAGTTATCTGTACCAGCTTTATCCAGCCATTCAAAGGCCAGCATTTCTTTACTGATAATTTGGGCACCAGCCTGCTGTAAACGCAATAACGCCAGTTGACGGTTTTGTTCGGTACGTGAACCTACAGCTTCTTCCACAATAAACACCTGATAACCGGCAGCTAATGCATCCATTGCACTTTGCAGCACACACACATGGGTTTCGGTACCTATGATCACCAGTTGGGTTTTGCCACTTAGCTTTACACGTTCAGCGATCAGAGGTTCACGCAAGGCACTAAAATGGATTTTTTCCATCACATGGTCTTCAGGAACTAACTCGGCCAAAGCGGGTAAAGTAACACCTAAACCTTGTGGATATTGTTCGGTGGCAAGAATAGGCACGCCAAGTTGCATTGCAATTTGTAATACCCAGGCCGCTGCTTGTTCTACTTCTTTGCCTTGATCGATCACAGGAGCCAGTTTTTCCTGCATATCAATCAGCAGGACCAGACTTTCACTTTGTTTTACCAGCATCTAGTGCTCCTGAACCTAAAAAATCAGGTTCTGTTAATCCGGTTCATTGGCGGCATGTTGCCGTTCTTTACGCTCTTGCATTTCAGCAAAAGCGGCATTGATTTCATCCAGCACAGCGCCAACATCAGCCGCCTGCTCTGCTTCAGCGAATTCGCCTGTCAGTTCTGTATTTGGATTTAAATTACCGGCTTCAAATAAGGCCCAGATTTCTTTGGCATATTTGGTAGCGGCAAGTTCAGGTGCAAACTGTGCGTAATACTGGGTGATGTTATTAACATCCCGCTCCAACATCCACTGTGCATTGTTATTGGCAGCAGCGTCTACGGCTTGCGGCAAATCGATAATGACAGGGCCTTGTGGGTCCTGCAGTACGTTAAATTCGGATAAGTCGCCATGCACCAAACCGACCGATAACATGCGCAGAATATCCTGCATCATAGTTTTGTGGTCGCGGCGGGCTTGTTCGGCGGTCAGCTGAATATCATTTAAACGAGGGGCTACATCACCTTCGGCGTCTAAAATCAATTCCATCAGCAAAATGCCGTCAAAGCAGCCATAAGGCACAGGCACACGTACACCAGCGTCGGCCAGTTTGTACAAAGCATCAACTTCAGCGTTTTGCCAGCTTTCTTCGGCTTGCTCACGACCAAAGCTCGACCCTTTTTCCATAGCCCGGGCTCGTCTGGAACTGCGTACTTTGCGGCCTTCCTGATACTGCACTGCTTTTTTAAAGCTGCGCTGACTGGCGTCTTTATAAACTTTGGCGCAGCGAATATCGTCCCCGCAACGTACCACGTATACGGAGGCTTCTTTGCCACTCATCAGTGGCCTGAGTACTTCATCCACCAGACCTTCATCGATCAGGGGTTGAATGCGTTTTGGAGTTTTCATTGCGCACTTATACCTTGTTTAAGGCAGGGGTAAAAGAGTAAATCCGGTTTTTTATTGAGGCAAAGAAAGAGCCGCTGTTTAAAATGCGCTAAACATACCCAAAGTAATTGGAGTTGCAGCGCGACGACAAGCGAACGAGACCCCAGGAGCATAGCTGACTATGCGACTGGGGCGAGAGAACGCGGTCAACAAAGCTGCGGCTTCAAGAACGAAGGGGGATCAGTACTTAATGCTGCAACCATAAGGCTTAGTCACAGCTGGATCAGCCGGATTACCTGCCAGTACTGCTGTTAAGGCGTTGGAAAAATAGGGCGTGGCTTTGGCTATGTCGCCCACTTTGGCCGACGGAATGCTGTCGATACCGCCCATATATTGCAACACACCTTTTTGATCAATCACATACATATGAGGTGTGGTTTTGGCATCATAAGCTTTACCTGTGACACCTGTTTCATCAAATAAAACGGCATCCGGAGTTGCATTACGGCTGCTGGTCAGCTCATCCGCTTTAGCTGGAGTCACATGGCCTTGTTTACCCGGAGCTGATGAAATCACTGTCAACCAGACCACATCATCAGTACCAAACTGTTTTTGTAAGCCCTGCATATTGCCGCTGTAATGTTTCACCACAAAAGGACAATCGTGATTGGTCCATTCCAGCACTACAGTTTTGCCAGCAAAGTCGGCTAACGAATGGCTCTGGCCTTTGCTGTCAGTCAGATTGAATGCCGGTGCGGCCTGACCGACTTGAGGTGCGGCAAACAAAGTACCGGCAAAAACTAATGCCGATAAACTTAAAGCAAACTTGAGTTTCATGGTTTAGCTCCTGTGACTATTGACTGGTAATTAAGGGTTGTTTACTGCTCAATTGCTCTAACGCCTGACGTAATGAATCCGGCGTTAAAATTTGGGGCAAAATTTCCGGCGGCTGCCCGGGCCAATACACTACATACAAAGGCACACCATCGCGCTGGAACTGGCGTAAGTAAGCACTGATGGCCGGGTCTTTGTTGGTCCAGTCACCTTTTAAATAGGTCAGGTTATACAATGCCATAGCGGCTTTGCTACTGTCGGTATTGAGTGCCACACGCTCATTGACTAAACAAGTGATACACCAGTCGGCTGTCATGTTCACCAGTACAGGTTTCCCCTCTTGCACCAGTTGCTTTAAGCGTTGTTCTGACCAGGCTTCAGCATGATCAGTTTTGGTAATCTTCTGAGCTACAGGCTGTGGATACCAGAGTAAAGCCACGGAGCCTGCCACAAGCAACAGTGCTATCAGACTGCTGACTTTACCGGCTTGTTGCAGTTGCTGCTGCCCCCACAACCAGCAGGCTGCACCCACCAATACCAACCCTACTAACGCCAAAGCTAAGGCATCTAAACCTTGCTGACGGCCATAAACCCACAACAGCCAGACTGCACTTAAATACAAAGGATAGGCCAGCCATTGCTTTAGCTTTTCCATCCAAAGCCCAGGTTTAGGCAGCACAGCGGCAAAACCAGGCCACCAGGCCAATAGCAGGAAAGGCAACGCCATACCCAAACCTAAAGCCGCAAAAATAGCCAAAGCCGCCAACGCAGGCTGAGTGGCGGCATAACCTAAAGCCGTGCCCATAAAAGGCGCTGTGCAAGGGCTGGCCACTACTACAGCCAACACACCGGTAAAAAACGAACCTTTATGACCTTGCTTTTGCGTCAGTTGCTGGCCAGAATTCATCCAGCCCATGCCCAGTTGCATCACACCAGATAAACTTAAACCTAAAATAAACAACAGATAAGCCAACAGGCCTACGATCAACGGATTCTGTAATTGGAAGCCCCAACCAGCAGCCTGACCAGCCGCTCTGAACACCAACAATACCGCAGCTAACAACACAAAACTAATGATGACACCAGCGCTGTACCATAAGGCTTCAGCTTTGATTTGCGGTGTCGAATTCTGGCCATTGGCCAGACTTAAAGCTTTTAATGACAACACGGGGAATACGCACGGCATCAGGTTCAGGATCAAACCACCCAAAGCGGCCAGCAGCAACATTCCCAACCAATCCAGCAGGCTGAAGCTGGCCAGACTGAGTTCTGAGCTAACTGGCACACCTTCGTGCTGTAAATGCAGCAATACAGGGCCTGCCACAGTATTTAACACCAGTTCAAACCGGGCCGGCGCCTGGCTGAAGTAAGTGTTTTTCTGCTGGCGTAATAACAATTCGCCGTCAACCCATTCGATTTCCTGCGGCGCGGCATGGTCCACCAGCTCGGGTGCTGAGACAAAAAAAGCCGATACTTTTAAGTCTTCCGGCATCTGCACAACAGCAGAGAACTTCTGATTTTGCACATCATAACGGCCTTGCAGCGACACTGGTTTTGGTTGCTTCTGGCTGGCTTGCTCAAAGAGTTGTTTGTAGTCACGTGCTTCAATAGCGGTTTGTGTGACAGGCAAATTTAGCTCAAAACTGGCCTCTGCCGGAATACAAACCTCTTTGCACACCAGCCAGTCCACTTTGGCTTTGATCAAGAGTTGAGAATTTTTATAATTGGCCGGGACTGTTAACTCCGACACTAAAATAGTAGGGCCTTCAAAGCCGTAATTGACCAGCGGAGGGACAGCTATCGCCATAGGAGCAGGCCACTGGATAGCGCCTGCCGTAACGCCATCAGGCAAAGTCCAGTCAATACTGGTGGCTAAGCCGGAATCTCCGGGGTTTTGCCAATAGGTATGCCAATGGTCATCCGGAATAAAATGCAACGCCAGTTTAAATGTCTGCCCAGGCTTGAGGTCCTGATGATCACTGACCAGCTCTGCTTTTAAATGGCTGGCCTTGACCCAGCCACTGGTTTGAGCCTGAACAAAGCCTGTCGCCAGCAGCAGTAATACAGCAGAGAAAAAGAGTCTCAAAAACAAAGTCATCTGTTAAATTTTAAACCTGCATACCTAGATGTTTTTAGTGTACGGCATTCCCGGAGCAGGGATCAGCCGTCAAACGCAGCAGGCTGGGCTTCTGCCTCAGCCGCTGGACGCCAAGGTGTAGGGGGCGGGTCTTGCACCCGCCCCTCTGTTGATACCGCGGTGCCCTTTGGCGAGCCGGGACAAGCCGCCCGTCTAAAATTCCAAACAAATCTTTATTGGAAATAAGATTTACGGTTGTTGTAAAGCCCACTCTGTCAGTAAGCGCACGCCAAAACCCGAAGCACCTTTGGTGTTCACTTCGTTATCTGTTCTGCTTAACGCATTACCTGCTATATCCAGATGAGCCCAGGGTGTATCACCGGTAAATTGCTTTAAGAACCAGGCTGCAGTGGAGGCACCAGTGCTGCTGCCGGTGTTTTTCATATCAGCAATATCACTTTTGATTTCATCGGCAAACTGCGAACCTAAAGGCAAACGCCAGACTGGCTCATCTACTTTTTCACCCGCTAAGGTCAGTTGATCCACCAGCGACTGTTGCTCTGAAAACAACCCCGCATAATAAGTACCTACAGCACCCACTTTGGCACCTGTTAAGGTAGCAATATCCACCATAGCACGCGGTTGGAATTCTTTATTGGCATACCACAAGGCATCAGCCAGCACTAAACGGCCTTCGGCATCTGTATTGGTGACCTGAATAGTTAAACCCGCAGCAGATTTCAGTATATCGCCAGGCAACATGGATTTATCAGACACCATATTCTCAGCCATTGCCATCACAGCCACCACATTCACAGGGGCTTTTTGCAGCGCCAATGCTTTGATGGTACCTAAAGCCGCTGCTGCACCGGCCATATCGCTGGTCATACGCAATATAGAGTCTGAGTCTGTTTTGATGTTGTAACCGCCTGTATCAAAAGTAATACCTTTGCCGACGATAGCCAGCGGCTTTTGCTCACTACCCTGCCAGTGGGCAACCACTAAACGTGGTGGTCTGTTGCTGCCTTTACCCACAGCCAATAATGCACCCATACCGAGTTTTTCCATTGCTGGCACATCCAGCACCCGCACTTTAACACCCAGCTTTTCCAGTGCTTTGGCTTCGGCGGCAAAAGTTTCCGGAGTTAAGCCAGCCGCAGGTTCGTTCACCAGATCCCGGGCTAAAAATACGCCCTGAGTAACAGCTTGCAGCTTGCTGAACTGGCGTTGTGCCGCTTTTTCATCTGTTACCAGTATTTCCAGCTTTTTGGCTTTTTCTGCCTTGTTTTTTGTGAAATAACGGTCAAAGCTGTAAGAACGTAACTCAATACCATGCGCCAGCTGAGCGGCAAAATCAGCATTGCTTAAAGCCGATTGCACAGCTGCTGTGTCTACCGTAAAAGACTTGGCTTTGTCTTTTTTCATCCAGGCGGCAATGTCTGCCCCCAAATTATTGCTTGTGGCGGCCGTCAGATCTTTAGGTTCGCCTGTACCCAACAGAACCACTCTGTTGTAACCAGCCACTTCAGCCAGAACATCCAGTTGAGCGGCTTTTTTGGCTTTAAATTCTGCCGTTTTAATAGCATGTTGTATGGCTTTGTGTTGCAACACTGCAGAAGAAGATTGAGTCAGTTGCTCAGGGCTGACTAAAAGCACCAGTGTGTCGGCATCCAGTTCAGCTTTCTGGTTCATTTCAATAGCCGGAACTGCGGCTACAGCAGAGTAAGACAAGAGCAAAGTGGCCAGACTGGTCATCACTGTTTTCATCGAGGTGTTTCCTTTTTATTGTAGTGCAGCAGAGAGTGACCAAAGCACACACAAACAACAAGCTAAATCCGGTTAAATTGAACAATTTAAGCGACCAACTCAGGTTCACTTGCTGGCGAAACTTAAAATTTATCAGTCATAGAATTGAGCTAAAACAAAAGCAATGTTACAAGTGAGCCCTGAATTTCATTTTTCATATGTGCCCTCATCAAAGGATTGTTTATTCAATGGCTCTGCAACTTAATTTGTTCGATCAATGGCTTATGTCAGTTAAAGCGCCAGCAGACAGTTCGGCACTGCAGCGTTTTTGCTGGGAGTTTTTGTTTTTTGGTATTAAACAGGCCCGCGCATGCTTATTTGTTGGATTGTTTTTTCTGTCGGTGTTGTTAGTACCACGTGAAGGCATAGCGGGCGTCAGCCGTTATGATCTGTTGTTGCTGCTGGCTTTGCTGATCCAAATCTGGATGGTCTGGGCCAAGCTGGAAACCTGGGATGAAGCTAAGGCTATCAGCTTGTTTCATGTCGTTGGCTTTGCGCTGGAGGTTTTTAAAACTTCTGGTGCTATTCAGTCCTGGAGCTACCCGGATCCGGCATTCAGCAAAGTGTTCGGCGTGCCACTATTTGCTGGTTTTATGTATGCGGCTGTCGGCAGTTACATTATTCAAATCTGGCGTCTGATGGAATTAAGGGTGAGTCATCATCCACCTTATTGGATGGCCGCCTTGATTGCTTCTCTGATTTATCTTAATTTTTTCAGCCACCACTATATTGGTGATTACCGCTGGTATCTGGCTGCTATTACCTTAGGTTTGTATGCCAGAACTATGGTGTTCTACCGTCCGCTGGATAAGGAACGGAAAATGCCCTTGTTGCTTGGTTTTGTTTTGGTTGGATTTTTTATCTGGCTGGCAGAAAACATAAGTACTTTTATGGGCTTGTGGAGTTATCCGAACCAACTTGGCGCCTGGTCTGTGGTGCATGTTGGCAAATGGAGTTCCTGGTCCCTACTGGTTATTATGACCTTCACCATAGTGGCTCAGCTGAAGTACGTGAAAGCACGAATTCATGTGCCCGACTAGAGCCAAGACAGATTACCAGTCAATCTGAGTTTTATTGCGGAAAAATGCACCAGTCGGGCCATCGTCAGCTAAAGTGGCCAGCCAGACTGGTGTTTCTGCCCCTTGCTCCGGACTTAAATCGGCGGCTTCTCCACCCATACGGGTACGAACCCAACCTGGGCAAACGGCATTCACTTTCACTTCCGGCATTAACTCACGGGCGCAACTGACAGTAACGGCATTCAGCGCGGCTTTACTGATGGCATAACAAGCAGGCCCTTCCAAACCTTCAGAAAAACTGCCCCAACCGGAAGACAGATTCACAATACGGCCATACCCCCTTTGTTTCATCAATTGGCCAAAAACTTTGCAAAGAACAAAAGGCGCTACTGTATTGACCGACAAGCTGTGGATTAAATCTTCAGCCTGAGTATGCGGTACATCAGTGGAATGCAGCATGGCAGCGTTATTGATCAGCACATCAACAGGACCATATTGGTGCTCTATTTGCAGCGCTTTTTGTTCCAGCAATAAAGGGTCCGTTAAATCAAGCCGCAGCGCTATACCAGATCCCAACAAAGACACCGCCTCTTCCGCATCTTTTTGATGTCTGGCCGCCAGCAGCAGCTGAAAGCCGCCCTGTTGGATCAGAGTTTTGGCAATAGCAAAACCAATGCCCCGGTTTGCTCCTGTGATCAGCACTGTTTTTTGTTGCTGTGTCATATTCCGCTCCCTGATAACTGACGCTTTGTTTATTCATCCTGCTTTTTAACACTTTCAGATGAAATACTACCAAGCGCAGTGCAAATTTACCTACACTAAACCAAATGACAACCCGAAGATCTCACTCAGCCGAGGAAAACTTCTGATGCCCAACATCAGCTTACTGCAAAAAACAGCTCTGTCGTTCCTTTTTTGGCTATTTTGCAGTGCTCTTGCGACGACTGCAATGGCATGTGAGTTTGAAGTGAAACTTAAACGCTCTTGTGCTGAAGAGCTGGAGGAAGATCTGCTGCCCAAAGTCCCATTTCAGGTGCAGCGCAACAGCAATTTTTTGCATCTGCAAACTCAGGCCGGAGCTTTGTCTTTTCCTGTGTTTAAAGAAAGAACCGACGAAGACACCCAACCTTATCTGGTGTCTTATTTAGCAGCAGTGCAGTTGGCTGTAATTTGGGTTTTTGAATACCGTGGCCGCAGTGTGTATCTGGTCAATACCAGAACCGGCTTGCAAACCCAGGTGAATGGCTTTCCTTTGTTATCTCCGGACAATAAACGCCTGCTGGTTTACTCCGAGGGCCTTTCAGATAAAGAAAACGCCAATCTGGTAGTGATTTACCGGATCCGTAACCACAAGCTACAGGCCGAATTGGTACTCAGCGGTGACGACAATAGAATACAACCCTGGAACCCACTGGATGTGCGTTGGGTGAGTCCGGATAAAGTCGAGTTTATCCGGCTGCATCATCACAATGGCCAGGAAGAACAAAAACTCCAGAGCCTGGAACTGCAACAAGGGACTTGGCAACTGCTGTAGCCCCTCCTAACTCCTGGCCGGAACCCCTTTCGTTTTAGTGCAAATACTGGCGGCTGGCAGGTAAACGCGATAACTGCCAGATTTTGTACCTTTGACAAACCGCCTTATATTCAGCTCTGAGTTTGGCGGATTCCTGTAACACCGCAATACTGGCCGGATGGTCGCCATCCAAACGCTGCAGCATTTGTTCAAACCAATTTAAGCCGTGCCTCAGCGTTGTCTGACAACGCCGCCATCTTTGCTGCTGTGCATAAGTTTCTGCCAGATTCTGAATGGAAATCGACAAACAGAAAGTGGGTAATGAAGCTTCTTCCCGACTCAATTCTGGCGGACAGCAAACAAAAGCACAGTGATACCAGACAGGCCAGACATCAGAAATAGCCTGGCGATAAAAGCTGGCCGCTACCGCTAAATGCCGTTCGGTAAATGCCTGATTGCCCTGAGCAATGATCTGTTGCCAATTATCCATGCCGTGGTTCCAATTGAGAATTGATGTCATCTAGACTATTTCAATTGCGAATGGTTCGCAACAATGTCAATGAAATTTGTCAAATCCATAATCAGACTGTAATTCCAGATGTGAAATAGCTGTCCCTAAAATGTTAGTCCACACTCTGCTGTGCCGGTCAGGACCTGAATCAGGACCGGATCACTTATAAAAAACTAACAGCAATTTGAGGACAAATAGATGCAACATAAAAACCTGCTATTCCCACTTCTGGCTTTAAGCTGCGCCGTCAGTGCTGCGGTGCATGCCAATAATCTTGCGATCACAGGCCCGGGAGCCGGAGCTGATGGCTCCAGCAAAGCCAGCGGTATCAGTTATTCAGATGTCAGAGACAACGATTTGCAAAGTTACTGGCAACCCTCAAGTAACTCAAATCAACGGGTTTCAGTGAAATGGAGCTCGGCCATTCAATTAAATCAGGTGGTGCTGAAAGAATCTGGCTCCGCAGTCACCAGCTGGCGCTTAGTCAATAACGACAATGGTACTGAGCTGGCCAGCGGCGGCAGTATTGGCAGCAATAAAGTGCTGAACTTAAGCACCATCAGCAGCAAAAAACTAAATCTGGAAATTATCAGCGCCAGCTCAGCACCCCGTATAGCCGAATTTGAAGTCTATCTGAATACAGAAGGCGGCACAGATCCGGACCCTACGGATCCAACAGAGCCAGTTAACCCGCCACCAACAGGTGAAGTGACGGCCTGCAGTGCCAGCCCACAAGGTTTTGCTTCGCTGGATGGAGGCACCACAGGAGGTGCAGGTGCCAATGCGGTGACTGTCACAGCAACCACAGGAGCAGAAATTCAGGCCGCTTTGGCCAACAGAGATTTAAACCGCCCTTTAACCATCAGAGTCAATGGCACTATTACCACAGCCAACTCTGGTGGTGTCAGTAAGTTTGATATTAAAGATATGAATAACGTCAGTATTATTGGGGTGAGCAACAACGCCTTATTTGATGGCATAGGCATTAAAGTATTTCGCGCTAACAACGTTATCATTCGTAATTTGAAACTGCGTTATGTCAACACAGGGGATAAAGACGCTATTACGCTGGAAGGCCCGGCCAGCAATATCTGGATCGATCACAACGAAATTTACAATAGCCTGGATGTGGGTAAAGACTATTACGACGAGTTAGTCAGCGGAAAAAAAGACGTAGATAAAGTAACGATTTCATACAACTATTTGCACGACAGCTGGAAAACCTCGTTATGGGGCAACAGCGATTCAGACAACTTCAACCGTCGTATTACCTTTCATCACAACTACTGGCAAAGAGTCAATTCACGCCTGCCATTATTCCGTTTTGGTCAGGGTCATATTTACAACAACTACTATACAGAAGTGCAGGACACTGGCATTAACAGCAGAATGGGCGCGGTGATCCGCATTGAAAACAATGTGTTTGAAAATACCACTAACCCTATAGTGTCCTTTTATTCCAGCACTTTGGGCTACTGGGATACCAGAGGTAATCAGTTCAGCAATACCAACTGGCAAGCAATGCCATCTGAAGGAGTGATTGCAGGACCCAATGTACAGCCTAACGCAGTATTGAACCTGCCATACAGCTTCGCTTTATTGCCCACCAATGAAGTGAAAGCTCATGTGATAGCCAATGCTGGCGTGAATAAATGTAGTTTTTGATCCAGAGCTGAAAAAGTAAAAAACCGGCTGTCTTGAGCCGGTTTTTTATGTCGCATTAAATAGACTTAATCAGTCTTTTTTCGCCAGCAGATAAGTGACCAGAGCATTTAAATCCTGTTGGAAATTTTCCTGGCTTAAACCCGAAAACTTCACCTGGTATTTGCCATTGACCAGCAATGTAGGCACACCTTGCAGTATTTTTGCTTCAGAGTAGTGATCCTGGCTCTTTTTCATGGCAGCCACTTCGTCCATAACTGCCGTATTAACCATACCTGAGTCTACTAACATGGCAGGAATATCGTTTGCGACCAATAAGCTACGAATGTCCTGTTCAGTAGTGAAACTGCCGCGCTGATTGTGTAAATAATCAAAAATTGCGTTCGAAATACGGTCACCCTGACCGGCATTTTTTGCCACCACATAAGCCTTAGCTAAAGACTGCTGTAATTCCGGCGGAGCCACCCTTAAAAAATCAACATGGTTTTTAATCAGGCTAATACCTTCTGGCAGGTTCTTATCCAACGCCTGAGCAAAAGGCTCAAAGGCCTTACAGTGTGGACAATAAAACGAAAAAAACTCCAGTACTTCTGGCGCTTCAGTCGCTTTTTCCGCAACCACGTCGTAATGCACACCTTGCTGATACTGCACTGGGGAAGCTGCAGAAGCGAAAGCCATGACAGGAGCAAACAGCAAAGCGGCCAATAATTGTTTCAACATAAAGAACGCCTTTTATTAAGATTGAGTCAGTAAAAAATTAACCAGTTGCTTAAACTCTTCATCCTGATTGTCGCGGCTCAGGCCTTGAGTAAGAATTTTGTATTTACCGTTGACGATAAAGGTTGGCACGCTGGTTAACACCCGGCGGGCAGATAAAGCATCCTGCTCTTTTTTCATTTGTTTAGCAGCACCAGCTACAGTAAAGCTTTTGATGGCTTTATCGTAGGTTTCAGCGTCCACGCCGTTGGCAACCACTACAGCTTTAATATCGTCGTCGCTGGCAAAAGTTTTACGATCCACATGAATATGTTTAAAAAATGCGCCGGAGATCTCGTCGCCTTTACCCAGGTTTTTACCTACCAGATAAGCTTTGGCTAAAGTGGCCTGAATTTCAGGTTTAGCTTGTTGTAAAAAATCGACATGCACCTTTTTCAGTTCAGCGCCTGCTGGTAACTGTTTGGCCAGGGCTTGTACTTTTGGCTCAAAACCAAAACAAGCTGGACAATAATAAGAGAAGTACTCTTTTACTTCAGGTTTGGCTGTGGCCTGTTCAGAAATGACTTCGTAGTGTTTACCTTCTTCAAACTGAGCAGCAAAAACTGCAACTGGTAATAACAAAGCACCTACTAACAACGCTGTTAACTTTTTCATTATTCGAATGTTCCTTGGAATAAAACTGCCACTACTCTAACAAAAACTTACCACTGAGGCATCAAAGAAAGTGGGCTCTGGTCACAGAATTTAAGCTGTTCATCCAGGGCCCTTAATTGTTGCTGCCAGTATTGGTCTGTACTGAACCATGGAAAGTTCTTCGGAAACGCCGGATCGCTCCATCTTTTTGCTATCCAGGCCATATAAGACAAAATGCGCATGGCGCGTAACGGCTCAATTAAACGCAGCTCTTTATGGTCAAAATCGCAGTACTGTTCATATTCTTCCAGCAATAACGACAACTGATAAGTTTGCTCTGCTCTGTCACCGTTCAGCAATAACCACAAATCCTGCACCGCAGGGCCATTACGGCTGTCGTCAAAATCCAGCAGCAAAGGCCTGTCGTCGTGCCATAACAAATTACCAATATGGCAGTCGCCATGTACCCGGCGGATTTTTTCCGGCTTATATAAAGGACCGACCTTATCGCACAGTTGCTGCATCATGGCCTGATAATCGTTTTGCAGCGAAGGCGGAATCAAGCCCGACTGCAACAAGCTTTGCTGGCTGTCGAGCAAAAAAGTTTGATGGTTAATGGTTGGCCTGTGCACAAAAGGCCGCGCCGCGCCGACCTGATGCACCATGCCTAAAAAACGCCCCAGTTGCAGCATTTGATTGTCGTTGTCCGGCTCTAAAGTACGGCCACCACGGCTGGGAAACACAGATAAATAAAAGCCACCATAAGACAACACCTGCTGACCATCCCGCGCCACAGCTTCAGCAACCGGCACTTCAATTTCTGCCAGTTCAGCAACAAACTGATGCTCTTCATTCAGTTGATCCAAGCTCCAGCGTTCTGGCCGGTAAAATTTCACCACCCAGCTTTTTCGGTCGTCATCTCTGAATTGACAGACCCTGTTTTCAAAACTGTTGAGTTGCAATAAGCCTGAGCTGACATCAAAGCCATAATGAAATAAGGCATCCAGCATTAAATCCGGACTTAAAGTAGAAAAGTCAAAAGTGCTCATGGAATTCCGTTTAGTCGATGCTGCTGCCAAAAAAATAGGGAGCCGAGGCTCCCTAGTCTAACGCTTTTACTGATTTAACGGGCGGAAAAGAACTTACTGCCCTGAGTTAAGCGAATGTCAGGCTCGTCGCTGTCCTGCAATACAAACTCAATATCCAGCACAGGTTTTTTCGCATCCACCGGATCCAAAGACAAACTGATCGGCAGGTTAGCAGTTTCACCACCTTTGATGGTCAGCTCTTTTTCACCCAACCACTGTGCGTCATCGAGGCCTTGCACAGACAACTGGTAAGTTTGTTCCAGCTGCGATTTGTTAATAACTTTTAAGGTGTAGGTGTTTTCAATTAAACCTTCGTCGGTTTCACGGTACAAAGCACCACGGTCGCGCACTATGTCCATCACCACAGGTTTACGCACCACTAAAGTCCAGGCAAAGGCCGCGCACACAGCCACCAGCACCATAAAATAACCCACTAACTTGCCACGTACTACTTTAGTGGTTTTCCCCTCCAGACTATGTTCTGTGGTGTAGCTGATTAAGCCTTTGGCATAACCCATTTTATCCATAGTGTCGTCACAAGCGTCTATACAGGCGCCACAGTTAATGCACTCGTACTGCAGGCCATTACGAATATCTATGCCGGTAGGACAGACATGCACACATAAATTACAGTCGATACAATCGCCTAAGCCTTTGGCTTTGTAGTCTGTGTCTTTACGGGCTCGTGGCCCACGGTTTTCACCCCGTTTCGCATCGTAGGTTACTGTAAAGGTGTCTTTATCAAACATGGCAGACTGGAAACGAGCGTAAGGGCAAATGTGAGTACACATAATTTCGCGCATCCAGCCTGCATTGCCGTAAGTACAAAAGGCAAAAAACCAGACGGAAACCGCAGCCCAAAAGCTGGCTTCAAAGGTAAAAAACTCGATAAACAATTGGTCTACCGGCGTAAAGTAGCCAACAAAAATCAGGGCTGTTAACACAGAAAACGCCAGCCAGCTAAAGTGGGTTAAGGCTTTTTTGAATACTTTACTGAAGCTCCAGGGGTCCTGATCTAACTTCATGCGCTGATTACGGGTGCCCTGAATTTTTTCTTCAAACCACATAAAAATAAAGGTCCAGACGGTTTGTGGACAAAGATAACCACACCAGACCCGGCCATAAAAGGTGGTGACAAAAAACAGAGCAAAAGCGCTGATGACAAAAATCCAGGCCAGAATAGTGAAATCCTGTGGCCATAAGGTCATACCGAAGATATAAAATTTCTGCTCAACAATATCGAGCAAAATAGCCTGCTGGCCATTAAATTCCAGCCATGGCAGCAGCATAAACAGGCCCATAAACACAAAGCCGATATTACGCCTTAAGCTTTGATGCAAACCCTTCACAGCCCGAATGTAAATTCGATCTCTTGGGTTGTAATTGGCTTTTTTGTCCGGATCGGGTTTATGCACCTCCACCGGGATATTTTTGATATCTATCTTGTTATCCACGCCCATACCTCGTGCTGCTACCCGGTATTCAGTGTAGCAGGCTGTTTAGTGCAGCTTGTTGATGCAGGACAAGCCAAGCTTTGTTCTTACGAACCAATGTTCACAGTGCCTGTCTGCATTCCGGCATTGTGAGCAAGCGTGCTGAAGCCTGACCTGTACTGCTTTATGTTGTCACCAGAGTGATTCTCTGCAATAGAGAATGCAATAATCGAACCAAAGACCGCAATTATATAACACCATGATCCATATTGGGTTTTTATATTTCCCTTAGTTTTCACCTGTCAACTTTGTTGACAGCACAAGGGTATTTGGCAGCCAGATTGACAGTGTTATGTTGCTATTGCTGTGTTATAAACAATAGAGTTATAAATGGGGTAACAAGTTATGCGCAATTTTTTGCTGTTGTGTTTGCTGATTGTCAGCACCCTGACATTTTATGACCATCCCAAAATGCTGCCTTACTCAGAACCTGTGCTGGACTGGTTGGCTGAGCACATCTCGTTGCCAGGTGCTCAATCCGATTCAATGGTTACCCGCAAAATTCAGAAAGCCTTTTATGCTATAGGCCAGGATTACGGCACAGGCCAGCAGGAAGCATTAGCCAAAGCAGCGCGCACTATAGATAACTTATTGCAGTTTCGCCGCGACTACTGCCAAAACGGTGATTTTCACCCGGCCTTATTTGGCGACGCCATGCAAAGAGCTTGTGATGTATTAAGGCAATATCCGAAGCTGGAAGAATTTAAAAAAGATTAAGGGCCTGCGCCTTTGTTGCAGTGTGGGTTCATCTCAGGCACTGATCAGAATAATGGCAGCAAATAAATCTGCACCAGTCTGGCGCTAAAAAATCCGGCATTGATCACTGCACCCAGCTGCAATGCCTCAAACCAGAAGGGGGCTTTTTTCAGTGGCCAGTAGTTACGTTTAAACCTGAGAAAAACAAATAACACAGCCGCCGCAGCCAAAAGCACAAACAGCAGTACCAGCGATAGTTCCAGCCAGCCTGTAGTTGCCAGTTCTCTCATAAAAAACCTGCCTTTAAAGAATGAAGTAACTTTGCCATTGCCCAGCGCTTTATGCCGGATTGCTAACTGCGCGACAACAGGCGCATTAAAGCCAAAGACAATAAAGTACCCACCAGGGTTGCAGCCAGATCCCACCAGTCAAACACCGCCCAGGAAATAAACAGCTGGCCACACTCGTACAACATCAGGCCCAGTCCAAAACCCAGACTGGTGCTAACTAATTCACGGCGAGCGGAAAACAACAAAAACACAAAAGGGCCTAAAGCAGCGGCTATCAGATTTGGCGCCCAACTCAGCACAAAACCCAACAAAGCTGACACCTGAGTTTGCCTTAATTCCGCCACCCATCCATCCAGATGCAACATCAGACAAAAAGCAGCGATAGCTATGCAAAGGTCCTGAATTTTCTGTGATTTATCCATAACCACAGTGGCTTCCTGCGACATAAAGTTATCCTGAATTAAATAAAACCCATAAATCCACAAGGCCTGTCCATTCTCAGATGCCTGGCTTGTACCATCAGGCCGTCCTGGCTGGCGTCATTTGCTGTTTATAGGCTTCTGTTACATCCGTTAACTGGCCCTGATGCAGCTGAATAATGCGGTCGGCATTTAAAATGGTTTGTGGCCTGTGGGCAATAATAATGCGGGTCATCGGCAGTTGACTAATGGCTTCGTTGACATAATGCTCCAGCTGAATATCTAAATGGCTGGTGGCTTCGTCCATAAACAGAATTTTGGGCTGGCGGTATAAAGCCCGGGCTAATAATACCCGCTGCTTCTGGCCGCCGGATAAACTGCTGCCCATATCACCAATTAAGGCGTTGTAGCCCATTTGCATAGCGGCTATATCCTGATGAATACCAGCCAATTGAGCGCAGGCCATCACTTTTTGCATATCCATGTGGCTGTCAAAAAAGCTGATATTTTCCGCCAGCGTGCCCGACATCAAAGCATCTTCCTGCATGACTGCTGCTATTTGCTGACGATAATGCCGTAAACCCAAATGCTTTATATCCACCCCATCTGCTTCTACTTTGCCTGCCTCTAATGGCAATAAACCCAACATCAGTTTTAACAAAGTGGTTTTGCCAGTACCAGAAGGGCCAATAATAGCCAGGCTTTCGCCCGCTTTAACTTCGAGGTTTAAGCCGTTAAATAATAAAGGGTCGTTACTGGCATAACGAAAGGCCACCTCTTTTAAACTAAAAGCACCGCTGATCTCACGTTGCTGCGCAGTTTCACCTTCCTGCTCTTTTTCGGTCAGCGCAATATCCGCCAACCTGTCTAAGTGCAGCCGCGTCATTTTAATTTCGATCACTTTATCAATAAGCGCGGCCATCCGAGTGGTGAACTGGTTTTTATAGGCCATAAACGCAAACAACATACCTACACTGATATTGCCATCCAGCACAGCCCATGCCGCCAAATACACCACCAGGGTGTTTTCAATACCAAACAATAACTGATTGATTGTGCTATAAGAAATTTGCCATTTGCCCAGCCTGTAGTTTTGGTTTACTGCATCGGCATAACGGTTTTGCCAGATATTTAAGCGCTGGCTTTGCTGGCCAAACAACTTAATGCTTTGCATGCCCCGCACTGTTTCCATAAAGTTGCTTTGCTCTTTGGCGCTGGCTACTATGCTGGCTTCGGTGCGCTGCTGCAAAGGCCGGTACAAAATGGCGCGAATAAGGGCATAAATCACCACTGCGGCCAGCACCACCATACTCAACTGCGGGCTGTATAAATACATCATTACCAAAACGGTAATGGCCATGACGCCATCAATCACACCTTCCACCAGGCTGGTGGTTAACAGCTCGCGCACTGAATTGAGTGAACCAAAACGCGAGACAATATCGCCCATATGGCGTTTTTCAAAAAAGCTCAGGGGTAAATGCAATAAATGGCGGAATAAGTTAGTGGCCATTTGCAGGCTCATCACAGAACCTAAATGCAATACCACCCAACCTCTTAAGGTTTGAGTCAGGGTTTGTACCAGCATCAATAAACCAAACCCCAAAGCCAACACCACCAACAGCGGCGTGTCGTGGCTGACTAAAACTTCATCCACCACCAGTTGAGTGTAATAAGGTGCAGCCAGTACAAAGAGCTGTAACAACAAAGACAAAATAAACAGCTTAACAAGGGACGGCACCAGTCCCTGCACCTTGCTCCAAAAGGCGGTAAGGCCCAGCTTGACTCTTTCATCAATTTTCTGAAATTCAGTAGTGGGGCTAAGCTCCAGTGCCACGCCAGTAAAAGATTTATCCACATCAGTAAATGCCACAACACGTTCACCCAGAGCAGGGTCAAGAATAGTAATAGCTTTGCTGCCAACTTTTTTCAGCACCACAAAATGGTTCATATCCCAATGCAAAATGCAGGGCAGGCGCAGGTTTTTTAAATCAGCTAAATCCAGTTTTAAGGCACGGGGTGCCATACCCAACTGACCAGCAAGTTGCATTAACTGCTGCAAGTTAGCGCCTTTTAGCGATACGCTATAGCGGTTACGCAAAGTGGTGAGATCAAGCTGGTGACCATGATAGTTGGCCACCATAGCCACACAGGCTAAACCACATTCAGCGGCTTCAGATTGGTAGATCATGATTTTCTGGAAAAATTTAACATGGAAATTGTACTCAAAGCCCCTGGCTACGCATAAAAATTATAAAATCGCTGCCCAACGATTTACCTGCGATATAAAAAAGGAAAATCAGAAAAAATACGGCAATAAAAACCCATTCGCTTTTAATTTTTGAGCGAGTTACATTCATCATTTAGTTAAACTCCACTGGGCTCTGGAAGATAAAACATGGCCTGAGGATCAAGCCTTGCACAAAGCTAAATATCAAAAGATTTCAACTCAGAAAAAGTACTAATAATCCGATGAACAATAATCATTGGAATAGCCATCATAATTTGAAATGGTATCCCTCTTAGATCTGGCAATATCAACCTCACAATGAAGCCACAACAAATAGCAGCACCAAGACAACAAACTATTTTCAGAAGTGTTAATGAAAATATTTTAGGTACTAACATGTAACCACACCTGCGGCATCTTGCCTCAGCAAATAAAATAAGTTCTCTACGCACATTTTTATCTGGGGCACTATGACAATGTTCACATTTATTTTTAAACATTTATCCTCCAAAATATGACGAAAATAATCCTATTTCAGAAAATCATATAAACGCTATGAATAAGCACTCATACTCATTCGGGGCAAAGGGCAAGACTTGACCCCATTGGCCTGACCCCATTGGCCGTGCTACCAAATACAGGCACTCCACTTCACATCGATAGACCCTATCATTGTTTAAGCTTATCTAAGCGCCGTAGCCTATATTCCATAAAACCTGCAAATGCTAAAGAAAATACAATTTGCATGCTGACTCCCAGCCATGTGTATTGAACAACGTCCTGATAAATATATGCACCAAAATACTTAACAATAAGAATTATAAAGAAAAAAATTAATACATTTAAAATAAAACGCATGATACCCCTCCTAAAATAAAAAGATGGATGGTTACCCATCCACCTCTAAAATAGCCTAATAAGTAGAGCAAAAAGCTGCTTCAATATCACGCTTGCTAGCTTGCCAAGCTAAGGAGCCTAACATTCCACCAGCAAAACCGCCCGCATAGCCACCTATTCCAAAAGTAGTCGCACCACCAATTACCCCGCCAGCAAAACTAAATGCACCAACGATAAAATTACCTGTAAGTTCAGAGGCAGCACAACTTGCACCACTCACTTCTTCCACTTGCTCAAATGTTAACTCTTGCATATTATCTCTCCTTGAGATGATTAAAGATTACAGCCTGCCTTTCAGGCTTAAGATCGGCTCAAACAACCAGGCCATCAGGCTGCGTTGTTCCAGCACTATATCTGCGCTTAACAACATGCCCGATTGCAGCGGAACATTGTTGTTAAAAGCGCGGATTTGTTGCGATTCCAGTTGCACCTCAACGCGGTACACTGGCTCCTGCACGGCGACAGGCATATCTACTTCGTTGGGAAGTACTATAGCCTGCGCCGTTTTTATTACTTGCCCCTGGTAACTGCCAAAACGCTGGTACGGAAAGGCATCAAAACGTAAACGTGCCTGTTGCCCCGGCTGGACAAAACCATAAGCACGGGTGGGCACTAATAACACCGCCAGCAATTCAGCTTGTTCCGGCATTATGGTCAAAAGTGGCAAAGCCGCCGCTATGCTATTACCTAGCTCAGCCACTAAGTTAGTCACACGCCCCGCCACTGGAGCTGTTAACACCAGCTCTCCACGGCCCTGCAATTCAGTTTTTTGCTGTTGTAACTGCGATAACTCAGTGGCCAGAATGGCTTGCTGCTGTTGCTGCTCCATAGGTAAACGCGCTAACTGGCCCTGAATTTGTTGCACCTGATTCAGTTGCGCCTGTTCACTGGCTTTTTGCTCGGCCAGCAGTTGTTGCAGGTTGAGTAGCAGCTCTTTTTGCTTATCCAGCTCGTCCTGAGTGACAGCACCTTGTTGGCTGAGTGCCTGATAATCGGCATAGCGTTTTTGATTCAGTTCCAACCGCTGTTGCAACATCTGCTGTTGTTGGGTGATTTCGTTGATCAGTTGTTGGCTGGACACTAAACGGGAATTCAGCTCAAGCTGCTGTTGCCGATACTGCTGATTGCTTTGCTGCAGCCGTTGTTCAAGCAACAGAGCTTGTGTATCCAGGGCTTCAGTTAAACTTAAAGTTAAGCTTTGGCCCTGAGCCAGTTGGTCTTGTACTGAGATTTTTAGCAGCTTTTGACCAGCAGCCACTTGCTGACCATCTTCAATATAAATTTCACTGACCACACCAGCACGGGGAGCGGTAATTTTGGCTAAACCACGGTTGGGTTTTAAATAACCAGACACAGTTTCTTTGCGGTCGAAGGAGGCCCAGACTAAAAAGATAACCAACGCAGCCACCACCAGTACCAAAGCAGCAGTTAATACACTGGACGATACAGGTTGGGCAATCACCACTTCGCCATCGAGGCGGGCAGATTGACGCTGAATAGCTGACTGACGAAACAATCCTTGTGACACAACAACTCCAATGCAACAAAAAAACAAACCAATATAGGTAAATAAGTTGCTTAACACTAAGTTACATTAACAAAAAAAACACTTCAAGCACCTTTTTACCTAAAACAGATTAAAAAAACATAAATAAGTGAAATTAAAGCCTTTTTAACTGATCAATAAATTTACAGAGGTGAGCAACAGCCTTTAATTTATACAACTGCGCCCCGCAAACAAGGCATTGTGTGGTTTTCGTACAGAAATGGAGCTAAACCTCTGATTTATATATGTCGAACAATAAAAAATGGGCCCGCAGGCCCATTTTTTGATCAGTGAAAGTTTGAAATGGCAAAAACCTAAAGCACATCCACCTTAATTTTTGCTATTACATCCAGTGCTTTTTGTTTGGCCTGTTCTACGCTGTCGCCTAATGCTAAAGCCACGCCCATACGGCGTTCGCCTTGTACTTCGGGTTTGCCAAAAATACGCAGGTCGGTGTCGGGTTGCATTAAGGCCTGAGCCAGGTTGCCATAACCAATTTGTTGTGAATTGCCAGGAACCAGCAACACAGCTGAAGCCGCCGGGCCGTATTGGCGAATAACCGGAATAGGCAAACCTAAAATGGCGCGGGCATGCAGGGCAAATTCGGAATAGTTTTGCGAAATTAAAGTCACCATGCCAGTGTCGTGTGGTCGGGGTGATACTTCGCTAAACCACACCTGGTCGCCCTTCACGAACAACTCCACACCAAATAAACCAAAACCACCTAAAGCTTCAGTCACTACAGCGGCGTAACTTTGGGCTTTCTCCAATGCAGCAGCCGACATAGCCGCAGGTTGCCATGACTCGCGGTAGTCGCCTTTTTCCTGACGATGGCCTACAGGTTCACAGTATTGAGTGCCGGAAATTGAACGTACCGTCAGCAGCGTGATTTCGTAATCGAAGTCGATAAAACCTTCAACTATGACCCGGCCTTTACCGGCACGGCCACCTTCCTGTGCATAAGCCCAGGCGGCTTCTACATCAGCGTCGGATTTCAGCACAGACTGGCCTTTGCCGGAAGACGACATAATAGGTTTCACCACACAAGGGTAACCAATATGGGCCACAGCAGCTAAGTAACTGGCTTTGTCATCCGCAAAACGGAAAGGTGAGGTAGGCAGTTGTAACTCTTCTGCCGCTAAACGGCGAATACCTTCGCGGTTCATCGTCAGGTTGGCCGCTTTAGCGCTTGGGATCACAGTAAAACCTTGTTGCTCCAGCTCTACCAGCGTGCTGGTGGCTATGGCTTCCAGTTCAGGTACTATCAGTGCAGGTTTTTCTTTGATCACAATCTGGCGTAAGGTTGCACCGTCCAGCATGGAAATAACATAGTTACGGTCGGCCACCTGCATAGCAGGCGCATTGGCGTAACGGTCAACCGCTATCACTTCACAGCCTAAACGTTTGAGTTCAATACATACTTCTTTGCCCAGTTCTCCGCTACCTAATAACAGCACTTTGGTGGCATTGGCAGCACCCGGGGTTCCTATCTGGCTCATCTGCAGCTCCTTAATTTAATGTGCAAGAGCATAACAAAAATCATCCGCCAACACTTAATGATTTCAGCTGCATCTGGCTTGCTGAGGTATAGTAAAGTGAAACCCAAACAGAGCATTTTTATGTCCGAGCAACTTTGCCCTTTATGCCAGCAAGCTAATTCATGCAAAGCAGGTACAACAGAACAAAACCAGTGTTGGTGCATACAGCAGCAGTTTCCGGCTGAACTGCTGGCAAAAGCGCCGGATCAAAGCAGCTGTATATGCAGTGAATGCCTGAAAAAATTCAATGATCAAACAACCCTCTTCTATCCTGTCTGACAAAACATCAAATATCGGATTGCAATTATTGATGTGCGGGGGCAAGCCCCGATAGAGATGTGTTTGGAATTCAAGACGGGCGGGTACAAGACCCGCCCCTGCGGATTTATTTATCACTTCGCTTGAAATTTGTATACAAATTAAATTAATGTATCCAAAAATCTCTTGGGTGAAATTTTATGTGGCGCGACTTTAGCTTATCAGCCATAGCTGCTGGTTTTGTGGCTGTATTGGTTGGTTTTGCCAGTTCAGTGGCTATTGTATTTCAGGCTGCAGCAGCTGCCGGCGCCGATCAGGCGGTTATGGCGTCCTGGATTTTAGCCCTGGGCCTTGGCATGGGCTTCACCTGTATTGGTTTGTCCTTGTATTTTAAAGCGCCTGTACTTACAGCCTGGTCCACGCCTGGAGCCGCGCTTTTGGTCAGTAGTTTACAGGGCCTGAGTTTAGCTGAAGCTGTGGGGGTCTTTATCTTCGCTGCTGCTTTAAGTTTATTACTGGGCCTGACCGGCTGGTTTGAAAAACTCAGCAATAAAATTCCGCTGCAAATAGCCTCCGCTATGCTGGCCGGTATTTTATTTAACTTTGGTTTGTCGATTTTTACCTCGCTGCAGCAGGATTTATGGCTGGTGGGGCTGATGTGCGCTACATATCTGGTTAGCAAACAGTATCAACCCCGTTACGCTATTCCATTGGTGCTGCTGGTGGCTGTGCTTTATGTCAGCCAGCAAGGTCAGTTGGATCTTGCTCAGGTGCAGTTTGACTGGCCAGCGCCAGTCTGGATTTGGCCACAGTGGTCTGTCAGTGCTTTATTGGGCGTAGGTTTACCACTTTTTATTGTGACTTTAACCTCACAAAATATTCCGGGTTTAGCTGTGTTTAAAAGCAGCGGTTACCAGTTGCCGGTATCACCACTGATTAACGCCAGCGCCTTGACTACTATAGTGCTGGCGCCTTTAGGCGCTTTTTCTATTAATTTAGCAGCTATAACTGCTGCTATTTGTGCCAGCCCTGAAGCTCATGCAGATCCGGCCAAAAGATACAGTGCTGGCGTGGCCGCTGGTATTTTTTACTTACTGACAGGCTTGGCTGGCGCAGCGGTGGTGGCTGTATTTGCCGCTTTCCCTGCCACTTTAGTCACAGCTTTGGCCGGTTTGGCTTTGCTTGGCACTATAGGCACCAATTTGGCCTTAACCACACAAGCCGGGCCGCACCGGGAAGCCGCTGTCGTTACTTTGCTGGTGACAGTTTCAGGCGTCAGCTTTTTTGGTATAGCCTCAGCTTTTTGGGGTTTAGTGGCTGGCCTGGTTTGTACCCTGGTGCTGAAACTGCCACAGAAAAAGGCCAGTTAAATATGACCAAAGCCAGCTTATATCAGCAATTAAAGCAGGATATTCGGCAGGGAGTCTGGCCTGCAGGTGCAGTACTGAATCAACAGAAGTTATCGGATTATTATCAGGTCAGTCGTATTCCGGTGCGGGATGCTTTGCAACAACTCAAAGCTGAAGCTTTACTGATGATGGCAGGCAAGGCCAGCTTAATGGTGCCGCCTTTAACCGCAGCAGAAGCTGAAGAGTTATACCAAATTCGTTTGCAACTGGAACCTATGGCGTTGCGCCGCGCTTTTCCCCAGCTCACTTTTAGTGTACTTGGCCAGGCTGAAGATTTATTACAGCAGCTTGAACAGGATCAACATTTATCCGCCGCCGACAGAGGCGCCTTGAACTGGCAGTTTCATTTGATCTTGTATCAGCCAAGTAATTGCCCACATTTGTTGCGTTTGCTGCATAGCCTGCATCAGCAAGTGGAGCGCTATTTAGGCTTTCAGGAAATCAGTCTGAATTATGCTAATACCAGCCATCAGGAACACTGGCTGTTGTTGGAGTTACTACGAGCACAGCAATTGGATGCTGCTGTAGCTTTGCTACAACAGCATATTCAGCAAGCTGGGGAGTTATTAACCAGCCACTTACGACAACAGCCAGCCTGATTCGACAAAACTGTAGGGGCACGGTTTATCCGCGCCCGTCTTTAATCCAACAGAATTACCAACCTATTCAGTTTAAACTTTACGACGACGCCAAAACGCCAGACCAGCCAAAGCCAGCAGTAAAGCTGAACCCATAGAGCCGCCTGAGCTGCTGTCAGTCTCCTGGCCTGCCAGAGTATTTGGCTTCGGATTCAGGTTAGCGGCTGTGGTAGGGCTGTCGTTAATAATGGTAATGCGTTCAATGGTGACTATATTGGCTGCTGTAACCGGCACATTATTCGCCAAATCTGTTGCGCTGTAGTTGCGCAGTGGTGCTTCTCTGAAAACCCCTGCTCCTCCTGGTACATACAGATTATTAATACTGTCAACAACAGACATGCCTGTGACTACCCCAAAGACTGTATAGCCCGCATTGTCTTTGTCCAGATGGCTGGAGTTATCTTTGATATTCACAAACCAATGAGTAGTTGCGCTGTTTGGGCTGGCTTTTTTTGCCATAGCCACAGTACCACGCACATTCGACAGTTTTGGCTCGTTATCAACCGGGCCTCGTGGTGGAATCTCAACAAAAGGCGCTGCGTTATTACCGCTGTAGCGTTGGCCACCACCTTGTATTACAAAGTCTTTTAATGACCTGTGGAACACCGAATTGTCAAAAGTGCCATCTTTTACATAAGTCAGAAAATTAGTCACAGTTTTTGGTGTGGTTTGGTCAAACAGGTTAATTTCAAAATCACCCATATTGGTTTCAACCAATACTATGGTGGCTTCAGCCTGTTGACTGGTGAAAGCTAAAGCGGCGGCTAAAGTGGTTGTTACTATAGTTTTTTTAAACATCATAAAGATCCCTGAAACAAAGTGCCCCGACTTTAATTCAGTCGGGCGCAGCAATCCAGAGGCATTACACTTAGTTACGAACTAAACAACTTTGTTAACCTTTGAGCGTTTTGCAGAGGAAGCAGCTTTGCTCTGCGTTGTTTTGCGTCTGGTATTTTTATAGGCCGTTTTTTGTGTTGAACCTGTTTTAGCTATCTCTGCAGACACCTTTGCCTGTTGCACCAGCCTGGTAATTTCTGGTTCTAATTGCGACATAAACTGCGGATAATCTTGTTGCTGGTGGCAAATCTGCTCTAACTGGGCTTCCCACAAGGCCGTTAAATCCGGTGCTGTGATACGTTGTGGCAAACTTTGAATAAAAACCCGGCCTAACTGGCTGGCCCGAATTTGTTTGCCCCGGCGCTGCAAATAACCACGTTTAAATAACAGCTCCAGAATACCGGCCCGGGTGGCTTCTGTGCCCAAACCTGCGGTTTCTTTTAAGATACGTTTCAGTTCTGGATCGGTGACAAAACGACTGATGCCTGTCATAGCAGCCAATAAAGTGGCATCGGTAAAATAAGCCGGTGGCTGGGTTTGTTTTGACAGCAATTCCGACTGGCCCGACTGCAATTGCTGGCCTTTGGTTAAAGGAGGCAGCCTCTGCGATTCATCCGCATCTTCGTCCTGATCTTCTTTTTGACTGGTTTTATAAAAAGCTTTCCAGCCCAAAGACTGCAGCTGCCGCGCCTGAGCCTTAAATAAACCTCCGGCAATTTTAATCAGCGCTTGTTGTTCCAGATAACAATAAGGCGGGAAAAACTGCCATAAAAACTGCCGCGCTATCAGCCAATAGAGTTTGGCTTCAAAGGTATTCAAACTGGCTGACTTCAAGGCTTTGTCGGTAGGAATAATGGCGTGGTGCGCAGTAATTTTACTGTCATCCCAGGCTTTGCTGCGTAAGCTTAAATTCGCCTGTTGTTGCATCTCTGCATGTTCAGGGCTGTTCGCAACTATAGCGCGGCAAACCGCAGCAGACTGGCCAAATTGCTGCTCTGGTAAATGCCTGCAATCTGAACGTGGATAGGTAATAAGCTGATGACGTTCATACAATTGCTGACAAGTATCCAGCACTTGTTGGGCTGTCATGCCATAAAGTTTTGCCGCCTCAATTTGCAAAGCCGACAAACTAAAAGGCAAAGGCGCATACTGTTTTTTCGGTTGTTGCTGCACTTGCTCTACCACAGCGGGCTGAAAACTGGTTTTGCGCTGCACCAGTTCGGCCAACTCACGGTTCAGTACCCGGCCTTCTTCGTCCTGATAAGGCTCGCAGGCTTCGCTGGGTTGCCAGATGGCGCTAAAAGGCCAGTCAGCCCCGGTTAAATGCGCTTTGACCTGATAAAAGTCACGGCTGACAAAGTTTTCTATCAGTAAATCGCGCTGCACTACGAGGCCCAGCACCGGAGTTTGCACCCGGCCTACGGACAATACGCCCTGATACCCCAGCCTCTGGCCATGTAAGGTATAAGCGCGGGTTAAATTAATGCCGTATAACCAGTCAGCTCTGCTGCGCGCCAGGGCACTTTGAGATAAAGGCGAAAATTCAGAATTCAGCTTTAACTGCTGTAAAGCCAAACGCACTGCTGTTGGTGTTAAATCATTCAGCAACAGTCTTTTGGTTTGCTTCAGTTTGGTTTGACTGACTTTGCTGTGCTGCAATACTTCATCCACCAGCAGTTGGCCTTCCCGATCCGGGTCACCTGCATGCACCAGTTCTGTGGCCTCTTTGATCAGTTGGGTCAGTATTTTCAGCTGAGCTTTGCTTTGTGTTTTAGGCACCAGCTTCCACTCCTGCGGCACAATGGGCAAATGCTCCAGCCGCCAGCTTTTAAACACAGCATCATAAGCTTCGGGTTCAGCCTGCTCTAATAAATGACCAAGACACCAGCTGACTTTATCGCCATTGGTCAGTTGCAGATAACCCTGCTGCTTTTGGTGTGGCCCAAAGGCGTCGGCAATAGCGCGGGCCATACTGGGTTTTTCGGCGATAAATAGACGCATAATAGAAGCCCAATGAAGCACTGTATGAAAAAACAGTTAATTTAACCGTAGTTTTCCCAAAAAAGCAAAGGCCAGAGCATTTGTTTTCTGCCGGGCTCAGAGTAAGCTAAGGTTTTGCCGGGATAAACCGGTGCCTGCTTTGGTGAAGTGTCAGCATTGATTAAATTTTCAACTACAGGTTTGACCTTGTTGCGGATCCTTCTGCTGGCTATCGCCTATTTTGTTTTCGGCCAATTGGCTATGCTGCTGGCAATAGCACCTGGCATGGCGACTTCTGTATTTCCCTCTTTAGGCATAGCTATTGCCGCTGCATTATTGTGGGGTTACCCCATGCTGGCAGGCGCATTTTTAGGTTCGCTGATGTTTAAACTGGTTCAACCCGACTGGCCACAAGATTTAACCTGGTCAGATAAAGTGGTTTACAGCTTAAGCATGGCTGGCATAACAGCATTAACAGTAGCTTTTGCCTTAGGTGCGGTGCGTCGTTTTGCTCACTTTCACAGTGCCCTGACGTTTGAAAAAAGCATACTCTGGCTTTTTGTTTTAGCAGGTCCTTTTGCCTGTTTAATCAGTTCTGGTTTATCTACTTTGGTGTTAGAGCAGTTTGGTTTAGTGACCCCTGATCATGCCGGACTCAACTGGTTCACCTGGTGGGTTGGCGACATGATTGGCGTGATGATCGCTATTCCTCTGGTGTTTATGCTGTTTGCCAAGCCTCGCCCTTTATGGCGCACACGCTGGTTGACTGTGGGTTTGCCTTTATTGGTCTGCACTGCTTTGGTTGTGGCTTTATTTGTGCTGGCTCGCTTTCAACACCACCAAAGCATGCAGCAAAAGTTTTTTGATCAGTCAGAACAAATCAGTGCCACTTTTCAGTTCAGAGTAAGCAAAGTGCTGCAACAGATGCAGATGCTGGAGCGGCTCTTTGCCGTTCAACCTGAAGTGACAGAGCCGATGTTTCGGCAGTTCTTGCAGCACTACCCCTGGAATGAAGCTGGCGTATTGTTTTTTGATTGGGTTGAACTAGTGCCTCATTCCCGGCGTTCGGCAGTAGAAGCTCAGTTGCAGACTGGTTTTAAAGAGTATGCCAACCCCGGAGTAAAATCTGCAGCAGTGCGTTCCCATTATAGTGTCATTCGGTATCTGGCTTCAGCCTCTGGTGATACATCTTTTGCAGGTTTGGATTTAGCTGCAGATCCTGTGCGAAAAGAAGCCATGGACTATGCGATGGATTCGGGCAGTATCAGTATCACAGCCCCTGTACGGTTGGTGAGTGGCAATGCTGCTTTAGTGTTTTTTATTCCTGTGTATCAGCAGGGTGTGATCCCAAAAAGCCTTGATGAAAAACGCCAAAAAATTCGTGGTTTTATCTGCGGCATCTTTGAAACTGAACTCTTAGTGCAAACCAGTTTAAGCCAATACGATACCTCAGAGTTTCATTTACATATCAGAGATTTAGGCACAGGGTTACCCTATTACAGCTCATTGCCTGAACCAGCAGCTCAGACCAGTTATCTGACCTGGACCCGCCAGTGGTCGCATGCAGGACGTTCGCTGGAGCTGCAGCTGGTTCCCAGCAAAACCCTGCTGAATCTCAACTCAGGTCAACAAAGCTGGTATGTGTTAACCGGTGGCCTGGTGTTATGCAGCCTGCTTGGTATTTTCCTGCTGGTTTTAACTGGGCGATCAGCCCGCATTGAGCATTTAATTACCCAGCGCACCAAAGAGCTGAGTTCTATTCTGGACAATGCCATTGAATCTATTGTGATAGTGGACCAGCAGGGTTTAATTGAGCGGGTGAATAAAGAAACCTCTTTGCTCTTTGGTTATGCTATGCCATCCCTGCTACGCCAGCCTGTCAGTAAGTTATTAGCTTGCTTACCTGAACATAAAAACCATCAATTGTTGCAACCTTTAACAGTGGAGCAACTGAACTTATGGGTGGGCCATACGGTAGAAGTGACAGGTTTAAGTGAAGACGGCCAGCAAATTCCGCTGGAAATGGGCTTAAGCCGGGTGGATATTGCAGATAAACATTTGTATACCCTGATGCTGCACGATTTACGTGAACGCAAAAAAATCGATCGGATGAAAAGTGAGTTTATATCCACTGTCAGCCATGAATTACGCACGCCTCTGACCTCTATTAACGGCTCCTTGGGTTTATTGGCTGGAGGTGTGACAGGTGAATTACCGCCACAAGCCCAGCAACTGGTGCAAATTGCTAAAACCAACACTGACAGACTGGCGCGGCTGGTCAACGATATTCTGGACATTGAAAAACTGGAGTTTGGCCAGTTAAAGCTGCAACCAACAGAAGTGGACGTATTGCAGTTGCTGCAAGAAGCCAAACAACAAAATCAGGCCTATGCCGACAAATACTCAGTACGTCTGGATTTAGTGGTTCCCACTGACCACACAGCAGTTTATCTGTATCAGGATAAATTCCGCCTGCTGCAAATTTTGTCGAATTTAATCTCTAATGCCATTAAGTTTTCACCCAGCCACTCCGTCGTGAAGTTAAGTTATCAGCAGCATGATCACTACCTTGTGATTAAAGTGAAAGATCAGGGCACTGGTATAGCCGAATCCTTTCGCAGCAAAATTTTCCAGAAATTTGCTCAGGCCGACAGCTCAGACAGCCGCAGTAATCAGGGATCTGGTTTAGGTTTAAATATCAGTAAAACTCTGGTTGAAATGATGCAGGGCAACATAGACTTCGAATCGGAGCTGGGCAAAGGCACCTGTTTTAGCCTGACATTTCCCTGTTATCAGCCATTAAATCGTCATGGTAAAAGCTCGGTGCAGGATTAAAAAGGTTGTTTATACTCAAAGCCGCCGTACCCATGTAAAAACATAACTAAAAGGTAAATCCATGAAAGATTTATACAAACTCAGTCTGACCGCGGCCTTGGTCAGTTCGGCTTTGCTGCTGGGCGCCTGTGGCGAAAAAGTGGTGACTGTTACAGAATCAACTTCGGTCTCCGCAGAGGTGAATGCAGAGCAAGCCAAAGCTTTTGTCAAAACGGCAGGGGATGAACTCAGTACTTTATTGCTGGAAGTCAATCGCGCCGACTGGATCGCATCGAACTTCATCACCGAAGATACCGAAGCTTTATCTGCAGCAGCAGGCCAGGAGCTGACGGAAACTGTGGTGCGTTTAGCCAATAAAGCCGCCCGTTTTAATGACGTTGATGTTGATTACGACACCCGCCGCCAACTGGAAAAACTCAAACAAGCTCTGACCTTAGCTGCACCTGCTGACAAAGCAAAAACTGAAGAGTTATCCGGCATAGTGGCCAAGCTGAATGCCATGTATGGTAAAGGCAAATACTGTAAAACACCGGACAACTGTCTGGATTTAGGCCAGATGTCCAGCACTATGGCGACATCCCGCAACTACGACGAACAACTGGAAATGTGGACTGGCTGGCACAATACCGCAGCGCCTATGAAACCTATTTATGCACGTCAGGTAGAACTGGCCAATGAAGGCGCTAAAGAGCTGGGTTATGCCGATACCGGCGTGTTGTGGCGTTCTAAATACGATATGGAACCCAATGCTTTTGCGCTGGAACTGGATAAACAGTGGGGCGCAGTTAAGCCTTTGTACGATGCTTTGCATTGCCATGTGCGGGCTAAGTTATCGGAAAAATACGGTGCCGACAAAGTACCGCTAGACAAACCTATTCCGGCACATTTACTCGGCAATATGTGGGCTCAGACCTGGGGCAATATTTATGACTTAGTAGCGCCAGAAGATGCCGATCCGGGTTATGACGTGACTCAACTGCTAGCCGATAAAGGCTACGACGAAATTAAAATGGTCAAAGGTGCTGAAGGCTTTTTTACTTCATTAGGTTTTGCACCTTTACCTGAAACCTTCTGGACCCGTTCTTTATTTGTGAAACCCAGAGACAGAGATGTGGTATGCCATGCGTCAGCCTGGGATTTAGACGCCAAAGACGATTTACGCATTAAAATGTGTATTCAGCGCACAGGCGAAGAGTTTTCAGTGATCCACCACGAACTGGGGCATAACTTCTACCAACGTGCGTACAAAGATCAGCCGGTGTTTTATCAGGAAAGTGCCAATGATGGTTTCCATGAAGCCATTGGTGACACCATAGCGTTATCTGTTACCCCAAAGTATTTGCAACAAATTGGTTTACTGGAGCAGATTCCGGACGAGTCAAAAGACATTGGCTTATTGCTGAAAATGGCGCTGGATAAAGTGGCCTTCCTGCCTTTTGGTTTATTAGTCGACCAATGGCGTTGGCAGGTATTTTCAGGTCAGGTGACACCAGAGCAATACAACGCAGCCTGGTGGAAATTACGTGAACAATATCAGGGCGTGGCTGCGCCTACAGCCCGCACTGAAGCCGATTTTGACGCAGGTGCTAAATACCATGTGCCGGGTAATACGCCTTATACCCGTTATTTCCTGGCTCATATTCTGCAGTTCCAGTTCCACAAAGCTTTATGTGAAAAAGCCGGTGACTCAGGCGCTATTCACCGCTGTTCAATCTACAACAGCAAAGAAGCTGGGGCGGCATTAAACGACATGCTGGAAATGGGTTCCAGCCGGCCATGGCAGGAAGCTTTAGCCAAATTAACAGGCAAACCAGATATGGATTCAAGTGCCATTCTGGCTTATTTTGCGCCGTTAAAAACCTGGCTGGATGAGCAAAACAAAGACAGACAATGCGGCTGGTAATAGCAAATTGAATGAGTTAAAGGCAGCCCAGGCTGCCTTTTTTGTCGTTGCATCAGCAGTTTAAAAAAACTCTCTGCCTCTGTCGAATTTGTAGGGCCTGAGCCGACTAAGGTGAGAGACAGTGACACCCATTGTCAGTAAACAGCCAACAGGAGGGCCTCATGGCCAAGATGCTTTTTGTGAATTTACCCTGCAGCAACTTAAGCGCTGCTATCGAATTTTATCAGGCTTTGGGATTTCAACAGAACCTGCAATTTAGTGACGACACAGCCTCTTGTATGGTCTGGAGTGAGCATATTTTTGTCATGCTGTTAACCCATTCCAAATGGCAGAGCTTTACCCAAAGGCCAATACCGGACCAGGGCAGCAGTGAAGTGATGCTGGCTTTAAGTTGTGATAACAAAGAAGCAGTGGATCAGGTGTGCGATGCAGCGGCTAAAGCTGGTGGTACAGCCGACATCAATGCAAAGCAGGATTTAGGCTTTATGTATGGCCGCTCCATGCTGGATTTAGATGGTCATATCTGGGAGTTTTTCTGGATGGACCCTGCTGCAGTGGCTGGCTAATTCGACCAGGGGTAAACCGATGGCTTGGCTTCAGGTTTACCCGCCACCAATAGACATTATTATTGGAGAACACCAGTATCCAAACAGTAAGTTGTAGAGCAAGCTATGGCCATGGCACACTGAGGAAAAGCAAATCAGGGACAGACGATGGCAGAAAATACAGAGTTAAATTTTGATTGGTCAAAAGCAGTATCTTGGCCGAAAGGAAACGAGCCAGAGCAAAGCTTCGACCTGAGTGGCCCAACACCAGCAGTTGCTGGATTAACTGAACCAGAAGTTTTACCCATTGATCAATTGAATAGGGCTGATACAGCTAAGTTTCTAACTGAGCTGGCCAAACTCAAAAAGGCTGGGTACGTGCTAAACCTGAACTGTCCTTGGGGTACAGGCAAAACCTGGTTTTTAAAACGTTGGCTTTTAACGCTGCAAAACCAGCACCCAGTAGTTTATATAGACGCCTGGAAATACGACCACAACGACAGTCCTTTATTGATTATTTTGCAGCATATAATCAAAACCTTACAGGAACAGTCACCACAAGCTAAAAGGCTTGGCGACAGAATAAAAACATCCAAAGGGTTTGCGACAGCAAAAGTATTAGGGCCAGAACTGGTTAAAGCCATGTTTCGCATAGACTTAGAAAAAGTGATGAATAGTGCAGACTTTGAAGCAAAAAAATCCGCATCAGCTATAGCTGATTTAGCCTCAAAAACTACAGCATTGCTGCTCGATAATGTCAGCAAAGAAACAGAGGCTGTCGACGATCTTAAAATGGCTATAGCCAAACTGCTGGACAGCATCATAGGGCAAAAAGCAAAAACTAATTTGAATTACCCGTTGTTTGTCTTTGTTGATGAGTTAGACCGTTGTCGTCCGACCTTTGCTATCGAAATGCTCGAGGCCATAAAACATGTATTTGGCATTCCTCAGATATTCTTTGTGATTGCAACAGACTCAGAACAACTACAGCATTCGATTAATGCTGTCTACGGTGAAAAGTTTGGCAGCTATAACTACTTAAAACGCTTTTTTGATGCCAGTTTTCAGTTAGAAACACCAACATTACAAAATTACGTTTCAACCCAAAGTGAGTTGGATACTGTTTTTACTTATTATGAATCCGAGCAGTCAGACATATTCGAAAAACAAAACAGAGAAGATTTTTGTAAATTCATCTCTGGGCTCGCTGCTGACTTGTCTTTTGATCTAAGAACTACAAAACAGTGGCTTTCCAGACTTGAGTTAATTGTAAAACTTTCGGGAGAGAGGTTAAAGCTAGTTCCATTTATAGGGCTACTAGCTCTATCAGCAATTAAGGAAAAAAGTAATATCCTTTATGCGACATTGCCAACTTCAAATTATGACTCAAGCCAAGTTGTTACTTCGCTGAGACCTATTTTCGTGAGCAATGACAAGGCAAATACGGCCTTACTCAAGTTAACAGAAGAAACTTTTTTGCGATATTCGAAGCAGAGTACTGAGATCAAACAAGTCATCCAACACCACTTTATTGGAGTAGTTTCTGACTTGTTTGTAGCAGTTAGCTCAAGAAACAATCCAACTAACGTAGCCAATAATAGGACTCTGATTAGCCAGGAATATAAAACACTCTACTCTCCTAAAGGCAGCATATTGAACAACATTAACTCTTTGCTTGAGCTATCAGGCCAACTGCATATAAATAACTAGACCCTCACTCCAAACTTAAGAGCTGCAGCGCGACGGCCAGCGAAAGAATCCCCAACATACATAGTTTACCTATGTGATTGGGGTGAAAGAGTCTGGACAACAAAGCTGCAGTTTCAAGTACGACGGGGAAAAGGTTACTCCCAGCTTACACCTTTTTGCTCACGTATAGCCGCCTGTAATAATGCAATTAAAGGCACAGCACGGTGTTTCAGTGGAATAACCGCAGGTTTCTCTTTATCTGCTGAATCTTGTGGTAATTCTGCCTGCTCCCTGGCTTCCAGTTCTGATAAGCCTTGTTGCAGTAAAGCTAAAGCTTCGGTCACGTCTTCTGCAAATAAAGCACCTGGTGCTTTAGGTAAACGCCCCATCAGTTCCAGTAACTGCAAAGCGACATTGCCGAACATCTGTACCGGCGCTGCGGCTATGGATTTAAATGTAATTAGCATAACAATCTGATATTCCGGATGAATGAAGCTTCAGCATGCGCCGTTCTGTGGTAAACCACAAGCAAACTGCATTCTGCAGCCTCAGAACTGAACTAACGTCTATACAAAAGTGATATACCTCTTTAGAATTCAGTAAAATCTGCAAAATTTTACATAAGCTAACGATCTGGTTACAAGGAAGAAGTATGACAGTGTTGCCGCGTTTTTTTCATAGTCTGTTTTTAGTCTTACCTCTGCTGCTATTAGCCGCCTGTGGTGGTTCTGATAAAACCGAAGATGCTACTGCAGTGACAGTCAGTGCAAGCACAGCCAATCTGGATATTGGTTTCCCTGATCGTTTTACCACTGTATCCGCCACAGTCCGGGATACAGATGGCGTACTGCTACGTAACGCTACAGTTCAATTCAGTACAAATTTGGGCAGTTTCAGTGCCACAGAAGTGGTGACACGCACAACAGCTGAAACAGGCCGTGGCGGCTCTAATGACGCAGGGGAAGGTGTAGCAGCAGTTCGCTTATATCCAGGCCAAAGTGGAGGTACAGCCACTGTTACTGCTTATGTAAATGGTGTTCAGACTTCTACGACGATAACAGTTGCTGGTACAGCTCCAGAACCTGAACGGCCAGTACCTGCCAGTATTAGCATTACAGCAAGTGAGCGCGCCATTTTTGTTGCTGGTGTAGGCCAGATGGAAAGCAGCACTATTACAGTACGTTTGCTTACATCTACAGGTGGCGCAGCACAAGATGCTCCTGCAGGGGTCAATAATGTGCGGGTTAGTTTTGCCACCCAGCCAAATGGTGGTGAACTGTTGTTTGGCACCCAGGCTTCAGGTCAATTGGTTCAGCATGATAAAACGGTCGATGTAGCCACCAGCAATGGGGTTGCCACCTTAACTTTAAGTTCAGGTCAATTACCCGGTGTAGTTGAGTTAAAAGCTGAGGCTTTAACGAACGACGGAACCAGTTACAACCCAGTCATTCAGGCCACAATTTCAGCCTTAAGTATAGCGTCTGGACCTACTCATTCTATTGTGCTGAGCTACCCAAGAGAAAATGCCATTGAAGATATGGGAAATGGTATCTACAGACGAATTGGCGGCTTGCTGGCAACAGACAGATACGGTAACCCGGTGGCAGATGGCACTGTAGTCAATCTGGGGGTGATCGACAGTGTGTTGTTATCCAACCGCGCACCACAAATTAACTATGGTTTCAGCAGTACTGTCATAGATGGCAATGCCACCACCACAGCAAACTCTGCTTTGTTAACGGATTTGAGTAATGCTCTGTTTAAAAGCGCGGTGCTTACCAGAAATAACACCAGTCGCTTTATTGAAGCTCAGGACAGGGTGCTCATCCTAAATGCTCAGGCTGCGGATAAGAGCCGCTTTGTTGCGGCACTACCTGAACAAGATATCAGTCTGACAACCAACAAAGCTTATGTGAATACGGCAAGCCAACTGGAATATATGGTAGGGGCCTCTTTGCTGGGTGCTCAGATTTCAGGCGTGGACCCTGCAAAAGAAGAATTAGTCAGTGGTCAGGCGGTAACTACTGACGGCGCTGCCACTTTTTATCTGACTTATCCAGCCAATCAAAACACCATCAGAGCGGGCTGTGTTGATCCATCCGTTGAGACGCGTTTTTTACCACAAGGATCGGCACAGGTCTGGGTAGTGGCGGAAGCAAGCGGTAGCAGCGCAACGACCATAGATAATCAGGAATGTTTCGATTATATGGCCCCTGCAACTATCACTGAGACTACAGGGCAAAGTGCAATTAGAGGCTCTGCGGTATTACAGCTTGAGGTTGAAGACGCCTCTTCCATACACTTACCTTTTTTGAATATATCAACCAGCGTCAGTTATGGTTCAGCCAATACAGGTGGTCTTTTAGTGACTGTAGGAAGCTGCAATTCAGGAACAAACAATAGAACAAACACCAACGGTGTGTGCAGTCTGCCAATCACTGTTTCAGGGGGCAATAGCGACGATACAGCAACTGTCTCTTTAAGCACATCAGGGGGCAATACACTGGCAATCAATGTCACTGTACCTTAAGTTTGAATTAGACTGCCTTGCGCAGGCTTTTTTATCTGTTACTCCAGCGGCAAGTTAATCACCGCCTGAAAACCACACACTATACCAAGTGACTTGAAGTTGCAGCCAGGCGATAAGCCAGTGAGCCCCCTGGAACATAGTAAAGCTGTGAGACCAGTTTACCCTTTAAGCTGCTCAGTATCAGAGCAGCTTTACATTTCTATTCCCTTCTTACTGTTAACGGCCCTTAGCTTAAAGCTGCATTTTTAGCTTAATGCGTAATAAATAGTTGGAAGCGGTAATGTACAAATACTGTTGATCCAAACTTAGCGCCACATTGGCGGCTGCAACTCCGGTTTGGATAGTACCCAGATGGTCGCCTTTGGCGTTAAACACCAACACACCACCGGGGCCAGTCGCCAGCAAGTGACCAGAGGGCAACACTTTTAAACCATCTGGTAAGCCGGGTTTGCTTTTTACCCAGGCTGTAGCATCAAAAAACAGCTGACCTTCCCCCACAGTACCATCGGCGGCAATAGGGTATTTCCACCACTGTGCAGCTTGTGGATCTGAGTTGGCAACATAAAGCCATTGTTCATCCGGCGATAACGCCAAACCGTTAGGACGGCTCAGTTGGTCGGTGATCAGGCTTAGGTCGCTGCCTTTAAGCCAGTACACCCCATTAAAAGTCAGCTGCTTTTGTTTGGAATCATCCCCATCTTTTAGACCATAAGGTGGGTCGGTAAACAGATAGCTGCCATTGCTGTGTTGTATCAGATCATTTGGGCTATTCAATAATTTACCCTGATAACTGCTGATCAGGCTTTGGTAAACCGGGCCTTTAGTGTCGACTGATGTCAGTACTGCCAGCCTTCTGTCACCATGCTGTGCCAGCACCAACTGATTGTTCTGATTAAAAATCAAGCCATTAGAACCTTCTTTGATAGAAGGTTCGTCAACATAACCTGTATGGCCTGACGGGCTGAGATACAAAGTTAAGCCGTCTTTTGCATTCCAGCGCCAGACTTTATTGTCCGGTACATCAGAGAATAAAATATCACCGGTTTTTGGTTCAGCTACAGGGCCTTCAGACCAGCGAAAACCTTCAGCCAGTATTTCCAGTTGTGCATCTGCAGCAATCACCTGAGCAAGCTCTAGTTTTAGTTGTTGTACCGGGTTGGCTGGAATAGGGGATGGATTGGCAAAAGCCAGTGAAGATGTAAAAAAAAGCAGCGTTAAACTATGTCGCATCCTTGTCACCTTTGTTTGGTTGGAAAGGGTTTGGTTGGAAAAGCAACAATGTAGCATTGTTAGCGCAACCAAAGCACTGCAGATGACAGATAAACTTAGTTTCAGTTTTACTTTTTTTCTGAGATTGTGCTGCAGGGTCTGCACACCACGAATCAAATCAGCATCCACCATTTATGCAGGCAAAAAAAACCGCAGAGATCATCTGCGGTTTTCCGTGGTTAGCCTGCGGACAAGCTTAGAAGCGAACGTTTACACTCACCCATAAGTTACGGGCTTTGTCTTTGTTGTTGTAATGGTCAGTGTAGCTGCCTATGTAGCCATTTTCGCCATTGGCATCAAAGACACAGTTGGTACCGCTGTCACATTCAACAAAGTGCAGGTCGTAGGTGGTGAAGTCTTTATCCATTAAGTTATTGATTCGAGCAGTGAAGGTAACTGTGTCACTGGCTTCATAGCTGGCACCTAAGTGCAGCACTTCATAGGCTTTAAAGTACAGAGCTTCGTCTTTAATAGTGTCCCAGGTGCGGTAGCGTTTAGTACGGATTTCTGAGGTCAGAAACAGTTTTAAATCGTCAGTCGCAGCCCAGTCCAGTGTCAGGTTTGCCATATGTTTGGCAGTGTTGGTCAGGGGTTGTCCTGCATTAGCACCACTTTTTTGCTCACTGTCGGTGTAAGTGTAGTTAGCACGGAAAGCGACATTGTCGATAATCTGCCAGCGTCCTGCCAGCTCAGCGCCTTGTATCGTCACTTTGTCTATATTGACCGTTTTGCTGCTGGCGGCATAACCCAATTCAGCATATTCACCTGTTTCAGTACAGACCAACGTTGTGCCTGTACCACAAGGCTGAGAGGCGATCTTGTCTTCAAATTTATTATTGAAAATAGTGATGTTGAAGTTATGGTTATCCGGGTGTTCCCAATAGGCCGCAATTTCAGTGGACGTACTGGTTTCTGGTTTCAGATCCGGGTTACCAAACATAGGTGATGTGCCCTGACCACCAAAACCAACTACGCCGTCATACAGCTGAGTGGTTTTTGGCGTTTTATAACCAGTACTGACACCACCTTTGATAGTCCATTCCGGGCTTAAGGTATAAACACCATATAAACGTGGGCTCATCTCACTGCCAAAGACTTCGTGGTCGTCACGACGTAAACCAGCGGTTAAAGCAAATGCCTGAGTGGCGTCCCAGGTATCTTCAGCAAAAATGGACCACATATTGTGTTCCTGCACTTCACCTGGAGTGCCGCTTTCCATACCAAAGACGCCATCTTCCAGTTCACCACGGATCACTTGCGTACCCACTATGGCGGTGTGTTGGCCCGCCAGTTCAAATGGCATATCCATTTTGGCGTCAAAAGTATATTGATTGCTGGCCATTTTACGTTTGGCTCTTGGCAGGAAGGTATCTTGAGCCAACTGTACACGCTCTTCTTCAGTCATATCAGCATAAGCGCCGGTACCATCGATCATCGTCAATAACTGGGCACGTTCAGCCAAAGTAAAAGGTAAAGTGCGGCCATGGTTTTGTGTATCTACATAAGACAAAGACATAAAACTATTACCCAGATCCCATTTACCTTCATGACTTAAAGACCAGGTATCACGGCTAAATTCCTGAGTTGGGCTATAACCCACCCGCGGGTTGGCTCGGCGGGTCCAGGTTCCGCCATTGGTTCGGCAGGCATTGGCATTAGTGCCTGTGGCGCCTTTACAGAAGTTACCTGCTGCCCAGATACTCTGGATATTGTCGACTGTGCCTACAGGATATTCACGGCTGCCATCGTCATTGATAACAGGGCTGTTATCGTATTCCTGAGTGGAAGTTTCTATATCAAACCAAATCGCCTGATTTTCAACCGGAGTCCAGCTCAGACGCCCCCCTAATACAGAACTTTTATTGTCTACTGTTTTACCGCCAGAACCAAAGCCTAAAGAGCGATTCAGCACTTGGCCATTGGGATAAACCACAGGTGCAAAAGTTGGAGTAGAGGCCATACGGTCATAAGCACTGCCACGAACAGACATGCCCAGTACATTAGGGATTAACGGCCCCATCACGTTGAAGTCTGTAGTGACCTCTTCACCAAATCTGTCATCTGTTTGTGCAGTGCGGCTATGACTGACTGAACCCAACCACTCATTAGTGACTTTTTTGGTAATGATGTTGATCACACCACCTAAAGCGTCGGCGCCATACAAAGTAGAAGCAGGGCCACGAACCACTTCGATTCGCTCTATGGTGTCCAGTGGTGGCATATGGCCAAACTGGTTGCCACCAAAGTTATTTGGATAAATATCACCATGATTGTTCTGACGCTTGCCATCCACCAGAATGAGGGTGTAGTCCGAGCCCATGCCGCGCATACTGATAGTACCCTGACCGGTTTTATCGCGGGTTTCGCCAATATCAACACCTTCCAGATCCCGTACCGCATCCAGTAATGTAGTGTAAGGACGAGAGCGCAGCTCTTCTGCCGTAATAACTGAAATACTGGCAGGTGCATCCACCAGCTTTTGTTCAAAACCTGAAGCCGTGATGACAATGCGTTCAATATTGTTATCTCTGGCTACAGCTGCGTCTTCTGCCTGTACTGTAGCAATCAGACCTAAAGCAAGCTGAGTGGCTAATACCAGTTTTGCCGGACGGGACTTGAACATAAAAACTCCTGTTATTCGGGTAGCTCACCGCAAAAAAGCGGATAAAACCAAAGCCCGATCTATGTAAAGAAAAGTAACGAAACGCTAATGGCCGCCAATGATAGTGATTCTCATTAAAATATCAATAGCAATTGCGAACTATTTGCAATTGCAGTTGTCGTGTTGGGTTCTGTAAAAGAGTTTTTGCGACGAACAGCAAAATCAACCACTTGCGGATCACTTGCAAACAAGAACAATTCTCAGTAGCATGGCTGCAGTTTTTTATGGGGGTGCTGTGAAGAGTTCAGCTTTAGCTCGTTGGATGCGTTGGTTACATACCTACAGCGCTATGTTGGTATTGTTGCTGCTGTTATTTTTTGCCATCACGGGTATCACCTTAAACCATCCCGAACTCAGCAGCAGTCTGGGGAAAACCAGTCAGCAATTGCAGTTGGAACTGCCTGAGCAGTTACCTGATTTGTTGGATCTTCCTGAAGGTCAGCAACAAGCCGCTATGGCCTTGTATGTCGACTGGTTAAAACAAGAGCACCAGTTGCAGGGTGGCTACAACCTGAGTTTTTCGCCAGAAGATGAGCTATTGGAAGTTGATTTTAAGCGCCCTGCCGGTTACGCCTCAGTGGTCATTGATTTAGCAGAGCGCACCGCAGAGCTTGACGCTGAGTTTGGTGGTTATCTGGCTTTGGCCAACGATTTACATAAAGGCCGTTACGCCGGCAGCAGCTGGAAATGGCTGATTGATATTACAGCCGTGTTTTGTGTGCTGTTTTCGTTATCTGGTTTTTATCTATTGTGGCGTCAGCCCAACAGAAGAGATTTTGGCAATGCCACAGCAGTCGCTGGTGTGGTGTTGGCTTTATTAGCTTATATAGCTTCGTTTCATTAAGAGGGAAATTTATGCACAAGTATTTAGTCGCCGTGTTGGTATTTTTTTGCGGCACGGCCATGGCTCAGCCAGAACTGGAAGTTCAGGTTGAACTGCCAAAAATTGAGACTGGCACTTACCACAGACCTTATGTCGCGGTTTGGATCGAAGATGAACAACAGCAACCTGTGCGCTTGGTGGAAGCCTGGTTAGATAAGCCGGACTGGATTAAAGACTTACGCCGTTTCTGGCGCAAATTGGGCCGCAGTGAGCCGCAGTTGGTGGATGCAAAAACCGGTGCCACCAAAGGTCCTGGCAACTATAAAGTGCGCTGGGATGGTAAAGACGAACAAGGCAAAGCAGTGGCTGCAGGTAACTACGTACTTTTTGTTGAAGCAGCCCGCGAACAAGGCGGACGTAACCTCGCCAAACAAGCATTTAAATGGGATGGCAGTGCCGTTCAAATAGAAATCAAAGCCAGCACCGAGCTGGGCAAAATTCAACTTACTTCAGTACAGGGAAAATAGTCCAATGAAAAAATCCATTCTGGCTTCATTACTGCTTGCCACAGCGGTCAGCGCTCCGGCTTTAGCTCATACCTTATGGGTAGTACCAAGTCACTTTGTATTATCTAAAACAGGGAGCTGGGTGTCTGCTGATATCAGTGCTGCCAATATGACTTTTGTGGCTGACAAAGGTATTCCGGTAGACAATGTGGTTTTGTATACGCCAGACGGCAAAAAACAGGCGATTGAACATAAATACCAGGGCAAACGTAAATCTCAGGTCGACGCAGAACTGAATGCTGAAGGCACTTACAAGCTGGAGTTAGGTGGCCCTGTACGTTTTGGCACTATGTACAAAGTAGGTGATGAACGTAAACGTCTGATGGCAGATAAAAAGAGCCGTGCTAAAGAGTTACCGGCCAATGCAACGGACGTAGTAACCAGTCAAAGCCGCAGCCGCTCTGTGGCCTTTATCACAGTCAATAAACCAACCTCTGAAGTGTTAGCACTGAAAAATGAAGGTTTAGAGTTTAAAAGTTCAGTTCACCCAGCTGACATAGTGGCAGGAGAACCTGTGACTTTTACCTTTTTAGTGAATGGTAAAGCCCTGGCCGGAGTTGAACTGGAAGTGTCCTATGAAGGTGAACGTTACCGTGACGAAGCAGGTCGTGTGCAACATAAAACAGATGCCACTGGCCAGTTTACTTACACCCCTGTTGAAGCGGGCGTATTTTTAATTGAGGCTTCGTATTCTGCGAAAGCTGACTCTGAATTAGCGGATCAAATCCGTGAAGGTTTAACTGTGACTTTAGAAGCGGCTTTACCTTAAACTTGCTACCAACCTCTGTGTTTTGACACAGAGGTTGGGTTTCCTCAACAGCTAAATCCGGATAGCGGAATTACGCACCACCAGTTCAGGTTCAAATACATTTGCCACTTCAACATCCTTTTTATAAAGATGTTTCAGTAACCACAAAGCGGCCATCTTGCCCATTTCATGGATAGGGTTATTCACTGTAGTCAGCTTAGGTGACACATAACGGGCAAAAGGAATATTGTCATAGCCGACAAAAGATAAATCCTGCGGAATTTGCATACCCCGTTCCAGACAAACCGAAATAGCACCTGACACCATCTGATCGTTAGCACAGACCACAGCAGTAAATGTTTTGTTTTGGCTGAACAGGTAGTTCATACCATCGACGCCACTGTCTTCTTTATAATCACCTTCAAAACACAAAGCCGGATCATAAGAAATGCCCACTTCGGCCAAAGCCCGTTTATGACCTTCAAGCCGCTCTATGGCATCGTGTTTTTTTGATGGGCCTGAAATATAGGCAATATCTCTGTGACCTAAATCAAGCAAATGCCGGGTGGCCATATAACCCCCCAGCTCATTATTCAAGTAAATACAGCAGTCGCTGATTTGTGCTATGTATCTGTTGATCAGCACTATAGGAGTAGAGCTTTGACTGAGTTTAATCAGGTATTCATCTGAGATAGCTTCCACATCCAGGATCAAAGCATCACAGCCTTTACTCAGCAAAAACTCTACGCTGTCGATCTCCTGAGCGGCGTCGCTGTGACCTACAGCAATAATGACGTGACGGTTATCGGCACGCAGTGCAGCTTCTATTTCCGCCATCATAGGGCCGTAATAAGGACCATCCAGCTGAGAAACCAAAACCCCGACACTATTCGAGCAATTTGACGCCAAAGACTGAGCAAAAGTGTTAGGCCTATAGCCCAGTTCAGCCATAGCGGCCAGCACTTTTTGTTTGGTCTTTTCACTGACATTGGTGTTTTTATTCATCACTCTGGATACAGTCGCCAGAGATACACCCGCAAGCTGAGAAACGTCGTAGATAGTCGCCATAAATAGTGCTGTCACTTCTTGTTAAGTCTAAGAAAATCGGGAACTTCAGAGTAATTCAGCAAAGACTGATTTGCTCTGAAGTCCGTCATATTATCAGCTTTTATTCTGCAGCTCTCTTCAATTCCAGGGTGATTTCATCAACTTTTTGCGTGTTTAGTTTATAAGCACTCATGACAAAGGCCACAATCAAAGAACCTATGGCCGGATACAAACTAAAAGCCAGCAATAAACCTGCTTTGGTTTCTTCAGTTTGACTGACATCAGCCTGATATCCCATACCAGCCAATAACCAGCCACCTAAAGCACCACCTACAGCTATGCCCAGTTTGATAAAGAAAATGATCGATGAATACACCATGCCTGTGGTACGGATACCAGTGCGCCACTGGCCGTAATCTACTGCATCGGCCATTTTTGCCCAAAGCAGCGGAGTGCCGGTGTTAAACACCAGGTTCCATAACACATATAAAGCAATGGCAAGGCTGACATTATCTGCTGCAACAAAATAACTGCTGGCACAAAGCACAGCAGCCAAAATCTGAATGCCGATATAAAGCTTCACTTTGCAATACCGTTTCGCCAGAGGCTGGGCAATAATGCAGCCGACCATACTGCCAAGCATACCTAAAGTGATAAACAAGGTGATGCTGTCCGGCAGCTCCAGATAATACTTCACATAATAAATTGCCAGTGTAGTACGCAGTACATAACCGCTCATCAGGCATAAAGCCACCAGTGCTAATACCCGCCACTGATCGTTTTTCCACAACTGACGGAAGTTGTCCACATAGCTTCGGCTAAAGCTTTCTTTGGGTGGGTTAATCCGCTCTTTAGTGCCATAAAAACAGGCCAGAAACATAAGTACACCAAGTACACTCATTGCCATAATGGTCAGCTGATAACCTTTGGCTCTGTCGCCCTGACCAAAAAACTCGACCAGAGGCAAAGTTAAAGCTGTCACCATCAGGCCACCCAGCATGGCAAACACAAAACGGTAAGACTGCACTGACACCCGCTCTTTTGGATCAGCTGTTAATACTGCACCCAAAGCACAATATGGAATATTAATGGCGGTGTAGACCAGCATCAGCAAGGTATAAGTGACAAAGGCATAAATCATTTTGCCTTCTTCACCTAAGTCCGGCGTGGTAAATGCCAATACGCTGATCAAACCAAAAGGCAAGGCAAACCAAAGTAAATAAGGCCGGAATTTGCCGTATTTGCTTTCAGTACGATCGGCAAGAGCGCCCATCAGCGGATCTGTGACTGCGTCCAAAATTCGCACCACCAGAAACATGGTGCCGACGAAGGCCGGCGATATGCCATAAATGTCGGTATAAAAAAACGTCAGAAATAACATGACGGTCTGGAACACTATATTGCTTGCCGTATCCCCCAGGCCATAAGCAATTTTTTCCTTTACACTAACCATGTCAGGCGCATCCTATAAATTGTTGATTTGAAATTATTATTTTTTTATTAATTAACGATTACTGATCAATTTTTTGTAAGCCAGACCGCTGTTTTTCACAGTTCTTTGCTGGCTGTCGTAGTCGACATACACAATACCAAAACGCTTTAAGTAACCTTCGGCCCACTCAAAGTTGTCCATTAAACTCCAGGCAAAATAACCCTGAATATCCACACCCAGCTCAACCGCCTGATGCACAGCATTTAAATGCAACTGATAGTAAGACAAGCGCAGTTGATCATCGACTTCGCCATGCTGAAGCTGATCGGCCGTCGCAGCGCCGTTTTCCGTAATGTAAACCGGAGGCAGCTTGTATTTCTGATGCAAAGACACTAACAGATCGGTAAAGGCCTGTGGATAAATTTCCCAGCCAATATCTGTTTTAGGCGCATCGGTCATATCTACTTCGATAAAATCCCGGCCTTCTGTGGCTTTATACACAGTGCGGGTGTAGAAGTTCACACCTAAGAAATCCAGTGGCGCTTTGATAATGTCAAAATCACCAGCTTCAATTTGCGGCTTGTCTTCATCTGCCAATAAAGCAAAAGAGTCCGGGTAGGCACCATCAAACACAGGTTTGATATACCACTGGTTAAAGTAGTCGTCGGCAAGCTCTGCCGCTCTTTTATCTGCCACACTGTCGGTTAATGGATAAGCCGGAGTGAAGTTCAGCACTAAACCATTTAAGCTGTTTGGGCTATTTTTCTGCAGTACCTGCATAGCCAGACCGTGCGCCAACAATAAATGATGTGCCGACTGACGGCCATAGGCTTTTTTGGTCAGTCCTGGCGCATGAATACCGGCTTCGTAGCCTAAGTAGGAGCTACAAAAGGGTTCATTTAGAGTGGCATAAGAATAGACTCTGTCACCAAAAGCTTTGCTTAACTTGTCAGCATAATCCTGGAACAGATAGGCAGTGTTGCGGTTCAGCCAGCCGCCCTGATCTTCAATATGCTGAGGCAAATCCCAGTGATACAAGGTGACAAAAGACTTAATATTTTTTGCCTTTAATTCATCAAGAATATTGATATAAAAATCAACTCCTTGCTGATTCAGGCTGCCGTCTTTATTCATCACTCTGGCCCAGGCGATAGAAAAACGATAGGCATCTACGCCCAGGGAGCTGATCAGTGCTATATCGTCACGCCATAGATGATAGTGATCACAAGCTAAAGCGCCGTTTGAGCCATCTTTCACTTTACCCGGTGTGGCGCAAAACGTATCCCAGATACAAGGCAAGCGCTGCTCTATACCACCTTCAATCTGAAAGGAGGAGGTGGCAACGCCATAAGTAAATTCTTTTTTCAGCAGTCTCGAGCCTTTCGGCAGTTCATAATTCATCGTTATCTTCTTTTCATCTTTAAAAATTAGAGGGTAAAAGTGGCTTGTTCAAAACTGGCCCAAACTTGTAATCGCTTCCATTTTTTGTGTTGTGCAGGCCATACTCAAATCCTTGTTTGTTGTTTAGGGCTGTTTGGGTTTATACGAAATCAATAAACATATTGGCGGTTAAACGACCAGTGACAGGCGAGCCATCTATGTCTGTTGTGTTGTCTACCAGTGAAGAGTGCAACAAATTGCTGGGGTAAATAATCAATCTGTTGGCCTGGTAAGGGACTTGGTGGTACAGCTCATAATGCCCGTTGCTTTGCACCTGATAACGCTGGGGTGGCGCCCCATGCTCATCAATAAACTTTTGAGCTGACTGGAAATACTCTGCTCGCCTTTGGTCGCTTACCCGTTCAAAACCTGTAGGTTTATGCCGGAAAAAACCTGTGCTGCCATGAGGACTGTCATTGAGATAATGCAGAAGTGCAAAATAATAAGGGGCGCTGGTATCAAAATGTGGCATGCATTGCAGCGGGTGCAGGCTGTTTTCGGCCTGAGTGATCAGCGCATAAAACAGCATCTGTGGCTTTAATCTGAGTGTTTCCGGCACCTGATAGACTTTATAAATCAGCTGATACAAGGCATTTAAACTGGCCGCCACATAGTCTTTTGGTAAAAGAGCACGCTGACCCGGATAATAAGTCTGGTTTTCCCGCATGAAGTTGCTTTTCTGTGCATGCTGGCAGAGAGCTGACAAATCCACAGCAAAGTTATCAATCATAATTAATGGCGTTTTTTCCAGCCCAAGATAAATAATTTCGGGCCGGATGGCGTCATTCACCTGATAATTCAGCGCTTCCATCATAGTCTGCTCAGACCAAAGACGACTTGCAATAATGCTGAATAAACTCATGGTGAGTCGGGAACTGACTCACAGTGCGTTTCACATTGTGTTTAATGCTCATCAGGAAATCATTCAGCTCTGAATCCGGCATTAAATCCACTATTGGATGATACTGCTGCGGCATTAAGCCCTGACCAATCAGCACCTGCAACCAGGAGCTTTCGCCAAATAGTTCCTGAGCAAACTTATAAACTTTGCCGGACTGTTTAAACAATTCCATACGATGAGACAGCGTTTCCGGGATATCCATCGCTTTGCAGTAACGCCAGAACTTCGTATCGGTACGCTCTGTGGCTTTGTAATGCAGAATGATAAAGTCGCGGATATTGTCCATTTCAATTTTGGTCTGACGATTAAACTCAGCGACTTCTGCAGCCAGAATGCCGTCGGATGGGAACGCCTGCAGCAGGCGAATAATGCTGCGCTGAATCAAATGAATACTGGTCGACTCCAGCGGCTCCAGAAAACCGCTGGATAAGCCAATGGCGACACAGTTTTTGTTCCAGTGCTGACGACGGGTACCGGTTTTAAATTTAATCAGCCGGGGCTCAAATAACATTTCTCCTTCGACATTGTCGATCAAAGTTTGTTTGGCTTCTGCTTCTGTTATAAATTTGCTGCAGAACACCAGACCATTGCCAACCCGGCTTTGCAGTGGAATTTTCCATTGCCAGCCAGCATCACGGGCTATAGCGCGAGTGTAAGCCACAGGTTCCTGTGTGGTTTTGGTTTGCACCGCATAAGCACTGTCGCAAGGTAACCAGTGGCTCCAGTCTTCAAAGCCGGTATTCAGCGTTTGCTCTATTAATAAAGCGCGGAAGCCTGTGCAATCGATAAATAAATCACCTTCAATCAGCTCGCCGGATTCCAACAATAAAGCGCTGATACTGCCGTCCATATGCTGCTGCACTTCGCTAATTTTGCCTTCAATACGTTTGATGCCGTGCTGCTCAGATAAACGGCGCAAAAACTTAGCGTATAAAGAGGCATCCATATGATAAGCGTGATTCAGATCCTGATTAGGCGTCACCGCAAAACGGCCCTGGCGTGCGCCCAAGTGCTCGACGCAATAGTCACCAATTTCACTGGCTATGCCTTTTTGTTTACCTTTGACCCAAAAATGCTGGAAACCACAGGCCCAGCAGTCTTTGCCTAAAAAACCGAAGGAGTGAATATAGTTTTCGCCTTGAGTTTTCCAGTTTTCAAACTGAATACCCAGTTTAAAAGTGGCATTGGTGGCGGCCATCACTTCAGATTCTTTAATATTCAATAAGCGGTGGAAGATGTGCATAGTTGGGATAGTGGCTTCGCCGACTCCCACAGTACCAATATCGTCCGATTCAACTAATACCACTTCAAGATTTTTACCCAGCAACTTGGTCAGGCCAGCCGCTGTCATCCAACCTGCTGTGCCGCCCCCTGCTATCACTACTTTTTTAATTCTGTTTTGTTCGTTATTCATAGCCTCACCTTTGTTGATTGGTATTGTTGTGGTGAATGATCAACGCTTTAGTTTGTTCTGTAAGTCAGCTCTGATCTGACGTGCATTCAGCTCATCCAGCGGTTTAGTCAGCATCTTTAGTGCCTCTGGCTGTATATGATCCTGGGATACATAGTCGTGCTCAAAAATGTAGTAATCAAAAATAGCTTTCCAGGCCTGACGCTGCGCTTTAGGCAAACTACGCAAACTCAATACCGCCATAGACAAGGCATTATTTGGCCGGCCTAAATAAGCTGGAGTGTCACGCCACCAGTGACTGATCAGCACATTAAAGGCATCCAGTGCTTCCACATGGTGCCACCACATACTGGGAATAAATAACAGATCACCAGGTTCAAGATGGGCAACCTGCGCATGCTGCAAAGCTTCGGCAAATTGAGGGAAACGCTCAAAGTCAGGCGCTGCAAAATCCACCATACTGACATCCTGGCCGCCAGGAGCAAATTCCATAGGGCCCGGATACAAATTGGCGATTTGCTCTGGTGGGAACAAAGTAAAAGTACGGTGTCCTACCGCATTACAAGCCAGATTCTGCGGAAAATCATAATGAGCTGCTATTCTGGATTGATTACCTAACCAGACACTGGTTAACGGGTTGATGCCATCCAAAGCAAGACTGTTTTGTGCTGCTAAACCTGGAAACCACTGGTTGATTTCAGTAGAGCCCATGTAATAAGTCGGCACTTCTTGTTGACCATTCAAAGCAAACAAACGCTCAATCAGCTGATTAAAATCAATTTTTCCGCCCTGATAATTAAAGCCATCTTGTTTGGCGTTATAAAACACCCGGCCTTGCTGATCGGGCTCTATATAACAGGCACTGACAGGATTTCCCTGATAAAACTGCCGGATATAATCGGCCGCCGCAGAGGCAGAAACCAAACCAGCCTGAACTAAAGGCCATTCTTTGCACAAGCCTTTAAAAACCAGGGGTTGGCTGGTGTTAGTGATCAACGCAAGGGCATCAGCCAGGTCGCATCCTTCCAGCGTTTTTACTTGTGCTAATGGCTTATTTATTAACTGGCTCATCAGGCTTTACTCAAACTGCTTATTTTTTAAATGCAACAAATGACGAATATTGGACTGAGAAGCTATCGCCATATAAATCGCCTGCAAATAACCTTTTTGATGCAGCTGCGCCAAAGTCTCTGGCGATAAAGCGGCAAGGTTTTCTTCATGAATAGTATAAAAACCCGCCAGCTGCTGTTTTTGGCCATTACTGAAGGTCAGATCCAAAGTAAAAGACTCCAACAAATGATGTTCAAGCAGCAGATCAACAAAAATCTTGCTGTCGAGCATGCCAAAATGAATGGTTTCCAGCATCCCGGCGACTTGATCCAGATAGGTGCTGTTACCACCAAAAGGCAAAAATAAGCTCTCGCCTTCTATGCTGCTGACACGAGGATTGTTTAAGTCGATATGGATCACACGCTGAGCGGTTTCAATACCGTCTTCACGCACCATTTGCTGACCAATTAGAAAGGGCTGCCGTCTGAGCATCAGCGGCACATAACAACCACGCCAGTTATCCTGCTGTAAAAACAGATTTTCCTGATCCTGAAAACCAAAAAGGGTGACGGCAAAAAACTGATTGCTTTGGCTGTCTTTGTGAAAAAAAATCGGGTAGTGGGCCTGGGCCGTACGAAATTCCTGAGGAAAAGTGATAGCAAACCACACTGCATCACCGTATTGTGCGCCTCTGGCCGTAATCACTTTCAGGTCTCGGTGTTCAACACTGTTCAGTAAAACATTGTTACTCATACTGTATCCCGGTCTGTTATCTGTATTTTTAGTTATAGTTTGTTTGAAGTTTGTGAGCTGCAATTAAGGCTGCTGTTTATTGCTTCTTTATAGGGCAGAATTTATCAAGATATAGCATCTTCATTCCGGATTGAAGATGCCAGTATAGATTGGGCCATGTCCTTATGGCCCTGATCCAGCTTAGAAGCTGTAGCGGGCACCAATGCTGTAACGGGCACCGGATTCAACCAGGCTTAATACCTGCTCTTTGGCACGACCATGAACACGAATATGTTCATCCGTAATGTTCAGAGCTTCGACAAAAATAGTTAAGCCTTCCACTTGAGGTAAGTCATAACTGACTGACATATCAATTTGGTGATAAGCCTCAGTGTATTTTGGATGAGCCCCTGTGTCATGGCTTTTGGAGTTCAGGAACTGATCACGCCAGTTGTAAGCAATACGAGCCTGGAAACCATCCATTTCATAAAATAAAATGGCGTTGGCTGTGTCACTTAAACCTTCGATGGCAGGCTGATCCTGCAACAGGAAGTTGTTATAGGAAACGTCACTGTCAACCATGGTGTAGTTAGCAATAGCACCAAAACCTGTTTCACCAAAAGCGTGCTGAACCGCAAATTCCCAACCATCTATAACGTCAGAGTCTGTACCGTTAGAAGGGGTATTAATTTTGAACAACAAAATTTCATCTTCGCCAGCCACACCATCTATAGTGCGGTTCGCAACATCTACGCCAGGTGCATTTGGATAGTTAGCAAAAATCCAGTTACGAATAGCGCCGGCGTCATTACCTACAGCGGCTACAGCTTCATCATATTTTTTGCCATCTACCGGATTTGGAATACTGTAGATAGAGGATTCAACAATAGAATTACTGATAAAGTTGCTGGTATCTTTACGGAAATAACCGATAGAAGCATAACTTGCAGGTGCGTAGTACCATTCAGCCGAAAGATCGATATTTTTTGATTCCAAAGGCAACAGACTTGGGTTACCAGCATTACCACCACCACCGGCACGGTTGGCTATAGTTGCGACAACAGTACCGCCCTGAATCGACACATAATCCGGACGACCTATAGTTTCACTGTAAGCGGCACGTAACATCACATCGTCAACGACCTCGATGTTGAAGTTCAGGCTAGGCAATAGATAGTCGTAATCACCTGTTTTCGTCTGGAATTCACGCTGACCACTGGCTTGTAATACCACTTCAGTATCGGCAACCCAACGTGCGCCATTGTAGGCAGCAACTGCAGAGGTTGAAGTGACGTCTGTTTGCTCATAACGCACACCGACATGCACATCGTATGGCATACCAGAGATTTCATTTTCATAATTGTACTGCACATAAGCAGAACGCGATTCTTCTTTGGTGTAACGGTTCACATCACTGTTGTAATCAGTAGATGGGCAGAAGTTGGTACCACAATCACCAGCGCCAACAAAACCAGCTGGGGTGTACAACTGTTCAGCACGGGCACGTACTGTGTTGAAATCCCAGAAGAAAATAGTGTCCAGAACTTCAAAGTTACGATCCGGCATTAAGGAAAAATCACCTTTGCCCGCGTTAAATTTGTCATGGATAGTACCAGCAGGGAAATAGGAGTCATCAAAATCACCGGCCTGACCTACACCGCCCCAATCGTTACGTTGCACGTTGACTGATTTTGAGTGGTTGTCGACGTCCGTGATAGCAATACCAAAATCTATACTGCCAGCGCTTTCAAACACGTATTCGCCATCAAACTGGTACTGATCAATTTCAGACTTGTTGGTCGAATTACCAAATACGCTGCCTGTCACTATCATGTCGGAAGGGCGAACTGCATTACCGCCTTCGACCGCTAATAACGGCATTTCTCCGGTAAAATCTGTCGCAGCACTTTGGCGAACAAAAGCGGCTGTACTTAAAGTATTGTTTGAACCCAACACATGATTTGGCTTGAATTCAGCATCAGATTGATGCGCATCAAAACTCAGTTTTAACTTGTCTGTGGCTTGCCATTCCAGATTCAAACCCAAAGAACCACTTTGGTTGCGCACGCCATAGTCACCTGCGCCCATAGACAAATCGGCAAAGCTATTCCCATAGTCTTCTGAATAAATCAGCGGTGAAGAGACAGGGCCATCAGTCCAGACACTTTGTGAAGGAACATAGGTATACCAGGCAGACACATCGTTGTATTGAGTGTCGATATCATTGCGCATGTAGGTATAGTCTAAGGATGCTGTCAAATTATCAGTAGGAGCATATTGCAGCACTAACTGGCCGTTAGTGCGGGCACGTTGCTGTTCTTCAAATTTGTAAATGGTGGTTTGTGGCACAGAATACACATCATCAGCACCAGGGCGGTTTACCTGATTATCTAGTGGAACACTTCCCCATTGCCCCGAAGTGATATCCACTGTACCTGGGAAACTGCGCCAGCCAGTGCCTACGTTGGCTTGCTGGGTACCACTTTCACGCTCCTGATAACTGGCAGAGACTAAAACACCAAATTTATCATCATTAAAAGTGGTTGAATAAAGCCCGGCAATTTCTGGAGTGGCCGAACCTTCTTCAGTAGAACGATCGTCTACAACTGCAGCACTAAACACAGCTTTGTCGCCGCCGGCATTTAAAGGTTTTAAGGTTTGAACATCAATAACTGAGCCGATACCACCTGTTGGGTTTGCAGCAAAACTGGTTTTGTTTACTTCAACACCGCTGATGGTGTCAGCAGAAATATTAGCGAAATCAAAAGAACGTGAACCTGTAGTCACAGGCATTTGGCGACCGTTCAGCGTCACTAAGTTATAGTCCGGACCAAAACCACGGACCGATACTTTACTGCCTTCACCGTTGACACGGTCAATGGACACACCGCTGATACGCTGCAGAGATTCTGCCAGATTGGTATCAGGGAATTTACCTATATCTTCGGCGGAAATCGCATCCACAATACCAGTAGACGAACGTTTGGTATCCATGGACTTAATCAGACTACCGCGAATACCTGTGACGCTGATTACTTCAATTTTTTCTTCAGCTTTAGCGTTTTGCTCCTGTGCGTCATCCGCAAAAGCAGGCATAACAACGCCTACTCCGAGCACTAATGACAGACTGGTGGCGAGTCTGGTCTTTTTGAATGTTTTGGATTTCATCTTAGTTCCCTGTCGACTGTTTTTTTGGCTTTTTACTTTTATAAGAAAATTATTGTGACGCCGGACAGATAGCTGAACTACTCCCCAAAGCTAACTGTAAGCGCTTTCACAAACTTAGGTGATTTTTTTTAACTCGTCAATACAGAAAAACTAATTCTTACATTTTGGTTAAAAAACAGTTGGCAATACTGCCTTTATCAGTTAAAAATGAAACCGCTTACAATCTCATTCTGATTCAGCAAATCAAGGTGTTGTGTTGTCCTTTGCTGAAATAATGCGATGTAACTTTAGAACAATAATAAGCAAATCAAAGATTTGCATTCCGGAGTTTTTAATAAGCCCGGAGGACACGGGGACAGAACACCAAGCACCCATCAGAGCTTTTGTATGCATTTGCATAACAAAAATGCTGATTTGCCTGCCAGCCCCGCCGATCAAAACTCTGCTGACCTCTTGCAACTATCCGACTTTCCATCGGAAGCGGACACCAAGGCAGACAGAGCTCAACAGGATTAAAATTATGTTTCGATCTAAACCATTGGCGTTGTTGTGCAGTGCTGCTCTTATCACCACTTTGTCTGGTTGCGGCCAACAAAACACCAGCACTGAAACAGCGGCAGAAGTTAAAACAACAGGAGCCGACAGCCTTGCTCTGTGGCCTGAATTAAAAAGCCCTTTAGCGAACAGCGACACAGAAAAAGCAGTACAGCAATTGCTGGCCACTATGGCCATAGAGCAAAAAGTAGCTCAGTTGATCCAGCCTGATATCCGTTGGATGACAGTCAAAGATATGCGTCAGTATGGTTTTGGTTCTTTTTTAAATGGCGGTGGTTCTTATCCTAACGACAATAAAAACTCCACAGCGGCGGATTGGCTGGCTTTAGCTCAGGCTTATTACGACGCTGGTGTCGATACAAGCATAGATGGCAGCAGCATTCCGCCAATTTGGGGCACAGATGCTGTGCATGGTCACAACAATGTGGTTGGCGCTACTGTATTTCCACACAATATAGGTTTAGGTGCGGCCAACAATGCACAGTTAGTTGAAGCCATAGGCAGAACAACAGCTGTTGAAGTGGCAGCCACTGGCATCAACTGGATATTTGCCCCCACAGTAGCAGTAGCCCGCGATGACCGCTGGGGCCGCACTTATGAAAGTTATTCCGAAGACCCCACTATTGTGAAAGAGCTGGGCGCAGCCTTGGTCAAAGGTATTCAGGGCAATGTTGGCGCTGATTTTATGCAAAGTGGCCGTTTAATTGCCACAGCTAAACATTATCTGGGCGATGGTGGCACTGAAAACGGCAAAGACCAGGGGAACAATCTGGATAACGAAGCCGATTTAGTCCGCTTACATGCTCAGGGTTATATCAGCAGCCTGAATGCAGGCGTACAAACAGTGATGGCAACTTTTAACAGCTGGCATGGCGAAAAAATACATGGCAGTCACTACCTGCTCACTACTGTTCTAAAAGAACGTATGGGCTTTGATGGCTTAGTGGTAGGAGACTGGAACGGCCATGGCCAAATTCCGGGCTGCACCAACACTAATTGCGCCGCAGCCATTAATGCAGGTGTAGATATTTTAATGGCGCCGGAAGACTGGAAGCTGTTGTATCAAAATACTCTGGCTCAGGCCAAAGCCGGTGAAATATCAGCAGCACGGTTAGACGATGCGGTCAGTCGTATTTTAAGAGTGAAAATCCGTGCAGGTTTATTTGAACGCGGCAATCCGGCTCAGTCTGAATTTGCGGGTAAAACAGAGCTGATCGGCCATGCGGATCATCAGGCCCTTGCCGCTCAGGCTGTGCGTGAATCTTTAGTGCTGTTGAAAAACAATGATCAATTACTGCCTTTAGCACCTAAGCAAAAAGTACTGGTGGCAGGTGACGGTGCTGACAACATTGGTAAACAAAGTGGCGGCTGGACTTTAACCTGGCAAGGTACGGGCAACACTAATGCCGACTTCCCGAATGGGCGATCCATTTATTCAGGCATACAACAGCAGGTTGAAGCAGCCCAGGGCTCTGTTGAATTGAGCGCCGATGGCAGTTATCAGCAAAAACCTGATGTCGCTATTGTGGTCATAGGTGAAAACCCATACGCCGAATTTGATGGTGATATCAGTACTTTGGATTATCAGGCCGGTAAAAATACCGATCTGGACCTGCTGAAAAAACTCAAAGCGGATGGCATTCCAGTGGTCACTGTATTTTTAACAGGCCGGCCTTTATGGGTAAACCCTGAACTGAACCAGTCAGACGCTTTTGTTGCGGCCTGGTTACCTGGCACTGCAGGTCAGGCAGTGGCTGACGTTTTATTTAAAACTCAAGCTGGTGAAATTCAGTATGATTTTAAAGGCAAACTGCCATTCTCCTGGCCAAAAACAGCCGGTCAATCCCCTTTAAATCAGGGTGATAGCAACTACGATCCGCTTTTTGCCTTTGGTTATGGCCTGACTTATCAGAACAACACCACTATCGCCAATGACTTAATCGAACAAATCAACAGTGCAACCAGCGCCAGCAACAAAAGCTTAAGTTTATTTGAGCGCCGTCCGGCTTCAGGTTATAGCCTGATTTTGCAGGATGAACAGGGTGTTGTGACCGTGACCGGCAATAAGGCCAAAAGTGCCGATCAAAGCCTGAACTTAGCCGCAGTAAACTGGCAAAAACAGGAAGATGCCTTATCGCTCGACTGGGCAGCCAATTCTAAATCCAGGCTGGTATTGCAAGCCGCAGTGCCGCTGAATGCCAGTGGGTATGGCCAACTGGTAGTGGATATGAAATGGAATACAGCGCCAACAGCAGCTGTGACTTTAGCTTTGTCTTGCGGTTCAGGTTGTGGTGGTTCTTTGGATTTAGCAGAACTGATGAACAACAAAACCGCAGGCCAATGGCACAAGATGGTGATTGATTTAAGCTGTTTTGCCGCCAAGGGCGCAGCGTTAAATCATCTGCAGCAGCCTTTTGTATTACACAGCGAAGCGGCTTATCAGTTGAGTATTGCCAATATCCGATTCACTCCAGCCACAACAAAGGCCGACCTGAGTTGCCCAGCAACTTAATACTTTAATAACAGGAACAGAACATGATGCAATCCATGCCATCGGCCGAAACTCAGAACAGCACTACAGCAGTCAGTAGCTGGGCTTTGCCTGCCCTTACTTTTTTGTTTTTTATCTGGGGTTTTATTACCTGTCTGAATGACATTTTAATTCCACATTTAAAAGCAGTTTTCGATCTGACCTACACTCAGGCTATGCTGATCCAGTTCTGCTTTTTTAGCGCTTATTTTGTGGTGTCTTTACCAGCAGGAGCCTTGATCAACAAACTGGGTTACCAAAAAGGCATAGTTGCAGGCTTAGCTATAGCTGGTTTTGGTACGCTGAATTTTATTCCGGCGGCCAGTTTTCACAGCTATCCCTGGTTTTTAGCAGCACTTTTTGTGCTGGCATCCGGTATCACTATTTTACAGGTCGCAGCCAACCCTTATGTCACTGTGCTGGGCAATCCAAAAACCGCCTCCAGCCGCCTGACAATGACACAGGCTTTTAACTCGCTGGGCACTACAGTAGCACCTTTAGCAGGTGCTGCTTTGATCCTTAGTCAGCTCGACAGCACTGAAGGCGCTGATGCGGTGCAACTGCCTTATCTGATCCTTACAGTAGCCTTATTTGCAGTGGCTTTTATCTTTTCACGCCTGAAATTACCTGTGGTTGAAAACACTACAGCAGCAGAAAAAATCTCCATTAAAGCCCTGCTGCCATATTCCCACTTATGGTTCGGTGCTTTAGGTATTTTTATGTATGTTGGCGCTGAAGTGGCGATAGGCTCTGTGATGGTCAACTTTATTGCCTTGCCTGAAATTACAGGGCTGGCGGAAGCTGAAGCTGCACATTACGTGGCCTGGTATTGGGGTGGTGCTATGGTAGGCCGTTTTGTTGGAGCCTTACTGATGCAACGTATTAATGCAGGTTTATTACTGGCTGTTCACGCTGCAACCGCTATTGTGCTGCTGGTACTGGTGATTACAGGTCAGGGTCAACTGGCATTATTGGCTCTGCTGGCTATAGGTATTGCCAACTCTATTATGTTCCCGACTATTTTTAGTCTGGCATTACAAGGCTTAGGAAAATACACAGGTCAGGGCGCAGGTTTATTGTGTCTGGCTATAGTAGGCGGCGCTTTAGTGCCTGTCGCTCAGGGCATGCTGGCCGACTCTTTTGGTCTGGCTTTGTCTTTTATACTGCCGGTGTTTTGTTACATCTATATTTGCTACTTCGGTTTACGTAGTCGCAAAGTAACCAGTTAAGGCGCAAGCCGGGGCAAGGCAGTTGTTTTCCCGGTTGGCCTTGCCTATTTTAATACCTCAGGCTGAGCTAAACCTCAGCCTTTTTTTCGTTCCTATACTCAGGCATCAACTGGTCTTCTGCTGTTTTCCGACGGAATTTACTTAATGCCAGATACACAGCCGGTGTGCTGTAAAGAGTCAGTAACTGACTAACCAGTAAACCACCTACTATGGTAATGCCTAAAGGCTGGCGTAGTTCTGAACCTTCGCCCATACCAAAAAGCAAAGGCACTGCCCCTAATAAGGCAGCGAAGTTGGTCATTAAAATAGGCCGCAAACGTTGTGCTGCCGCCAAAGCGACTGCTTCTTTGGCGGATAAGCCGAGATCGCGTTCAGCATGTAAGGCAAAGTCGACCAGCAAGATGGCGTTTTTCATCACTATGCCGATCAGCAAAAACAGCCCCAGCAGAGCGATCAGGTTAAAGTCGGTATTGCTGACATAAAGCGCCAGCAGAGCTCCTAAACCAGCACAAGGCAAAGTAGATAAAATGGTGATCGGCTGGATAGTACTTTCATACAACACCCCCAGCAGCAGATACACAGTTAAAATCACACCAATGATCAACCAGAGCTGATCGCCTGTTTTAAACATAGCATTCCGCTGATCTTCACCGTTGATGGTATGAATGCCAGTAGGCACCATCAAACGAGCCAACACCTGATCGATAGCCGCAGAAGCTTGCTGCAAAGTCACGCCTGGCGCCAAACTATAACCTATACCGACGGACGCAAACTGATCATCGTGGCGGATACGATCATTAGCCAGACTGTACTGATAACTGGCGATACTGGACAAGGGCACTCTGTTACCATCAGCCGTCACCAGTTGTAGTTGCTTCAGAACTTCCGGCTGAGCTGTGTATCCGGGCGTCAATTCCATCACCACTCTGTATTGATTCATTTCATCATACAAAGTAGCGACCTGACGCTGTGAAAAAGAGTTATTCAGCAAGGTGGCAATAGTACGCATATCCACGCCTAAACGCTGTGCCGCTTCCCTGTCTATAGTTAGCGAAATTTGCTGCGCATCTTCACCACTGGGTGTGTCTACATCCACCAGCTCCGGCAGTTCCTGCATTTTTTCCGCAACCTGTTTGCTCCATTTACGCAGCAATTGCAGATCACCAGACAACATCATCAGCTCGTAATCACTGCGGCCAAAAGGTGAAGACAAACGAATATCCTGATCCACATTTAAAAACAGCATGCCACCCGGTACTTTTGGTGCTGTGGCTCTGATCCTGTCCACTACCTGTTGCGCCGAAACTTTACGTTCAGCTAAAGGTTTTAATCGTACCCGCATCCAACTGTTGCTGATACCTGTATCACCGCCGCTGGAGCCTGTGACGTCTGCTATGGCCGGGTCTTTTAAAATATGCTGACGAAAGGCCTCAATTTTGGGCTGCATAATCTGAAACGAAAACCCATCATCACCACGGACAAAACCATTCAGTTGCCCCGTATCCTGATTCGGTAGCAAGCCTGTAGGAACCTGTTTGTACAACCAGGCATTGGCCGCAAACAGCAGCACTAAAGCAGCCAGAACCCAGCGGTAATGACTTAAACTCCAATTCACACTGTTGTGGTACTTATGCTGAAATCTATGAAAAGCTCCGGCTTCCCCTTCCCCCGGCTTTTTAGCTTTGAGCAGCAGCGCCGACAGACTTGGAGTCAGAGTTAAAGACACCACCAAACTAATAGTCATAGCAGCAGCCAGGGTGATGGAAAACTCGCGGAATAAGCGCTCAACCAAACCACCCATAAATAAAATCGACAGGAATATAACCACTAAAGCCAGGTTCATTGCCAGCAAGGTAAAACCTACCTCTGATGCCCCTTGCCGCGCAGCAGCCAAAGGCGTTAAACCACGTTCTATATGGCGTTTAATATTTTCGACCACCACTATGGCGTCGTCCACCACTAAACCTGTGGCTACAATCAGTGCCATTACCGACAAATTATTCAGTGAAAAATCACAAAGATACATCACGGTAAATGAGCCAACTAAAGACACAGGAATAGCCAGACTGGGGATCAAAGCACTGCGCAGGCTGCCTAAGAAAGCCCAAACCACCAGCACCACCAGCACCACTGCGATCAATAAACTGATTTGAGCTTCAGTTAAGGTGGCGCGGATCACCGGACTGCGGTCCATCACCACAGCTAAATCAGCGTCTGCTGGTATCAGCGCCTGCAACAGCGGCATTTGCTGATAAATTGCATCTATGGTTTCCACAATATTGGCACCGGTACGGCGGCTGACTAACAAAATCACGGCGTTTTTATCGTTATGAAAACCTGCGCTGTAGCGGTTTTCAGTAGAGTCTGTCACCAAAGCCACATCCGATAAACGAATAGGAGCACCGTTCACATACTTCACTACTAAAGACTGATAATCCGAAGCCTGACGCAAGGTTTGACTGGTGGCCAGTTGCCAGCGCTGATCGCTGCTTTCCAATACACCCAAAGGTACAGCAGCATTGGCACCACTGATGGCTGCACGCACTTCATCTAAGGCCACACCATATTGAGTCAACATGCCGGGATTGAGCTGCACCCGCACTGCTGGCAACGAAGCGCCAGTTACTTCCACTTCACCTACGCCATTAATAGCGGCCAGTTTTTGCGCCAATACAGTAGAAGCTGCATCGTATAAAGCGCTGGATGCGAGGTGCTCAGAACTTAACGCTAATGCCATTACAGGAGCTTGTGACGGGTTAAATTTACGATAACTGGGATTACGTGGCATACCGGAGGGCAGCTGGCTGCGGGCCGCATTAATAGCAGCCTGCACTTCACGAGCCGCTTCATCCACATTACGGTCCAAATCAAACTCCAGCCTGATCTGAGCTGAGCCCTGATTACTGCTGGAACTGATACGGTTGATACCGGCAATGCTGCCTAAAGCCCGTTCCAGAGGTGTAGCTACGGTAGCCGCCATACTCTCGGGGCTGGCACCTGGCAAACTTGCCGTGACCACTATCATAGGGAAATCGACTGCAGGCAAAGGGGATACCGGCAATAAACGCCAGCACAAGAAACCAAGCAACAAAATAGCAGTGGCAATTAAGCCACTGGCTACAGGACGCTGAATAAAAGGCTGAGCTAAGTTCATAGCGTTTTAGCCTCAGCTTCAGATAACGCCTCTTCGCTCCCTTCTTTAGAACTTTCCTTGTGACTAAATTGGCGATCAAACCATAAATACACCACAGGAGTGGTAAAAAGTGTCAGCACCTGACTCACCAATAAACCACCTACCATGACCAAGCCTAAAGGCTGGCGCAGTTCAGCACCTGAGCCACTGGCTAACAGCAATGGCACAGCGCCAAATAACGCGGCCAGCGTGGTCATTAAAATAGGCCGGAAGCGCATTAAGGCCGCCTGATAAATAGCATCAGTTGGCGACAAGCCCTGATTGCGCTGCGCATCCAGGGCAAAGTCGACCATCATAATGCCGTTTTTCTTCACTAAACCTATCAATAGCACTATGCCAATGACAGCTATTAAATCCAGCGGCTGATCGGCAATCAGCAGCGCCAATAAAGCGCCGACTGTGGCTGAAGGTAAAGTCGACAATATGGTGACCGGGTGAATTAAGCTTTCGTATAAAATACCCAGCACTATATACATAGTGACCACAGCAGCCAGCACCAGCCAAAGTGTATTACTCAAGGACGCCCTAAAGGCTTCAGCAGCACCCTGGAAAGTCAGTTCCACTTCAGCAGGCAGTTGTAATTGCTGCTGCACTTCTTCAATAGCAGCCACTGCTTCACCCAGCGAATAACCCTCTGCCAGATTAAAAGACAAAGTCACGGATGGGAACTGGCCCTGATGGTTAATCAATAACTTAGCTGGTCTTTGTGTCACTTTGGCCACAGCGGATAAAGGCACTGGAGTACCAGATCCAGAGCTGATATAGAGCTTATTCAGCGCATCAACACCGTTAATCTGATCCGGGTCAACCTCAAGAATGACCCGGTACTGATTGGACTGAGTAAATAAAGTCGTCACCTGACGCTGGCTGTAAGCACTTTGCAGCACAGTACTGATTTGCGACACATTAATACCCAAACGGGCAGCTGCTGTGCGGTCTATGTCGATATAAGCCTGCAAACCCTGTTGTTGTAAATCATGTGCTACTTCAGACAACTCTGGTCGTTGTTGCAAAGCTTCCACTAAATCCGGTAACCACTGATTCAGTACCTCCTGATCCGGTGTGGTTAAGCTGAACTGATATTGAGTACGGCTGACACGGTCTTCAATACTCAACTCCTGCACAGGCTGGAACCAGCCTTTAATGCCAGGCACAGCCAGCACTTGTTGCTCCAGTTGACGGATCACGTCCATGGCCGACAACTCACGTTCGCCATGTTGTTTCAGGTTGATCTGAATGCGGCCGTTATTAATGCTGGTATTGCTGCCATCCACCCCAATAAAAGACGACAAACTGCTGACATCAGGATGCTGCAGAATATTTTCTGCCAACTCCTGCTGGCGTGACGCCATTGCCTGGAAGGAAATATCCTGCGGCGCTTCAGTCACGACCTGGATAACACCACTGTCCTGCACAGGGAAAAAGCCTTTAGGCACAGCCAGATACAACAATGCTGTTAAGGCCACAGTCGCCAGCATGCTGAACATAGCTAAGGTTTGATGACGTAACACCCACTGCAAACCACGGCCATAAGAAGCAATAATTCGGTCCATCAGGCCATCTTTATTTTTATGTTCTGGCAGGGTTTTTAATAGGCGGGCACAAAGCATAGGGGTCAGCGTTAAAGACACCACCAGCGAAATTAAAATAGCCACAGCCAAAGTGACGGCAAATTCAAAAAACAACCGGCCGACTACATCCGCCATAAAGAGCAGAGGGATCAGCACTGCGATCAGCGAAAAGGTCAGTGAAATCAGTGTAAAACCAATTTCTTTGGCGCCTTTGAGTGCAGCTTCCATTGGCGATGCACCCTGTTCACGGTGCCGCGCTACGTTTTCCAGCATCACTATGGCGTCATCCACCACAAAACCTGTGGCTATGGTCAGCGCCATTAAGGTCAGGTTATTGACTGAAAAATCTAATAACACCATCACAGCAAAAGTACCAATCAGTGATAAAGGCACAGCCAGACTGGGAATAATAGTGGCAGGAATGCTGCGTAAAAAAGCAAAAGTCACCAGTACCACCAGCACTATGGCAAAAACTAATTCTTTTTGCACATCACGCACTGAAGCACGAATACTGTGAGTACGGTCTGTTAATATTTCTACTTTAACTGCGGCAGGCATAGTGGCGGTAAGCGCAGGCAATAATTCCCGAACCCTGTCCGCTACATCAATCACATTGGCTCCGGGCTGGCGCTGAATATTAACTAATACAGCGGCTTGCTGATTGGCCCAGGCGGCAAGAAATCTGTCTTCAGCGCCATCTTCAATTTTGGCCACATCTTTTAAGCGGATAGGTGATCCTTCACGGTAAGCAACTATCAGCTCTTTGTATTCCTCTGTGCTGCGGATTTGATCATTGGCTTCGAGCATAGTGGAGCGAAAAGCACCATCAAAACTGCCTTTTGGCTGATTGGTATTAGCCGCAGCTATAGCAGTACGCAAACTTTCCACACTTAAATCCAGACTGGCTAAAGCAGCAGGATTGGCTTTAACCCGAATAGCAGGGCGCTGACCACCAGCCAGACTCACCATACCCACCCCAGTCAACTGAGCTAACTTTTGTGCCATACGGGTGTCGACTAAATCGTACACTGCAGGCAAAGGCAAAGTATCGGAGCTGACAGCTAAAGTCAGAATTGGCGCATCGGCCGGATTCACTTTGCGGTAGACAGGAGGCGTAGGTAAGTCATTGGGTAATAACGAAGAAGCCGTATTAATAGCAGCCTGCACTTCCTGCTCAGCCACACCCATATCCACCACTAAGGCAAACTGCAAGGTAATCACAGAAGCACCTGCAGAGCTATTGGACGACATTTGTTTTAAGCCGGGAATTTGGCCTAAACGCCGCTCCAAAGGCGCAGTGACAGTGCGCGCCATAATGTCAGGGCTGGCGCCTGGGTTAAAGCTAAACACCTGAATAATAGGGTAATCTACCTGCGGCAATGCAGCGACAGGCAATAAACGCCAACTTAAAATACCTGCTATTAAAATAGCCAGCATCAATAATGAGGTGGCTACAGGACGTAATATAAAAGGCTTGGACAGGTTCATCATTTACCCCTCAGAAGCGTCCTGGATCACCTCAACTTCACGGTCAGGCCTTAAGCGATCTAAACCTTCCAGCACTACTTTATCGCCTGCTTTTAAGCCGTCTTCCACCGCCACTAAACCGTTATCTACAGCGCCTAGTTTCAGCACTCGGATTTGCGCTTTGTTATTGTCGTCGATCATATAAACATAAGTACCCTGAGCACCATATTGCACTGCGTCTTGCGGAATGGTCACAGCAGCGTTTTGCACCGCCACATTTAAGCGCACATTGACAAACTGATTCGGGAATAACTCTTCGTTCTGATTGGCAAATTCTGCCTTTAATTTCAAAGTACCAGTGGCTATATCAATCTGGTTATCCAGAGTAGTTAAAGTGCCGTTGGCTAATGGCATTTGTTCCGCTCTGTCCCAGGCTTCTACCGACAAAGCAGCACCACCACGGAATGCGCTACGCACTTGCTGTAACTGAGTTTCAGGAATGGTAAAGACCACTGCTATAGGCGAGCTTTGGGTAATAGTGACTATACCTTCGGCACTGTTGGCCTGGATCAAATTGCCAGGGTCAACAGCCCGCAAACCTAAACGGCCACTGATAGGTGCTTTAATCCGGGTATAAGACAGTTGCAAAGCCGCTGCATCAATAGCAGCCTGATTCGACTTAATAGCGCCCTTCAGTTGATTCACTAAGGCTTGCTGCGCATTCATTTGTTGTGCCGCTATGGTGTTTTGCTCTTTGAGTTTGGCAAAACGTGCTAAATCCTGTTCGGCACTTTTCAGCAGAGCGACATTTTGCTCTTTTTGGCCCTGCACCTGCGCCAGTTCTGTTTTGTAATCGGCCGGATCGATCTGCGCCAGCAACTGGCCAGCCTCTACTTTTTCACCTTCTTTAAAATACAGCTGCTGCAGCGGGCCAGACACCCGGCTTTGCACCAATACGCTATTCAGTGGAGTGACTGTGCCAATAGCTTTAATCTGCACTTTTAAATCTGTAGACCCAGCCTCAATCACCCTGACAGGCACAGGCATAGCCCAGGGATTAGTCGCAGCACCAGCTGAACGCGGGCCACCCTGTCTTTGCCCTGCACCAGGTTTACCGGCAGCAGCAGATTCAGCCCCAGGCCAGAACCAATACACAGCAGCAACGGCAACAGCCAGACCAGCAGCTAAAACAAAAGGCTTTTTCAGCAAAGACATAATCAATCCCTGTAACAAAATTTAGGTTTAGTAAAACGGGCCTACTCTAATTCAGCCTGTAAAGCGCTGCAATGAAGCGAATGTCAAGATTGAGTAAAGATGGTCTGACATTCGTTCAGACGTCTGTTTACAGCGATAAAAGGCAAAAGGATCAATTGAACAGCGGCTGTCTTGCTACTGACATCCAACTTTTGGCCAACAATAGCTAATAGTGCACCTGCTAACGAATTTTTTCTGACAGCACCACGCAGGCTACTGACATACAGCTGTCAGTCTGAGTTGCTAACCTGAACCGGTCAAGTAAAAGGAGCGCATCATGACTGTGTTAGATACCGCAATTGATCGTTATTTTTCAGCTACTAATGCTAGGAATAATCAACTGGCAGCAGAGTGTTTTGACCCGGACGCTTCAGTGTTTGACGAAGGCCGACAATTGACAGGGCTGGAATCCATCAGGCACTGGTTGCAGCATACCCAACAAAAGTACCAACCCGAAGTTCAGGTGCTGACAGCACAACGCAGTTATGGAGAGGTCTGGGTGAAAACACGGGTATCAGGCTCCTTTCAGGGCAGCCCTGTACAGCTACACTATGTATTTGCTTTGCAGGATGGCAAAATCAGCCGTCTGATGATCCGTTAAGCGCCCATAGCATGAGAGACCGATGAACCGTATTGATCGCCTGCTGGCGCTGATTTTGTATTTACAAAGCCGACGTACCTGCACAGCCGAAGCCATGGCAGAACATTTTGGTTTAAGTGTTCGTACTATTTACCGTGATATTGCTGCTTTGGGTGAAGCTGGAGTACCTATTCTGGCGGAAGCTGGCGTTGGGTATAGTCTGATGAAAGGCTATCTGCTGCCGCCAGTGAATTTTTCTGAACAGGAAGCTTATGCGCTCTCAACCGGCGTGATGCTGGCGCAGCGTATGACCACTCATAGCTACAACGAAAAAATGCAGTCTGCTTTGGATAAAATCAAAGCTGTATTGCCCAATGCAGCCAAACACAGACTGGAAGTTCTGGCCAAAGGTATGGCAACACCTGCCACTGAACACCCACAACAGGCCGATTTATCAGTGTTGCAACAGGCCATAGCACGGCAACAACTATTGAGCTTTGACTACCAGAACGTCAATCACACCCAAAGCAGCCGACAAGTGGAAGCTGCAGGTTTAGTGTTTTACCTTGGTCGCTGGCATTTGATTGCCTGGTGCAGATTAAGGCAGGACTTCCGTGATTTTCGTACCGACCGCATACAGAACCTGCAATTACACAGCGAGTTATTTAAAGCCAGGACCAACTTTGACGCCAAAGACTTTTTGCAACATGGCACAGCACCAGCTCAACTGAAGGCCCAGGTGGTATTTGCCCATGCAGCAGCAGACAGAGCCAGGCGGGAATGGTGGCAAGGCATAACCTCAGAACAGCAACAGCCTGAAGGGGTGCTGATGACAATCAACTGCAGCAGTTGGTCTGTATTAGCCTGCTGGTTATTGTCCCTTGGCACAGCGGCTAAAGTGCTGACCCCTGAAGAACTAAAACAGGAGCTGCGACAACAAAGCCAGGCTATTTTGACTTTGTATTCCTAGAGCGTGTTGACGTTTCGAGATTAAATTTTGTTCGTTCTGGCGCCGCTTTGAGCGCGAAAGGAGGAGCGAAGTTTAGTTATTCTAAATGAGCGACGAGTGACAAAGCTCAGGGCACCGCCAGACGAACCCGAAGGGCAGCGCCTGGCCGGCCTTTCTGCTGCGTTAGCACTCGTTTATGTAGAATAACTACACTGCACTTGCGCTGCCTTGCATAAAAACCGGCCAGACTGCTGCAAAAATAACCCTGAAACGTCAACACGCTCTAGAGCAGCAGCAAAAAATTATTCTGCGTGAAAGCTCACCGACCATCCAAACAGTGCCTACACTGAATCAAGTCTCAGCAAGCTATTATTTTTAGTAGCCTTTCCAGTATAAAACCTATGATTTTTCATGGTAAAACGCCGTTTTTTATCAAAGGCCAGATCCAACAATACTCTAAGGACCAGGGTGTTCACATCATCATCAGATCTACGGGAGGGTATTGTTTATGCAAAAACTCACATTAAAAACCATCTTTATCGGCTTTGTATTATTTGCTTTGTGTGTGATTACGGCCGTTTCCGCTGTTATCAATACCAGTCAGTTTTCTGAGCTGTATTACAGCCAGACTGAGGCCGAATACTTACCCAACAGTGTGGGCCGGATCAGCGAAGAAATACGCTCTGAAATTATGTACCCCATCATCTTGTCAGAAAGTCTGGCGCAGAATGGCTTATTGCATCAATGGATGCGGGACGGCGAAAGCAAAGCGACCAGCCATGCCGGCGCTCTGGCTTATTTTAATCAGTTAAAACAGCAATCCGGTGCTGCTGCCGTATTTTGGGTCTCAGACGCCAGCAAAAATTATTATACCCATGAAGGCCTGTTCAAAACCATCTCAGCCCAGGAAGAGCGCGACAGCTGGTTTTTCTCTTTCTTAAACAGTTCACTTCAGCGTGAACTGGCCATAGACGCCGACGAACGAACAGGCGCTTTAACTTTATTTGTGAATGTTTCTATAGAGATAGACGGCAAAAGATCAGGAGTGGCAGGTTTAGGTTATGACGTCTCAGCAATCAGTAAAATGGTGACTGATCGCAAACTGGGGCAAGCCGGTTACCTGTTTCTGATTGACGATAAAGGCATGATCATAGCTCATGCCAATACCAGCCTCAGCGAAAAAAATATCAATGAGATACCCTCCTATAAAGCCATCTCCACTCTGACCCAACAACATCAGCAAGGGTTTTCTTTTAGCAAAGCAGTGTTTGACGATCAGGAAGTGTATATAGCAGTGCAAACGGTGCGGGATGCAGGTTTAAAAGTAGTGGCTTTATTGCCTACCACTGAAGTCTCAGGTGCTATCAATCAGGTGATTTTAATTTCAGTCGCAGCCAGTGTGCTGCTGGCGATAGCTTTTGTCATAGCCACTATTTACTTTGGCAACTGGTTAAGTGTGCAAATTCGCAAAGTGGGCGACGATTTGCTGACAATGGCAGGTAACGGCGGCGATTTAACGAAAAGACTGGACGACTCAGTGAATAACGAGCTGGGCCATCTGGCCAAAGGCTTTAATGCCATTATTGGTAAAGTACGTGAGCTGGTGGCAGAAATTCAGTCCACAGAAAAAGCCATTAAAACCGGTATTGAAGAGCTGGCAAGCCTGGCAGAAAACACTTTTAAAGCCACTCAGACTCAACGAGCTCAAACAGATCAGGTGGCCACAGCCATTACCCAAATGGGCCAAACCATTACCGAAGTTTCAGGTATAGCACACCAAACGGCAGCTGATACCGAAAGTGCAGTGCAAGAAACAATGGCGACCAATAAAAACATGGCGCTCACTTCTGCCACTATGCATGAATTAAATCAGGTGATGGTGATGGTAGACCAAACCATTACCGAATTTGCCAGCCAGGCTTCCGCTATTAACTCTGTGGTGGAAGTGATCAATGCTATTTCAGAACAAACCAATTTATTGGCATTAAATGCCGCTATTGAAGCAGCCCGTGCCGGTGAACAAGGCCGTGGTTTTGCTGTAGTGGCCGATGAAGTCCGTAATCTGGCAAAACGGACTCAGGACTCCACTTTAGAGATCCGTGACCAAATCAGTCAGTTACAACACACCTCCAGCCAGTCGCTGTTAGCTATTCAACAAGGCACAGCCAGCAGCCGTAAAGTCACAGAAAGTACGGAAGAGTCAGTGCGTTCTTTATTGGCTATTCAGCGTAAATTTGAAGATATCAGCGGAGGTAATCATCAGGTAGCTTCAGCCACTGAAGAACAAGGCACTGTGGTTGAACACATCAATTTGTCCGCCCATTTGATTTCAGACAGCGCCAATGAGATTTATCAGAATGCTGAACAACAACTCAATGCTATTCAATCTTTGCAAACCAGAGCCGAACAGTTACGACTTCTGGTCAGCCAGTTTAAAGTGTAGAGCTTTTGCTGAAATCAGGCCTGCTGTTTCAGCAGTTGATGCAGCTGCAACTGGTTTTTTATCCGGTGTTTTAAAGTCATGGCATTCACGGGTTTAAGCACAAAGTCAGCACCACCGGCTTGCCAGCATTGATTTTCTTCTTCCTGACTATGTAAACCAGTGACAAAAATCACCGGAATTTGTGCCAGTTGTGGTTGCTGTTTCAGCAGCCGGCAGGTGGCTAACCCATCCAGTTCCGGCATCACCACGTCCAGCAGAATTAAATCAGGTGGATTGCTTTGACAAAGGCTGATCGCCTGAGCACCTGATGTGGCCATAAAAATCTGGTAGTCGGCATTCAGTATCTGATGAATGATCTGAATATTCACGGGCTGGTCATCCACCACCAGTACTTTTGCTTTGGGTTGTAACGGCTCAGGACTCATCAGATAAACCTTTTAGTTGAGCGGAATACTGTTCAGTGTACAGCAGCGCCTGAGCAAAATTTAATTGTTCTAAAGCGCTTTCCAGTTGGGTTAAAAGCTTTGGATCTATGTTGTGTAGCATGCTTTTCAGCACAACAAACTGATCCAAAGCACTCATGTTAAAGCTGTGCAGCGCCTGCTGCAGCTGCTCCAATTGTGCAGTCAGTTCTGTATTTGTCAGCGTTACCGCCGCAGGCGTTTCTGCTGCTGGTGCTGTTTCTGCCAATAACATGGGGGCAAAAGCAGTAAAAGCTTCGGCATCCGCCACAAACTTCGACAGGGCTCTGGGTAAATCCAGCGCTGTTTTTTGTTTAATAGATTGTTCAATCGCAGCTGCAGGTTCAGATAAACAGACAATACCTAAAGAACTGGCTGAGCCTTTCAGCGAATGCGCCAGCAAATACAGCTCTTTTTCCGTTAACCGGGTTGTTTCATCTCTTAACTTCAGCAGAGCAGTATCCAGCTCCATCACAAAAGATTTCAGTGTTTTATGATACACAGCCACCGAATTTCCTAAGCGGTTTAATGCAGATTTCAGTTGCACACCTTGTTGTAACGCTGCATCAACCAAGGCCGGACTGAGCAACTGCAGTTGTTTTTCCTCTACAGGTACATTAGGGTCAACCGGAGTTTTTGACCACTTTAAGATGGTATTGACCAAAGTATCTATGGCAAAAGGTTTAGCCACATGATCGTTCATCCCCGCATCCAGACAAGCCTGTTTATCCGATTGCATCGCATTGGCTGTCATTGCCACTATAGGCAAGGTCAGCATAGTGGCTTTGCTGCGAATACGTCTGGTGGTTTCATAACCATCCATATCCGGCATCTGAATATCCATCAACACCAAATCATATTTATCCGGCTGTTGTTCCAGCATCGCCAGAGCAAAAGTGCCTCCCGGCGCTATATCCACTAAAGCTCCCTCATGGCCCAATAACTCAGAGGCTACGATCTGATTGGTAGGATTGTCTTCCACCAACAGCAGTTGCAAACCGTTTAAACGGCTTTGTCGTGGCGCTGCGTCCTGCAGTGCATTGGAAAACATTTGCTTGCCAGCTAAAGCATCCAGTACAGCATCCAATAAACGGCTTGGAGTCACAGGTTTAACAATAAAACCATTCAGCAGATTCTGGCTTTGTTCATCCTGCTGTTTTTGCGCCAGACATTCACGGCCATGAGCAGTCACCATAATCACCACTGGCATATCAGGGCCCTGCACTATTTGGCGAATTTTTTCCGCCGTTTGCCAGCCATCCAGCCCAGGCATCAACCAATCCAGCAACACCAGTTTATAACTGTTGCTGTGTTGCAATAGCTCCAGCGCCTGCTCACCGCTGTGGGCTAAATCAACTTCACAGCCATAATGGCGCATCACTTCAGATAAAATCTGTCGTGATTGCTGGTTATCATCCACCACCAGCACTTTCAGATCCTGCAACAAGGACAAATCTGCCTGAGCCGCATTCAGGCTGAGGCAGTTAAACCAGAGTTCAAATTCAAAACTACTGCCAGAGCCCAGCGTACTCTGCACAGAAAGTTGCCCCCCCATTAACTCCACCAGGCCTTTACTGATCGCCAGACCTAAGCCTGTACCGCCATAACGACGGCTAATCGAAGATTCTGCCTGGCTGAAACTCTGGAAAATTAACGCCAGTTGCTGTTCTGTCATGCCAATGCCGGTATCTTGTACTTTAAACTTAATTTTGGCCGCTTCTGCAGTACGCTCTGTTACTTCCAGGCTGACCACTACTTCACCATTGTCGGTAAACTTAATGGCATTGCCTGTCAGATTCAGCAGCACCTGCTTCAACCGCAGACTGTCGCCCACGACAAGCTGTGGTAAATCTTCAGCAAACTGATACAGCACTTCCAAATCTTTACTGCCCAGATTGGCCGATAAAATAGTGCCAAGGTCTTCCATTAAAATAGCCAGTTCAAAACTGTGGCTATCCATTTCCAGTTTGCCGGCTTCTACTTTGGAAAAATCCAGAATATCGTTCAGAATGGCCAACAAAGACTTAGCCGCTATTTCTGTCTGGCGAATATAATCCTCCTGACGACGGGTTAAGCTGGTTTGCTGCACCAGTTGTAGCATGCCCAAAATAGCGTTCATCGGTGTACGGATTTCATGGCTCATGGTGGCCAGAAAAGCAGACTTCGCATTATTGGCCGAGTCAGCTTGTTGTCGTGCCTGAGCCAGCTCCAGCTCTCTTTTATGCTGTTCGGAGCGATCACGCGCCACCAGATAAAAATAATCCTTCTGTTCAAAACGGATCCAGGACAAACTCGCCGACATAGGGATAGCCACACCCCCGGCGTCTTCAAATTGAGTTTCAAACTGTATGCTGCGTATTCGGTCTGTACTTTGGGTTAACTGCTGCAGCCCATCTCCCACAAGCTGCTGCGCCAGATCAGCCAGACTGAATTGGTGGGTACAGCAAGCCAAAGCGGCAGGATTGGCTTTGATCACTTGCGCAGCGTCGTCTAACCAGAACACTAAGTCAGGGCTTTGTTCTGTCGACACTTTCGCCAAAGCCAACTCAAATTCCAGCTCTTTTTGCAGCGTTAAATCCCTGGCTATGCCTAAATAACCCACCACCTGATTTTGCTGGTCCAACAAAGCAGTCACAGCAACCTGCACAGGGCAACGGCTGCCATCTTTGCGGATATAAGTCCATTCTCTGTCATCCGTTTGGCCTTGCTTGGTTTTTTCAACCAACACAGTTAAATCAGCGTCTACCTGATGGCCCAGCTCTGTTTCCAGTTGCCGGGAGTACTCCGCCATTTCAACCGGATCGTGAATAATGTCAGGGCCATACAGACCTATAATTTCGGCTTCTTTATACTGCAACAAAGTTTCAGCGGCGGGGTTAAAAGACGTAATCAAGCCATTTAAATCAGTGGTGATAATGGCATAGTTGGCATTACGCAAAATGCTATGCTGCAAAGCAGATACCCGCTCAATTTCAGCGGTTCGCAATTCAACCTGATGCTCCAGCTCTTCGTTGGCTTGTTGCAGCTTTTGTTCAGCTTGTTTGATATGACTGATATCGTTGACTGTCAAAGCACAGCCTATAAATTGGCCTGTCTCATCCAGAATAGGGGAAAGATTAAGCGACACCGGGTAGAGCAGCCCGGATTGATGCTGACGTACGCTTTGGATATAACGGATCTTCTGCCCTTTACGTACCTCTTGTTCCAGATGCCGCTGTTCGTCCATATGTGTTGCCGGCACTATAAGTTCGCTGATAGTGCGCCCCATAGCCTGAGATTCAGAGTAACCAAACATTTGTTCTGCCGCAGGGTTCCAACTGCTGATCAAGCCATGCTGATCTGTCCCTATCACCGCCTCATTGGCATTTTCTACTATGGCCGCCAGCACAGCTCTGTGCCTGGTCAGTTGTAAACGCCTCGAGAGTGTGAGCTGCACAAAAGCAAAAATGACGATCAGCAATGCTGTGATGCCCAGGCCTGTGTAATACAGATTTTGAGATTGAGGTAGTTTCAGTCCGGTCACAAAATGAGGTGTTGCCTGCAGCCGCACTTGCCAGTTGCGACCAAAAACAGACAATTTATGCTCAGCCCGGTAATCAGGTAAAACGGCTGCAGTCACAGTTTTTGTATAAAAGGCTTGTTGTGGATTAAAATCAAGATCCATCACCTCAAGTTGCACTTGCTCTGAGCCAGCCATTTTTATACTGGATAAGATTTCATCTATGGTCAAAGGGGCATAAGCCAGACCATACAACTGCTGATAGCGATCTTCAGCACTTTCCGGAGCTTTTCCCTGCAAATAAATAGGCATTAACAACAAAAAACCCTGAGATTTTTTGTTTTGCGCCTGCACTAAAGTCAGTGGTTCTGTCAGTACAGCTCTGTTTTCCCGCACAGCTTTTAATGCAGTCTGGTAACGCAGTTGCTCTGATGCAATATCAAAACCTATAGCTTCTTCATTGTCGGCCATAGGTTCTATGTATTGGATCACAAACAAATCATGGTTGTGGCTGTTTTGCTGACGAAAGTTAAACGCACCGCCATTCTCAGCTTCAGCCTTTAATAAGAATTGCGGTAACCCGGCAGGCGTGACTCTGCGGATAATGCCAAAACCACGGGCCCCCGGAAACTCTGTCGTCAAATCACGGCTTTGGCTATAAGACAATATATTGGCATAGCTAAAATTTTCAGCGCCGGCACTTAATACAGCACCACGGACACCACGCAACCCATATTGGTAGATGGTCATTTTTTCGGCTATAGCATCGGCCAACTGATTGGCTTTTGCTTCTAAACTCTGCTGAACCCGCAACTGGTTTTGCTGCTGCTGACGCTGCTGTAAATAGTCAGCTACCCAAAATCCTGTTCCCGCAAACAACAGCATCGGCAATAAAGTTGCAATAAGCTGTTTCAGGTTGCGTTTCAGCCATGCCATTATCCGGGTTCCTTTTGGTTTATTTTGTGTTTTAAACGCTGTGCTGCAGCGACAAAATCCAGTGCCATAATGTCTTGCTCCATCAGTACAAACTCATCAGCACCCAGATAATTGATCCAGCCGGCTCTTTGTTGCTGAAACAGGCTGTAAGCCTGCATATCACACTGCTCAAGATACTGAATATACAGTCGAACATCAGGCAAACTACTGTCTGAGTTTTGTTCAAACTGGCCCAGCCATAACTTTAAGGCAACAGAGGTTTGTTCCAGACAATCCAGATAGGCTGCGAAATCTGTCGCTGATGGCAACTGGTTATGTTGATGCAACGCCAGTTCCAGCGGCCGCGATAATTCTGCTAAATCTATGGCACCTAAAGTTGCATAACTGCCTCGCAGCTTGTGCAAAGCATGCTCAACAGACTTCTTATTTTTTTGCTGGTACGCCTGAGTAAGTTGCTGTATTTCCGCAGGAGTAGACGCAATTAATTGAGCCACAGCAGGCGACAGATGCAAAAAGGCATCATGGGAAAAGCCGATTAACTGTTCCAGCACACTAAAATTAAACAACATATCTTGAACTACTCAGACGCTTTCTCACAGCATAATGGGCTTTGGCTGAAAAATCCCGCGCTTTGTCCAGTTAATTTTGTCTGGTTAATTTTTCCGTCTACACTAAAAAAGTGGTCAGAAAACAGGGAAGTGTCAGATGCAGATCATTCAATCCGGGCTACCAGCAGCGAAAATTTTATTAGTGGATGATCAGGCTTCATCCCTGATGTTGCTGCGTGAGCTGTTACAAGGCATGGCGACTTTATATTTTGCTACAGATGGCGTTACAGCGCTGGAGCTGGCGCGTCAACAGCATCCGGATCTGATCATACTGGACATCGAAATGCCAGGCATGGATGGCATTTCGGTGTGCCGGGCCCTAAAAGCAGACCCCGTAACCCGTGATATCGCCATTATATTTATTACCTCCCATATAGATACAGAACACGAGTTATCCTCTTTATCTGAAGGAGGTATCGATTTTTTACGTAAACCTTTGCATGCAGCCACCAGCCGCATCCGTATTAAAAATCTGCTGGATTTAAGCCGTTACAGCAGGCAAGTGGAAGCAGAAAAAGAATGGCTGCGAGTGACGCTGTGTTCTATAGGTGACGCCGTCATTGCCACAGATCTGGATGGCAAAATCAGTTTTATGAACCCTATAGCCGAACGAATGACAGGCTGGTTCGCCAAAGAGGCCCTGCATCGCCCTATAGAAGAGGTGATGCAACTACGCGATGCCCACACGCTGCAGCCACACTGGAATCCGATTTATTTTGCGTTAAAAGAACAACGTGTTGTGGCTATGGCACTGAATTGTCAGTTGGTGTCGCGTACAGGCCAGTTGTATCAGGTGGAAGATTCAGCCGCTCCTATTATTGATAACAGCGGCAAGTGCCTTGGCAGCATAGTGGTGTTTCATGACGTCAGTGAAAGTACAGCGCTGGCGCTGAAAATGAGCCATCTGGCTAATCATGACCCTCTCACCAACTTACCCAATCGTGTGTTGTTGTACGATCGGATTGAACAAGCCATTAAAAGAGCTGAGCAACTGCATCATAAATCGGCTTTGCTGTTGATTGATCTGGACCACTTTAAATACGTCAATGATTCCATAGGGCATAACCTGGGGGATTTGCTGATCAAACAAGCGTCAGAGCGCTTACTTTCTATTTGTGGCGCCGACACTACATTGGCGCGTTTAGGTGGTGATGAATTTGTGCTGGTGTTACCCGAGCTGTGGTCTATTGAAGAAGTGGGGTTATTTAGCAGCCAGGTGCATAGCCAGTTTCAGCAGCCTTTTGTACTTGAGCACAAAAAATACCAGATGGCCGTGAGTATAGGGATCAGTATTTATCCGGACGATGCTCAAACCATAGAAATGTTTATGCGCCATGCCGATGTCGCCATGTTTAAAGCCAAATCGGAAGGCCGCAACAGAACCAGCTTTTTCTCCGAAGAACTGGAACAACAAATTATTCATCGCCACCAACTGGAACTGCTGTTGCGCGAAACCTTAGCCAATCACCAACTGCAGGTGTATTACCAGCCAAAACTTTGTTTACAAACAGGTCGGTTATTAGGGGCCGAAGCTTTAGCCCGTATGCAAAACCATCAGGGCCAGTGGGTATCGCCTGTTGAATTTATTCCGCTGGCAGAAGAAACAGGTTTAATTGGCGAGCTGGGGCAACAAGTGCTGCGTCAGGCCTGCCTGGAGTGTTTGCGTTGGCAACAACTTGGGTATCAGGTACCCGTATCGGTGAATATTGCCGCAGCTCAGTTTGCTAACCCCCAACTGGTAAAACAAATCAGCAGCCTGATGGCAGAATTGAAAATGCCAGCCTACTTATTAGAACTGGAAGTAACAGAAAGCGCTTTAATGCTGGATGTCAGCAAAACCCAAAGCATGTTAGGCCAGCTGAAAGCGGCCGGTATTTGTATTTCAATAGACGACTTTGGCACCGGCTATTCCAGCTTGTCTTATCTGAAAAAATTTCAGGTGGATGTGCTTAAAATCGACAAATCTTTTGTGCATGAAATGTTGACCGATAAAGGCGATATGGAAATAGTTAAAGCTGTGATCTCACTGGCACAATCGATGAATTTACAACTTATAGCCGAAGGTATAGAAATAGAAGCGCAAAAAGACAAACTGCTGGAGTTAGGCTGCCGAATGGGCCAGGGCTACTTATTTAGTAAGCCTTTGTCGGCGGAAGATTTCCAGGCCTATTTACAACGCTAAGCTGCGGATTTGCGTTGTAAATAGGCTAATAACGGGCAAGAGCTAAGGGCTCAGCCTGGTCTGAAAGTAATCCACCAATCGAATACCAATCAGCATAAAGACTATAAAAATCAGGCCTTCAACAGAACCTGTGCCAGCCAGCACTAAAGCAGGGCCAGGGCATAAGCCGACCAAACCCCAGCCTAAGCCAAACAAAGCACTGCCAGCCAATAAAGGGCGGGTAATAGCGGTCGCATCAGGCCAGTGGAATTTAGTGTTTAACAGGCTCTGTGGCATTTTTTTGCTAAACCCAAAAGCGACAAAAGTAACAGCTATAGCGCCAAGCATCACCAGAGCTAAAGACGGATCCCAAAGGCCTGCTATATCTAAAAACCCAAGCACTTTAGCCGGATTTGCCATACCAGCCATCAATAAACCCAAGCCAAACAACAAGCCACAGATAAAAGCGCTTAAGGATAAAAACCAGTGTTTTTGCATGATGAAGTCCTTACAGCAAATGACGGACAATAAAAACAGTGACCACAGCCACGCCCATAAACGTCAGAGTGGCGACGAGCGAACGCATAGATAAACGAGCTAAACCACAAACGCCATGACCACTGGTACAGCCCGAACCTAAACGCGCACCTATGCCCACCAGCAAACCCGCAGCGGCCAATAAGCCATAGTTGCCCGTGACTTCAGCCACAGGCAAAGGCGCCAACATCAACCATAACCAGGACGACAACACCAAACCCAAAACAAAAGCCAGCCGCCACTGCCGTTCAGGTCCAGAATTGGTAAAAGTTCCGGCCGTAATACCACTGATACCAGCAATACGACCGTTCAATAACCACAACAAGGCACAGGCGAGCCCAATCATCAGCCCGCCCAATAAAGCCGATTCAGGCGTAAAATGAGTCCAGTCAACCATAAGTACCCTCTTGCTTAATAGTGCTGAAGTTATAGACCTGCTGGTTTTGCAACCAACAAACTAAATTATGGATATAAGCATATACCATTTAGATATATTAGTGAACACTAAAAAACAGGAGTGGATAACAGCAAAAAGTCAGAGACAAGGAGCTTTTCGCTGCAAATAAAAAAGCCTGGAAAAACCCAGGCTTTACAAATGTGGTGTGACATAATAATTGTAAAACGTATTACCTTTGCAGCCCATTATGAATAACATTTACTGTCAAAAAATCACAAAATAAATCTAAATCCAACATTTACCCATTTGATAAAAAAAGACAAAATATACCTAAACTTAAATTCTTATGCGTCTAAACCGATCTAAACTTTAACACATACTTTAGGTCGAAATATTTTCTCTAAGGACAAACCGGAATCCTAAATCCCGAGAGCGCCCCTCAGCAAGCCACCAATCCCGATATGCGGCGCGCGCGCGCGCGGGACGAGAGAACCATGACCCCCCACGTACAGTAAAAATGTCCTCTATTGAGTTTTGCATTAACTCTCTTTTCTGCCAGTTTTCTCGCCAAGAATCAGCACACCATTCCCACACATTGCCATGCATATCGTACAGCCCCCATGGATTAGGAGGAAAAAAATACATTCGGCTAGTTCCTTTATGCTCTTCCCAGCGGATCAGTCCAGTGTGGTCAACATTAGCCATCTTTGAATGAAATTTATTTCCCCACCAATAAGCAGTCAAAGTATCAGCGCGGCATGCATACTCCCATTCAGCCTCGCTTGGTAAAGTAGCAAGACAAGTAGGTAAGTACTGATTTAATGCAACAAAAAAGCTATTCAGTCCAACACCTTTATCATCGTCATAAAAAGGTACCTGCTCAACTGGATAGTGCAACAGATCCTTTTTAGGCTGAAAATGGCTTGGATTTTCACCACCAACCACAGCCAACCAAAAAGCCTGAGAGCATGGTGTATCCGCCATCCAAAAACCGTAAACGATCTTAATTAGTCTCGGTTCTGCTTCATACTTGTTAGCAAATTCAAACCCATTTTTGTCATTTATAGAGTTACGCTCAGCCTGAGAAGCGCCGAACCAGAAACCATGCTCTCGCGACGGCTCAATCCAGCGCAAACGCTGTACAACTCCTTTAATATCTAAATCAGCCCATAAACCATAAATATCATCCCCCCAAGCACAAGCCCAAACCGGAGGAAAATCAAGCGGCACACGATGCCTCACTTCAACGGGCCATAAACTCATAAGCCCCCTTTTGTAAAAGGGTTATAAACATTTTTAATTAGTACGTTTTGGTTCAATTCAGGGTGAAGTTCATCAGAGTAATTAACATTTCGTAAGACAAATCGGAAACCTTGATCCATGGAATGTTCGTGGATCGACTTCTCACGCCTGTACCAAGCCCGAGCCATTGTGGGGGGATGGAGCCAAGAGCCGCCACGCAGAAAAAATCTCTGCTTTATAGGCATTGTAAGGTTTTGAATATCTGATGAAATCTCATCATAATATCTATCGTAAGTACACATCTCCCAGACGTTGCCGTGCATGTCATATAAACCCCAAGGGTTCGCAGAATACACATGCATCGATGATGTCCCTTTCGGTCCGAATAAACTGTCCATAGTTCGATAGTTCGTATTCGCCAATCGAGAGTCAAAAGAATCACCCCACCAATAAGCAGTTTTCTCTCCTGCTCTGCAGGCATATTCCCATTCGGAGTCGCTTGGTAAACTTGCCGTTACGGTAGAAGGTAGCATCGTCTGTAATTTTCGCAAAAATGACCATACATCCTGATATGACACTCGTTCAACAGGGAGTAGCTCTGCATTTTTCTCTTTTCGAAAGTAACTAGGGTTATAGCCCATAACAGCCTGCCACAATGCCTGCGAGCAAGGGGTCGCTGCCAACCAAAACCCATCATTCAATGTAACCAGATGCTGAATGAACCCGCCACGATTTAGCATATCTATATCTTGTGGAGCCCCTTTTATAAAATTTCCAGGGGGGATATAGCGTAAACGCAAATCCATTCCAATTTTTAACATGATAGACATACCAATGCCTTTATCATCCAGCCATAGCGAGACGTTATCAGGCATCTCGTTTTCACCACTCTGCAACAGCCAAGCGCCTTTGCTCGCATCTGCCGCCATTCGCTGCTCACCCCAAGGGGTTTTGATACTAGATAGCAATTCACTCTTCCTTTCGAAAAAATTATCCGCAAAAGGGCGATTTAGTGGGCATATATGTACAAGCTGATTACTGGTAATGTCTGATTGCATTTGTCCGTTATGGTATTCAAGCTCTAGTGCGCCATCAAATTGTTGATGTGAAAGCAACAATTTAGGTACACTAATGCTATGCAAAGGCCAATTGTGCAATACTTTTCCATCATGTATTGCTTTAACCCAGTGCCCACGGACCCAAGTAGAATGTAGTATTACTTTAGCCAAAGATTTTTTATTATTTGTAGCTGGGCAGAGCCAGATCCCAACTCCATCCTGACATAACCACATTTGTCGATGTTTCACAGTTGGTGCCGTCGGATCCAAATAAGCGGGGTCTGGATTGCTGTGCTGTTGAATCTGTCCAATGGGAATGGACAACAGGGTTTCCACCACAGAGAACTTATTGTAAAGCTCTGGAAATTGTGCGGCTAACACCATGGAAGTACGAGCGCAACGAGCGCTGAGATAATCTCGCCAATTGCTATGAACAAAAGCATCACTGTTAAACAAAATTTCCGAGCGCATCCGAGCAAGCATACGTTCCACTCGGGCCACAGCATCAGGAATTTTATCAAAATCTAACCACGACATAGTTTTAGAAGTCAGCTGCGAGGTCACAGCAAGATCAAGTAATTCTTCATCTTTTAATGCTTGACTCAGATGTTTGTGGGCTGTGCGTAGAATGCTTGCTAAGCATATAACTCTATCTTGGGTCCAGAAAGGGTCACTGTAAAACTTGGTCTGATATGCAACTCTATGACCTTGACGCCATTGAGCAAAAGCTACTTGCCGCAAAAAAATAGACGGATGCTGCATAAGCTGCAGTTCAAGTAAAGGGCTCGACTCAGGTAATAGCGCCTGCCGCACCTCCCTAATCAGGGGAGCATCCAGCCACATAGTAACTGACAAAGCTTGCAGCAATCGCTCCAAAGGTGTGTTTATATCTGCTTTATCTGAGACCACACTGGCTGCGTCTGTGTTAGATTTTTTTACGATACTCTGCAACGCAGTTGCCTCAATACAAACAGCTGGTTGACACAAAACAGTAGGTAACTCTTGGCGGTGTCCAGGAAACAACACTAACAGTTGTGCTCCTTGCTGTACCCAACCACGTATTGCTTGCTGCCAAGCGGAAGTGTTGCCACTTACAACACCTAGATCACTAAATACCAATAACAAGCTACCAAACAAATGACCTGGAGCTTTCGCTCCTTCAGCCCCTATCGGTTGCCATTTTTCATTCGGCCCTTTTGGTAAGCGCCATACGTATAGTTGACCACCACAAAGTTGTAATAAATGCCTAACTAAAAAACGTGCGTCTCCTTCTAACGCCTGAAAAGCAGCACTGCCGTCAATAAGTAAGTGAACATCACTGGCTATAGCCACTCGAGCCCTGCGTGGTAGGTGCTGCAGTACACCGCCCTTTGCCAACCGCTGAGCTGCACGATACCAATCTATCTTACCCTGGGGCTCACGGGCAATTACAGTATCCAGCCATGTACGTACATCCGCTAAATCCGGCCACAAAGGTTGACACACCAATGCTTGTGAACCCTCAAGGGTAAAATAACGATCCCACTCTGCACACTCCATGGCGAGCCATTGCAAAGGAGAAGCTTCGCTTTGTGCTGAAGCTTCCTGAGCTTGTTCAGTAACCGCATAGGCTCTTGGCATCCGTAAAGGGGAACGCCGTAAATGCTCAGTTTTAGCTGGCATTTTTTTATTAGTTTGTTCCTGAATTTGCTTTAACTCAGCAGAACAATCGGTGGGAACAAAATCAAAGCCTAGCAGTGCTGGAGCCAGCTCTACCTTGGCCGCGCATGCTAACAATAGATCCGCACGTCCACGGGCTGCTGATTTATACAATCTAGCCATCGAAAGAAGTTGGTGCTTTAACGGCTCTTTTGTGCTCATCAGCGCCTTATTTCTCGTTTCAACACATATTGGCCGAGTTGTTTTAGCAGTTCACATTGCTGCTCAGCATCTTTACTCAAGGCATCCACTGCGTACAACAAATCGAGGTACTCCGATACACCAGGTTTATAATCTATGTTACTCGCACTATATCGGTCAGCCAGTATTTGCTGGGCAGCAATCCTCAACACTGGATCCGCCAACTGTTCTCTGGTGAAATGCACCCTAGCACGCTGCAGTAGCCACTCTTCAGGGTTGTCGATTGGAAAATCTAAGTGCAACACATAACAGCGTCGTAAAAAAGGGGCGGGCAAATCTCGATCTCCATTCGACGTGATAATGATCAGTGGCTTAATAGCTGCAGGTTCAACAATCTCGCCTGTTGGCAAAGTTATACAGCTGCAGTCCAACACATCTAGCAAATTATTGGGGACATCGGAAGTGGCTTTATCAATCTCGTCGATTAATACCACGCAACCGGCCCCACGTCGCCAGCCCTCGGGTTGTGGGGGTAAAACGGCATATTGTACTTGGTTATTCAAAATGTGTTCCATCGCATTTTGCCAATTTAATGCCCACCACATCACACCCGGTTGAAGGAAACGTTTAGGTTGAAGCAGCTGGGTAACAGCGTCTTGCGCGCATCTGCTGGCTCCTAAGACTTGCGCCTGAGCCAAGCGCTGTACGGCATCAAAATGATATAACAGCTCGTCAGCCTGCGTACCTGACTGTACGACAAACTTCAAACAGGGGACCTGCCAATGGGTAGCCAACGCCAAAGCCAATTGACTTTTCCCAACGCCAGCCTCACCAACAACAAGCAATGGGCGTGGCCGCACACATGCAAGTTGCAATGCAGTTTTTGCCTCTGGAGGCAATAGATACTGTCCCTGCAGTGGAGCAGGAAGAGGCAATATCTCAGGTAAAGTCGCAGGATTCATGGTGGTTTTCATAACGATACTCTATTATTTATCGTAGTGGATAAAAAAACAGCTCTTTTATACCGATAAGCCAAAATCGCTTGCTGAAGCTTAACTTGTTCTTTTCCTTCTGGAGTCGTAGAGGCGGTCACAACGGTTAGAGCAGGTAGGAGCACGGAAGCTCTCAAATCAATTCTTTGTTCATCAACCAAAATACTTTCTCTTGAATCGATAACTATTCCCTTTTGCTCTGCCCGTATGTCTGTTACATGTTGCTCAAGTAGAATCAATTCTCGGTCAGATAACTCTGAAGAAAATGATACAGCCATATTTTGAGCATATTCAGTAAGACTTTGTGGCTGACCAAGACTTACCCCCAGAGCCCAGCACTCAACCGCATGCTTAACCTTGACGTTTGGATCTAGAGCATAAATTTCACTAATTGCGACGGTTTGGATAGGCTTACTGCTATCTATCGAGTACAGCGGCCATTGTTTGTGGTGAGCATGTGCTGTTGCCAGCAACATTTCATTGATCTGACTTTCAGGACTGGCATAACCTGGATACACAAGCTCGTCAGCGTCGGATGTGCGTTCAGGTTCGAATGGTGAGGGCGCACCACATACCAAAGCTAGCCACCCCACAACTTCGTCACAGAAAGATACAAGCCACTCTCCAGCTTCTGCAAAGTTAAGATTCGCATTAAGAAATGCCGCAATACACGAAATACCATTCAAACAAGATTCGCCTGAGCCATCACCCATTATGAATCGAATCAACTGGTGTATATATTGTTCATCCGAAATCGTCGGATCTAAACCGACTACGTTGTATGCTCTCCAAGCGCCTAAAAGTCGGTGTTTCGGATGTCTAGCAAAGCACCAATTTAAGTGGCGAGCCAAGTGCCAAGCATGTCTTCCTCCAGCAACACCATTGGTTAAGTATTTGAATGGATCATATAAATCAGGAATTCGCGCCAGCAACTCTCTGAGTAACATAAACAGCTCACAATTTTCGTTTGGTGGTTTAGATAACTCAGAATGATTTAGCGGCAATGTTAAGGGTGTGACGGTTTCAGCGTTAGACTCTACTCTTAGTTCTGGGTCAGCACTTTGTTTGTCAACTATTAGCATGGGAGGCATAAGCATAGGAGCCCCTTCACATACCACCGACACGAACAAAGGCTTGTTTTGTTGCCAGCGTTCACCGAAGTACTGTGAGAAATTACTATCCAGGCTCCAAAGTCTGTCGTTACGATTCTCCAGATCTTCGATAAGTTTCGTTAAACAGACAAATTGACTAGAAAAATTTGGCAACGCTTTGATCGGCACGCCGCCACTTAATGCTTGTAAGTAACCTTTAATGGCTATTTCACCTGATGAAACAACCGATTTCATTGCTTTCAAAAAGCCTTGACCAAGGTCTGCCTTATTAGATCCTCGATGTGGGGTACCCAAAAAAAGAACACCTTGAAGCAAGGCATCGTCAAACGGTCTATCTGCTTTAGAAGTTTTTTTATTTTTCAGCAGAATGTATTTAGCAATTAAACCACCAAGGCTATGGCACACCCAGATGCAAGGCTTACTATTCTGCATAAGGCCCATTGCCTTGATATGCATACGCACACGATTAGCGATATCTTCGGTGCTGCCAATAGCACCAACCTGTCCTTTGGTCCAGCCAAAAATGGCACTGGGGTACTGTAGCGCCCATACTTGCACATTTGGCATGGATTCGTGAATAGCCTTGGGCCAATAAAGACCAGTATCCTTATTGGTCCAGGTATCTCGATGGTGTCCGCCCAAGCCATGAAAAAACACCACATCTACCGCTGCATCATCGGATCCTGCCACATGGTGCAATTGGACCTCCGCATCATTCACCACCATTTCAATCCTTTTGCATGAATCAGAAAACCAAACTATCTAGACTTGTATTGCAAACAAATACTTCTCTTTCGAAACAGTACGAATAGAGAATTGATCATCAGCTATTTTTAGGTGGCGGAGCAGGAGGTGGTGCTGGCCTAACATTATTTGGTGGCGGAGGGTTATTGTTATTTCCTACTAACGGTCTATTAGCTGGTGGTGGAGGGTTAGAAGATCTCTTTGTCATATTTACTCCCAAGTATTTTCCATAAACTCTATGTATTCCACGTCACCAGCAGATAAAACAATAGAAGCCACCCCTGTTAAAGGAATTTCGCCCTCAGCAGTTAGCCAAGACGGTTGCTCTATTGAAAAGTGCCCAGACATAGCATCCGCAGGCCACTCCCTTGGCCATCCATAAATTCTGCGGCCATTCTTTAGATTTAGGACAACATATGTAACTCGTTTTGAAAATTCGCCATGCCATTCAGAAGGAAACGAGGTTTTCTTCGTCATAGAAAATTTTCTTAGAACACTGTGCAACTTATCATTATTTGCGTAGAAGCAAAAAATTAGCCCAAGAATGATTGCGATTGATGCCCTCAAGGTGGAATCTAATTCCGTTTTCCACGGCCCGAGGCTGTAGTAAAAACCAATTCCGATCGATAAAAGCTTCACCACTTCAAATATGGACTGAACAATGAAAGTAAAGACCAATGCCTGAACAACACGCTCAAATTGCTCTGGCTTTTTGTAAGATGTAAATGCGTAAAATATCCACGCAGTAATAAACCCTGGCAGCAAGAATTGTAATAGTGATACCAATTCTGTAGAGACTGATTCCATGTCTAGCAAGCCGCCTATTAGGTTTCAATTTGAATGGACGTGGAAATTCTTGGTTCAATTTCCGTCAAAATATCAGTATAAGAATTCAAAATGTCTGAAAATATTGTTTCATGTTTAGGAGTATCTAATGTGACCAAAAAAGCATATTTTATTTTTGGCGCTTTGGTACCGCTAATTTGGTCACCACCATCTCTTGCAACATAGTGAATTTCAAATGATGGTTCGACTAAAGACGTACCTCTTTTCGTTTTCTCTGCATGAAGGACCGACTCCCACTTGGCAGCGTCTCTTCTAAGCTCAGCCTCCGTAGCGATTTTTACTTGCTGGAAGAAAGACTCTTTTTTCTTTGTTTTGTTAGGGAGCCATGAAATTTCAACACCTGCTTTCGTATACATAGAGGTATCTTGTGGATCAACAGGTGAGGCAATACAGCATGTGGCACTTATTCTAACGTTACCTAATATCCCGGTTTTTGGTATAGGAAGGGGCACTCTTAAATACTTACCTGGAGACAACTCTCCCTGATATAGGATCTTCGCAACACCATCTGGTGACTGGATAATTGCAGGTAAATTATCGGGAATTTTTCCCCATCCAACGTCAACCTGAGATAAACCCTTTTGTCTCGCCGAATTTATTAAAAGCGCTTTAATCGCTAGCGGAGTAATCTCATGACCCAGAATAGCCTTTATACCAACAGCCTTCCTAAGCAGATACGGTGACGCATAACTTGTACCCATCTGAGGTGTAATAGTAGGAGCTTTAGTTTCACCAAGAACATGAAAATATTGATTATGTTCTCCCCCAAATGCCAGTAAATCTGGTTTCACAAGGCCTGGAGCTCTTCCCGGACCGACAGCACTGTAAGAAGATCTATTCCAAGCCTCACATGTTGAACTCGCAGAACCAACAGCAATAGCATTAACGCAATCCGATGGAACCTGTATTCGATTTAGACCGACTAATGGGTCATTCTGACCATTGTTACCTGCAGCAATCGTTAAAAACGTTTCTCCATCTGATAAATATTGATCAATTAAAGATGTCCATGGATGAATTTCATCGTCATCAACTGAAAGCTCTGGTCCCAAGCTTATATTTATGAACTCATACTGACGCGAAAGTAACACGTCTTCAATATGAGTAAGAGTTCGATAAAGTTCCAACGGGTCCTCAGTCGAGATCTTACTATCTAGTACTCGAATATGGTCAACGTAAGAAAAAGGTCTAGGTGCAACCTCACCACTTTTAAGTGGGCCGAATAGAAAAGCTGAGGTCACGCCTGTTCCATGACTAGGACCGTCGGTACAGTCGGAAGCTAAAGGATCAGAAATTTTGTAACTCTTTAGCCAAGGTGTAAAAACTGATTGTTCAGCTATGCCACCATCAAGAATTGCTACCTTTAAGTCGGGGGCCAAAGGAGGTTCAGTCGGTAACTTAGCGGATATATGGGCTGACGACTGTCGTATCAGAGGCTTAATAGATCGCAGACTAGGAAGCGGACGAACCACTCTCACAAAACTGAAGTCCGCAAGCATCTTCACTTTGACTTCTGGACCTTCAACAGGAATGAACCATAAATTAGATACTTCAATTGACAATTCTGGTCGAACCGTTATCTCCAGTTCCGATGCATATTTTAAAAATGCTGTCTTAATGAAGTCTGTACTCATCTCTGGGATAAGGTGCAGACCAACTTCATAGTAGGTACAACTTTGACGTTCTGTTATTTTGATTTTGCTGGATGAGTCAACTGTGTCTATCTGCCATACTTTTTTTAAATCATTAAATTGCACGTCATCTTGAAGGTGTGATTCGAAGTGCTTTAAAAACTCTTGTAGCCCATCTTTTTTACCTGCTAAATACAAAACAGTGGTAGGACACTCCTCTGGTGTTCCCTTGCGAGTCCACTTATCAGGCATGACGTAATCAGACTTGCTCCCTATAGATCTGAACCCTAAAGTAGAAATCAACTTGCGTGGAAAATGTCCTTTGGCTATGTAAGAAGGATGTAAAGTTAGTTTAGTTACGGCATACCCACGAGGGCATAATTGTTCCGATAACTTATCAAGTCGATTTAGGACACTATCAAACTGAGGTTTTAGCCGCTGTTTAAGCTCATATGCTGTATACAACTCTACTGACTGAGGATTCATTTTAGGAGGAGGAACTGTGTACGCTAATTCTTGAGCGTTACCTATTAAGTAATTTGTCTTCCTTGTCATCACACACCTCTATTTTTCTTAAATGGACTTTCTTATAGTGTCTCTACTCACACTGAACATCTTAGCGGCTCTAAGTATGGGCATATCGAATTTTCGTACCCAATCGACAGCCATATTAATCCTCTCAGCTCTACTTAACAATCCCAGATCAGGCACAAGCTTTTCTAACATTGTCGATTCAAAGCGATTTGGATTAATCAGCCTTAGCTTTCGCAAGCTGCTTACTAACCTCTTCACATCGCTAAAAGAGCTTCCTTTTAACCGGCTAAGGATCTCTTCCATCCAAGGAGCAAAATCTGCAGCGTCGTCGCCAAGAAACTCATTAACAGCCTGTTTCAGTTGTGTTTCCGTTGGTTGTGAGAACTGTATTTCGAGATCAAATCTTCTCCAAATAGCAGGGTCCACCAAATCAGGGTGATTTGTGGCTGCGATTAATAATCCGCACGCAGGCCAATTCTCAATTTCCTGCAGCATTACAGTGACAAGTCTTTTCAACTCCCCCACATCTGATTCATCATTTCGTCTCTTGGCAATAGCGTCAATTTCGTCTAGAAACAGCACGCACGGATGCGATTTGGCAAAATCGATTACAGCCCTCAAATTATTACCTGTTTTGCCAAGCAAACTACTCATAACTGAAGTTAAATCAAGAATATAGAAAGGAAGGTCTAATTCGTTTGCAAGCCATCTGGCTGATATAGTTTTTCCAACGCCAGGAGGACCTTTAAAAATAATCGAACTAGTTGGTTTAAGGCCTTTTTTCTGCAGAATTTCTACACGCCTATGTTCAGCAGTTACTTGCATAAAACTTTGCTCTATAGACGTACTGAGCAGAGGGCGTTCAATAGGCGTAGAGAATTCATATTTTAGCAAACCATTAATTTGCGGATCAGAGATTGAGGTTACTTGAAATGTATCAGTATTAATATTCTGTTTTCGTAGCACAGAACTACTTCTCGTTGGCGCAGACTTCAGCAAATCCTCTAGCTGAGATGCTGTTTTAGGATCAGTTTTGCGATATTTGCGTACTAACTGAGCAGCAAAAAGTCTGACATCAGACTCTTCGCCACTAAGCGCTAGTCGTGTCATGTTTATCAAATCTTCTGGCTTCATATAAAGTGTCTATTTTAATATAGTTTATTAACTTTAGTCACTTTACCACATTTCATCCATATAAAATAAGGACTTTAACGCAATTGTGAGATGACTAATTTATTAAAAAATAGAAAAAAAGCCACTAACATGTGCATCTACTGTTAAATACGCCAACACTAATCTAAATTGCAGATAAAAATCTCAGCGCCCAGCTTTCCAGTGACTCTCGGGGAATATTCCCAGCCTCAGCGCCCTGATGTTTTGGGTGATTAATACCTCTGTGTCCATGTTCGCCGTAAAGTGTGTCGAGTAATTCGTTTGGCCAGGATAAGGACTTAGACACAACTCCTTTCCGAATCTGCAGATACTGCTCATCCCATTTGGTTGGGTCGGCGTTGAAAAGTATTTTGGTTGATAGCATTTTGACGCCATCAGAAGTATCAACCTCCAGTAATACAACTTGTTGAGCACGGTATCTGAGCCACACCGACTTGATCACCCGAGGTGTTCCGTTCTCCAACATTTGTTGCTGGCTGCGACCAACTTTCGGCAACGCCAAGGTGTCCTGGTGCAAAATAGTACAGCCATATGCGAATACTAAAATTCTAACCATATGATCGAAGCTGATAAAACGCCCCGCGAAGTAACGTTCTCTGTCTGTAAGATCCTGCTTTCCACCTACATCAGCCGAAGGAAGTTTACCTGCCTGATTTGGCTCATCAGTACTGACCTGTTTTCCGCCTTCCCGCTCAGATTCCTCATCAATAATCAGCTTATGACTTGGCGTAAATCGTTCTTGCTTAACAACAGAACAAGGATTTTTAAAACGAACAAAAGATGCACCACTCTCAATAACTGTGGTTTGATTCTGATCGGATGCTGATTCTTCATCGTCAATTTCATACTCTTCTTCCTGGTCCCGCCAGTCAACAGACCCAGAACCATGACGGACGGAGCCATCTTTATTTTCCTTTTTGACAAAATCAGGATGAATAAAAGCAACCAGTACAGGCATTTCGGCATCGATATCAATACCTATGATTTCCTCAACCAGGTAGCTCGATTTGTCGTCGCTAAAACGTCCACGGACATGGAGGGTCCAATTGTCCATTGGAGGGGGATCAAAGCTGAAGCACCACGACTCCCATATTCCTTTGAATTGTCGATCCCGCATATAGTGCGAATAAATGCTCTGAAAAGAGTTCATGGCATCGATGTTGGTCAGCAGCCAAGCCAGAATCATGGTGGTACCACTTTGATCAAAAGCACTGAGGGGAAAAGTACTGGTCTTTAAAACATGAATGTCGACATGCTTGTGGAAGTAAGGACGTTGAACGTCAAATTCGAGCTGTAATGTTGTGCTGGATAGACAAGCACGGCATAGGTAAGAGTTGATTAAAAAGATGGCTCTGGCCAGTTCAAGCTGTGGTATGACGTACTTAACGGTTCTTCTAGGCTTTTGCTCTGTGTAGATGAAAGCATTCTGCCGGCTTTCTGCTTTTCTGACTGAATCGAAATTACTTAAGTCAGGAAAATCGGCCAGTTTTGCCGGAAACAATTGATATCCTGAAGGAAGTTCAATCACACGGTCAGCAGGGTTTTCTCCACGCTTACTACTGTTGATGCGCTTGCTGCGACTCAATAACGCCAGGTTGGATATCCGGGTCGACTTTTTATCCTGTAAAGGGCGACACCAGACATTGATATACCAGTCTCGCTTGCTACGAGCTCTGAACAATTCACCTATATGTACAATTTGAACATCGTCATCAAAACCGGCAATCCTTGGCATCCTATCTCCTTTACAACATCCGCAATATTGCAGCGGCCTGTGGAGTAATACGTTCTTTACTCAAACCTGACATACGAAGAACGAGCCACTTTTTAGGTGGTATGTGTTCATCCATTAATCGCGTATAGATACAACAAATACGACGCAGCTGGTACTCCGTGATTGACTCAGCATATCTTTGTAGCACTTTGTTAACCAGAGGTAATTTGCGAATATTTTTTGAAATGGATGCTTTGTTGGGTAACTGCTGAAGCAACCAGTTAGCGGATAACCTGGGCAGGTCTAGCCGTAAGTCGGACTGATAAATCAGCCGCAATAGATGACGACTCGCTGTCATATCACGCTTATGCCAGTCAACTTTAAGACCCGGCAAATCTCTTGGCCATTTGTGTTGCTTGTTAAACTCCATTAGCCAAGCTCTGTCATTCCGGTATAACCAAGCGTACAGAGCGCCCCCAAGCTCAACCTTTCGGGCAGCTTTAGTTCCACGCTCCCGAACCAAACTCTGCCAAGTTTCGCGTTTTTGCGTATCGACCACAGTTGGAGTCTCAGGACTACAAGTCAGATCCAATGCTGGCCACACCTTGTCACCCAATTTCCGCACCTGGTTAAGAATTTCAGCAGGCGTCATTTCTGGTAAAAGGGTTGCCCATACAATTAAATGCTCCAGATAACTAAAGGCCTTACGGTGCTTCCGAAACATAGATCTCAGCCAAAAGCTTTCACTAATAGGTCCCTGCAGATGAAGCTCAGACAAGGTGTGAACAGAGAATTGTTGCCGGATACGGTCATAGACTCGGTCGTGCAGAACTTGTTTACCTCTGGAGAACCCCCAATCAACAGCCAGACATTGATAGAACTCTGTCCACTGTTCAAATGATGGTGATTTCCCCGGGGACAACTGCATTAACTCGCGAGCTAAGCATGCAAGCACCATCTGCTCAGAACCTACGTCGGCGCAGCTTTGTGTTTTACCGGTAGCTTGTTGCAAAGGTAAAAATAAATGCCGATGGTCGCCTATGTTTTCAGATAGCAAAGTTAATGAACCGTGGTCAGGACAAACACCAAGACCAGGAAAATACCACTCACGCAACCAGAAGCACTCCCCATGCGTCTTTAGTTGCTGCTGCACACAAGCAGCACAATAGCGGAACCCATGTACTGATTTAACTCGTGAAGCAGCAACACCAAGCATTAAGTGGACAGCCCCCTGCGAGCTTGCTGCCATCATCTTCAATGCCTTGAGCCTGTGTTCTTCAGAAACAAAAGGGGCATACAGCGGGAATAGTGTGTGCTGATAAACCAGCTCATCAACAGAATATCGGCCTGTTCTTTTCAGCTGGTTAGAAATAGCCTGCAGATGACAAGGAAGGTCCATGGTGGCAATTACTTTGCGATCACCATACACCTCATCCAGTAATTGTTTAGGGCTGGATATACCCAGATAAGTGCCGGTCCGAGCTACTGTGCTATAAATGAGCTCATTTGGGTAGGGTACCGGGAAGTTGAGCATGACTGCTAACTCAGAAAGCTAATGTCTGCTATTAAATATAGAGTCATATGACTCCATTAGTATCAGTTTTCCCTGATGTGTAAAAGATCACCCAAAGTTACCACCAGATTCACTTGAACTTTACCACTCGTTCAATCTCTGCTCACCACAACATTCAAACTTACGCACAAGTATTTGCGTCAATCTCCTATGGGCTGATAAGAGCGAAAAGGAGTCGGTCGGATGCGGCAAGAAAATAGAGGGGATCCATCCGATATTATTTGATGACCTAAGCTAACTCTTCAATCAAGTTGACGTGATAAGGATATATCTTGAATTTCATCTCAGGCCCGCTCTGGTATCTGTCGGCACTCGATACGAGAGAGACTAAGTCAATTTCGGCCTGGTTGAGCAAGTCCTTCAAGGTTTGCTTAGGGACTTTGTTTTGCACAAGTATGGGCAGCAGGCTTATGAATGAACAGGGATTGCTGGCGACTAAGGCCAATATCTCCGGTGACGTCGGGTAGGTGGCCTTATCCAGCCATATACTGTAATGGTCATCATTCGCGTTTTTTGCTTCTACTGTCCACTGTAGCCGGCGAATGACTAGGTGTTGCTGCATGATTGGCCAGAAGTCGTTACCATAGAAGTCAATACTTAACATCTCAGTGGTAGCTTCCCACAGCGCTTGAAATAGCGCGGCGGATTGGTTAAGTATTTCGGGATTGAGAGTTTCCTGTGCGTTAGCAGTACAGTCCAGAATCCCTAAGCCTACGTCAACCAATGTGCACATCAGTCTTGAAGCATCTGAGGGTTGCCATTCTGCGGAAATTTTATAAATGGGACGGAATTCGAGAATTTCCCTCAGCGCAACACTAGAGTTCCACATATTCAGCCAGTGACTGGTGAAGTTATCGCTCAATGCGACGGAATACCCGAGCACCCGGCAAGCATAGTTGTTGGGCTGAGTAGCGTGATATTCACTAACATGGCTTCTAATCGACTGACCTTTGGAGGAGTTCCACTCGGTAGGTGTCAAGTTCCATTCGTTGATGAAATCTCTGATGTCCGGTGCCGGAAACCTGTCGGGCTGGTTCGAATGTAGAAGTGCTAGCATGGATTGATAAACCCATGGCTCCCAAGAAAAATTCAATTGCTCGGAAACGGTTGGAGAACAAGGAAGTGGGAGTTTATCGGCTAATGCCCATAATATATCTTGGCTACTCAGAGATCGTTTTTGACCCGAGTTGTTATCAGGGAAGTTGAGGTACTGGCGAGTGAGCCATGTGCCCCAACGCTTAAATAGACCCTCGAAATCGGATCTTTTGGCGACAGTATCAACGAAAGAAGCGAGCAGAGATTCGACGTGCGGCTCTAACACAGAGGGAGGATGTCCATACCCATCAGCAATGTGAATGAGTTGCATACTTCCGCGCCTGAGCAAGCTAGGTAGCAATAGGGCACCATCCCACGAGCCATCGCTTTGGAAACTTGTTGGAGACCTGTATGTGAACTGTTCCCATAAATCGTAGTTACGATAAAACTCAGGGCTGTCGAGTACTCGATTGATCAAGACTAGGCTTTGTGTGGAGTTCATCCATTTAAACAATGTGTTGAGATCAAGCTTTGCTAGTAATTTAACCCATGGCCAACTGGAATCATCGGTCCGACTTTCCCTGGTATGTCCGTACCAAATTTCATCGAGGGTGATTGGATGGGATGGATCAACCCCATATTCCTGAAGCAGCTTTTTTTCAGCATCGGCGAAATGTTGTTCGGCTAAATTTAAGAGTGCCTCTTTGAAAGCATCATTTTTCAGAGCTACGACCAGTGCCACTTCCGTCCACAAATGCTCGACCCACCATGAGTTTCGGACGAGAGCCCTGAAGGCTGTGTACCAGTTTTCAGTTTCTGAAGAAGCCCAGGCTGTTACAATTCCGATCACCAAAGTCGCCTGAATTCTCGGATCGTCCGACGCATCGAAGTCCTCGTGAGAACCGTCCAAGTGAGTGGTAAACCTCTTAAGAGCATTCTCGGCATCATCCTGGATGCAAAAGTATTCTGTTACAGACGTGATCAATAAATCGGGAGATGCAAAGCTACCTTCTGCGAAGTCTCTAATTAACGACTCGGCGATTGTGTATGATTTCTGCATTTCAGATTCATAAGCAGGTGGCAATTGCCATTCTTTGTTCATGACTATTTTTTCCTGTTGGCGTTGGCCATCTTCCAAGCTGTATCAAAAAACTGGACAGCTTTATGGGCATCAGCACTCCAGCCTCTACTCGCTGCGTTTACATCTCGGTGGAAGCCACCTACAGTAGCGCCAAAATGCCATAGCTCTTCATCAATGATTGCAAAGCGATCGTGAATATAATCGAAGTCTTTGAGGGCAAATGAGATCTCCACTTTTAAGGGATCGTCGACCTTTGCGCGACCATCTGTTACTGAGTCTTCTAATGCCTTAAATTCTTTCTCGATTTCTGCTTGGTCATCATGATGACCTGTTAAAATTCTTATAGTTTGAATATGGTTTGTGAGGAACCAATTCACAACTTTCTTTATTCTTCGACCGTGGCTAGGATTTTTGCCGTCTTCAGAAAATAGATGCTTATCAATTATCCACACCCGTTGCGCGGTGCTGATAGCTTTCTCAAATTCTCTTACTATACGTACGTCATCAACTCCATACCGAGCCATAATGGCATCATACTCTGGGAAATGATGATGGCTTTCGCCACCCTGAGTCGCCTCGCAAGGTATAAGTAATTGTGGAGAAAATTTCTTCTCTACCACCTGCGGGGTCGTATTGACACTGTTTCGTGAAGTTAGCTTAGCCATTATTCACATCCTGCGCTCCTTGCGTCGTCTGCGCATCAGTTCCGTTGCACCTCATGCACTTATTTCGCGTCCTTCACGTCACGCCCACAGTGAACGCATGGCTTCTTAAGTGCCTTCCGCGGGACTTTGAAATCCTCCAGAGGAAGAGCGTTGTTGTAGAGGCGCAGAAGATGATCGAGGATTTTCTCGCCATGGGGTATGCGCATGGTAAGCGTTGGCCGTATACCGATAGAGTTCAGAGAACTGCCGATCATCCATACACGACCATCGATCGCGATGAATCGATCATGAAACAGACTGTTTTCTGTATTCGCTACTTTGATTTCAATATTGTTCTTGTGACTATCTTGGAAGATAGCTAGATTTTCTAGCAATTTTTGGTGTGTGTCCTGTGTCGCCTCACTATCAATTTCGGTACCAGTTGTCGCTTCGTTGATCTGTTTGAAAGCACTGCTTGAAGTTAGGATTTGTATCTTGATCTCGTCTCGTTCAATAGCAAATAGATATTGGGGAATCTGGTTTGCGCTGAAGTATGGATCAGCGATGAAGATGCTTGAGTTAGCCTGCTTGAACTTTTTCCTGATGTGTTCGAGCGCTTCCTTGCGTTGGTCAGCCGTAAACCACGTTTGCTCATATACCTTGGCACTGTGATTAAGGAGTCGCTCATTTTTTGCGTCTAGCAAACGCTGGAAAGCATTTGTTGTATTCGGTGCTTTCCCCAATGTTTGTGAGGACGCTAAGGTTTTTTTATCGGTGACGTACTCATCTACTGCGCTCTTCTTTTTATCCGTCTCGGGAACCGAAACCTTAATGCGTTGCTCGACCAAGTCAATCTTCGTGTTCATTTGCCGAAGGAACTGTCGCATGGGCGTTTGCAGTAAGACTCCGCGTTCTGTGTGTGTCAGGATAAGACCGGAGCCATGGATGGATGACGGTCTTTCAATCACAACCAAGCCATCCTCCGGTACCGGAACTGTATCAAAGGAGGTGAGTATCCCTTCTTGCCCTTCCATAGAGGTCAGGCTCAAACCTTCAAGTTTCCTGCCTGGGTGGGGCTTCAAATGGATGTACAACGATTCGGAACCGTCTTCTTTAGGATCAACGAATTGCCGGACTGAATGAACATCGCAGTCAGGCACAGCGAGCGCCATCCCACCTATATATTCAGGGTACTCCCTAAAATCGACATGCATGTGGTGCTCTAGGAATTTGAAGGCTTCTTGGCAATGTTTGCTTTGTCCGTCTTGGTCAAGGAAACTCGGCCATTCTTGACTGTCTGAAATTCGACGTGAGTACCTGATGATGCCAAGGTTACGGAAGGGGATTGAAGGACGTTCAGATTTAAGCGTGATGTCGTCACTTTCCAAGGGCACGCCCAATACAGGCCATGTTGGAAAGTCACTTAGCCTGCCAGCGGAAAGGGGCACTCCATCAGAGTTCTTCCGGGCATCACGAAGGGGAATGGGTGTACCAAGTTCATCAGATGCGGTTCGATACCACCGGATGGCTTCTTCTGCGGTCATGACGATACGGTCGACCGCAATAGCGCCTTCTTCGTTGAATTGTTTGAAGTAAGGCTTGGCAGGTCTCAAAGGGGTTTGCCTACCTGATGCCAGCAACCATACCGATGCGAACAGCAAACGTAGAGGAGTTGGCTCAGATGTAGATCGTGGTGGTACAACCACAGCGACATGCACGACCGCATGTTCGAAGCCGTCAGTCAATTTACTGTAGGGGTTACTGCTTTCGTTACTTTCCATGTAGTGCTCGCTACCAGTCGAAGACGCTGAGTTAAGATATTTCTGTGAACCAATTCGATCCTGTATCTGTAAGAGCATAACTGTGGCAAATAATCGTTCCCAAAGCCTCTTTACTGAATAAAAATCGATTAATATACGCCAAATCAGCAAGCTGCATAAACAATATATTCCTGTGTTTTTTTAGTCAAGTGACAATGGAGGTCACGCTAAAAACGAAATTTTATCAATGCTAGCTTTTGACATTCTAAAAAAGTCAGAGTCGATGTGCGCCAAGTTACCCCTCAACCAACCCATTTATTCAAATCAAACAACAAACCCTTAGCGCCCAAAGCTGAATGCACGGCTGTCGCTGACGATTGCTGAGAACTGATATAGCGCAAGTCATCCCAATCCAAAGTATCCCACTGATCAGGTTTGGTATTCTTAGCACGTATTTTCGGTTGTTCTGGTTCAACTGAATTGTCGGCATCTGACAGCCAATTCAAAATTACTGGTAACAGTTGAGGGCGAGTCAGCTTAGGATTCTCAGCGAATGCTTTGCGCACCGTTGCGACAAGCAGGCTTGAGTCATAATCGTCTTTGAGCATCAGGTAGATTCTACGTTCGTCGTCTGTTGCCAGCTGTTTGAGCGCTAACTCCTCTGGAGTTTCGACCTTCATGCCAGCAATGTCCCTTTGCAGTTGTATAAGTCTCTTGTCCATTTCCGGCAGCATCAAATCAGAATACTGCGCAATTTTTTCCGGAACGCCAGATCGAAGGGCCTCCAGCATAGGATGAACGGGTTTTAGCTCGTCTTTATATACCTGTTTCATTAGGCCTGGAGTGAGTCGCTCCTTACCCAAAGCCAAAGCTCGTAACTGAGATAACACAAAGAGCTTAACAACGATATCCATAACGCCCTGGCTCAGGTCATACCAAAGGTCCCGTAAATCGTCGGTCAACACCAAATCCTTGCTCTGCAATAACTGCAGCTTCCAGAGGTTATCGGTAAAGGCAACCCACTCAGGGTTACGCTTACCATTGGGTCCTTGTTTCATCGGTTCCCAAAAAATCGCACCTAAACCTGAGCCGCGTCGGGCTGACCTGAGATCAATTTCAAAAATTTCCCTGGCTTTAGGCGTTCCAATCAGCATGACTGGCACACCAATAGTGTTCACCATTGTCACGAAAAAATTCAGCATCGCTTCTGGGCCGCCAGATTTCACCCGGCTTAAATGCTGGATTTCATCAATAACAAGCAAACCTACCGCATGGGCGTTGGCTATCTGAGCCATCAGTGCCAGCATAGTCTCAATACCATTACGTTTGAGGCCATATTTTTTCTCATAATTCGAGCCCAACGCCTTATCAAGCGCCCGAAAGAAGTTCAGGCAGATTTCTTTAAGCGAACCATTGTGTGAACAGTCCACTTTCAGGTAGACCACTTGCTCAAAATTCATAGTCGGGTGATAAATGACTTGAGGATAGGTGTCCAGGATGCGCGCTAAAGACGTTGTTTTTCCACTGCCTGAGCAGCCAATCAGCAACATACTTTGAGCTGTGGATTTCGCATCTTCAAACCTGAAGCTAGACAAATCGCCACTTTGAACTCTTTCGTAGCCATTTTGTAAGTGTCGCTGCAGGTCGCCTGTTTTAGGATTGCGGCCAACATAGCCACCACGAATCATTAGCGAAACACGCTCACTCAGTAGCATGTGAGAGCCCAGCGGCTGGAAAAAGTCATTGGTGATACGGCAAATACTGTGGGCGCGAACAACTCTTGGTTTCTGCAGATCTGACGCATCGAAAAATGACGTCGAACGCAGAGCTGCAGCACTATTTACAGATTCCTGCAGTGGCGGCAAAGCCTCAATAAACAGATTGCCTTTATAAGCTGTAACATCGGCGTCCCGATAGACGGCATCAATTTTTGTTGCGCTCATTCAGGTTCTCCATCTTGGTCACCAAACAAGTCCGGAACATAGTTTGGCAGACTGTAATCCTCTTCTGCTTCGCGCAAAGGAATAACTTGCGCAAGCGCTTTGTCTTTTACTTCATTTGCAGGCCTGGCTCGCTGTAACTGTTCAGCTTCACGTGCCTCTTTTTTATTACCCCTGATCTGCGCAATACGCTTTTGGCCTGACTCTTTAATGGCTGGAGTTGCTCGGATAGCACTGGTAGTTTTCTCTTTTATAAAAGCATCCAGTTCCCGCCGTTTTGCATCTTCATCCAGCCTGGCATTTGCCATGTTATGTTTTTGCTGAGCCTGAAGCTCCCAAGCTTGCCAGAATGTCAGTCCTCGAAATTGGCGACTGCGATCAGTAAGAGTACAAGTCCAGTAGGTCCGGCTACCAGGTTGTGGAAACAGATAAATGGTATCTGCAGAGCCTGGGTTGTAAGCGGCCTCCAGTTTCTGAGAACGCTGAATATCCGGGCTTCGCAGTAGCCACCCTTCTCGAAGAAATTCTGGACAGCTGTAGTAGATACCCCACATATTTGCGCCGTATTGAGAAATACTGATCTTTTGCCGTGGCAACAAAGCAATCCTTAACTGCTCAGAATCAACCTGCCTTAAATTACCAACCCTGTGCTGCATGCCCCAGTTCCATAAATGAATTGGAATTGAAGGGATATCAGCAGGCAGGTCCGCATCACGATCGTACTTATCCATCACATGGTAGTTGTTTCGGAAAAGAATAGTCTTCAGCATTATTTGGGCAAAGTCAGTGATCGTCATTACGGCATCAAGACGATAATCCCGCTCTCCGTGTTTTTTCACTCTGTTACCAGTAACAACACCAGGCAGATAGGGTTTAAATTCGGCCTGAAGAGTACGGAAACAACTTTCAACAATGCCCTTGGCGTCACCACGTCTCGGAGGTGCGCTTTCGACCCGCAGATTAAACCCAGTAATCAGCGCGTCCACCTGATGGCTCATCATCTCACCGCGGTCTGCCAGAATAACATCAGGCAAACCAACACATGGCCATTCGTCCGGAGTGATATCTATACCAAGAGACTTACAGGAGGTAACCTTCTCAGTGCAGGCAATTGCCACAGCCTGCATAGCCACCACATAGGAAGGGTTGTCAAAACCGATATAAAAACCAGCTATCATTCGGCTGAACACATCAATCACGATATAAAGGGTAGGCCTGCCGATGATTTTACTGCGGTCGTCATCTGCAACCAGGTAAATATCAGCAATAGTTGCATCAATCTCATATCGGCTGCCAGGGCCCAGCACATGGGCAGTGGCAGTGCTGGTTAAAGGGCGAATATCCTTTTTGTAGATGCCGGGATTCGTGCTTTCAAGTAACCGCTGTGGCTTCTTATACTCCCGGTTATAAAAATACCGGAACTGCCGTAACGTGGGGAAATCTTCAGGCAAGACTTCAGGGTGGTACTGTGCAAACAAATCCCTGAAACGACGATACGCGACCGTTGTTTGAAGTTTTTTCTGAGTTAATAAGTGCTTTTCTATACTGACCCGAAATATTCGTTCAACATCGACAGTGACTTTAATACCCGAACCATCGCCGTATAACCGGCTACGGCCAACTTTTGTTGTGCCTGATGCCGCTCTGGATTTCCCCGGGGCTCCACTGTTTTTGAAGTCTGGCAATAACGCATTGGGCTTCTGGCCTCGCTGCCAAAACCTGCGAAGTAGCTTATAAATAGTCGCTTTGGTTGCTACACCAGCCATCTCAACTTCAGTCACCCGTCGCGCTCTGGCTTTAGTTTCAAAACACAGCTCGTCAACAATAATGGGCTGAATAATGGCCAGTGCTTTTTCACGTCGATTAAATGCAACAGACCCAACCTCTGGCTCTTCATCATGCAGAAATGCGTAAGGGTCTGTGCTTCTGAGCAACCGGCCTTCATCCAGGTAGGAAATAAGCTTCAGTTCCAGGATAAATTCGGGGAAACCCTTATCGCTATCGATTTGGATCCAGACGAGCTCGCCCGGATACACAGCTAAGATACGATAGGGCTGTTCGTCAAATCTCAGAACCTCATTGATTTGCCACATGCAGCAAGGCCTCCATATCTTCAAACTGACAGAACCTGAGCTCTGATGCCTTCACAGAACGAAACGCCTTATTGATATTAAATTTAATAAAGCCATTGGCTACCAAAGTCCGAACATCTCGTAAGCTGTGGCCGAGCTCCAGCTCGTATGCGGTATCCAAATGTTTGCAAACATCAATGACCTTTGAGTCCTGAGCTTTGCTAAATGCCTTAGATAAAAATGGCAGCTGAGCTAACAAAGCAGGATCCACTGCAGCATCATTTTTTGTTGGATATAACCATTCGATGTTCTGTTTTATCACCAGATCAATTTCTTCTTCGGTGACAAGAAACCATGGGATTTGCTTTAACTGCCAGTAGCGCCTTTCCAGCTCAAGCTTCTCGATAGTCCCAGGCTTGGCTAACTCATTCACTGGTTTCACCTGAATAGCGAACTGTCTGTCAGGACCCGTCGTAGCGTCGACAAGGAAATCTGACGACATCACCTGATCAACACCTCGGACAGAAGGATGTCTCAGTTGATGCTCTGCAGCGAGAGCTCGGGTTTCATCTCGCTTTAAAGGGAATTGCTCCCTGATATCTGTAATGTCTGACGACCATTCAAGCACAAGAAAAACTGCTAATTCCAGATCGGAAAGCAGATGATGAACCCGCCGCGTTTTATGAGAGTAAATACGATGAGAACGCCCATCTGATGGGACATCCTGAACATGAAACCAGGGCTTATAATGTTCTCCATGACCCTGGCCGCGCCCATTCTTGATGCGACGGGCAATTTCAGTTTCTGAAAGCGATTGCTGCGCTCTAGCCATAAAAAAAGTCCAGTATGCTTTTTAAACAGCATAACTGGACTTTAATGGTTTACAACTATTTTGTTCTGTTTAGTTCTTTACTGTCACGCTTTAAGACTATTTTATCTCGTTTAGAACTATTATGTCAGACCACAACAAAAAGATTTTAAATCAATGCCTTATTCGACAGTGACGCTCTTAGCTAAGTTACGTGGCTGGTCTACGTCTGTGCCTTTGATAATAGCAACGTAGTAGCTTAATAACTGCAGCGGGATGGTGTAGATAATTGGGGCGATCAGTGGGTGCACGTGTGGCACGCTGATCACACGCTGCGTAGCGTCAGATTTAAAGTGGGCATCCACGTCGGCGAATACATACAGAATACCGCCACGGGCACGCACTTCTTCTACGTTTGACTGCAGTTTTTCCAGCAGTTCGTTGTTTGGCGCTACCACAATAATTGGCATATCGGCATCAATCAGCGCTAACGGGCCGTGTTTCAGCTCGCCTGCGGCATAAGCTTCAGCGTGAATGTAAGAAATCTCTTTTAACTTCAGTGCGCCTTCCATAGCTATTGGATACTGGTCGCCACGGCCTAAAAACAAAGAGTGGTGTTTGTCGGCAAATTCTGTGGCCAAAGCTTCGATTTTTGGCGCCAGGGTTAAAGTTTCTTCCAGTTTGGCTGGCAGAGTTTTTAACGCCTGCACCATGTCCAGTTGCTGCTCTGTCGTTAAACCATTGTATTTACCAATGGCCAGCGTCAGCATAGACAAACCCACTAACTGAGTAGTGAAAGCTTTAGTGGACGCCACACCAATTTCAGCACCAGCACGGGTCATAAAGGCCAGATCAGATTCACGCACCAGCGAAGAACCCGCTACGTTACAAATAGTTAAGCTGCCGATATAACCTGCTTCTTTAGCTAAACGTAAGGCCGCTAAAGTATCTGCAGTTTCACCTGACTGGGAAATGCTGACCAGTAAGCTGCCTGGCTGTACAAAAGATTTGCGGTAACGGAATTCAGAGGCGATTTCCACGTTACAGGAGATGCCAGCCAAAGATTCCAGCCAGTAACGGGCCACCATACCTGAGTGGTACGAGGTACCACAGGCAACAATTTGCACGTGGCGTACTTTTTTAAACAGTTCAGCTGCGCCGTTACCAAAAGTTTCGTCCAGCACTGAATCAGAACCTAAACGGCCTTCTAAAGTGTTGGTGATGGCATGTGGCTGTTCGTAAATTTCTTTTAACATAAAGTGACGGTACTGACCTTTGTCACCTGCATCGTAGCTGGCAGTAGATTCAGTAATAGCACGTTCAACCTGCTCGCCGTTTTTACCATACACAGTGACGCTGGTACGGGTAATTTCGGCCACGTCGCCTTCTTCTAAAAACATAAAACGACGGGTCACAGGTAACAGAGCTAGTTGGTCTGAAGCGATAAAGTTTTCGCCAATACCAAAACCTATCACCAGCGGGCTGCCTGAACGGGCCACTACTAAATGACTTGGGTCGTTTTGGTCCATCAGCACAGTGCCGTACGCGCCGTTAAATTGTTTAACCGCAGTTTGTACTGCAGCTAACAAAGAGCCAGCTGTTTTCATTTCTTCAGCCACTAAGTGCGCTATGACTTCAGTGTCTGTGTCTGAATTAAACACATAACCTTTGGCCTTTAACATCTCACGCAATGGGCCGTGGTTTTCGATAATGCCGTTATGCACTACAGAGATATTGCCTGAAACATGTGGGTGAGCGTTACGCTCTGAAGGTTCGCCGTGTGTAGCCCAGCGGGTGTGCGCAATACCAGTGCCGCCAGCAACAGGGGTTAATTTCACCGCGTCAGACAGTTCTTTTACTTTACCTAAACGGCGGATACGTTGTAATTCGCCTGCCGGGCTGATGATGGCCACACCGGCTGAGTCATAACCACGGTATTCCAGACGGCGTAAGCCTTCCACCAGAATGTCTACTACGTCACGTTGTGCTACAGCACCTACTATTCCACACATAAAGTCTTACTCCACTGATCCAAGGGGGGCGCAAATCACCTTCACGCCTTGTTGTTCTATTTGTTGTTTTGCGCTGGCGGGTAACTTGTCGTCTGTTACCAGTATTTTGATAGACGACCAGGGCAATTCTAAGTTGTGGATCTTCCGGCCTATTTTGTCGGATTCCACCATCACCACCACTTCACGCGCCACTTCGGCCATAACCCGGCTTAAGTTAGTCAGCTCATTAAAAGTAGTAGTACCACGCTGCAGATCAATGCCATCGGCACCAATAAACAGCTGGTCAAAATCGTATGCACGTAATACCTGTTCCGCCAGCTGGCCCTGAAAAGCCTCAGACTGCGGATCCCAACTGCCACCTGTCATCAACAGCGTAGGTTCGTTTTCCAGTTCACGTAACGCATTGGCAATAGACAAGGAATTGGTCATCACCACTAAACCTTGTTTATGCGAAAGTTCAGGCAATAAAGCTGCCGTAGTACTGCCGCTGTCGAGAATAATGCGGTTGTGATCACGAATAAGCTCAGCCGCTGCTTTGGCCAGAATTTGCTTTCGTTCCGAAACTTTTTCGACTGCTGCTTCCTGAATGAGTTCATGTGGCACTTGCACTGCGCCGCCATAACGGCGCAATAACAGACCGTTGTCTTCCAGCGCAGATAAGTCTTTACGAATAGTCACTTCAGAAGTTTCAAAGTGATGGGCCAACTGATCCACACTCACTTCGCCCTGCTGATTGAGCAGCTCAAGAATAACGCGGCGACGTTGTTGGGTGTTTCGTTTGTTCATCTGCCAACCACTTAAGTTTCGTTTCGAAAGGCATTTTACAGAAACGAAACTTAAAGGCAAGAGTGAAGGTTAAATTCAGCTATTGGGTAGATTAGTGGTAAAGGAGGTATCGGGGCATATTAAATAAAAACTGTAGGGGCGGGTCTTGTACCCGCCCGTCTAATGATACCGCGGTGCAGATGGACGGGCCGGGACAAGCCGCGGCCCCTACAACCCGCCCGTCTAATGATACCGCGGTGCAGATGGACGGGCCGGGGCAAGCCCGCGCCCCTACAACAACTTAATGATGATGTGAAGCTTCAGGCCCCAGCAGCACTAACATTACCAACACACCCAGGCCCATCATCAGAGCATGTAACCAAAGCGGTTGTTCGACGTTTTTGCGCAGCAGTGGCATTAAGTCGGCGCTGGCCAGATAAATAAAAGCACCAGCAGTAATAGCCAGCAGAATATTCAGATTAGGAGTTAACCAATGGCTGATGGCTAACGTGGCCACAGCACCTAAAACACAAGCGCTGGCCGATAACAGGTTATAGAGCAGGGCTTTTTTGCGGCTGAATCCCGCATGCAGCAATACGGCGACATCAGCAATTTCCTGCGGAATTTCATGGATCAGAATAGCCACAGTAGTAGTCACACCCAATAAAGGGTCAACCAGAAAACTGCCAGCTATTAACACACCGTCAATAAAGTTATGAATTCCATCGGCCACCAGATTCACTTTGCCATAACTGGCGGTATTGATGCTTTGATCCGGCAGTTGTGGATGACCATGCTGCAGCGCACGTTCCAGAAAATAAAAGCCCAATAAACCTGCTAACACCCAGCCAAAAAGTTCGCGCGGTGAGTCCTGATGATGCAAAGCATCTGGCAATAAATGCAAAAAGGCATTTGCCAGTAAAACCCCTACAGCCAAACTTAAAATAAGCGGTAAAAAGCGTTGTAATCTGGCTTGCGGCAGCAAAAACAAGATAGCCCCGGACAGGGACACCAGCATCACCAAAAAGGCAGCCAGCAGGATAAACAAAGTTAACATATACAATCCTGTCCTATGGGGAAAACAGCGGATAAAGATGATCAGGTTCAGGCAATAAAAGCCAGATAAAAAACCTGTGACATTATAACGTTTTTTCTCCTATGTGGTCTTTGTTTTTTAAAGAAAAAATCGTCAGGAACGATTTTTAACAATGCGAAGCATTGGCCCGAAGGGTGAATGCAAAGGATGGCTGCGAATAAAAAATCGTCAGGAACGATTTTTAACAATGCGAAGCATTGGCCCGAAGGGCGAAGCCGGGAATAGCATTGCCAACAGTTTGGCAATGCCCGGATGAGCGCCAGTGGCTCAGTCCACTGGCCGGAATGCGCCATGGATGGTGGCGACATAGTCGCAACAACCATCCGGCCTTCGCCAGAGGCGAAGGCGTGATAACGGCGAAATGCCAAACTGTTGGCCTTTCGAAAGACCGTTATCACCCCGACAGTTGCGACATACAGTCCTTCCCTGGACATAGTCGCAACAACGTTCCAGACAGTTGCGACATACCGTACTTCCCTGGACATAAAAAAACCACCTGTCTTCCCAGCAGGTGGTTGAGCATGATCTCAAAAGACCAGGGTAAAACAGTTTAGAAACTGTAACTGACACCCAATTTGGCGTAGCGGCCTGGTTCGCTATAACGCTGAATACCGTCTGCGCTGATATTGTTACGGCTGCTGGCGGCATAACGAATACGCTCCCAGCGATAATATTCTTTATCCAGCAGGTTATACACACCGACATTCAGTAACCAGTGGTCACCAAACTCCATATTGCTGACTAGATCCACCACAGTGGCGCTTTTTGGCAGGTAGGTGACTAATTGGGTTTGAGTACCGTCTTCTTCAGTTTCATACGCATCTTTGGCTTTAACGTCTGAGCTGTAACTTAAGTTAGCCGCCAGATTCCACCAGTCGGTAGCGCGGTAGCTGACACCTGCAACCAGCTTATCCGGGCTGATAGTGATTAACGGGTCGCCATTGTCTTTTTCACCTTCATGGTGGCTGTAAGAGAATTGAGCACTCCAGCTTTGGTTAAAGCGCCAGGCGCCTTGCAACTCAACACCTGTCACATCCACATCACCGACGTTTTCGTTCACTGTGTAAGGATTACCCTGAGTGGTATTACAACCAAAGCTGGAGCAGTCTTCATAGACTGTGCCCGGGTTTTGGACTCTGGTGACATTGGTGATCATGTCGCGGTAGTTGTCTTTAAATACCGCCACCTTGAATCTGCTGTGATCACCTTGCCATTGATAAGCCAGTTCCAGATTGGTGCTGTATTCAGCGTCGAGGTTTGGGTTAGATAATGAGCTGTATAAACCCGGAACTACCACACCCGTCGCTTGTTCAGTGCGGCTGGTTAAAGCGGTTTGAAAATACATTTCTTCTGTACTTGGCGCGCGGAAACCACGACCCAGCTGCAACGCTACACTTTGCTGTTCTGTCAGCTGATAATTACCCACAAACTGACCTGTCACTGCGCTGAAGCTGCTGTCCTGCACTGTACCTGTCACATCGGTAAAACCATCATTTAACTGGGGTTTGTACGACACATGATCATAACGCAGGCCGCTGGTTAAGCTAAAAGCACTGTTGTTAAATTTGATACTGTCGCGTAGGTACAGATGCCATAAATCAGCGTCAGTTGCAGGCACAAAATCAGGGTCTATATCCTGCTTTGCAATTTCCATGGTCTGCCCAACATAGCTGGTATCTATGGCAGAGAAATCAACAGATTTTTGCTCCAGAGCACCGCCGTATACCAGTTGATGAGTGCTGCCCTGGGTTTGAATTTCTTTATCCAAAGCAAAGGCCCATTTCAGTAAGTCCTGCTGGTAATCACGGTCTTCACTGCGGTAACAAGGGCCTGTGGTGCATAAACGCGCTGCACTGGCCGGAGCTAACATCAGGGTAAAAGCGTCGTTATTGGTTTGCTGATAATCCAGGCTGGTTGAGAAAGCATCAAACCAGTTGTAGCCGGCCAGCCAATTGTATTTCAGGCCAATACGGCTACGTTCCTGTTGATCGTCGCTGGTACGGGTCAGGTAACTGCGACTGATCCATGACAGGTTATTGGTTTCGATATCGGCCTTAAATAACTCGGCCGTCAGGCCAATATCCTGAGTATCTGTCAGCTGATACTTTAGTTTGGTCAGCACATTGTGGCTGCTGTTGTCCTGTGGATCAGCAACAGGGCGGCCAGAACCTGTAATAGCCTGGCGCTCTGCTGAGTCTCTGTAGTTTTCCATTTCGTGACCTTCACGTTTGGTCACTACGGCCAGAGCTTCCAGTTTGCCAGTGCGGTTTGCGACTGTCACAGTGCCTTGGGTTTCATCATTAGCCCCGCTGTACGCCGCTTTTAACCGGACCAAAGTATCGTTACCTTCGGCCTTTAAATAATCGGCAGCATCTTTGGTCACAAAAAGCACGGCACCACCTAAAGAACCGCTGCCTGCGGCTATAGCATCAGCACCTTTGACTATCTCAATTTGTTTCACAGCATCAGGGTCAATACCACCACGGCCTGCAGCAAAGAAGTCGTAAAACGCAAAAGTGGGCGGGTTTAAAGTTTCACCTACAGCTAAACCGTCCACCGTAATAGCAACCTGATTGCCTTCTAAACCTCGGATATTAAAACCAGCTGACCCAAAACGGCCCTGGTCCGTTAAGCTCACACCCGGGATATAACGCACCATGTCTTCTAAACGCTGCACCTGTTGTTGTTCCAGCTGTTTGGCTTTGATCACAGTGCTATTGGCTGTAGTGGACTTTTTATCTTCGACGGCGTCTGCAGTAACAGTCACAGCTTCCAGTTGCGACAGATCTTTTGTTGCCTCTTCGGCCATAGTTGCCGCAAACAGACCAGAAGAAAATAAGCTGCTGACAGCAACAGCAATTAAGGTTTTAGAACAGGGCATAACGCTCTCCTTGACGAGCTATACAGTTGTGGTGAGTCCACAAGATGGCGTTATGCTAGATCAAATGAGAACCATTCTCAACAATAAAATTCAACTTATTTTCATATATTTCAATGATTTACAATTTGAAAACGCAAAAAGCTCCCTATCCAGAGAACAGGGAGAACAACAGGAGTTGGCAGGCAACTCAACAGGAATTTGATACTAAAAACTTAGCCGTCTTTGCTTTGCAGCTGCAGGCGCACCAGCCCCAGTTCAGCTTCACCTTGTAGCTCTACCGGCTTCAGATCGGCTTGCCAGTGCAACGGCAGAGTTAAATGTTCATGGCCACCATGTTCACGCGCCACTTCCAGATGCAGCTGGTACTGACCCCAGGGCATTACAGCACCCTGCTGATCACGACCATCCCACTTCAACTGATAAGTACCGGGCTTTTGAGTAGCGCCTGCAATCTGATCAATTTGTTCAGGATTTTTCCGACCCAGACGCCGCCACCAGTGACTCAGCTCCTGATACCAGCGGCTTTGCTGGCCGACCAGACTCAATTGGCGCACAGGTTTTTTCTGCTGATCGGTCAGCCACACCGAAACATAAGGTCTTTTGTAATTAGCATCGCTGAATTTAGGCAGTTGATAACTAATCTGTAGCTGCTGTGAACTTTGGCTTTTATCGGCCAGATAGTTGTACCAGGACTCAGTCGCATACCAGTCGGCCGAATCCGTTTTGAGTAAAGCCGCTGCGCCTTGTTGCTCCGTAAGCTGTTGGCCTTGCTTCAGATCCAAAACCGCCAGACTTTGCGCCAGCAAATAAGCAGTGACAGCATCTTTAGCCAGCACTGTAGCCGTTGGGCCATATTCTACAGGCCAGCCTTCCGATGGCTTTAACAAAGGGCTAAAAGTCCGGTACGACACTTTGTAACCCATACGGGTGTCAGCTGTTTCGGTCTGAGCTAAAGCGACTGAGCTCAGTTCCAACTGCTGCAGCAAAGCTTGTTCCACTCCCAAACTTAACACAACGCTGCCCGTGTCAAACCACAACAAGCGACTGACACCGGATTGCAAGTCCAGCCGTTTCAGCCGTGGAAACCAGCTTTTTAGCAGCGCAGCCGCATAGTCCAGCAAGCGGGCATTGGCCACACCTTCGAGTTGCCAGACCACAGCCTTGTAATCAGCTTCAGACAAATCCAACTGTTCTATAGCTCTGGTTTGACGACGTAGCTCTACTCTGTCAGGTAACACTTGGTTCTCAACAGCTTGTTGCCATTGCTGCGCTATAGCACCTAAACGGCAGCTATAACTCTGCTGGCTTTGAGCGCGCCATTCTTCACACAACTGAATCAACTCTGGATCTGTAGCTTTAGCCGCAGATAACCAGTGTTGAAATTCAGGGAGTCTGGCCTGCCACTCCTTGTGGCTGACACCTTCCAGTTGCAGTTTCAACTGCTGCCCTGCAATAGTCTGCTGATAGCTGACAGAGTCAGCCAACACCAGTGCTGGACAAAGCGATAACAGCGTCATTGGCCAGACAAAACTTTTCATTACTCAGCCGTACCTTTAGTTTTTTCGTTATGAACCACAGGCAATGCTTCAGCCATAGTCACTTGCTGGTTTTGATCTGTGTCCCAGCGTTTGAACATACGCCCGCCTGAGGCATGAAACTCAGCGGCACTGATGTACTGGTTATTGTCTTTGTCCAAAGCTTTAAAACGAACTGCGGCTTGCTTTAACTGAGCGGCACGGGTTTTGGCGATTTGACGGTCCAGACGGTCAACAAATTCGTTCAGGTACTCATCGCTGCTCAGCTCGCCATTTTTATCCAGATCGGTGCGGGCAAAAGCCGCATCCCGTTGCTGTTGGTATTCAGCTTTGTCGACCTTGCCGTCGCCGTTCTGATCGTACATATCCAGCATACCGGTCACGCTGTGAGTAGTTGGCATCACTAAAGCCGGACGGGCACGCACTGGTTGTTTGGCGTCGGGTTTACGCTCACGCTCTGGCAGCGGGTCAGCTTTGCTGATCACACCATCTTTATTGGTGTCGATATAAGCAAAAGCTTTATCACCAGAAGCATGGTATTCGTCCTTACCTATGGTTTTGCTTTTGTTTGTATCCAAAGCTTCAATACGCACCAGCGTTTGTTTGATCTGGCCTGTGCGTTCAGCATCCAGCTTTTTATCCAGGCGACCCGCGTATTCATTGACGTATTCGTCCACCGACACCTGGCCATCCTGATTTTCATCCATGGCGCTGTAACGTTGCTGCCGTACCTGCTCAAATTCGGCCTGACTGACAGTGCCGTCTTTATTCAGATCATAGTCCTGAATAAAACTGGCTTTGCCCTGAGCTGTTGGTTGATGTGCTGTTGGCTGATGCGCTGGTTTTTTTGGCGCGTTTTCATCAGCAGCTAAATAACAGCTGGTGATGGCTAAAAATAAACTAAGGGCTGTGCTTCTGCGTTGCATCATAAACTCCTGTTATTCAGTGACTTCAACTACAGCGCTATAGCTGTAACTGTAGGTAGGGGCTTTGGCACCAGCTGGTGCATCGGTACGAAAACGGGTCAGCAGCAAATAAGTGCCTGTTTTATCCAGTTCAAAATTAAGCTGGCCTTGTTTATCCGTCGTGAGTTCTTTTGATGCTTTGGTTTCGGCTTCAGCAGAATTGGCTGAATACACCTGCACTTTTTGTTCAGCTAAAGCTTTGCCGTTATAAAGCACAGTGACTTTGATTGGGCTTTGAATATACAAGTCGTTGGGATGGCTTTGGAACACCAGCTCCAGCCCCTGATTAGTTGGCTTTAATGCGGTTTGGCTTGGCGCGCCTTTACTGACATAAGTTTCTGCCAGAGTGACAGACTGAAAATGCGCCATTAACTTAGCACCAGCAGGAATTTGTTCTTTTGGATCTCTGCTGTTATGGGTTTTACCGTCCTGCTGCCAGCTACGAAATACGGCGCCATAACGCTGACCCGTGCTGAATTTGTAGGTGCCGTCCTGCTCCAGTTGATGCGCCACTGCAGTGCGGGTTTTGCCTAAAAACAGCTCCTTGGGCTCCACAGCTTTGCCGTCTGGTTGCAGCACTTTAAAGTCGCTTTGATCAAAACGAACTTCAGGCACAAAAAACTTATCCGCAAAAGCAGCATCCAGCGTCACCCAGCCTCCTAGAGGTTCAAAACTGGCAGGAGCCAGATAAGGAGTATGAGCAGAAGCAGTAAAAGCCAGCACTAAAGAGGCAGAACAAAGCAGGGGTTTGAGTTTACACATAAGGCGCTCCAGTGAATGAGAATAAATCTCATTTAAATAATGGGCGCCACTTTAGATCAAATGAGAATCGTTTGCAACTAGATCATTTCATCTTTAGATTGAACAAGCTAAAAGGCCCTTAAATTCGGGGCCTTGCTGGCAAAATAGCAATTACCGGGCTGAATAATTAGGCTTTAACAGCAGCTCGCCCGGTTGCAACACTAAAGTTAAAGGCATGCCACATAAGACTTTTTCTGTCACTTTGTTGCAATCGAGTTTATAAACAGGCTGGCGGTTCAGTATCTGCGTCAAAATTGTTTTGGCTTCGTTACTTAAGGGGGCCAGTTTGAGCTGAGAGCTGCCGCTGCCGACGCTGGAATCCAGAATAGTCAGGTTTTTCAGATAAATTGCATTTCGTTCGTCGTCAAAATAAGGCAAAGCCGACAAGTGCAGCTTCAGATCCGTATGCAAAGGTTTAAATAACGCATCCACTTCGGCCCCTAAAGCCAGCTTTAATTCGATCTGCTGTTTATTGTCTGGTGCCAGTTTTAGCTCAAGTTGCTGCACTGTCAGAGTCAAAGGTAAACCTAACATTTTACCTTTGCCTTGCTGTTGCTCTAATTGGCTTAGCAATAAGCGCTGTAATTCCTGCTGTTTCAAACTAAACATATCCAGATGATTCAGTTGAGTGCAAGAAGCTAACAGCAACAGTGAAAGCGCCAGTAGTGTGTGTTTATTCAAGGTAATATTGTCCGTTTTACGCTGGTGTGGCGCGAACTTTAGCAAGAACGGCTGAACCTTTGCTGATTTTTTTTCGTATTGCTTCCAACTATTTCACCACTGTATACGACTTAGTATCAGAACTTCAGGGAGACGGAGACTTTGCATGAATACACCAGAACAAATTCAGTTACCCGGCCTGCGGCAGTTGCTTAGCGCTTTTATTGTGCTGGTGCTGATCCTGCTGGCTTTTGACTCAACATTGCAGTGGCTAAGTTTTAATTTGCAGCAGCAACCTTTTGTAGCTCCGGAGTTATTGTTGCCAATGAGCTGGCTGGCGATATTGTTTTAACTTTTTATTAATGAAGTGGCTTGACCTGCTTTTATGCTGTTTTTATTATCCTTGTGACCGGATGAGAGAGACGAGAGCAAAGGATGACATTTAAAGAAATCATGGCCGACAAAAAGGCGAAACGCTGGGCCTGTTTAAGCTGGAGTGGAAGCCTGCTACTGTTGGTGTATTTTTTTTACGCTGAGCAGGATCTACTCTTGTTTACACCGCTCATTTATTCATTTTGGCTTGCCATCCTGCCTTTCACACAAAAAAAACAAACTTATCAGCTATTTCCGGAATATTTCGACGATCCGTTAAGCCAATTACGGCTGGAAGGCGAAATGCTTCACGTGAAACAACATCAGCTGACGCTGGCTAATGTTAATAAGGTGGCCATCGATCAACTGGATGAAACCAAAGCCTTTATTGATTTCCCTTACACTATGTACGGCAAACTAAAATTCAGTTTTCCGGCTAAAGAACTGCCTGCAGTAAAAGCCTTTTTTCAGCAGCATTGCCCAGATATTCAAATCATCCGCTGAGCCCCGAAACGGAAAGTATAAAAGCAAAACCCGTCAACAAGGACGGGTTTTGTTCGTATTCAGCCAGTCATTATTTCTTCATTTTAACCGGTCTTTTCCAGCCGCTGATATGGCGTTGCTTAGAGCGTGCTACCACCAGTTCATCGGCAGCAACACTGCTTGTTACTACAGAGCCAGCACCTACAGTGGAGTTCTGGCCTAAAGTCACGGGCGCCACTAAAGAGCTGTTGGAGCCCACAAAAACACCGTCTTCAATAGTAGTAACAAACTTATTGGCGCCATCGTAGTTGCAGGTGATGGTACCGGCACCCACGTTTACTTTACTGCCTATTACTGCATCGCCTAAATAAGTTAAATGGTTGGCTTTAGAACCCACACCTAAAGTGACTTTTTTCAGCTCAACAAAGTTACCTACATGGCTGTCATCGGCTAATACGGAATCAGGACGGATGCGGGCATAAGGGCCTACAGAGCAGCCGACTCCAACAGTGGATTTTTCAATCATACTGTTGGCTTTGATTTCGGTGTTAGCGCCTATCACTGCATCTTTAATCACACAGTTAGGGCCAATCACCACGCCGTTACCCAGCACCACTTTGCCTTCAAAAATCACGTTGATGTCGATCATCACGTCACAGCCCACTGTAACATCACCCCGTATATCAATACGGGCAGGGTCACGTAGGTTAGCACCGTTTAACATCAACTCTTCCGCTTTACGCGCCTGATAAGCCCGTTCTAACTGTGCCAGTTGCACTCTGTTATTGGCGCCTTCGGTTTCAATAGCTGTAGCAGGATGAGCTGTGGTGATATCCACCCCTTCTTTATGCGCCATAGCAATAATATCGGTCAGGTAAAACTCGCCTTGTGCATTGTTGTTTTGCAACTGGCTCAGCCATTTTTTCAGCTGCTTGCCGGGCACAGCCATAATGCCGCTGTTTACTTCAGTAATTTTCAGCTGTTCGGCGTTGGCATCTTTTTGTTCAATAATACCCACAACTTTGCCGTTTTCACGCACCATACGGCCATAACCCATAGGGTTTGTCAGATGCACAGTCAGCACAGCTAAACCATCGGCAGATTTCGCTGCCAGCAGTTGCTCTAAAGTTTCTTTGCGGGTTAAAGGAACATCACCGTACAACACCAGCACAGTGTCATTGTCGGCGATGTGAGGCACGGCCTGCTGTACAGCGTGGCCAGTCCCTAATTGTTCGGCTTGTAATACCCAGTGTAAATCCTGTTCACCCAAGGCTGATTTCAGTTGTTCAGCACCATAGCCATACACCAGATTAACAGACTCTGCGCCTAAAGAACGGGCCGTGTCGATCACATGCTGTACCATAGGCCGCTCTGCAACTTTGTGCAGTACTTTAGGTAAATCTGATTTCATCCTTGTGCCTTTACCGGCCGCCAGGATCACAACATTTAAAGCCATAAAAGAATCCATGTAATTTCAATGCGGTTATTCTAATAGATAATGCAACAGATTACAGGAGCAGGGTGAAATTTTGCTGAACAGTAATGTAAGTAAAGACTGTTTAAGTGAAAAATGTCAGGCTATGTAATAAGCTCAGATTCGCAATCACCCAGACCGTCAGCCAAATCCCACCAATGATTACCGTATTTTTGTATTCTTGTAGTGACTTACTGCACCAGATCACAACATTGTTCATAGATACCAACTTATATATCCCGTTGTCAGGACTGCAGATAGTTCACCGGGCAGGCCCCCCCAGTCACATAGTTTGTATGTTCATGGGGATCTTTTTGTTTGCCTACTGGTGAAGCTTATAATATCGAGTTTGAAAAAACTGGCTTACAGACTTAGTTGCTCCAGCTTGTAACCAGCCTGCTGTAATAACGCCAGTAAACTATGCTCCCCGGCTAAATGCCCACCACCAACCAACACCAACTCTTTATTGGCATTGCCAAACATCTTCTCAATTTGTGGCAACCAGTTCTGATTACGTTTGACATACAACGCCTGATACAACTCAGGGTCCATCTGCCGGGCAGGTTCAACAGCAAGCTTATCCAGCTCAACCATGTCACCCACGCGCCAGGCGTCGATCATGGCAGAAAAATACTGTTTAAAGTCGCTAACCTGTTCCAGGTTCATTTTCATAAAGGCGTCTTCGTAACCTTCCCCCATATTAGCCAACAAATTAATCTGGCTTTCGACTGTTTCCAGATAGAGCTGCGCTTTACCATCACTCTGCGCCAGCTTATCAAAGTGGCTATCGACCCCTTCTCCATCCATCTGTGCTTTCATAATTTCCAGCGCCAGCATCTGAATCATAATAAAGCCGGGTTTATAGGCATCCAACTGGTGCAGTTGCACACCATAAGGTGCAAAGTAGTCGCTCACCTGCTTGTACACTTCAGGTGACAACACCTTAGACAAGCTGCGGTTGTCGTTGTACGACATAGCTTTTAACATTGCTGCTTGCAATTCAGTATCCGTAGCTGCAGGTACTTTTGCTTCCAGCACCAGAGTGTCCGTATCGGCATAAGCCTTACCGAATTCGTCAGGCAAAGGGAAAGCCGACTCAGGTAACAGGTGCACAGTGCCACCTATATACACATAATCGTCACCTTTACTCACTTTCCAGACTGAGGTTTCAGCCACAGCAGAGGCAGAAGCCAAGGCTGTGGTCAGTAACAAAGCAGCAAAACTTGCTTTAAATAGCATGGTTAATTTCATTGTGATGGTCCTGATGTTGTAGTTGTGCTTATAGCTTTTACAGGCTGATACTCTAGCCTTTCGTCATTAGCGCAGCGAATCTTTGATCAGCTCAACTGAATGACTCAGGGCCATATTCACTTCATGTTTAATGTTAAGGCTTAATTGCTGTCTCAGCTCTTGCATCAGCACATCGGTCATTGGTTTGGCAGGTACAGCAACTTCAGTTTTTGGCTGAACCACTTCCGGCTTTGGTTTAGCTTCTTCTGACAGTGCCGCGGTGCTGGCGAATAAAGTGGCAACAATAAAGATACGAACGCTTGCTTGTTTCAGTGTTTTCATTTTGACATTCCTTCTATTGGTTCAGTAAGTCTTGTTCAGTAAATTGCATTGAGTGTGTTGGCAACTACGGGCTCACTGCTTGTCCGTCTGGTTGTTGAGTTCAATCTAGCGAACGACTGACGAAAAGTCGCTTATCAGAACCTAAGCAATTTATTGGTAAGGAATGAAGGTGTAACCTCATGTTTTTAAACAAATAAAACAAACATTACGGAAATCTTATCGTGGAATCATAAGGTTTTACAGGGGCTGATTTATTTAACTTGAATCAGAAGTCGCATCTGTTAAAGTTACAACTGGTTAAAAAATGGAAGACTAATTAACAGATGGATAAGATGCAGCTGGGACCATGGACTTTTACACCAGGCGACTACAGCATTCATGACAAAGTTCAACGGATAGAGCTCGAACCTCTGTTATGTAAGCTATTGCACTATTTTACTGAACATCCCGGCAAAATCATCTCCCGCCAACAGCTTATCGACTCTATATGGCAACAAAGTTATGTGGATGACAACGCGATAAATCGTGCTATGTCAGAACTTCGTAAAGCCTTGCAGCACCCCGATGTGCCTCAATCACTGATCAAGACCCATCATCGAAAAGGCTATAGCTTACAGCTGCCAGATCAGTCTGACGCGGTGGTTGAGCAAGCTGCCAGCGCAGAAGGCTTCACCACAACTCAAGCCACTCAGCACAAACGCCACTTCCCGCTTTGGTCTGTTGCACTGACAACCCTGCTGCTTGCAGCAGTAGCAGCTGTTTATTATTTTTCGACCCAAGAGCCAGCTTCCCCCCGTGAAACAGCAAAGCTGGATGACAAACCTCAGGTTTTGGAAATGGATATTGTGACCAGACAAAAAGTAACCTGGTTTAAAGGCATTGAATCACGACCTTTATTGTCTGCGGATAAACAACTACTGGCTTATAGTCATTCACAACCAGATGGTACTTTGCGTGCCGTAGTGCGTAAGTTAGGCATAGGAACAGGCAGCGCTTTGCAGGAGGTCGTGATTGAGGGCAATAATAAGTTGTATAGCATTCAAAACTGGCAACCATTGAGCCGCAATTTATTAGTTCAGGTGATAGGTAAAGATGGCCAAGACTGTGAATATCAGAATTATGATTTCAGTCAGTATCCGCAGTACCAGGTCTCCACATTAACCTCTTGTACTGGCCTTAACTTTGGCACAGCACAACAAAGTGCAGATGGACAGTGGTTGTACTACAGCAAAGGCAGTGGCGGTTTATATTCCAGCAATGCGCTGCTGGCAGAAAATCTGACCAGCGGTGCGGTGCAAACTTTATTAGCAGCCCCTTCAGCTGGTCTAGGCGTGACTATGCTGGCGTTGTCTGCGGATGGCAGTAAACTGGCATATATTCTGATGCCGGAATCGAATAAACCTGATGTTTATATTTATGACCCAAGCAGCAGGGAACATACCAGACTAGCCAGCCTGCCCTTTCCACTGATTCTGCTGGGATTAGATTGGAGCACCGATCAGTCCAGCCTGATTTTACCCGGCGGTGATGGCATATTGCAGCTAAAGGTGGCAGATAAAACGAAGAGCCTGTTAAAGTTTCCTGAAGGCGTTATCGTAGGTGAGTTAACCATGCTTGCAGAAGATCAGGCCTATATTTCTAACTTCACAGCAGGCAGCGCCACACAGAATGCGATGCAATTGATTAAAATTGAGCAGCCTTTTAATGCAACGGAGCGGAAAATCACTTTGCTCAATGATGCCGCAGGGAGCGCGGCAGATTTGGCGATATCGCCTGCAGATAGCAGCAGCTATGCTTTTTCAGCCAATTGGACTGGCAGTTGGCAGCTATGGCTGCACGACAAGGGGCAGAATGTTCAACTAACAGAGTTTGCGCCAGACGATCAGCGTCTTAGTGGTATCAGTTGGTCAGGTGATGGTCGCTATATAGTCTTTAATAAACAGGGCAACTTGCACTTGTACGATACCCAGCGCCAGCAATTGATCAACAAACTGGAAAGTAATGATGTTGGTCAGGCGGTTTGGCTACCGGATAACAGCGGTCTGGTGCTGACCAGACTGCAAGGCAACAGCCAGAATCTGTGGCAACTGGATTTAGTCAGCAACGAGTTAACTCAATTGACCTTTTCTGCCGGGACTTTTGCCCAGTTTGATGCACAAGGCCAATTACATTATCACCGAGACGGCAAGCTGGTACTTTATGTTGATGGTGGTAAAAATGACACAGAACTAAAAACCAATACCGATACAAATCTGGTGGCTCTCTGGTTATTGCAGGGAGAACAGCAATACCGTTTCGGTATGTTGGGGCATCTGGAGCGACACGATGTTGCCACAGGTGAAACACAAAGCAGCCAGTTGCCTTATCAGTTATTGGCAATACACCCGGATCCACATAATCCAGACCAGCTTTATGCGACAGTCTTTGTCACACCGGAGCTGGCGCTGGAGTTTATCCAATGGAAAGCTAAGCCCTGATAGCTATCCTTCTTTAAGGGCTAGATCCAGCATTACTCATTACGCAAAGCTTTGATCGGATCGCCCAACAACACCCGTCGTAATGGCACAAAACTACACACCAGTGTGGCACAAGCCACCAATAACAAAACAGCAAAAACCAGCCGCCAGTCTGCCTGATACATCAGCTCAGGCTGAATCCGGCTTATCCCTGTAACAAAATAAAAGCAAGAAAACCCCAACAGCAGCGCGGCAGCCAGCGGTTGCACAAGCTTTAGCAAGTTATCACGAAGCAACTGATGGATACTGGCCCCCATAGCCATCTCTACACCCAACTGATAGCGACGAGCCTGCACCAGATAACTGACAATACCTGCCACTCCAGCCAGTACAGTGAGTAAACTCATTAGCGCCAGTATGGCTGACAATGCTGCGGCCAATCGGTGCGCCAGCGAAAAACGGGCGAATGCAGCCTGTAGCGTGGTCAACTCTAGCAGATCCAAACGTGGGTCTTGCTGCCTTAGCAACTCCAACAGGGCAATATCGGTAAGGGTAGACCCCGAATTGACTTTGAGTAAATAACTGTATTCACGACGACCACTGTTTTCCGCAGGGTAAAACACTTCATCCACCTCGAAAGCAGGAGCGCCTGGAAAGTAGGTATTGGCCACAACCCCTATAATCTGTCGTTGTAAGCTGCTGTCATTTAACGCAATGCTTTGACCCAAGGCTGGCTTGCCATTTAGCCTGGTTATGCGATCGGCCAGACGCTGATTTACGATTACAGGATAATGTTCCAGCCCGACCTGTTCAGCATTAAAGTCCTGTCCCGAAAGTTCTAATCCATAAAGTTGAAAGTATCCCGGCAAAACGCCAATCTGCCGCGCAGCGGAGATAACTTCCCCCAACGCATTACTGACTTTATCCTGATTACGGGCCTTGGGCGCTCTTGGCTCAGAAACAGGTGTCACCTGCTGCACTTGCGGCAATGCGGCCAAATTTTGTATTACAGCCCGGTGCTGATTTTTTTGCTGCTCGCGGCTGTCTAATTCGGCGTAACTCACAGTAACAGACCAAAGATCTGTGGTATTGACTCCGGTTGGACGACTGGCTTCAGACCAGGCAGCGGCAAACACATGCACTGTTGCCAATAAGACCAACAAAGATAACAACAGCTGCACACCAATTAGACAATGCGCTACCCCCTGACTAAGCTGTTTGCCCGCACCTTTACCACTACTTTGCAAACTTGCCATCAACTGTTTTTCCTGCACACTGCTGAGTTCAATCCAGCTAAACAGCAATGCAATCACCAGCAGCACTATGCTGGTAATTAATAACATAACACTATCGATCCGCAACACACTGAGCCTTGGTAATTGCTCTGCTGCAACCTGGGCAATGACCCCAAAGCTCATCGAGGTCAACAACAATGCCAGCGCACCAGCCCCCACCAACAGAGCAGCATTGTGCCGAAACACCTGATAGAACATCTGTTTTTTGTTAGCACCAAATGCATAACAAACCGCCAGTGGCTGCAGGCGTTTGACTGCTCTGGCCAGTTGCATGCTACATAAATTTACCAAAGCGATCAGGGTGAGCAGCGATACGCCGACCAACAGCATCAATACCAGACGACCTGAATCGCCCTGTATTTGCTGACGTAACGGCACTGCCTTGCCAGAATAATCAAACATATGCTGCAAATCTGGATAACGCTCGGCTGATGCTTGCTTCATCAACTCAAATACCTCAGCACTGGCTTGCTGCTGGCTCACCCCCACCTTTAGGCGGCCCAAAGCAGAAAAATTCTCATTGTAGCCATCAATACCACGAATATTAACTGTCTCATCCATATCTAATGGCAGCCAGATGGCTTGATGTACGTCATGAAAACCAGGTAGCTCCAGCTGCTGTTTTAGCACCCCAATTACAGTAAATTGGCGCTGATTCAGTTGAATACTCTGACCAACAATATCGCTGCGCCCCTGATAATGCTTTTGCCAAACAGCTTGGCTTAACACCACCGAAGGTTGTTTATTGCCCACTCGTTCCTGATCATTAAACAGCCGACCTAACAATGGCTCGACCCCCATCACTGCAAAAATATTATGGGAGCCAAAAAGCACCTGCACTTCAGGCCGCAGCGGTAAATCCACTAACTGGTACTCAGTTTGCAGACCAAAATAAACAGCCATCTGGTCCAACAACTGACTTTTTTCTTGTAAATCAAACAGCCCCTGAATGTGAGTTTGTTGATGCACAGCACCCTGATAATTCAGTTCGCCACCGATGTAATAAAGTTCCGCATCGTCTTTATAGGGTAAAGAGGCAAAGAAAGTGATGTTGACCAAACTCAAGACGCTAAATAGCAAGGTCAGAGTGAACACCAAACTCAGCACCACAGTGATGTAGTAGTGCCGGGCCTGGAAAAATGTACGCCAGATCGTTGGCCAATTCATGCAACCTGCTCCAGTTGGCTGGAAGAAACGACCTGGCCATCCAGTAAGTGAATTTGTCGGTGTGCCATAGTGGCATAACGCGGGTCATGGGTAACCAGACAAATGGTGGTGCCCTGAGCATGCAATTCGGCCAACAGAGCCATAACTGCATCGCCATTTTTGGAATCCAGGTTACCGGTGGGCTCATCGACCAACATTATGCCCGAATCAGCGGCAAGCGCCCGGGCTATAGAAACCCGCTGCTGCTGACCACCAGATAATTGATTAGGGAAAAGCTCGGCTTTATCAGCTAAACCAACTTTTTCCAGACACTGCAGTGCCCTTGCCTGACGTTGCTTCAGACTGTCACCACGATATTTGAGCGGTAAGGCCACGTTATCCAGCACAGTGTATTCATCAATCAGGTTAAAAGCCTGAAACACAAACCCAATCCGACGGCTGCGCATCTGTGCTCTCTGCCCGGCATTCATATCAGAGACCAATAAGCCGTCGATGTAATATTCGCCACTATCCGCGGTATCAAGCAGACCTAAAATATTCAATAAGGTAGATTTGCCGCAACCTGACGGACCACAAATAGCGACATATTCGCCTTCATGCACACTAAAACTAACACCATTTAACACTGTTTGTTGTTGCTGGCCAGATTGAAAGCTTTTTTTAAGATGTTTGACTTTAAGCACATCAGTTTTCATCATTTCAGTCCTTACTGGGTCAATTTAAGTTGTGAAACTGTACTATCAAGCTGTACATCGCTGACAATGATTCGATCACCCGGCACCAAACCCGATATCACTTCAATTTGCTGACCTGAGGCCTTACCAAACTGAACAGGAACCTTGGTTGCCACCTGATACGCATCCACCTTAAACAGCTCGATTTGAGCATCCTCAGCAACCCCGACTGGTCGGTCGACAAAATTTACCTGACCACGGCTTTGGCCTCGGATCCGGGCATCGACCATCTGCATAGGCCGGATATCTGCACTTAAATCTTCAGGTAATAAAATATCGACCTGCACTGCTCCATCAGCAACCACAGGATCAATCCGCAATACCTGGCCAGTCACAATCCCATGCCGGGTGTCCACCTCAGCACTGGCTCCAGGTTGCAATAAACGCACCTGCATTTGTGGCACCTTCACCTCCGCGATCAACGGTGATAAGCTGCCGACCAACGCCAGTTCATCACCAATATTCACACTCTGTCCCAAACTGACTGGTAAACGCTGTAACACCCCGGCAAGACCAGCCCGAACCACTAGTTGCTGCTGCTGATAGGCTGCATTGCTAAGCTCAGCTTCGGCTTGCTGGATTTCCTCTTGTTGGATCTGCAGATGTTCCTGATGCACCTCGTGTAACGTATCAAACTTTTGTAGCTCTAGCTGATAACGCTCTTTTAACTGATCAGCCTTGACACTGCTGCGTTTAGCGTCCATTGCCGAAATAATGCCAGCTGTAGCCAACGGGGTTTCAGCTTCGACTTGTAACCTGGCAAGTTCTGTCTCAGATTTAAGCTCGGACAAGCGCGAACGCTGCTCCAACAGTTCCCGCTGCTGCTCCAGTGATAATTTACGACCGTTGGTTTTTTTGTTATGCACATTGGTCATCGCCTGCTGCACAGCTATTTCCAGCGTCGGGTTTTTTAAAGTCAGAATAATGCTGTCCGGCTCAACCACTGCACCTGGACGTAACCTGATTTCATCCACAGTTGCCATACTGCTTGCGGTGATCATGCGCTGATTCTGTGATTGCAAACTGCCATAGCCAGTGACTCTTTGCGTAAAATCACCGCTTTGCACTTTAGCAATACTGACAGATGACAAACTCATGTATTGCATGCCTCCAGCAAAACCAATACTCCAACCGCTGATTAAAAGCAGTATCGATGTCAGACCTATGGCACCATAAACCAGAGTGCTAAAATTTTTCTTCATAATGCATCCTATCTTTATGCTCTTGCTTTACAGGCAATCAACTCGGTTAAATCAATAACCCGATCCGCTGCCGCAATAGTCTCTTTGCGATGAGCTACACTGATCCTCGTCATATTTTTCTGTTTGAGGTATTCATTAACGCGATGTTCACTGACGCTATCAAGGTGGCTTGTAGCTTCATCCAGGAATAAAATTCTGGGTTGGAAATAAAATGCCCGGGCTAACAGGATACGTTGCTTCTGTCCACCGGAGAGTGCACTCCCCAAATCGCCGACCTGAGTATGCAGGCCCATAGGCATGGCCTGAATTTCATCCCAGATAGCGGCACCTTGCAGAGCTTCTTTCACCAATTCAAGATTGGGCGATGGCTCAAAAAAAGTGATGTTTTCCAGCAAAGAACCGTTGAGTAACTGATCATTTTGCATCACCGTTGCGCAGTATTGGCGAAATTGGCGAAACCCTAATGATTTAAGAGGCATGCCATCGAGCAATAAGTCGCCTTGCTGTGGCTGTATTAAGCCAGTCATGATTTTTAACAGCGTGGATTTACCCAAACCTGATCGCCCGATTATCGCAACGGACTCGCCAGCCTCCACCCTGAAATTCAGTTCCTGATAAAGCCAGGGGGTACTGTCACTATAGCGAAAATGCAGATTTCGTACTTCCAGAGCCCCAATCACTTGCTCTGGTTTAAGTGCAACCCTGACTTGATCCTGCTCAGGCTTCTGCATAACGATATCGGACATACGACGCAGATAAGTGCCCGCAATCCGAAAACGGAAGATGTTATCAACTAAAGACTGGGCACTATCGGCAAATTGCTGGCGGTAGGCCAAATATGCCAGAAACATACCCAGGCTAAGCCCTCCTTCAATAATAAAAGAGGCACTAATCATCACAATAATCAAATATTCAATTCGGCCAAGCGCGTTCTGGGTAACATCACTGGCAATGGTTACTTTTTCTCTTTGGATACTGGCGTTTAGGGTATCGGCATAAAGGTTCATCCAACTTGACAGACGGTTATTCTCTTTCGCAAAGCTTTTTATCGGCATAATAGCCCGAATTGTTTCAATAAAATGGCTGTTTTCCTTGGCGTGTTTACTAAGCTGCTGCTCCAGGTGTTCATTTTCTTTGTTGGTCAGGAAAAATCGGATCAAATACAGTGCAACCAGAAAGCCAACCGAAACCAGTGCGAGAGTCTTGTTGTAGTAAAACATGATAGTCAGGGTTGTAATGCTCAACAGTCCATCGACTATAGCCGTAATAAAGCCTCTGCTAATCATGCGCTGAACTTCATTAAATGCTTCGAATCTGGACTTGATATCCCCTACATGGCGACTTTCAAAAAAGCTGAGGGGCAAATGCAAAAGATGGCGCTGAATATTAGCTTTGACCTGAAAACTCAGGTTCTTATCCAAATACATTATGGCGGCCGAACGAATAACCTGAGCCAATACAGACAACATCAACACCAATGCAAAACCGATAAAAACAGACCAGAGCATACTGGCTTGGCCTGAGTTTATCCCTTTATCTATAACAACCCGAATGTAATAGGGAGATATCAGTAACAACCCTTGCAACAACAACGCTATGACCAGAATTTTTCCGAGCGATGCCCACAAGCCATCCACCTTACCTATAAAGTGACGCAGCGGTATGCGGATCCGTTCATCTTTGCGTGCAAAATCACTTGATGGGACCAGTTCAATGACTATACCAGTGAAGGATTCTGAGACCTGATTCCAATCCAGATTTAAGCGTCCTTTAGCCGGGTCATGAATAGTGATCCCTTTGCTGCTCACTCTCGCAAGCGTGACAAAGTGATTAAAGTTCCAGTGCAGAATTGCCGGCTTTTTAACTTTTGCCAGTTGCCCTAGGTCAAGTTTCAGTACTCGTGCAGACAAGCCTAATTCGTCGGCAATATTGACGATTTGTTTTACCGTAACCCCATGTAAACCAGCAGGGTATTTCTGCCGCATAGCGAGCATATTGGTTTTAAATCCATGGTAGCAAGCCACCATGGCAATACAGGTAATCCCACACTCGGCCACTTCACTTTGCAAATAAACTGGCAGTTGCTGGCTTCTGAATTGAATATAATCAGAAATAAGCATAACTAGCCCTCCTTGATCAGTGCAAAGAAGTTATTACGCTTCACATTGAGCTCAAGCCGAACGTCTGCGGAGGGATGAAGCACACCAGGCTCATAAGGCAGCTGAAGTTGTATCCCCACATTAATTCTGCCTTGCTGAAAAGGTCCAATCACAGAGTGAACCTTTCCCCTGGCCCACAGTGACCCGGCCCGCAAATTTACGACTTGCCCAGGTTGTATCTGATCAGGCTTAGTTCCTGTTAAAGAGAAAAAAAACAAATGATCTTCATTAATACGCAACACTTTGGCAATGGTTTGAAAAGCCTGAGCAGTAGAGCCTGAGTTCACCATCGCAAAGTAGGTTCCAGACTCATTACTTTTCAACAAATCAACTTGCTCAAGCTGACTTTTAGCATCAAAAGATCGTACTTGTACTATAACTTGCTCACGATTTATGCGACTGCCATCCATATTCAGATGACGTTCCACAACCACGGGTACAGGAGAAACAATAGGAAAATAGTTTGATTCATGAGCTTCCAGGTTTAATTGCTCGCGACTGACAAAGGGATAAACCAAAGCGAAAAAAATAAGCAGACCAAAAGCAATGAACATAATGACTATCGCTTTATCCAGCATATGTGACTGCTGGATAACAGATTTACCAAACTCTTGAGTTTGGTACTGATGCCGCAAAGCCTCTTTCCGAAATAGTTTGAGATAAGACATCATAAGCCTTCTAATGCATCCAATACCGCCACTCTCGGGCCAATCATTGACGTCATCAGCCATTCGGTGACCCAATCAGACAGTACAACTATCTGAGTGCCCAAAGCATTTATGTTGTGACTAAAATTTCGCAGATTCATCATTCAGTTCAATGTAAACATCTTCAGGATTCAGCAAACCACCAACAATCTTATCCAGTTCATCCAAAGCAGTGACTTCAATAAAGCCTTCTGCTGTGATGGTTGCTGCTAGTGGCTCTTCCAATGCTATATAATTTTTCATGTTGTACCTCATATACAAGTTGTGCCAGCCAGACTATGGATGCTAACCACTGGATATCACCATCACTGTGCTGTGTTTTTTTTATCACCAAAAAATAACCATAAAAAACTACATACTATTCATGTAGTTATGAATGAGTTGTTGTCTGTTTGAACTACCTGTTTTTTGCATACTATTAGTCAGATGAAAATTCACAGTCCGCTCTGTAATACTGAGAATCCGGCTGATTTCCCAAGAGGTTTTTCCATGAGCAGCCCAGTGAATACATTCAATCTCACGAGGAGTCAGACGCACCTCGACGCCAGGTTCTGTTTCATTTAACCGTCGATAAGTGTCGTAAACGTAAGTGCCTACAATTTGCCAAAACCAACCTAGTTTCTCGGCAAACTTTGGCTCTACGTTTTGATTGGTAAACCCCAGAATCAGGCATGCATGATCTGGACGGGAAGTGACAATGGGGATCAGCAGGCTGGCTTGTGGTAAAGTTACTTTGGTCAATTTCTCAGAACCAGACCAGGATGGTTTATAGCAATGCTGACATACCTGTTTAAGTGCTGCTAAGGTAAGCTTTTGTTTGACTCCATCTGGCACTGAACCTATATAGGAGGTGCTGTCTCGATGAACAATAAAGCAGCACCAGTCTATATGAGGCAGTTCTGAGAATTGAATCAAATAACGTTCTAACTGGATCAGTGTTTCTACCTGATCCAGCTCAGCCAAAGTTTGCTCAAAGAAACTCATGGTGCCTCCCTGAACCTTTAATCAATATCGCAGCTACTGGTCAATTTACACAAGGACAATGGTGAAACGGTTTCACTCTCAGACTGACTCTCAGCCATCAATGCTGAAGGAAATATGAGTACAAACGCAATAACAATGACTTTCATGAAATTCCCCTTTAATAGTAGTGAAGTCAGGGAAATTTTGAATGAGAAACAGGGCGGGGGAAATAACGGGAATCTAATTTTACTGTGGTTAATTTATCACTACTTTATAAGGTAAACGGATAAATCAATGCCACTGAGACTTGTCATGCGTGTCCCTCTGCTGCTGTAAAGCACAAGACTCCCATTTTGATTAATCGCAAAACGAGGCCGCATTTTTTCGTAAGGGAAACTGGTTTGGCGAAACTCGCCACTGACAAAATCCAACTGATTTAACCATGTTGATACAAAATCAAAATCGCTCCAAATCAAGGTCTGATTTTTGACGTACCAGCGACTAATAAATTCGGTGTTAATGCTATATCCGAGAGCACGAACCTGCCGCAACTCACTGTCTAACTGATGTAAAGCACCGTTTTCAGTCACCGCAATAAAGCCATTGCCGTATTCTCTGGCAGACCTGTACCCTAACGCGAGCTTTTGGCTGCGCTGACTGGCACGATCAAATTGATGCAATTCCCAATCTCCCGCGATCAGTTGGCCAAAATAAACTCTTTGAGCATCCGATGAAAACGCTGCCTGGCTGTCCAGAAGACTTTTCGATGAAGAAACGATCTCCACAGAGCTTTTGGATACATTCACCACTAGCAGTTGTTCTCCCACATGCAATAGCAAGACCCCCTGTTCTGGATGATGATCCAGTAATTCGAGTTTTTTATGAGTGCTAAAAAGGATTTCTTTATTACCGCTGCTTTGATCATACTTCACCAGCATACGTTTATTCTGATCACTGACAACTGCATAATATATATGGTCATGTTCAGCATAACTCATCATGAGCGTTCCACTGACTGCGTTAACAATCCGTCCTTCGGACAATTCAGGGGTGACAATCAGTTCACGAAAAACAGGATCAACAGCATCTGAATTACTCAATAAATACAGTCTGTTATCTGAATTAGCAATTGAGAAATCCGTAATCTGATTTTCGCCCTGTTCCAACAAAATCTGCTCACTACCCGACGATAAGCTAACAACACTAAGATGCTGTTCATCCAGTTTCATCAGCGAATTACCGTTCAACCATTCCAATCGGCCAACACGGGCCGGTATGGCTTTCGAATACACTGTACGCAGCGATGTTACCTCTTGTATTTCCAGCCAATATTCCTGACCACCACGCAAAATAGCACTTGCCAGCCACTGACCATCCGGGGAATGTACTGAATGATAAATATGATCCAGAGCGCTGCTGCGAGCTTGCACCCGTTCTAAAGCATTGGACTGGCTTTGCCAGCGGTATAGCATGGCTGTTCCTTGTTCTTCGTCCATTGCATTGATATACCACTCTCCTTGTTGCTGACCTTGGCTTACCCGGAAAATCATGAAAAAGTTTACAAGAGGCTGTTCGCTTACAACTCGCTTATTCTCATCGAGCCGTAAACGATAGACCGAAGAGTTACCCACCACTTCATCCACAACAAAAAGTGAGTTGTCAGTATTAAACTCCAGCATTGATGGTTGCTGTGCACTGGTAGACAAAAGGTGAATATCTTTGGTTTTGCGGTTTTTCAGATAAATTTGCCAAGGTTCACTCTGGTTTAAACGACCAATAAAGGCCAGATATTGCCCATCCGGAGAAATTGTCAGCCCCTTTTTCTCGCCGGATATGGTCGTAATCACCTGACTGGGTAGATGCCAAGACTCAGAAATATCAGATGCAGGTTTTCCCCCTGGAGAAAAAAATAATAAGAGAAGAGTCAAAACACCCAAAACAACAAAGCAAGCTATAGTGAGAATTTTGACGGGTTGAAAAACAACAGGTTCAAGCTGTTCCGGCTTTGCGGTATAACCACCAGACACTTCAGCGATACCCTCTATCATTGTAGCTGCGATCAGCTTCGGATGATCTGGGGTGACAAAATCCGTATATTCACTGATATAGCAAACCAACTTATAGCCACGTTTAGACAGTGATTTAATGTATTTGGGGTCAGCGACATTAGTATCGTCGAACAGGTTTCTGAGTTTTTTTATTGTTCCCCTGACAGCTGTATCACTGACTACACGGCCAGACCAGACATGTTCATGCAATTCTTGCAGGCTGATGTAACGATCCCGATGTAAATACAAGTAAGCAAGCAGCTCCAATACCTGAGGTTCGGCTTCTAACTCTTTTTCGCCAGAAAACAAAAAGTTGCTACTGGTATCGAAAATAAATTCACCAAGAATAACCTTAGACATACACCCAAAATAGCCACAAAAAACCTAATGGCATTATTGTCTGTAAAAACTTACAGGGCAAGGTAATTATCCGTAGTAGGTAAACTTGTAAAAATTTAGTTTATGTGCGGAGTTTTACATCCTTTAAGGCTGTTTGCCATATAGCTTAGAAAACGGCAGTTAAACAGAGCAAGGCAGAGGCGTTGCTGTTGTCTTGCAGAGTACGGGTTAGTTCACTTGTGCACACTGCCGCAGCCAAGTCGACTGAGCCTCAAGCATTTGTTGGATGCTCTCTCTGTAACTGTAGGCATGTCGTTCTTTATTCAGTAATAACAATTGGGCAGGTACCTGATGGGCTTGTAATGCCTGAAACATCATTTCAGATTGTAATGGAGCTGTACCAGGGTTTTCATCAGCCAAACCGTGGATCAGCAATACAGGGGTTTTTATCTTGTCCGCATGGAAAAATGGGGATAGTTGCTGATACAAATCAGGTACCTGCCACAAGGTTCGTTTTTCGCCCTGAAAACCCAAAGGGGTCAGTGATCGATTGTAAGCACCACTTCGTGCTATTGCACAGCGAAAATCAGTACGTTCTGTCAGTAAGCTTAAAACACTAAAAGCACCATAAGAGTGTCCCATCAGTACCAGCCGGGTAGTATCAATACGGCCCGTTTGTTCCAGAGTATTAATCAAAGACGACATATTAAGTTGCTGCTGCTGCATAAAAGTATCATTTGGTTCTTGTCCGTCTTGGCGAACTATAGGGATCTGACTAGCATCCACAACGGCATAGCCATCTAATAGTGCAATCTCAGGTCCTTGCGGATCAAACAGCTGAAATCCAAGGTGTTGTGATGGTTTTACTTGTTGCTGATGACTATGATACTCGCGAGGGTACAGCCAAATCACAGCGGGTAATAACTCATCATTCTGCTTTTTCGGCAGATACAGCTGGCTGTACAGCTGCACACCATCGCCACGTTTAAATTCCAGTAACACAGGCTGTGGTAATGAAAGCAGATCATCGGAATGCCAATCATATAAAGGTTTTTCGTCGTTGTTGTTATGGTGTATTTGCAAAAAGGGGGCTCTCTGAGACGTCTCGCTGGCAAGCATCAGCCATTCTTTCTCACCCACTATCCTGAGATAAACAGGTGTTCTTTGTTGATCAGCACTATCGTTTTTAAAAGCAACGCTCTGTTCAGACGCTTTTCTGCCTTGCCTGACCAAGTAAACCCCATCCCCCCAGCGGTGCTGCCCCTCTGCTTGAAAATACACCTCCTGTCGTTGATTACTGATGAGTTCAATTCTCCCATCTGGCAGCAACTGGGTAAGCAGCTCTCCGGGAAATTCAGCCCCTTTGGTATAATCGTACTGAGTTAACAGACTTTCTTTCTGCTCTGCTGTGCTCAGTTGCACACTCCAGTACCTGAGCTGCTTTTGACCTGCATGAAAATCGCTATACACAAGCCGGCCTTCCTTTGTCAGATAGAATTGATGTAAACGCCAGCTTGTTTTAAAAAGTTCTGTTGCTCGTTTTGTAAATGGTGCATCAAAAGACATCAAGGCATCACGATATCTGGCGTCAACTCTATGGCCCTGCGGTTCAACGCTCTCCACCCAAATCACTGTAGCAGGCAGATCCGGTCGCCACTGCACAAGACGAGCGCCTTCGGCGGCAGCATCTGGATCCCTTGCCCGCTGTCGATCCGTCTGCAGCTTTGGTAAGACTGCTTTTACCTCTCCGGTTAAAATATCGACAACCTGATACTCCCGAGCCAACCTATTGATGCGGATCCCAGGCTGTACTTCGTCCGCAAGATGCTGGACCAGCAGATACCGCCCATCCGGGGAAACACTGATGGCCTCTAATAAAAGCTCTGACGTCAAAGGCCGTACTTCACCATTTTTATGCAGCAGAACAGCTTGTTGACGCAGCAAAGCTTTAAAATTCCGCCGGGCTAACTCCGTATCAAGTGTATTTCTATAGATCCGAGTCTGAACTGACAGATTATCTGAACTTTGTAGCGTAGCAGCAGGAGGTTTTGCAGCATTGATAGAAAGCATGCGACTGTGCCGCAGAATGATGCTCTGGCTATCAGGCATCCATACGATGGAAGGAGAATCTAATTGTCCTGACACCCCAATATCCGACCAGGGTTCAAGCTTTTGCTGAGATATATGAAAGCGCCAGATATCCAGCACTTTGTCACTTACGCCAATTAAAGCAAAGCTTTCAGAGTCGGGAGCCCAACGCACATCACGGACTGTGCGCTCTGGCAGTGACAGGTCTTTACTATGACCAGTACTGATATGAATTAGTTTTACTGTGTCGATTCGAGTATTGCTGACTTCCAAAGGTCGAGCCAGATAAAACTCACGCCCTAAGAACTCTATTCGCTCCGAATTACTGTCCTCGTGAAGGGATGGGTATTTGTTACCATTTGCCAGAACAAGCCACTGCCGATCCGGCGATAACCGCATAAAATCCGGTCCTACACTTTTCATCAGGCGCTGGTAATCAAATGACAATTGACCTGATGCCTGGTCAGCCTCTTCTTGTGCTGTTAGAGGCAATATACTGAGGGCAAAACATAAAAACAAAATGTAGCGGATAGTCATCTGCACATCAGGCCATCTAAGTGACATTTATGCCTCCAACAACGCAGGTCTTTATCTCCACGTCTAAAGTAGTTCAATTGATACCAGTTCTGGTTATGAGTCAGCTTGGACCCTGGTTTATTTATGCGTTACTGATTCAAAGGACTCAGACATTCATCATTGAACAAGGCAGGGCTACTCGCACTCTGCCTCGTTCACCTGAACCAGGAGGCACAATGAATCTGTTTGACAGCAAACCATATACGCAAATGTTTTAGGACCTGCAGGTGCTTTGTCTAGTCACAGCCAAGCTATAGCCAGACAAAGCAACATAGAGAGGTACAAAAAGATGCGAATTCAGTGGCGCAGCCTATTCCGAATTCAGATTTTCCAGCAAAAGGCCTTACTCAATCTTCTGGTTCTCCTTATAGCTACCACAGGCGAAACCGATACATTCTGAATCGTCTGCTTGCTCTGGATTCGTGCCACCTGATATCTCATCCAGCAACTCCGGCGAAACCTCATCTGGAGTAGCAGAAGCTTTCTTTTTAGTCAGATCTTTAAACTCAGTCATATTTAACCTCATAAATGAATTAATACATGGTTTTCTATTAAACCAGTTGGACCATTTTCCGCAGAAACTCTGCGACTTGTCGTTACAACAAGATGTTTAACAATGACTCAGAAAACTATCTGCGTTTTTAACTGAGTCAGATTTTGTTATAGGATTGTTTGTGTCATGCAAAAACATTAAGAAACAACCAGCATATCTTCTCTGGTTTTTATATATGCCTCTGCCACACTGGCTCTAAATCTTTTTCCGTATCCATCACAATAGTTAGAATGCAGTGTGCCGGTTTTCTCTGAAGCATACACAGCACATCCGCCCCCACAATGCAGAGCATAACGACATTGTGAACAAACAGGATTTGACACGACACTTCTTGAGCGCCAATTGTTCTCCTGATCATTGAAAAACATTAATCCGGCATATTTATCTACAGTACCAATTCGAATGTTTTTATCTCCAGTTTTTTCCCAGCAGGCATAAATGTCTGCAAGTGCATCAAAAAGATACATTCTGTCATGTGCAGCACAGTAATTAGTCTTAATACCTGAGGCAGCTTTCTCTGGGTTTTTAAATATACCTATGGCCTGATTTCTCATTTTGTCACCATCAACAGAAAACAATTTGGTCTGCGGATGCTGAACACGCATAGTCTCCATTTCTTTATTTAGCTTTAATGTAGTCATACATTGATTCTTATCAGTGCTGTCATTAAGAGCATGTATAGGCGCAAGGTAAGCTCCAAAATTGGCTTTTTCATGCCATTTTTTAGAGTGAATGAAAGAAGATAGCTCAGGTAAATCATTAATGTTTCCGTAGTCAACATTGACACGAACATTAATAAAAACCCCTTTTGACAAGGCCAAGTCAATATTACTGGCAATTTTTCTGAAACTTCCCGAACCATCCGGATAGATCCGTCTTTTATCATGTTCTTCAGGTTTACCATCTAAAGTAATCTGAATTTCGCTGATACCATCCTTACCTAACAGATCATGGTAAAACTCAAGTTCAGTGCCGTTGCTTGTTGCTGAGAAGCTAGCCGAGCTCAGCGTTTTCGCTTTATCCATAATGTAACTGATGATGTCTCGGTTCGCTTTTAAAAGAGGCTCCCCACCAAAAAACGAGATATGCCTGTGTTGCCTTTCTTCAGACAACTCAAACCCGTGCTTTTCTTCGATGAGTGGCATATTGGCAAAGATACGGTCTACCGTTTCTTTATCCATCAACTTCAGAAATTTTTTAAAACTCGGCTCTTTTCTCATGTGATCCTGAAAGCAATATGGGCAGCGTAAATTGCAATCATAGGTGGGCATAAAAAGGTAACGAGGCATATTCATAGATGATTTACGCCGTTTCACTTCCACATAACGTTTAAAAAAGGCCAACTCTTCATCACTTGTTCTTTTTGTTAAAAAGCCATAGTGCACAAGCTGTTGAAATGTTTCGTCTGTCGGCTTCTCTGGCTCACCCTGGAAATCAAAATCATCTTGCCACTCTCCGTATAGCGGTCGAGGTGGGCGCTTAAGTTCAAGCTTCCTTAGGTATGCAGCCACCTTTTTTGATACCAATATTCTATGCCCCAGATAACCATGAACAAGGACCATAGCCTCATCGTTATCCGGTAAGTCGACATAAATCGTGTATTGGCTTGTTCGATGAGCACTCAATGATGGACCATATGAAGGCTGCTCCCTTAAAACCGCACCATCCACCGGCTGATCGTTTTGGTCAGATAATCTAAAAATCTGAATAACATTTTCCATGCTGCACCTACTTGAACAATTTTTAATACAAGACAGATAAAATTTGTTGCTTACTAAACAAGTCACTTTGTCTTGAACGTCGCTATATTATTCCCTTTTAATTACCCCATATAGCAACATGCAAAATTCCATATGGCCAATACAATGTTCCTTTAGCCACAAGATTTATAGGTTTCCGGTTGATCGTCAACCTGCAAGATATGACAGGTTGATCTTCAGTGCCTCCAGGTTCCATTGATTTCGCCCATTTTCTATCCTATCGCGTCGACAATTAGAAAAAGTGATGGTGAAAAGCTGATCGCTACGGATTTAAGTTATAGCGTTAGAAAACTGCGTTACCTGCTACTTTCTACAGGTTTCGACTTTGGAATAGTTGGTTAGACTGATATTTATGTCTACGTACCAGAAACAATCCGGAGTCGCCATGAAAATTCTTATTTGTACTTTTGATAGTTTTGGGTTTCTTTACCCTATGATAGGACTGGCGAATAGCTTCAAACGACTAGGATATGACGTTCATTTTATTGGTAGCAGAAATATTAAAAATATTGTTCTTGAACAAGGAATGCAATGGATAGAACATGATAAAGAAAATAAAGATGCATTTTTAATTAAACGCTTTGGTGATCTTGAGGATATTTCAAACCAGATCAAGTATGTTGAATATGCAGTTTCAAATTCTAGCTATAACTTAGTGATAACATCTCCTTTATCTTTCGGCACCATTTTAGCGGCTGAAAGATATAATCTTCGAGTTGTTACTCTTGGTTTTTTTTCATATCTATGGATCAACGATGTAAATATATTTGGTCTCCCTAAAAAGGTTCATGACCACTGTAAGTGGCGTACCACCGATATGTTTAATACTTATATGAAATCAAGAGCGAGTCTTGGTTTCCAAAAAGTGAACCAAGATTTAGCTTGTATTCCTTTTACGGGTGATTTGATGCTTCAAAGAAGCGTTCCCGGCCTAATGCATAAAATAGGGGGTATACCTGAAAAAACCCTTCCCTTTGGGTCTTGTATATGGGAACCGGAAACAGTGACTGACACAGAAGAAATGTTAGAAAATTGGCTTAACCTTACTAAGAATAGAGATCGAAAAGTATTGTATGTAAATCAAGGACGAACATTCTATATGAAGGGGTTCTGGGGTTTGATCAAGTCTATATTTGGCACTTCTGACTATTTAGTGATAGCTGATGTAAACAGAATGGATGGCTTTGTCGGAGAAGTACCAGACAACTTTTTTCTTGCTAATCATATACCACTCAGAGCTGTAGTTACTCATGCAAGCTTATTTATATCAGCTGGGCATACAACTTCAGTACTTGCCGCTCTTGAAAATGCCATCCCCATGCTTTTGTTTCCTAGCGGAGGAGAAACAGTAGACAACTCGTTTTATTGTGAAAAAATTGGAGTGGCAACTGTTTTTAATGAAGACTCTTATAATGAGCAACAAATCTTTGAAACGGTTGAGCGCATTATAAAGGAGCAAAAATTCAGGGGCGCCTGTATACAAATGAGTGATGAATTTGGCCTTTACAAAGGGGATTCTTACCGCTCTGGATTAATAAAATCAACAGCAATGCGCTTGTCTGGTGATCTATACATTCCTTCACCACTGACACTATGAATATCAACACTCCCCAGGAGTGCACTGTGATGCGATAATTTCAATAGTTAGCGATGTACTGATGGCTTTGCTCACTAGTTAGTTTCTGACTAGTCCTGAAATAAGCTGCCCCTTATTTCAGTAAAACACCCGATGAACTTCATCGGGCGTTTTGTATTTTAGAGCAAGATGAAGGCGACGACTATTGTAGACATTTACAGATTCGTCGACCATTTTCGTTGCTTGTTCAATAATTGCAGGCTTGGCCAGCAGATACTCGTTTTTAAGGATGCCATTCATCCGCTCTGCTAAGGCATTTTGATAGCAATCATAACCATCCGTCATTGAACACGTTACGTCATAACGTGCGTGCAGGGCCTGATAAGCTGACGGACAGTACTGGATGCCGCGGTCTGAATGATGCACCAGCGGCTGTTGTTTCAAACGTCGGTGCTTGAGTGCTTGTCGATACGCCTGCATCACACTGTCTGTCCGGTGGTTGTCATGGACGTGATAGCCCATAATTTTCCTCGACCACGCATCGGTAATTAAACTCAGATAGGCTTCGCCACACGCTGTTGGTAAGTAGGTGATATCCGCAACCCACAACTGCTCTGGTCCCGTTGGTGTGATTTTTTTCCGGCCCCGTTTTAAGCAAATTGGGATGGCAGCGAAAGCGATGATGGCTTTGGGTCGTCTTGTGATAGGCGCGTTGTGTTGACACGAGCAAACGATGGTCTTTGAGTAAGTCCAATAGTTTGTCGCGACCAATTTGAATGTGATGGTGTTGCTGCAGTAAATACTGCAATTTGCGTGCGCCAATCCGAGGCTGTAACATCCGCTCAGCCCGAACGAATTCAAGCACTTGATATTCAGCCGCGGCAACACGTTCATCGCGTTTTAATACTTCTACTACAGCTTCAAAGAACTCAGCTCGTTGCTTGGTGTCTGCAAGTTGTTGTTCTAACTTTTTAATTCGCTGCTCTGGAGTTAAAGGTGAAGGATCTGACATGGGATGCCCAGCGAATGAAATGGCGATGACGCTAAACTCCAATCTAATTTACCCCACTTACGAAGCCAAACCAACACAGTGCTACGGCCTTGAATACCATAGCTGTCTTGCGCCTGTTTGTAAGTCAGTTCGCCTTTTTCGACTTGCTCAACAACCGCCAATTTGAAGGCAAGGGAATAATCTTTCTGTGAACGCTTAACTATTGAATTCATGACACTCTCCACATTTAAGCATAAAAAGTGTCAACGTTATTTAGGACGGGTCAATTCGCATAAAAAAAGCCACCCTAAGGTGGCTTTTTTGCATGCAGTAATCCGCTTATTTTTTGCGAAGTTTCTGAATTAAACGTAACTGGGCAATAGCTTCAGCCAATTGAGCTGCCGCTTCTGCGTAGTTGAAGTCTGCGCCTGCATGTTGCATCGCTTCTTCTGCACGTTTCTGAGAGGCTAATGCAGCCTGCTCATCCAGATCTTCAGCCCGTACCGCAATGTCGGCAAGCACTGTGATGCTGTGAGGCTGAACTTCCAGCACACCACCAGCAACATAAATCAGATGCTCTTCGCCAAATTGTTTGATGATACGAACCATACCAGGCTTGATTCCAGTAAGAAGCGGAATGTGACCAGGTAAAATACCCAGCTCACCTTCACTGCCTGTTACCTGAATGGATTCCACCAGACCAGAAAAAATCCGTTCTTCGGCGCTTACCACATCCAGTTGTACTGTCATTGCCATTTCGCTCTCCTAAAGCTGCAGTTGATTACAGCTTCTTCGCTTTTTCGATGGCTTCGTCGATAGAACCAACCATGTAGAAGGCTTGTTCTGGCATGTGATCGAACTCACCGTCCAGAATGCCTTTGAAACCACGGATAGTTTCTTTCAACGGAACGTATTTACCTGGTGAACCAGTGAATACTTCAGCAACGAAGAATGGCTGAGACAGGAAACGCTGGATTTTACGTGCACGGTAAACCACAGTTCTGTCTTCATCAGACAACTCGTCCATACCTAAGATGGCGATGATGTCTTTTAATTCTTTGTAACGTTGCAGCACTGACTGCACGCCACGGGCTGTATCGTAGTGTTCTTTACCTATCACTAACGGATCCAGCTGACGTGAAGTAGAGTCCAGTGGATCGATTGCCGGGTAGATACCCAGTGAAGCGATGTTACGAGACAATACAACTGTCGCATCTAAGTGAGAGAACGTAGTAGCTGGTGACGGGTCAGTTAAGTCGTCCGCTGGTACGTAAACCGCTTGTACAGATGTGATAGAACCAGTTTTAGTTGAAGTGATACGCTCTTGCAGTACACCCATCTCTTCGGCCAGCGTTGGCTGGTAACCTACTGCAGATGGCATACGGCCTAACAGAGCTGATACTTCAGTACCGGCCAGAGTGTAACGGTAGATGTTGTCCACGAAGAACAGAACGTCACGGCCTTCGTCACGGAACTTCTCGGCCATAGTCAGACCTGTTAAAGCTACACGTAAACGGTTGCCTGGCGGCTCGTTCATCTGGCCATACACCAGTGATACTTTGTCCAGTACGTTTGAATCGTTCATTTCGTGATAGAAGTCGTTACCTTCACGAGTACGCTCACCAACACCGGCGAATACAGAGTAACCACTGTGCTCGATTGCGATGTTACGGATCAGTTCCATCATGTTTACAGTTTTACCAACACCGGCACCACCGAACAGACCAACTTTACCGCCTTTAGCAAACGGACATACCAGGTCGATAACCTTGATGCCTGTTTCTAACAGAGCGTTTGAAGCGGCTTGATCTTCGTAGCTTGGCGCTGCACGGTGGATAGGCATACGCTCATCTTCACCGATTGGGCCTGCTTCGTCGATTGGCTCGCCTAACACGTTCATGATACGACCTAAAGTCGCTTTACCTACTGGTACGTGGATGGCTTTGCCAGTGTTAGCCACTTCAGCGCCACGACGTAAACCGTCAGTTGAACCTAACGCGATAGTACGAACAGTACCGCCGCCCAATTGCTGTTGTACTTCAAGTACTAAACCAGCCAGGTCGCCGCTTGTTACGTTTAACGCGTCATAGATACCAGGTACCGATTCTTGTGGAAAGTCGATATCCACAACGGCGCCAATGATTTGGACTACCTTACCTTGACTCATGTTTAATCCTCTAATTTCTGTAACCTTAGCCTTAAACAGCAGCGGCCCCACCGACGATTTCGCTCAGTTCCTGGGTAATAGCTGCTTGACGTGCTTTGTTGTAAACCAACTTCAGGTCATCCATTAAGCTACCAGCGTTGTCTGTTGCGGCTTTCATCGCAACCATACGGGCAGCTTGTTCGCTGGCGCCGTTTTCAACTACACCCTGGTACACCTGAGACTCTACGTAACGGTCCAGTAATTTATCTAAAATCACCTTTGGATCCGGTTCGTAAATGTAATCCCAGCTATGGCTTTTCGCTGCTACGTCTGCTTTTGGCAAAGGTAAGAGTTGTTCGATCACTGGCTCTTGTTTCATGGTATTTACAAACTTGTTGTACACCAGGAACAAGCGGTCGATACGGCCTTCCTCGTATGCGTTCAGCATTACGCGGACCGAACCAATCACATCAGCCAAACGTGGGGTGTCACCAGCTCCAGCTTGTTGTGCCAGCACTTTACCGCCAAAACGTTTAAAAAACGCTGTAGCTTTGTTGCCGATCACCGCAATCTGAGCCTGGGCTCCCTGCTCTTTCCAGCTTTTCATGTCCAGAGCAATACGTTTGAACTCATTGGTATTTAAGCCGCCGCAAAGGCCACGGTCTGTCGATATCACGATGTAGCCAACATTTTTTACCGGACGTTCCGTTAAATACGGATGACGGTATTCGATGCTGCCGTTTGCGATATTGCCGATCACTTTGCGCATACCTTCAGCGTATGGACGGCTATGTGCAACCCGCTCTTGCGCTCTGCGCATTTTGCTGACTGCTACCTTTTCCATTGCGCTGGTGATCTTACGAGTATTATTAATACTCCCGATCTTACTTTTTATCTCTTTTGCGCCGGCCATGACTAATCTCCGAAAGTTTCAACGACCGGGTGCGGTTGCCCACACCCGATATGTTTACCAAGTCTGAGTTGCTTTAAACTTCTCAATAGCGCCTTTTAATGTCGCTTCGATTTGGTCGTTGTAGTTACCGGTTTTGTTCAGATCAGCCATAAAGTCTGCGTGCTCTGAGTGCATGTAAGCAATTAAAGCGGCTTCAAAATCAAGGATTTTGGCAACTTCGATGTCTTTCATGTAGCCTTTTTCGATAGCGAAAATAGACACACCCATGTCAGCAACGCCCATTGGCGCGTATTGTAACTGTTTCATCAGTTCAGTAACTTTCTGGCCGTGGTCTAACTGCGCACGAGTCGCGTCATCCAGGTCAGATGCGAACTGAGCGAATGCCGCCAGTTCTGAGTACTGAGCTAAGGCTAAACGGATACCGCCACCCAGCTTTTTGATGATTTTTGTTTGAGCAGCACCACCAACACGGGATACCGAGATACCAGCGTTTACAGCTGGACGGATACCGGCGTTGAATAAACCAGATTCTAAGAAGATCTGACCGTCAGTGATCGAAATTACGTTGGTTGGAACGAACGCAGAAACGTCGCCAGCCTGAGTTTCGATAATTGGCAGTGCAGTTAAAGAACCAGTTTTGCCTTTCACTTCACCGTTGGTTAAACGCTCAACATAATGCTCGTTTACACGAGATGCGCGCTCTAACAGACGGCTGTGGAGATAGAATACGTCACCTGGGTAAGCTTCACGGCCTGGTGGACGACGTAACAACAGAGAGATTTGACGGTAAGCAACGGCTTGTTTAGACAAGTCATCGTATACGATCAGTGCATCTTCACCGCGGTCACGGAAGTATTCACCCATAGTACAACCAGAGTATGGCGCCAGGAACTGCAGTGCAGCGGCTTCAGAAGCTGAAGCTACCACAACGATAGTGTGGGCCAGAGCGTTATGCTCTTCCAGTTTACGTACTACGTTAGCGATAGTAGAAGCTTTTTGGCCTATAGCTACATAGATACATTTCACGCCAGAAGATTTCTGGTTGATGATGGCATCGATGGCTAAAGCCGTTTTACCTGTCTGACGGTCACCGATTAACAATTCACGCTGACCACGACCGATTGGGATCATGGAGTCAACTGACTTGTAACCAGTTTGCAGAGGTTGGTCTACTGAACGACGATCGATAACGCCCGGAGCGATTTTTTCTACTGGTGCAAAACCAGCAGCATCGATTGGGCCTTTACCGTCGATTGGTTCACCTAAAGTGTTTACCACACGGCCTAATAAGCCTGGGCCAACTGGTACTTCAAGGATACGGCCAGTAGATTTAACTTTTGTACCTTCACGCAGGTCCGCATATGGACCCATAACTACAGCACCTACTGAGTCGCGCTCAAGGTTTAATGCGATAGCGTAACGGTTGCCTGGAAGCTCAATCATCTCACCCTGCATACAATCAGCAAGGCCATTGATACGAATAATACCGTCTGTAACAGCGACTATAGTACCTTCGTTGCGAGCTTCACTGACAACCTCAAACTGCTCAATACGTTTTTTGATCAGTTCAGAAATTTCAGTGGAATTCAGTTGCATGCTCTAATCCCCAATTATGACTGCAGTGCAGTAGCTAAACGATGTAATTTGCCACGAACCGAGCCATCAATAACCATATCACCGGATTTGATAACCATACCGCCAACGACGGCCGGATCTACACTGCAGTTCAATTTTACTTTACGTGCTAAACGTTGCGATAAAGCTTCAACCAGTTTGGCTTGCTGAGCTGCGTCTAATTCGGTCGCGGAAACCACTTCTACAGTGGCTTCTTTTTCATATTCAGCTTTTAACTGAATAAAGGCGTCGAAGACTTCAGGCAAAGCTACCAAACGGTGGTTTTCAGCCATGATCCGGATCAGGTTTTGGCCCGAACTATTCAGCTGTTCTGCGCATACTTTGATAAAAAAGTCAGCTTGCTTTTCTGAAGAACCTAAAGCGTGTAACCGTGAAGCTACTTCAGTGGTTTTTGCAACTTCAGCTGCGAAAAACAACATAGTAGCCCACGAATCCAATGCTTTTTGTTCTACAGCAACGTCAAAGGCTGCTTTAGCATAAGGACGAGCAACGATAGTCAGTTTAGACATGGCTCACCCTCATTAAAGTTCTGCGACCAGTTTTTCCAGGATGTCGCTGTGTGCAGCTGCATCAATAGAACGCTGAAGAATTCGTTCAGCACCAGCTACAGCTAACACTGCAACCTGCTTGCGCAATTCTTCTCTGGCTTTAATACGTTCAGCGTCAATTTCGGCTTTAGCCTGAGCAAGGATTTTCTCGCGCTCAGACTGAGCTTTCACAGAAGCTTCATCAATAATTTGTTGTTCACGCTTTTTAGCTTGATCAATTAACGCAGAAGCCTGTGTTTTGGCTTCAGCTAATTGCTGCTTAACCTTGTCCTGAACCAGACGTAAGTCTTGTTCAGCGCGGTCAGAGGCTGCTAAACCGTCAGCAATTTTTTGCTGACGAGTTTCTATAGCACCAATCAATGGTGGCCATACAAACTTCATGCAGAACAGCACGAACACTGCGAAGGCTATTAATTCCCCGAGTAGAGTGGCATTAAGATCCATGACCCCTCCTCCTATTAAAGTTGTTGTTCATTAAAAAACGTGTGTTTTGAATTACAGAACGAACAACAACACCATCGCAATACCAACACCGATCATCGCTACCGCATCGATCAGACCTGCAAGGATAAACATTTTAACTTGCAGTGAAGGAGCTAACTCTGGCTGACGGGCACAAGCTTCTAAGAACTTACCACCCATGTTACCGAAACCAATTGCAGTGCCGATAGCACCGAAACCGATCAACAGAGCAACAGCGATATATTTTAAACCTAATACTAGTTCCATTTTTTTCTCCAAAGTTTCAATTGTTAAAGTTAAAGCGAAATCTTCTAGTGATTGTCAGCACTGGCCATGCTCAGATAAACAATGGTCAGCATCATAAATACGAAAGCTTGTAACACGATAACCAGGATGTGGAATACAGCCCAGATAAAGTGCAGTGGTAACTGCATCAGACCAACAGCACCGATCAGAATAAAGATCAGCTCGCCGGCATACAGGTTACCGAACAGACGCAGTGCCAGCGAGAATGGCTTGGCCACTAAAGCAATCAGTTCTAATAACAGGTTGAACGGTACCAATAAGGCTTGCACGAACACATTTGAAGCGTGGAAAGGGTGCAGAGTTAATTCTTTAATAAAACCTGTCACACCTTTAATTCTGATGGAGTAACCAATCATCAGTAAAAATACGCCAATAGCCAGAGCTGCAGTCAGATTGATATCTGTGGTTGGTACAATTTTCATGTACACATCATGTGAGTTGACGCCAAAACCAGCTTCACCGACATAACCGGCAAATGCAGGAAGGAAATCAACAGGGATTAAGTCCATCAGGTTCATCAAGAACACCCAAACGAAAATCGTCAGGGCCAAAGGAGCAATAAGTTTGCTTTTGCCGTGGTAAGTGTCTTTCACGTTGTTGGCTACAAATTCAACAACCATTTCGATAAAACACTGGAATTTACCTGGTACGCCCACAGTGGCTTTACTGGCTGCTCTTTTGAATACAAACAAAAAAAGCAAACCTAAACCAATAGACCATGCCAAGGTATCAATGTGCCATGTCCAGAAGCCAGCCTCACTACATGCTTTATTAAACGCGACACTGCCATCGACAGTACACATTTTTGCATTAGTAAGGTGGTGCTGAATATGACCGGTGAGAGTAATCTCTTCGCCTGCTGCCATTTTTAGTCCCAATAGTTAATGTTTAAAAAAGAAACCCGTACAAAACTGCAGCATCACTACGATAGAGTAGGTCAACAAAAAAGGTGCGGCTTCAATAGCCGAACCGCTTAAAACAGCTGCAAATAATAAAATACTGATCATCGTTTTCAGGGATACGGCCTTTTGCATCATCTGCCGGGCCAATTCTTGATTTTGTGATGCATCCACTTTAAACGATAAAAAAACAAATACTACATTAGCAATAACAGCAATAAGTCCGCCTTTTAAGGCTGATTTTGCTTCGAGCTCGCCAAAATAAAAGAAACAGGCGGCGATCAAAAAAGTCAGAGCCAGCTGAAAAATAACAAATTTATAGGCTTGCTTCTTGTTCTGTTCGTGTGAAGCCACTGTAATTTGTTCAGTCTGAACCATCTGTAAACCACGGTTAAAATGCCGTCGCAAGTATACTTATCTGCCTTTTTTTTGCAAGAAAAAGCGGGCTTACTCTATTTTTTGTCTGAGATAGTGAAAAATTACAGCTTAGGATTCAGAATCCTGAGTCTGCAATTTGCTCAATATGCCTTCCAGCTCATCTAAACTGCTGTATGAAATCACCAGATTGCCTTTGCCCTTTTTGTTGTAATTAATCTCAACAGGGGCAGCAAAACGTTCACTTAAACGTTGCTCCAGCGAACTGACATCCGGATCTTTTACTTTAGGAGCCACTTCAGGAGCTGGTTCAAGTAGTCGACGCACCAGATTCTCAGTGTCCCGCACAGTCATTTGTTTTGCAGCCACTATACGGGCAGCATCCGATTGTGCAAGACCATCTAAAGCTAATAAAGCACGGGCATGGCCCATTTCAATATCACCATGCTCGAGCAATAACTTCACATCGTCATTTAGCTGGTTCAAACGTAATAAGTTGGTGACACTGGCGCGGGATTTACCCACAGCATCAGCCACCTGCTGATGTGTCAGTTCAAATTCGGACAACAAACGCTGCAAAGCAATGGCTTCTTCCATTGCATTCAGATCTTCACGCTGAATGTTTTCAATCAAGGCAATAGCAACGGCTGCTTCGTCAGGTACATCTTTGATAAGACAAGGAATAACATCCAGTTGTGCAAGTTGGCTTGCACGCCAGCGCCGCTCACCAGCGATGATCTCAAAAGACTCTTCGCCCACCTGGCGAACCACTATCGGCTGAATAATGCCTTGAGAACGAATGGAACTGGCTAAATCTTCCAGCGCATCCTGCGACATATCTTTACGCGGCTGGTATTTGCCTGGCTTGAGCCATTCAATCGGCAGTTTTTGCAATTCACTGCGTTGGGCTGAAGAAAAGTTGGCGTCATTCTGTTGATCAGACACAGGTTTAGTAGTGAGTAAAGCGTCTAAGCCCCGGCCTAAGCCACGTTTTTTTACCGACATCTTCAGTTGTATTCCTTGTCAATTAGGCGGGAGTGGAGGTTTTTACCGTTTTTTTATCAGCACGGCGTAAAATTTCGCCAGCTAATGCCAGATAAGCTTTGGCCCCTGTTGAACCTTTGTCGTAATACATCACCGGAGTGCCAAAACTTGGCGCTTCCGCCAGTCGTACATTACGTGGGATTACAGCACGGTAGACTTTATCGCCAAAATGTTGCTTCAGCTGTTCAGACACATCATTGGCCAGACGGTTTCGCGGGTCGTACATAGTACGCAAAATACCTTCAATTTTCAGATCGGCATTCACCACAGACGTTAGCTGATTGATGGTGTCCATCAGTGCGGTTAAGCCTTCCAGCGCATAGTATTCACATTGCATAGGCACCAGCACAGAATCGGCGGCGGCCATCGCATTCACCGTCAGCATGTTCAGCGCTGGCGGGCAATCAATAAAAATAAAATCATAATGCTGGCGGGCATCTTTTAACGCATTACGTAAGCGCAGTTCGCGGGCAAATACGTTCAGTAAACGCACTTCAGCAGCTGTGACATCTGAATTGGCTGCAATCAGGTGATAACCACCGGCTGTTTCTTTCACTACGACTTCGGCAAAAGGTTTTTCTTCTACCAGTAACTCATAAGCACTGGCGTGTACGGCGTACTTGTCGACGCCGCTGCCCATAGTTGCATTGCCCTGAGGGTCTAAGTCAATCAGCAGCACCTTGCGTTTGGTTGCAGCCATAGAGGCAGCCAGATTGACCGCTGTGGTTGTTTTGCCCACACCACCTTTCTGGTTTGCAATAGCTATGACTTTTCCCACAAGGACCCCAATAAGAATTTAATTAAATTAGACTTTCTCCAACACCACCAGATAACGTTCGGCGTTCAGTGTTGGCACCTGTAACGGATGACTGCCGACAACTTTAACAAAATTCGGCAAAGCTGCAATTTCTTCTTGAACCAAAGCGCCTTTCATGGCTAAAAACTGGCCATCAGCCCCTGATAAATGCTTACACCAGTTCACCATATCGGTCATAGACGCAAAAGCCCGGCTCAGCACCGCATCATACCCTGTTTCCGGTTGATGATCTTCAACCCGACTCTGAATAGCTTCAAAGTTCTGTAGTTTCAGCTGCAATTTGACATGATTTAAAAAGCGAATGCGTTTGCCAAGACTATCCAACAGGTAAAATTGCTTGTCTGGCAGAGCTATGGCCAGTGGAATACCAGGTAAGCCAGGACCAGTGCCTACGTCAATAATACGTTTTCCGGCGACAAAAGGTGCCACAGCTAAACTGTCCATAATGTGTTTCACCAGCATTTCTTCCGGATCACGCACTGAGGTCAGGTTGTAAGCACTGTTCCATTTATCCAGCAGCTGGACATAAGCCACCAGTTGCTGCAGTTGGTGTTCAGATAAAACTAAGCTGGTCTGTGCGACCAGCTTTTTTAATTTTTCCAGCATGATGATCCCAATGCTTAAGCAGATTTGCGCAGTAAACCCTGTTTTTTCAGGTAAACCAGCAATAACGAAATAGCGGCAGGCGTGATGCCTGAAATACGCGAAGCCTGACCCATAGTTTCAGGTTGCACCTGATTCAGTTTCAGTATCACTTCGTTGGATAAACCTTTCACCACTTTGTAATCAAAGCCTGCAGGCAAACGGGTATTTTCATTACGTTCCTGTTTGGAAATCTCATCCTGCTGGCGATTGATATAACCTTCGTATTTGATTTGAATCTCAACTTGTTCTGCAGCTGCAGGATCGGCTAACCCAGGGCCTACCAGATCAATTTTCATCAGATCCTGGTAATTCACTTCAGGACGACGGATCAACTCTTCCAGACTGGCTTCTTTGCTCAGCGGCGTTTTCACCAACAGGTTTACTTCAGCCAAAGCTGCGTGTTGTGGGTGGATCCATTGCTGTTTTAAACGCTGACGTTCCAGTTCAATTTGTTCAATTTTCAGGTTAAACGCAGCCCAGCGATCGTCGTCGACTAAACCCAATTCACGGCCTTTGGCAGTTAAACGAATATCGGCGTTGTCTTCACGTAACATCAGACGATATTCAGCGCGGCTGGTGAACATGCGGTACGGCTCTTTGGTACCCATAGTGGTCAAGTCGTCAATCAATACACCGACATAGGCCTGATCACGGCTTGGTGTCCAGGAGTCTTTGTCCTGAGCAGACAGCGCAGCGTTCATGCCAGCCATTAAACCCTGAGCACCTGCTTCTTCGTAGCCTGTGGTTCCATTGATTTGGCCTGCAAAAAACAAACCTTTGATAAATTTAGTTTCCAGCGAAGTTTTTAAGTCCCGTGGATCAAAAAAGTCATATTCGATGGCATAACCAGGGCGGGTGATATGAGCATTTTCCAAACCTTTGATTGAACGAACCAGGTTTAACTGCACATCAAAAGGCAAGCTGGTAGATATCCCGTTTGGATACAGCTCGTGTGTGGTTAAACCTTCAGGTTCAATAAAGATCTGATGTTTATCTTTGTCAGCAAAACGAGTGATCTTATCTTCAATCGAAGGGCAATAACGTGGACCAATGCCTTCAATCACGCCAGTGTACATGGGGGATCTGTCTAAACCGTTACGAATAATATCGTGCGTTTGTTCGTTGGTGTAAGTGATGTAACAAGGGATCTGAGTGGGTTGATCCTTGTGTGATCCCATAAACGAAAATACCGGAGTAGGGTTATCACCTGGCTGTGCCTGCATCACTGAAAAATCAACAGTTCGGGCATCAATACGGGGTGGAGTACCTGTTTTTAAACGGCCTACACGGAAAGGCAATTCACGTAAACGTCGTGCCAGAGCTATGGATGGCGGATCACCAGCACGGCCACCGCTGTAATTTTCTAAACCAATATGGATCTGGCCACCAAGGAAAGTTCCTACTGTCAGCACCACTGATTTAGCTTTAAATTTCAAACCCATTTGGGTCACTACACCACAGACCTGATCGTTTTCAACGATCAAATCATCACAGGCTTGCTGAAAGATCTTCAGATTTGGCTGGTTTTCAAGTACTAAACGTACAGCTGCACGATAGAGCTGACGGTCAGCCTGAGCACGGGTTGCACGTACGGCAGGGCCTTTAGAACTGTTTAAAGTTCTGAATTGGATCCCGGCACGATCCGTCGCCTTGGCCATGACACCACCCAGGGCATCAATTTCTTTCACCAGATGGCCTTTACCAATGCCGCCAATGGCTGGATTACAGGACATCTGACCCAAAGTCTCAACGTTGTGAGTCAGCAATAAAGTTTGCATTCCCATGCGGGCCGCAGCAAGCGCAGCCTCAGTGCCGGCGTGACCACCACCAACAACGATGACATCAAATGTTTCCTGATAAAGCATATAGGCCTCGAACTCAAAACCAGTTCTGTAAAAAGGGCGCGTATTGTAACTGGATCTGAGGCATAGGGAAACGATTAAAACTCGATCACGATCCTCGAAGGATCACTAATAATATATAAGGATCTTTAAAGAGATCTTTTTATTATGTTTACTACTATACAGCGCCTTTTCTGTGGGTAACCCTTGATCTGTTTTGAAGATCAATCAGTTAAGAAGGATCGGATCCTGTGATCAACACAAGATCCTGAGTCGAACAAGCGGTGTTTAACTAGCACTTTTATACACAGGGCATAAAACCTGATTTGTTACACAGAGGATAACTTCAGCTTTTACATAAGTTATAACTACACTTATACACATTTGATATTAAATTTAGCTAAAACTGTGGATAACCATGTGTAACTGGATCATAAGTATGATCCTCTCTATATAGCAGTGGATCATGATCAGGTTATAAAGAGAAAAGGCCCTTTGCTGACGGGCCTTTGAGTGAATAACAGTAAAAGATCCTGTTCTGTATAACTAAGAGCGGTTTAAGGCAGGCTTTTGATAAATTCAGGCAACCAGACTAAAGCTTGATCTTCAGGCAGTTCAGCCGTTAAAACATCGATATCTAATCCTGGTAACAATAATCTGCCGCCTAAAGAGCCAAATAAGTCAGAGATTTTTTTACCAGCCAGACAAAAAGTATCGTAACTCGAATCACCTAAAGTGATCACTGCGTACGAAACTGTGGTAAGATCTGTTTGATCTTGTGCTAATTGATCCACAAAAGGTTGGATATTATCGGGCAGATCCCCTGCGCCATACGTCGAAGTGACGACTAACCAGATACTATGTCTGGTTATCAGTGTTAAATCAGGGGTGAGATGAAGTTTTACTTCATAACCCGCTTTTTCCAAAGTTTCAGCTACTTGTTCTGCTGCATATTCCGCAGCGCCCATTTGGCTGCCCACAAGGATCTCAATCATACTGCATCCTATTGTCAGTGAAATGATTGGCTATACTACTGGAATTAAAACGTGCAAAGCGAATGCTTCTTGCACCTTTTTGGGTATTTTTACTGCAAAGCAGGCTCAGTAAATCTACGATAGCACAAACCGTTCGCCTGCGTGTTATTGAGGTTTATACAATATATGTCCGAGTCCATGTCTTTTTCCCAGCTAGCGCTGCCGGAACCTATTCTTCGTGCAGTTTTAGAACTTGGTTATGAACATCCGTCTCCAATTCAGGAAGCGGCTATTCCTAAGTTATTAGCTGGTGAAGACTTGCTAGGCCAAGCCCAAACAGGTACAGGTAAAACAGCTGCATTTGCACTGCCTTTATTAGCCCGTTTAGATCCGGCCCAAAATGATCCACAAATTTTAGTGTTGGCTCCAACCCGCGAACTGGCTATACAGGTCGCAGAAGCATTCCAGGCTTATGCCCGTTATATGCCAGCTTTCCATGTTCTGCCTTTATACGGCGGTCAAAATTACACTACTCAGTTAAAAGCACTGAAACGTGGTTCTCAGGTTATTGTTGGTACGCCAGGCCGTATCATGGATCACCTGGATCGTGGCACTTTAGTGCTGGATAAACTGCGTGCCATAGTACTGGACGAAGCCGACGAAATGTTGCGTATGGGTTTTATCGATGATGTGCAAACTATCATGGATGCTACTCCGCCAGGCCGTCAGGTTGCTATGTTCTCTGCAACTATGCCAAATCAGATCCGCGCTATTGCTCAGAAGCATTTGAAAAATGCTCATGAAGTGAAAATCGAATCAAAAACTTCGACTGTTGAACGTATTCAACAGCGTTATGTGATGCTGGACAATAATCAGAAGCTGGATGCGTTAACCCGTATTCTGGAAGGCGAAGAATATGATGCAAGCATCATTTTCGTTCGTACCAAAAGTGCGACTGAAGAAATTGCTGAAAAACTGGGTGCCCGTGGTTATGCAGTTGCCTGCTTAAACGGCGATATGAACCAGGCTCACCGCGAACTGACTATCCGTCGTTTAAAATCGGATCAGTTGGACGTGATAGTAGCAACAGACGTTGCTGCCCGTGGTTTGGACGTAGAACGCATCAGTCTGGTTATTAACTATGACATTCCATACGATAGCGAAGCTTATGTACACCGTATAGGTCGTACTGGCCGTGCTGGTCGTGATGGTAAAGCTATCCTGTTTGTATCACCACGTGAGCGTCGTTTATTACGCACTATCGAACATGCAACCCGTCAGCCGATTGAAAAAATGTCGCTGCCAACAGGTCAGGTGATCGAACAACGTCGTATCGAGTCTTTCCGTGCTCAGTTGGCTCAGACCATTGAAGCGAAAAACTTAAGTTTCTTCCAGGATCTGGTGAACGACTGGCGTGAAAAGTTAGAAACTACTGATACTGATATGGCCGCTGCCTTATTGTATCTGGCGCAGAAAGATTCTCCGTTAAACGTAGCTAACCAGTTCCCGGAAATCCGTGAACCGCATAGCCGTGACCGTGATGATCGTGCTCCGTCTTCAGGCCGTGACAAATTTTCCCGCGGTGACAGACCAGAGCGTTCAGGTGACCGTCCTGAGCGTGGCGGTGATCGTCCACCACGTCAACGTCGTGAGTTAAAAGGTGATTACACCAATTATCGCATTGAAGTGGGTAAAGAGCATGGCGTACGCGCTGGTGACATAGTGGGTGCTATCGCCAACGAAGCCAACATCGACAGCCAGTTCATTGGTAACATCAAGCTGTTTGATCATTTCAGTACTGTAGAATTACCAGCCAATATCCCGGCTGAAACTATGCAGCACCTGAAAAAGGTCTATGTGCGTAAGCAGAAACTGAATATCAGTGTGGATACTGGCTCAACAGCTGGTGGTTCAACCTCTGGTTCAGCTCCAGGCTCAGCACCACGTCGTGAACGTACTGAGACAGGCTCAGGCCCGCGTCCAGGCGCAGCTCCACGTGCACCACGTAAGCCAAGAGATTAATCTCTGACTTATTAAATTAAGGACCCGACGAAAGTCGGGTTTCTTGTTTCTGCCCCTATGAAAAACTCTCCAGTGCCCATATTTAGCTTCAATAGCCAACTATGGAGCCAGTTATGATTATTGCCTGTCCTCAGTGTTCAACCTTAAACCGGGTTCAGCCGGAAAAGTTTGCCGATCATCCCAAATGCGGCCAGTGCAAAGACGCGCTTTTTGCCGGAAAACCCATAGAGCTAACCCAGCAGAACTTTGTTAATCAGATCCAAAAGTCAGAATTGCCTGTGGTGGTGGATTTTTGGGCCAGTTGGTGTGCGCCTTGCCTGAACTTTGCACCTGTATTTAATCAGGCCGCAGTTGAGTTAGAGCCGCAATTTCGTTTTGCCAAAGTAAATACGGAGCAGCAACAACAGCTGGCAGCACAGTTTCAAATTCGCTCCATTCCCACTTTGATGTTGTTTAAAGCGGGCAAGCTGATTGCGCAGCAATCCGGTGCTATGCCAAAACAGATGTTTTATCAGTGGTTACAACAGCATAGTTAAAGTGCTGCGGATTAAGTTGGTCGCAAAAGTCTGGATTTGCCTGGCAGCAAAGTTCAGACTGATGCCCTATTTCCCGCTTTGTATTGAGTCAAATCTAAGGAAACACCATGACATCTAGTGTATTTCAGCTGACAAGCCCTGACATCAGCGAAGGCCATTTTATGGCAAAGACCTTTGAATTTAATGGTTTTGGTTGTGATGGCCCAAATTTGTCGCCAGCACTGAACTGGCAGAATGCGCCAGCTGGCACTCAGAGTTTTGCTATTACGGTGTTTGATCCGGATGCACCTACAGGTTCAGGTTTCTGGCACTGGCTGGTTCTGGATATTCCGGCCACTGTCACTTCATTGGCTCAGGGCGCTGGCAATGGTCAATTACCTAAAGGCAGCCGTTCATTTAATAATGACTATGGCATTAAAGAATTTGGTGGTGCTTGCCCGCCTGAAGGCCATGGTATGCATCGTTATCAGTTTACGGTCTGGGCTTTACCGGAAGCGACGTTAGCTGTTCCTGATGGTGCCAGCGCTGCAGTGGTAGGTTTTATGCTGAATGCTACAGCTATTGGCAAAACCACTTTAACTGCTACTTACGCTCGTTAATCAGAGTTTTGATCTAAGCCTGCGAGCAAAAATACTATGGATCTGTGGGTACTGACGTTATTTATTTTTGCAGGTGTGGCAGGCGGATTATTGTTGGGCCTGATAGGTGTAGGAATGGCACTGGTGACTGTGCCATTTTTAACTTTTATGCTGCCGTCTTTAGGTTTTAGCGCTGAAGTTGCCCCTGTTATAGCCCTTGGCAGTTCGATGCTGATTGCTGCAATCGGCTCTATCTCCTCACTTAGAGTGCATCAGCAAAAAGGCACTATTAACTGGGGGTTGATCCGATTGATGTTACCGGCCAGTCTGTTTGGTGTTGTTGCAGGTTCCTTGCTGGTCACCCGCTTGCCCGCTTTATGGCTGCAATCTATCTTTGCTGCTTTTTTGTTGTATGTTGCTTTTTCTATGTTAAAGCCGTCGACAAAAACTACCCAGCTGCAAAATCCTCCCTCTGACAGAGTTTTACGCTGGCTTCCCGCAGTAGTTGGAGCCACAGGTAGTTTTATAGGTGCTGGTGGCGGTGTATTGATGGTGCCATTTTTAGGCCGTTTTATGGCGATGCCCAAAGCTGTGGCCAGTTCAGTGGCTGTTGGTTTTCCTGTGACAGTGTTTGGCGCCATCTCTTATATGCTGCAAGCAGCTCCGGCCAATCATCCGGATCTGATAGGGGCTGTGTATTGGCCAGCTGTACTCGGAATGAGTATAGGTTCTGTGGTGGCTGCTCCGCTTGGTGTGCAGTTGGCCACCAAAGTGCCTGCTGCTTTGTTAAAGAAGATATTTGCCTGCGTGTTGTTGCTGATAGCACTGAAGATGCTGCTGTCTTTTTAGTTGAGACTATTCGCCTATAGCTTTACTTTGTGTTGCATGCCAGTCTGGTTTAAAAGTGCGGATGTTAAAAATAAGGATATTTATGTCTGATCCAGTGGCCCGCCGCATCCTGTTGGCTGGTTTTTTTAGTCAACTCTTGTGTCTGGGCATAGCGCGTTTTGCTTACACTCCGCTTATTCCTTTAATGTCCGGTGCTGGTCTTACTGAAGCTTTAGCTGGTTATTTAGCTGCCGTAAATTACCTGGGGTATTTTGTCGGTGCTTTGTTGGCAGTGCGGCTAAAAGACTGGCAATGGAAATTTTATGCCTACCGTATTGGTTTAGTTTTTGCGGTGCTAAGCACACTAGCCACAGCTTATAGTTCAGATCCGCTGTTTTGGGGCTTGTGGCGCTTTCTGGCAGGTTTAAGTTCAGCGGCTTCGATGTTATTAGCCTCAGGCCTTATTTTGCAGCAGCTGGCCGCGCGTGGTGCTAAAGCTGAACTGGGGTTACATTTTGCAGGTCTGGGTTTAGGCATCGCCTTGGTCGCTTTATTGGTGGAACTCTTTAGTGCTGTCACTTTGAGCTGGGATCAACAATGGCTGGCTTTAGGCGTGTTCGGATTGCTACTGATAGTTCCGGCCTGGCGCTGGCTGCCAGCTCCACAGCTGCCGTTATCCACCAACAATGTAGCTACAACACCTTTAGCTTTGCCCCGTAGTTTCCTCTGGCCTTTATTTTTAATGTATTTTTGCGCCGGGTATGGTTATGTCGTCACTATCACTTTTATTGTTGCTATGGCGAGTCAAAATGCCGAACTGACTGGTTTTGGTAACTGGGCATTTTTTGCTTTAGGTGTTGGAGCGGCACCAGCAGCGATACTCTGGGATCGTGTCGCACGAGGTTCAGGTTATTTAGTCAGTTTACGTTGGGCTTTGCTATTAAACGCTTTGGCTATTGTATTACCAGTGCTCTGGAGTCAGAGCCTGGTGTTATTCTTCAGTGCCTTTTTATTTGGTATCAGTTTTGTTGGCTGTGTCAGCTTAATGCTGACGATGGCAGGGCGCTTACTACCGGAAAAACCAGCTCAACTGATGGGCAAGATGACCCTTTGTTATGGCACAGCGCAAGTGCTGGCTCCGGCTATCAGTGGCTATTTAGCCAAACAAAGCGGAAGTTTTGATTCTGGTTTACTACTGGCAAGCGCTATTACTTTATCTGGGGCGGGAGTACTGACGCTGCTAATCCGCCGCACAGCCAGCGATCATCTGGCCATGCGGGGTGGAAAAGACTGATTTGGTTTATCTGGCAAAGTGTTACTTCTTGTGTGGCTTCTCGTGTTGCACTTTACTAATCATTTTATCAAAGTCGCTTTCAAACAGCTGATCCTGAACAACTCTATACTTCTCAAACTCCGATTCCGCATGTTGTTTTGCAAGAGCTGCACTAATTGAACCGCTATCTTTCAGTACTTCACGGTCATCAAATTCTAAAAATGAGTCCAACCTTTTGGACCAGTCTTCCATGGTCATAGGTATTTTTCGTCTGGCTCTTTCTTCAGCCAAATCAAGATAGGCGTTGACTATTCGGCCCAAAGACTGCAATTCGTCCTGACGAAGATAGTTTTTTGCCACGTCAATATCTGTTTTCAGGATTTTACCTTGAGGTGCTTTAGCCCAGTGGGTTAACCCCATATGAGGTTGATTGCTATCGGCTCGTTCTTTGATCAACTCAGCCGCTGTATGACCATGAATAGCAAAATGCAGTTTATTTTGTACTGTGGCAAAAAATTGTTTGGTGGTTGGTGCATCCTTGTTGTAATCGATACTGGATGCATAAATGTCGGTAATCTTCTGGTAAAACCGCCGTTCCGACAGGCGGATTTCACGAATTTCTTCCAACAAACGCTCAAAGTAGTCTTCCCCAAGGTAACTACCGTTTTCCATGCGTTCTTTGTCAATGACATAACCTTTAATGGAAAACTCTCGCAGCACTTGGGTTGCCCATTGACGAAACTGGGTTGCACGAAGCGAGTTAACCCTATAGCCAACGGAGATAATAGCGTCCAGGTTGTAGAATTTTTGCTTACGGCTTACCTGCCTGCTTCCCTCTGTTTGAACTTGTAAGAGTTCTTTACAAGTTGCTTTCTCTGTAAGTTCACCATCGGCATAAATGTTCTTCAGATGTTGAGTAATATTCTGTGGCTGAACTTCGAATAGCTGAGCCATAAGCTTCTGGCTTAACCAAATACTGTTATCTTCATAACGTGCTTCAATACTCTGTTTACCAGACTGTCCAGTGAATATAAGAAATTCAGCTGTACTGTTACGGATAAGCTTAGTCGTCATACCGTCTCCTTAACTTATTTCCCTATACAAAAGCTCGAGAAAATCCTGCCCAATAAGTCATCCGAACTAAATTCGCCGGTGATTTCATTCAGGTGCTGCTGAGTCAGGCGTAGTTCTTCTGCTAACAGCTCGCCCGCTAAGTGGTTATGCAACTGAGCGTCACCTATAGCCAAATGCTCTGCAGCCCGTTCCAGCGCGTCTAAATGGCGGCGGCGGGCGATAAAGCTGCCTTCGGTATTGGCGTCAAAACCCATGCAGGCTTTTAAGTGATCACGTAACTCTTCGATACCGGAATTGGTTTTGGCGGAAATATGAAAAACCGGATAGTCGCCGTCCTGGCTGGCGCCTGTAGTTTCACCTGTTAAGTCGGCTTTATTGCGAATGACAGTTAAACCTAAGTCTTTCGGTAAACGTGACATAAAGTCTGGCCAGATGTCAGCCGGGCTTGTGGCGTTAGTGGTGGTGCCATCAACCATAAAGAGTACACGGTCAGCTTGTTCTATTTCCTGCCAGGCGCGTTCTATGCCTATTTGTTCCACTTTGTCTGTGGCTTCGCGTAAACCTGCAGTGTCGATAATATGCAAAGGCATACCGTCGATATGAATATGCTCACGCAGTACATCACGGGTGGTACCTGCTATTTCTGTCACTATGGCGGCTTCACGGCCTGCCAAAGCGTTTAATAAGCTGGATTTACCGGCATTGGGCCGGCCTGCAATCACCACGCGCATGCCTTCACGCAATATGCTGCCCTGAGTCGCTTGTTTTTGGATGCCAGCTAAATCAGAAATAATATCTGCTAAGTCACCCGCTACTTTACCGTCAGATAAAAAGTCGATTTCTTCATCCGGAAAGTCGATAGCTGCTTCTACGTAAATCCGCAGATAAATCACTTTTTCGACCAGGTCGTGAATTTTGCGCGAGAACTCACCCTGCAACGAATGCATAGCGGAACGTGCTGCCTGCTCTGAGCTTGCGTCAATTAAGTCGGCTATGGCTTCGGCTTGAGTTAAATCCAATTTGTCGTTTAAAAAGGCCCGTTCGGAAAACTCGCCTGGGCGGGCTATGCGCACATCTTTCATCTCCAGCACACGGCGCAGCAGCATATCTAAAAGCACTGGGCCGCCGTGGCCTTGCAGTTCAAGTACATCTTCACCGGTAAAGGAATTGGGGCCTGGGAAATACAGCGCTATGCCTTGGTCCAGAGTTTGTTGCTCTGCATCCAAAAACGGCAGGTATTCAGCAGTACGAGGTTTAGGTACTTTGCCCAGAATGGCAGAAGCCACTGCGGATACGGCAGGGCCTGATACCCGTATTATTCCTACACCGGCACGACCTGTGGCTGTGGCCTGAGCTGCAATAGTGTCTGTGCTGTACATAAAACCTCGTCTTAAGAAACCAAATGTTCAAATGTAGAAAAACAAAAAGGCCTGAGAACAGGCCTTTAAAGTGTAGCTCAGGAGTATCAGGCCTTAGTGTATAAGCCTTTCTTCTCCATGCCACGGTAGATATACAGCATCTGGGCTAAAGAAATCAGGTTGCTGACTAACCAGTACAGCACCAGACCACTTGGGAACCACAGGAAGAATACGGAGAACACCACTGGCATCCACAGCATAATTTTTTGCTGCATAGGATCCGTCACTGTCATAGGCGTCAGTTTTTGCATCACAAACATACTGATACCAAAGAGCACTGGTAATACGTAGTACGGATCTTGTGTGGATAAATCCTGGATCCATAACATAAACGGAGCCTGACGTAATTCCACACTTTCGACAAATACCCAGTACAGCGCCAGGAAGATTGGCATTTGCACCAGCATAGGTAAGCAGCCACCCATAGGGTTTACTTTTTCTTTGCGGTACAGTTCCATCATAGCCGGCCCCATTTTCTGACGGTCGTCTTTAAAACGAGCCTGCAGTTCGTCAATTTTTGGCTTCAGATTACGCATCTTGGCCATAGACTCGTACTGCACTTTAGTCAAAGGGTACATCAAACCTTTCACAATTAAGGTGATCATAATAATGGCTACACCCCAGTTTCCGACAACAAGTTGGATCTTAGTCAGTAACCAGAATAAAAATTGAGAGATAAACCATAAGAAACCGTAGTCCACTGTCAGATCCAGGCCATCAGCAATAGCAGCTAAGTTGTCCTGATTTTTTGGACCAGCATAAAAAGTAGAAGCTATAGTCAGGCTTTCACCTGCAGCAATAGTTAATTCCGGGCCTCTGACCCCAACTACACCATTGCCACCGTTTACTAAGCTGTACAACTGGTTGTCTGCAGTTTTTTCCGGGATCCAGGCTGCAACAAAGTAGTGCTCCAACATAGCTACCCAACCACCTTTGGTGGATTGAGCCAGGTTGGTTTCCTGCATATCTTCAAAATCGTATTTTTCATAACGTTTATCAGAAGTGGAGTAAGCAGCGCCACGGTAAATAGGCATCATCATATTGCTGCCTTCGCCATTATCAATGGTTTGCACCAGATGTTGATAAGGCTGAACCAGCTTAGTGCCTGTTGTGGTATTTTTCAGCAGATATTCTACCCGGACATCATATTTGCCAGCGGTAAAGGTGTAGCGTTTTTCAATCTCTAAGCCGTTGTGGCTAAAAGTTAAAGGCACCACCACTTGCTGTTCACCGTCAGCCAGCTGATAGCTGCTTTGGGCCACGCTGTATACAGGACGACCGCTGTTGCGTTTGTCATCCGGGCCGTCTGCTAATAAACCAGACTGAGCCACATATTCAAAACCATTTAACTTACGCATCAGCTGATAAGGCTGGTCGCTGTCTTTGGTTAAAGTAAAAGCAGGTAAGGTTAAGTCAACAATATCGCCACCTCTGGTGTCGATCTGCACTTTTAATACATCAGTGCTGACAGTAATCACTTGCTGAGCTGCAACAGGGGCTGCAGGTTGAGCTGAGGTGCCTGAACTGCTTAATTGCAAATCAGCTGAACCAGCAGAGCTGGTTGTGCTTTGTTCAGTAACAGGAGTTACTGGTTTAGGCGCGTGATCGGTTTGCCATGCCTGCCATAACAATAAGCTAACGAAGGCGAGGGCTATCACTAATAAACTGCGTTGAGAATCCATCTGTTAGTTAGTCTCTTTCTGCTTTTGTGGAACCGGGTCTTCACCACCGGGATGTAAGGGGTGACATTTTAATAAACGTTTTGTAGTTAACCAACCACCTTTTACGGCACCAAAGCGTTCTATGGCTTCAATAGCGTAATGAGAACAGGTGGGATAAAACCGGCAACTGGGTCCAAATAAAGGACTGATCAACTTCTGATAACCACGTACAGTGGAAATTAGCAGTCTTGCACCAGTATTTTGTATTGGCGAGCTATTTTGCCCCATAACTTATCCAGTTGCTTGTGCAATTCTTCATTGGGCGTGTTGCTGATATCACCTTTTACCATCAAAACTAAATCAACAGGCGGAAGTTCATGTTGGTGTAGCCGAAAGCTATCCCGTGAACATCTTTTGATGCGGTTTCGATGCGTGGCTAATTTAACACGTTTTTTGGCAATAGTCAGACCAAGTCTTGGATGAGAAGACTGATTAGGCTTACACAATATGGTAAAGAGAGGAGAAGAAACCCTGAAGGGATTTTGGAAGACATTGTCGAATTCGCGGGGAGTTAACAGACGTAACTCCCTGCTGAATGTATAGCTGACCACGCAGCGCTTACGAATCTGACTAGACTGTTAAGCGCTTGCGGCCTTTAGCACGACGACGTGCAATCACTTGGCGGCCATTTTTAGTAGCCATGCGAGCACGGAAGCCGTGGACGCGAGCACGTTTTAAAACGCTAGGTTGAAATGTTCTTTTCATAACTTCGTCCGTCCGGTCGATATTTACTAAGGGTCTGTGTTTTAGTAAAAACCAAAACGCAGCGATTAAAAAAGAGCGCGAATTCTAAGCGGGTCAGCAGCTCTTGTCAATGCAGATCCTTGTGTTTCTGCTGATCTGATCGTTATTTTTTACCGATCTTTAAAAGTTGTCCACAAGGCAGGTGGTTCAGCTGGGATAAAATGTGAGTTGTTTTAAAAAATTTGTGTTTTTGGACCACTTTGGTCTTATATTTTGCTTGCATATCAGTAAATAGAATAAGATGTTTATTCTTATGTAAAACAAGTGGTTACATATTGTTTTTGCCGCTCGTCGCATTTTTGCAAAAGTCAATATTGAACTTGTGGATAAGATCATATGATAATGCTGCTCTTTTCACTTACGCCCGCCTAACTAAATAATAATTATTAGGGGCTTTTGGAGATATGGTGTATCAGTCCGTTTGGAAAAATTGCCTCGAAGCGCTCCAGGCCGAGCTACCAGCTCGTGATTTTGGAACCTGGATCCGTCCATTACAAGCTGACAGCTCGCATGACGCACTGACTTTGTATGCGCCTAACCGCTTTGTGTTGGATTGGGTGCGTGACAAATACCTGAACCGGATCAATGAACTGATCCAGGGCTACTGTGGCGATCATGCGCCACGTTTACGCTTTGATGTAGGTTCAACCCAAAAGCCTTTGGCCGCCCCTGTGAATCAATTGCCACGTATTGCACCTGCTGCAGCTCCTGTGGCCGCTATGCCTGAGCCAGCGCCGAAAACTATAGTGAATAGCAATGTTAATGCTAAACACAACTTCGATAACTTTGTTGAAGGTAAATCGAACCAGTTAGCGCGCGCTGCTGCCAAGCAAGTAGCCGATAATCCGGGCACAGCTTATAACCCGCTGTTTTTATACGGCGGCACAGGTTTAGGTAAAACCCACTTATTGCATGCGGTAGGTAACGGCATTCTGGCGAAAAATCCAAATGCCAAAGTCATCTATATGCACTCAGAACGTTTTGTACAGGATATGGTAAAAGCCTTACAAAACAATGCGATAGAAGAGTTTAAGCGCTATTACCGTTCTGTGGACGCGCTGCTTATCGATGATATTCAGTTCTTCGCGAAAAAAGATCGTTCCCAGGAAGAGTTTTTCCATACCTTTAACGCCTTGCTTGAAGGTAACCAACAGATCATTTTAACCAGCGATCGTTATCCAAAAGAAATCGACGGCGTGGAAGAACGCTTAAAAAGTCGTTTCGGCTGGGGTTTAACTATCGCCATTGAACCACCAGAGCTGGAAACCCGGGTTGCGATCCTGATGCGTAAAGCGCAGGAGATCAATATTCGTCTGCCGGAAGAAGTGGCGTTTTTTGTCGCTAAGCGCCTTCGCTCTAATGTGCGTGAGTTAGAAGGGGCGTTAAACCGTATTTCTGCCAACGCTAACTTTACTGGCCGTCCTATTACCATCGACTTTGTGCGTGAAGCATTACGCGATATGCTGGCGTTACAAGACAAGTTGGTGACTATTGAAAATATTCAGAAAACTGTGGCCGAGTATTACAAAATACGGGTGGCGGATTTATTGTCTAAACGCCGCAGTCGTTCAGTCGCCCGTCCCCGTCAAATGGCGATGGCGTTGGCGAAAGAGCTGACCAACCACAGCTTGCCGGAAATTGGTGATGCTTTTGGTGGCCGTGACCACACCACAGTCTTGCATGCGTGTCGTAAAATCGAATCGTTAAAAGAAGAGACGCATGAAATTAAAGAAGATTTCCAAAACTTAATTCGAACATTGTCTTCATAATAGGGAATGGTGATGCAATTTACTATTGAACGCGACGCTCTGCTCAAACCCTTACAAATGGTGTCAGGTGCTATTGAACGGCGCCATACTTTACCTATTTTGTCGAATGTGTTGATTGAAGCGCGCGAAGACGGCCAGCTCATTCTGACCGGTACCGACTTAGAAATCGAACTGGTGGCCATGTCACCTATCCAGCAACTGATAAGCCCAGGCCGTATTACTGTGCCGGCGAAAAAGATCCTGGATATTTGCCGCAGCTTGCCCGACACCTCTTTATTAAGTGTCACAGTGCAAGGTGATAACTGTGTGGTCAGCACAGGCAAAAGTAAATTTACTTTGTCTACCTTAAGCGCCAACGATTATCCAAATTTAGAAAGCTGGCAAGGCGAGGTCGACCTACAGTTGCCACGCAATCAGCTGCGTCATTTATTAGACGATACAGCATTTTCTATGGCAAACCAGGATGTGCGTTATTACCTGAACGGTTTGTTATTTGAAGTAGATAACGGCACTTTACGTTCTGTAGCAACAGACGGCCACCGCCTGGCCATGAGTTCTATTGAACTGGCTGCTACGGCCGGTCATCAAAAACAAATCATTATTCCGCGCAAAGGCGTGTTGGAAGTGATGCGTTTGTTAATAGCCGATGATCAGCTGGTGACTTTAAGTTTAGGTCAAAACCATATCCGTTTAACCGACACTCAGTTCAGCTTCAGCTGTAAATTGATTGATGGCCGTTTCCCTGATTATCGCCGTGTATTGCCACGCAACAGCACTAAGCTGGTAACGGCACACCGTGACGTATTAAAGGATTCTTGTGTTCGCGCTTCTATTTTGTCGAACGAAAAATACCGTGGTGTACGTTTTACCCTGAGTTCAGGCGAGCTGCAAATTGTGGCGAATAACCCTGAGCACGAACAAGCGGAAGAAAGCATTGAAGTGGAATACCAGGGCGATACGCTGGAAATTGGTTTTAACGTGGGCTACTTGCTTGACGTGCTGAATACCTTATCAACCGACCTGGTCGTGCTGCATTTAAGTGACGGCAATTCCAGCGCGCTGATTGAAGGTGTAGCCGGTAAGTCAGGCGCCATGTACGTTGTGATGCCAATGCGTTTATAGTGAATGGCATTAAATACGCTTAGAATTCAGCAGTTTCGCAACATTGCCGAAGCTCAATTAGAGTTTCGTTCCGGGATAAACCTGATTTATGGCGAAAATGGCAGCGGCAAAACCAGTTTGCTCGAGGCCATTTATTATTTGGCGCATGGCCGTTCTTTTCGCAGCAGCAGACCAGAAAAACTGATCCGCTATGAACAACCGGCATTTTTACTCAATGCCAAAGTTGAAATGGCGCAGCAGATTTTAAACCTGGGTTTGCAGCGCGAACGCGAAGGCGAACTACGGATGCGGTTAAACGGGGAAGACCTGAACCGCGTCTCTGAACTGGCGCAATTACTGCCGGTTCAATTAATTACCCCGGAAAGCTTTAAGCTTTTATTGGGTGGCCCAAAAGAAAGGCGACAGTTTTTCGATATGGGATTGTTTCACGTGGAACACAGTTTCTATTCCTTGTGGAGCAAATTGCAGCGTGTACTGAAACATCGCAATGCGTTGTTAAAAACACAAAAGCGTTATAACGACGAATATGCTTACTGGGACCAAAACCTGGCCAGTTTGGCATTTGAATTACAGGCTTTACGCCAGCGTTATATTTCGGCTTTAGACGGGGCCGTCCAGCCTTTATTGGTTGATGCGTCTTGGGCTTCGGGTTTAACCATGCAGTTGTATTCAGGCTGGCCCGAACGTATAGATACACCAGAGCAATTGCAGCAATTATTGCAGCAAAATTTTCTGCAGGATTTGCGCTTAGGACATTGTCAGTTTGGCCCACAAAAGGCGGATTTAAAGCTGAAAGTAGCGGGCCAGGCGGTAGAAGAAGTGTTGTCGCGTGGACAACTTAAAGTATTACTCTTTGCGCTGAAAGTTGCGCAAAGTAACGTGATTTATAACTACGGCCATAAAAAGCCAGTGTTATTAATTGATGATTTGGCCTCGGAATTAGACGATAATTCCAAGCGTCATATATTTAGTTTTTTAAACACCATTAACTCGCAGGTTTTTATTTCAGCGATTAATACTGATCAGGTTCTGCCAGCAATACCGGATGTGAATCCAGCATTGTTTCACGTGGAACACGGACAGATAACAATACGGACAGAATGAAGATGGCCGAAGAACATATTTACGACTCGTCGAGTATCAAAGTATTAAAAGGCCTGGATGCCGTACGTAAAAGACCCGGTATGTATATCGGTGATACGGACGACGGCTCAGGCTTACACCACATGGTATTCGAAGTCGTCGACAACTCCATCGATGAAGCCTTAGCAGGCCACTGTACTGACGTGTGGGTAACTATCCATACCGACAACTCAGTATCAGTACGCGACAACGGTCGTGGTATTCCTACAGATATGCACGAAGAGGGCGTATCTGCAGCTGAAGTCATCATGACGGTATTACACGCCGGTGGTAAATTCGATGATAACTCCTACAAAGTATCAGGTGGTTTGCACGGTGTAGGTGTATCTGTAGTAAACGCTTTATCTGACAAGTTAGAGCTGACCATTCGCCGTAAGCAAAAAGTGCATTCACAAATCTACCGTTTAGGTGTGCCAGACGCGCCTTTAGCTGTGGTAGGTGAAACTGAAGGCACTGGTACTTCTATTCGTTTTTGGCCAAGCCCAACTATTTTCAGCGATATCAATTACCACTACGATATTCTGGCCAAACGTTTACGCGAATTGTCCTTCCTGAACTCTGGTGTCAGCATTATTCTGACCGACGAACGTGACGACAAAACCGATCATTTCAAATACGAAGGTGGTATCGAAGCTTTTGTGCAGTACTTAAACCGCACTAAAACTCCGGTTCACCAGAAAGCCTTTTACTTCACCTCACACCGTGAAGAAGATGGTATTTCTGTTGAAGTAGCGATGCAGTGGAACGATTCCTTCCAGGAAGGTATTTACTGTTTCACCAACAACATTCCACAGCGGGATGGTGGTGCTCACTTAGCAGGTTTCCGCTCGGCGTTAACCAGGGTGTTAAACACTTATATTGAGCACGAAGGCTACGCTAAAAAAATGAAAGTTTCGGCCACAGGCGACGACGCCCGTGAAGGTTTAACTGCTGTGATCAGCGTTAAAGTGCCGGACCCTAAGTTCAGTTCTCAGACCAAAGACAAGCTGGTTTCCAGTGAAGTGAAGTCTGCAGTTGAAAGTGCAATGCACGAAAAACTGAACGAATACTTGTTAGAAAACCCGGGTGAAGCCCGCATCATAGTTGGCAAAATTGTCGACGCAGCCCGTGCCCGTGAAGCCGCCCGTAAAGCCCGTGAAATGACTCGCCGTAAAGGCGCGTTAGACATCGCTGGTTTACCAGGTAAATTGGCCGACTGTCAGGAAAAAGATCCAGCATTATCAGAACTTTACCTGGTAGAGGGTGATTCTGCGGGTGGTTCTGCCAAGCAGGGCCGTAACCGCAAAAATCAGGCTATTCTGCCGTTAAAAGGTAAAATCCTGAACGTAGAAAAAGCTCGTTTCGACAAGATGATTTCATCTCAGGAAGTCGGCACGCTGATCACAGCTTTAGGTTGTGGCATTGGCCGTGACGAATACAATCCGGATAAAACCCGTTACCACAGCATCATCCTGATGACGGATGCTGACGTCGATGGTTCTCACATCCGTACTCTGTTACTGACGTTCTTCTACCGTCAAACCCCAGAGCTGATTGAACGTGGTTATATCTATATTGCTCAGCCGCCTTTGTACAAAGTGAAAAAAGGTAAGCAAGAACAATATATTAAAGACGATCCGGCTTTAACTGAATACTTAACTACGCTGGCGCTGGATGAAGCTACTTTGCATGTGAATGCAGATGCTCCTGGCATAGGTGGCCTGCAGCTGGAAACTTTGGTGCAGCTGTACCATAAAGTGTCAGCCACTATCACTCGTTTAAGCCGTAAGATCCCTTCTAACTTACTGAACGAACTGGTGTATGTGCCTGCTCTTACGCCTGAGCTGTGCAAAGACGCTGCTTTAGCTGAAGGCTGGGCGAAGAACATAGTCACTCGTTTACAAGAGCGTGAAGGCGATGGTTCCAGCTACACCTATGCAGTGGTAGAGGACCGCGAACGTCATCTGTTTATACCAAAAGTCATTATCCGTCAGCACGGTATCGACAACGAATACCTGCTGCATTACGACTTTATCACCTCAGTAGACTACGGCCGTATTGTTGAATTAGGCAGCGCTATAGCTGACCTGATTGAAGAAGGTGGTTATGTCCGTCGTGGTGAAAAAATCAAGCCAATAGAAAGCTTTGTAGAAGGGCTTGAATGGCTGATGGCTGAATCCAAACGTGGTTTATATATCCAGCGTTATAAAGGACTGGGTGAGATGAACCCTGAGCAGTTATGGGAAACCACTATGGATCCAAATACTCGCCGCATGCTGCGCGTGACTATTGAAGACGCCATTGGTGCCGACCAGTTGTTCAGCACCCTAATGGGTGACGACGTAGAACCACGCCGTAACTTTATCGAAGAAAACGCGCTGCGGGTTGCAAACCTGGACGTGTAAGTTTGTTGGTACGCTAACAAATGCAAAAAAGCAGGCTGAGTTAAGCCTGCTTTTTTATGTGCTTCGAGTTGTGGAACTTGCATATCGGATTAGTTGCAATAATTGGTCAGAAATTATAACGTTAGGAACGTAGATGATTTTATAGGGACATACCTTTGCGTATTGAAAAAGTAAACATTGAAAACTACAAATGTTACGAGGGTAAGTTTTCAATAACTTTCAACGCTGGCGTTAATATAATTGTAGGCGACAATGAAGCTGGCAAGTCGACGATTCTTGAAGCAATAAATTTAGCGTTGACAGGGGTGATAAATGGGCGCTATTTAAAGAATGAACTCAGCCAGTACTTATTTAATTATAAAGTTGTGGAAAGTTATCTATCAGATTTGAAAAACGGAGCGAACCCTCAGCTACCGAGTATAACGATCGAGGTATTTTTTTCAGATGCCAATTTCCCCCTCTTTGAAGGCAATGGTAATCAAAATAAAGAGAAGGCTCACGGTGTAGTATTTAAAATTGAGTTTGATGAATCATATAAAGCCGAATATCAGATGATTATGGCTAATGGCGGCCAACACCTGACAACCTTACCCATCGAGTACTACAAAGTCAGCTGGAGTTCCTTCGCTCGCGAAACAGTGACAAGCAGAACTATACCTATTAAATCAGTTCTAATTGATTCCACCTCTGCAAAATACCAAAATGGTTCTGACGTATATATTTCTCGCATAATAAAAAACGATTTAGAGGATTTAGAAAGAGTTCGTTTATCGCAAGCCTATCGAAAGATGAAAGACCAGTTCATCGAAGATGATGCGGTGAAGGCTATTAATACCAAAATTACTGCCAAAGCTAAAATCTCTGAAAAGACGTTGAATGTGTCTGTTGATCTGTCTACGCAGAACTCATGGGAAACCGCTCTCATGACTTACCTAGATAACGTGCCTTTTCATCAAATTGGTAAAGGTGAGCAATGTATTATTAAAACGAACTTGGCCCTTGCACACCAGCGTAATCAAGAAGCAAATCTAGTTTTGATTGAAGAACCGGAGAATCACCTCTCTCATACTAAGCTGAATCAACTTATCAAAACAGTAAGTGATAGCTGTATAGGTAAACAGGTCATCATTTCAACGCATAGTAGCTATGTAGCCAATAAGCTTGGTCTGGAAAACCTCATATTATTAAACGATCGAAAAGTTGTACGATTGGCTGACCTAGATCCAACAACATTCGATTTTTTTAAAAAGCTTCCAGGATATCAAACATTAAGGATTTTGCTTTGCAAGAAAGCCGTTCTTGTTGAGGGTGATTCTGATGAACTGATTTTCCAAAAGTGCTACATGGAGTCAAATGATGCGCGACTTCCCATAGAAGATGGGATTGATGTCATATCGGTAAAGCTTACTTTTAAGCGATTTTTAGATATAGCCATAAAGATAAAACAACCTGTAGCAGTCATTACCGATAATGATGGAAATTATGACTCAAAAATAACTAAGAAATATAAAGATTATTTGGGATATCCGTGTGTGAAAATATTTGCAGACTTACGTGATGAATTGAACACACTTGAGCCACAATTTGTAAGTGTAAACTCACAAAATCTAAAGTTACTTCGCGAAGTATTAGAGCTGGATGACAAACACTATGATACTGCAGAGAAAATTGTAGACCACATGGTGAACAACAAAACCTCATGGGCGTTAAAGGTGTTTGAGTCGAAAAAGTCGTTACATTACCCTGACTATATTCAAAGTGCGGTTAAGTGGTGCAATGAATAATAATCGGCTTCTCATTGCCGCTGCAGGCGCGGGGAAAACAACGTATTTAGTAGAGCAAGCTCTCGCCTTGGCTCCAGAAACAGTATTGATCACAACTTTTACCGAGGCTAACGAACGAGAAATCCGCTCAAGATTCGTAGCTAAAGTGGGCTATGTCCCAAGTAACGTTACCATCAAAACTTGGTTCGCATTTCTATTGCAGAACGGGGTTAAGCCTTTCCAGAGTGTCTTGTGTGAGGAATTACACAACAAGACGATAGGCTTTATTCTAACTAGCGATAAATCTGGAAAAAGGTTCGATGGCAACGGAAAACCATTACTATTCCAAAATCGTCCGCTGTATTGGGGCGAGAAGGATTTCTTAAAATACTACTTTACCGAAAGTCTTAAAATATATTCCGACAAAATTGCGAAGTTCGTATGTGAAACCGAAGCGAAATCTAATGGTGCTGTTGTTTCAAGGGTGGCGCGCGCATTCAAGAATATATTCATAGATGAAGTGCAGGATTTAGCAGGTTATGACCTTGAATTATTAAAGTTGTTTTTTAAATCAGATGCCAAGCTAGTCCTCGTAGGTGATCCAAGGCAAGTTACCTACCTAACACATAACACACCGAAGTTCGGTAAGTATGCAGAAGGAAAAATCAAAGATTTTGTTGAAAATGAACTTGGCAAAAAGATAACTTGTATTGTCGACACGGAGACCTTGTCTGCATCTCACCGGAACCACCGATTAATCTGTGAGTTTTCATCAAAACTATATCCTAATCTCCCCAAAGCAATTTCTTGTTCATGCGCACAGTGTAATAAGGATGATCCTCATAATGGAATATTCCTAATAAAGCCTCAGCAAGTGGAAGAGTACTTAGAACAGTATCGACCTTTACAGTTAAGATGGAATTCCTCAACCAAAGTGAACAAAGCTTATGAAGCTATGAATTTAGGAGAATCAAAGGGGCTAACAGTAAATCGAGTATTGATCTACCCGACCAAAGACATGCTGTCTTGGTTAAGGAATCATAATTTTAATTTAAAGAATGATGCCAGAGCTAAACTCTACGTGGGCCTAACAAGGTCTAGATACAGTTCTGCTATTGTTGCTGATTATGCTGACAATGAAGAATTCGACGGAGTATTAAAATATAACGACCAAAAAATCTAAATCTAGCTGTCGTAGTTAAGTCTTTGTGATTGGGTGATTTTAACGAAACTAGATATTTTGCTTTATTCGACTATGGCTCCTCTTATAAGAAAAACTAAAAAACCCATAAAAAACGCGGCTTAGCGCTACAGTTCGACGCCGCAAATAGGTATACTTTTCAGTCATTTTTTCCAGCAGGTCAGGCTAATGCAAAAGTACGATATGAAGACCTTCCAGGGGTTGATCCTGGCATTACAAGATTATTGGGCACGCCAGGGCTGCGTTATTGTTCAGCCGCTGGATATGGAAGTAGGGGCCGGTACTTTCCATCCTATGACTTTTTTACGTTCTTTAGGCCCAGAGCCTACCAACGTGGCTTATGTGCAACCTTGTCGCCGTCCTACCGATGGCCGTTACGGTGAAAACCCTAACCGTCTGCAGCACTATTATCAGTTTCAGGTGATCTTAAAGCCGTCGCCAGCCAATATTCAGGAGCTGTATTTAGGTTCCTTACGTGAACTGGGTATTGATACCCTGGTGCACGATATCCGTTTTGTCGAAGACAACTGGGAATCGCCAACGCTGGGCGCCTGGGGTCTGGGTTGGGAAGTGTGGCTAAACGGCATGGAAGTGACTCAGTTCACTTATTTCCAGCAAGTAGGTGGCTTAGAGTGTCGTCCTGTCACAGGCGAAATTACCTATGGTTTAGAGCGTCTGGCGATGTATATCCAGGGCGTAGACAGTATTTATGATCTGGTATGGGCTGACGGTCCTTTAGGCCGTGTCACTTATGGTGATGTGTTCCACCAGAACGAAGTAGAGCAATCTACTTATAATTTTGAATATGCTGACGTACCAGCGCTCTTCACTTACTTCGACCAGTGTGAAGCGGAAAGCCAGAAGCTGATTGAAGCAGGTTTAGCTTTACCGGCTTATGAAAAAGTAATGAAAGCCTCGCACGCTTTTAACTTACTGGATGCCCGTCACGCCATTTCTGTGACCGAGCGTCAGCGTTATATTCTGCGGGTTCGCACCCTGGCTAAAGCCTGTGCTGAAGCCTATTTCGCTGCGCGGGAAAAGTTAGGTTTTCCCCTATGTAGTGATAGCAAGTGCCGTAACCAGTCAAAGCAGGAGGCATAATGTCTGTGCAAGATTTTTTCGTAGAAATTGGTACCGAAGAGTTACCACCAAAAGCTTTAAAAACCTTAGCTACTGCCTTTAGCGACAATATTGTTGAAGAGCTGGCGAAACAAAACTTAAGCCATGGCGAAGTCAGCTGGTACGCAGCGCCACGCCGTTTAGCTGTTCGTGTGAATCAACTTGCATTGCAACAGCAAGACAAAGTGGTAGAAAAACGTGGCCCGGCTTTGGCTGCAGCTTTTGATGCCGAAGGTCAGCCAACTAAAGCTGCTGCAGCCTGGGCTGCATCAAACGGTATTACTGCGGATCAAGCCGAACGCTTAGAAACAGACAAAGGCGCCTGGCTCATTCATAAAGCGCTGATTAAAGGCGAAAGCACAACGGCTTTATTACCAGCTGTGATCACCACAGCTTTAGCTAAGTTGCCTATTGCCAAGCCAATGCGCTGGGGCAATTCAACGGCCGAATTTATTCGCCCTGTGCACACTGTTACCCTGTTATTAGGTGACGACGTAGTGCCAGCCACTATTCTGGGCAAAGAGTCGGGCCGTGTTAGCTATGGTCACCGTTTCCATGCACCAGCTTTGGTAGAAATCAAAAATGCCGATGCCTACTTAAGCACGCTGGAACAGTCTTACGTCATTGCCGATTTTGCCAAACGTAAAGCCATTATTGCTGAAAACGTAGCAGCTCAGGCCAAAGCTTTAAACGGCGTGGCGCTGATGGATGATGCCTTGCTGGAAGAAGTCGCGTCATTGGTTGAATGGCCAGTTGTGCTGGTAGGTTCTTTTGAAGAACGTTTCCTGCAGGTTCCTGCTGAGCCGTTAATTTCCACCATGAAAGACAACCAGAAGTATTTCCCGCTGGTTGATAACAATGGCAAGTTACTGAATAAATTCATCTTTGTGGCGAACATTGCCAGCAAAGACCCAAGCCAGATTATCTCTGGTAATGAAAAAGTCGTGCGCCCACGTTTATCTGACGCTCAGTTCTTTTTTGTCACTGATGCCAAAACCAAACTGGTTGATCGTCTGCCAGCCTTAAGCACTGTGGTGTTCCAGCAAAAGCTGGGAACTTTACTGGAGAAATCAGAGCGTATCGCCAAAGTAGCGGCTTTTATTGCCGGCAAAATTGGTGCTGATGTACAGCATGCTGAACGCGCTGGTTTGTTATCGAAAACCGACTTAATGACCAATATGGTCGGCGAGTTCCCTGAAGTGCAGGGCGTGATGGGTATGCATTATGCCCGCCTTGACGGTGAGCCAGAAGCTGTGGCTGTAGCGCTGAACGAGCAATACAAACCACGTTTTGCCGGTGACAGCTTGCCAAGCCAGCTTGAAGCTTGTGCTGTGGCTATCGCCGATAAAATGGATTCGCTGGTGGGTATCTTTGGTATAGGTCAGGCGCCAAAAGGTGACAAAGACCCCTTCGCCTTACGCCGTGCTGCCATTGGTGCGCTGCGTATTATGGTGGAAAAACAGTTACCACTGGATTTAATCGAACTGATTGAGTTCAGCAAAACCACCTTTGGTGACAAGCTGACTCAAGCCTGCGTATCCGACGAAGTACTGGACTTTATGCTTGGCCGTTTCCGCGCCTGGTACGAAGGCGAAGGTTTTGGTGTTGACGTGATCCAGGCCGTATTAGCCCGCCGTCCAACCAATCCGGCCGACTTCGACCGCCGTGTTAAAGCTGTAGCTGAATTCCGTAAACTGGACACCGCTTTAGCTTTAGCTGCCGCCAATAAGCGGGTAGCGAACATTCTGGCCAAAGTAACAGAAACTATTCCTGCCAGCATCAACAGCGCTCTGCTCAGCGAAGAAGCCGAACAAGCACTGTACAAGGCCATAGTGGCCGAACAAGCTTATCAGGCGACTGTAAGCAGCTACGCTGAAGGTTTAAGCCATCTGGCCGCCATGCGCGATGTAGTAGATCAGTTCTTCGACAAAGTAATGGTCAATGCCGACGATGCAGCAGTACGCCTAAACCGTCAGGCCTTGTTACAGCAATTACGTGAATTATTCCTGCGTGTAGCGGATATTTCTGTATTGCAGTGATAAGTAACTTATTGATAGTAAATAAAAAAGGAGCTCATGCTCCTTTTTTGTTGGGTAAGATAGTCATTATAAAAGTAGAGGCTTCGGAGCCTACTGATTTAACCACTTCCTAAACAAAGCTGTTTTGGTTTTACTGCTGATAGCAGGTTCTTTATCACAGCTGAGTACTACAGCCACTGACTCTTTGTTGTAAGGTTCTACCTGCAAAATACTGCTGATATGCAGGATATCGCTGCGATTCAGCCGGAAGAATTCGCAGGGGTCGAGCTGGCTTTCAATATCGCCTAAATTGGCTTCTGTCAGTATATGTACGCTGTTATTTTTATCTGTGGCTAGTAATACACCGTTGGCGGCTCGAATAAGCAGAATATCGGCGACTGGCAAAATAGATAAGCTTTGGCCTTTGCGTAATAAAAAACGCTTTTTATAAGCTGGTGCCGCAGCTACCACTGGCTGCTGTAGTTTATGTTTAAGCTGGGCAAAGTTCAGCATAGCTTCGGCGAATCTGGAGTAGGAGAAGGGCTTCAGTAAATAATCCACCGCCTGGTATTGAAACACCTGCATCCAGTATTGATCGTAAGCTGTGGCGAAAAGCACAGGGCAAGGTAAATCCAGCTGCTCTAACGCAGTAAATACCTGGCCATCTGTCAGCTCTACATCGGAGAAGATTAAATCCAGCTGCACAGCTTTAGGCCCTGCAGCGAAAAACTCCAGTACCTGCGCCACAGAACTTAGTTGCGCAACTATCTCTACATCGGGCTGATATCGTTTCAGATAACCTGCCAGCTTTTCTGCTGCTAAAAGCTCGTCTTCAATAATCAGTACTTTCATGGCTAATCCTTGCTTATGCCGCCGATTCTAAACACTGTGTTGTAGCGGCACTTTCACTATAAATTCGTCATTTTGTAGCACAGCTATGGGTTTGCCGAATAAGGCCAGGCAACGTTCGGACAAATTTGTTAAGCCAATGCCTGTGCCGGGTTGAGCAAAAGTTTTGGGTCTTAGTGGGTGACGCACTATTAACTGGTTGTGCTGCAGCTCTATTTGAATAACTAAAGGCTGTTCGGCTGAAGCGCTGTTATGTTTTACCGCGTTTTCCAGCAGCAACTGCAGGCAGCAGGGCACTAATTGATAGTTTGTTTGTTGTTGCGGCTCTATAGTGATTTGCAACTGAAAACTGGCCGGAAAGCGCTGCGCCAACAGCGCCATATAATGCTGTGCAAAAGTCAGCTCGTCGGCCAAAGACACCATCGTTTTGCTGCCTTGTTGCAACTGGTAACGGTAAATATCGGCAAAATGGTCGAGAAACTGTTCGGCTTGGTCCGGGCTTTTATGAATAAGCACAGACAACACATTTAAGTTATTAAACAAAAAGTGCGGGTCCAGCTGTTGTTGCAACAATTGCAGCTTGTACTGCTGGTTATGCTGCTGCGCCTGCATAAGCTCCAGCTGCTGTTGTTGCTGGCGTTTTAATGCCTGCCAGAGTAAGTCAGCTCCGGCTATTAAGCTATGCACCAGCAGATACATCAGGCTGACCCGCAGATACTGTTGTAGTAACAAGGCTTGGCCTATTGTTATGTCGATTAAAAGTTGTAGCCCTGTCATCAAGCCAACAAAAATCAGCAAACTTAAGCCAAAGCTTTGGCTATAACGCTGCAGCAGTGAAGCCGTAGCGTCTTTAGCCCAAAGCACAGCATCTAACTTACGGCTTAACCAAAGCGATAACACCGCCTGCAAGCTCAGCCAGACAGGGGCATCGGCATGAAATTGTAGCGGTTGCCCAGGCGCTGTTTGCAGCAGCGCCAGATACAACATCAAACCATAGGAAAAGGCCAATAACAGTAAAAAGGTTTTTAGCTGTTTCATCATTTCACCTGTACTGCTTCAGGTAAACGCATCAGTTCGCTGCCATCTTCGGCATAAAACACCAGTTGAGGTTGTCCATCTGTGTCCACAGCCATTTCAATTCGTTTATTTCCTTGTGGATCATTAAGTTGCAGCATCGCTTTTTTGTTTAATGTGCCATAAAAAGCCCTTCTGTGACCATGAATATCTGGGTGTAGTTGTTCCAGTTCTTTAATTCGGGCAGAGGCCGTCGCATCACCTTTTTCGGCGGCAAACATCAGTTGCATATAATCATCAATAGGGTACTGCGGCCTGTCTATCACGTTCAGGCCTGTCACCAGCATACCGTCCTGCTCAATATGTTGTAGCGCCAGGCTTTGGTCCTGATTGTAACGGTCAAAAGATAAATGCAGGCCATGCTCCACTTTGCCGTCTTTTTCAAAACCCCGGAACACAAAACCACCGTTTTCTGTGCCTTCGTCATTGTAAAAAATCATGCCTGGGCGCGGACCCGGATCAAAAAATTCTTTGCCATCTTTAATGGCTTTAGGTGCATGGCCGGTATTGGCTATCACCAAACGTGGATGACCGCTGGGTTCCATCACATTAATACGCTGCACATTCAGTTCACGCACTGTGCTGCTGTCGCTTGGCAGCAGTTGGGTTTTAATGGTTAAAGCCGCCAGCGTTGTGATTAACAGCAGGTTTAAGTTAGTTTGGTTAAAGATTTTATGAGTCTGTTGCATCGTATTTTCCTTGTTTATCATTGATTAAATGTCTTGATGCAGGCAGTGTGGCGGAGCTGTGTTGGCCCTTACAGAGCGAACCGATAAAGAGCGGAAAATCGCATTTAAAGGGAGGATAAATTCAGTTGGATCAGCATGCCTTGTTTAAATAACTGCTTACATTTAATGACTTAAGTTGTTTTTGTTTTTCTGTCAGTCTGATCCTTATCAAAAGCTAAATAAGGAAAGACTGATGCAGAACAGGATCAAGCTAAGGCTGTTAAGTGGTGGTTTGCTAATTGCGACCAGTATTCTGGCCATGCCGGCTTCGGCTATTGTTATTCGTCACGACAAAGCGCCAGAGCTGTATCTGGCCACCAAAGCCGATTTTCCGCCTTTGGTGACCTTCTACAACATTGGTGTGCACGGAACTTTGATTGCGCCTGAATGGGTGCTTACCGCTGCTCATACTGTGTTTTGTTTGGATCAGGGCCAGCCCATTCAGGTGGGAGATGAATTAGTTGAGGTGCAGGCGCGTTACAGTTATCCCTCTTATCAGTTGGGTAAACAGAATGACTTAGCGCTGATTAAATTGGCAAAACCTGTACTGAGTGTGGAACCCGCCAAATTGTATCGCCAGCAGGACGAGCGTGATCAGGTGCTTTGGTTTATTGGCAGCGGCGGCACAGGTACTGGTTTAACCGGTGAAACTGTAGGCTATAAAGAAAACAACGGCGTGCTGCGTAAGGCTCAGAATAAAGTAACTGCAGTGACCAAATCCGATCTGCGTTTTGTTTTTGAATCGGATCAACAAGCTCTGGAACTGGAAGGTGTATCAGGCAATGGCGACAGCGGTGGCCCGGCTTATCTGAAAAAAGAGGATGGTTATTACCTGCTTGGAGTGAGCTCCAGAGTGGATTCCTGGTTTAAGGATGTAGGCGAATATGGCGTCAAAGAGCTGTATACCAGAGTATCCAGTCATGCCAGTTGGATAGATCAGGTGATGGCTGCGGATGATGCAGCCAGAGCAAAACTAAGCTCTGCAGATGGGTTTTTACAAGAAGGCATGACAGCTGAAAACTTGCCGGGCATTTGTGCTTCTTTAAGCCTGAAAACTAAGTCTTAGATCCGGCCTTAGCCAGATTTTTTCACTAAATAGCGGTAAGGCTCAACGCTGGTATCGCTGGCTACCAGCTCATGTTCCATAAAACGACAGAAAGCCGGAATATCGCGGGTAGTGGCAGGGTCGTCAGCAGTAATTAATAGTGTCTGGCCCGCCGTCATTTTACGAATAGCCAAGCGGGTCAACATCACAGGCTCAGGGCAACGTAAACCTAAAGTATCCAGCAGCTGATCGGCTGTTGCAAATAACTGTTCCGGGTTCGACATGGCTCTTGCTCCAAAGCTTTCAGACTAAAAGGGCGCTTATGCTAACTTAGCTTATGGGTGCTGAAAAGCCGGAATTAAGCGAAAAGACCAGCTCCAGGCTAAGATTGGGCAAAAAGACGCAAATTACGATAGCATATCGATAATTTCGCTTATACCTGCTGCTGTGACAGGGCTTGATACAGGACTCAGCTGATGAATGATTTGGTGCTCGATCTCACCCCTTTGCATAATGCCACCAACAGGCTACATGAAGGCTGGTTAAGGTATCAGCAAGATATCAGTGACACTCAAATTCGTGATGGTTTGGTACAGCGTTTTGAATTTACTTATGAAATCAGTCATAAAATGCTGAAACGTTACCTGGAAATGGCGTCGGCTACCCCTGAACTAGTTGATCAAATGCCATTTCAGGATTTGATCCGCACTGGTAATGAGCAGGGTTTATTAGTGGGAAGCTGGCCGGACTGGCGTTTGTATCGTGAAATGCGTGGAAAAACCAGTCATAGCTACGATGAAGCTGTAGCTTTAGAAGTGGTAGCTGGTATTCCAAAGTTTTTAGCTGAAGCCAGCTATTTATCTGAGCAATTACAAAAGAGAATGGCATGAGTATTAGTCAGTTAGATATCAGTTCTGAGCATTTGGCCATAGTGCAGCATATCTTGCGACAATTGGTGCCTTCCTGTGAAGTCTGGGCTTTTGGTTCACGCGTTAAAGGGTCAGCTAAGCCTTTTTCTGATTTAGATTTGGTGATTATGTCGCAGCAGCCTTTGTCTTTAGCTTTAATGGCCAGTTTACACGAAGCCTTCTGTGAGTCTGATTTACCGTGGAAAGTAGATATTGTGGATTGGTCGACAACAAGCCCGGAGTTCAGGGCTGTGATTGATCAGCAGAAAGTAAAAGTTCAGGCTGTGGTGTTTTAAAGCCTCTGTTGCATTTCAAAGTACAAATAAAAAGGGCTGGCCAAAGCCAACCCTCTTATTTAAAAGCGAACAGCTACTATTTATTCAACTCTTTCAAACACTGTCGCTATGCCCTGGCCTAAACCAATACACATAGTGGCTAAACCGTATTTGCCGCCTTTGTCTTCCATCACGTTAATCAAGGTTGTGCTGATACGTGAACCTGAGCAACCCAGCGGGTGACCGAGGGCTATGGCGCCGCCGTTTAAGTTTACTTTGGTGTTCATATATTCCAGCAAACCTAAGTCTTTCATCACAGGCAGAGCCTGAGCAGCAAAGGCTTCGTTTAATTCGGCGTAGTCGATATCAGCAATAGTGATACCAGCAGCTTTTAATGCTTTTTGACTGGCTGGCACCGGGCCGTAACCCATAATAGACGGGTCACAACCAGCTATACCCATACCTATGACTTTAGCGCGGATTTTTAAACCCAAAGCTTTGGCTTTTTCTTCACTCATCACCAGCATGCCAGAAGCACCATCTGATAATGCAGAAGAAGTACCGGCAGTCACAGTACCGTTGGCCGGGTCAAACACCGGACGTAAAGCGCCCAGAGCTTCTACTGTGGTTTCAGGGCGTATTACTTCGTCGGTATCAAATACTTTTAATACGCCGTCAGCATCATGGCCTTGCACCGGAATAATTTCGTTTTTAAAACGACCTTGCAGCGTGGCTTCATAGGCTAAACGGTGTGAGCGGGCGCCAAACTCGTCTTGTTGCTGACGGCTGATGCCATGCAGTTTACCTAAGAGTTCAGCCGTTAAACCCATCATGCCAGAGGCTTTGGCGATGTTTTTGCCTAAACCCGGGTGGAAATCAACACCATGGTTCATCGGCACATGGCCCATATGTTCCACACCACCAATTAAATATACGTCGCCCATGCCGGTTTGAATGGCACGTACTGCGTCGTGTAAGGCCTGCATCGATGAACCACAAAGGCGGTTTACCGTGACGGCTGGCACTGAATGTGGAATGCCTGCCAATAACGAGGCGTTACGGGCCACGTTAAAACCTTGTTCCAGAGTTTGTTGTACACAACCCCAGATAATGTCGTCTATCTCGGCTGGATCTAAAGCCGGATTACGTTCAACCAAAGCGGCCATCACATAAGCGGATAACTCTTCAGCACGCACGTTGCGGAAGATACCTGCTTTAGAACGACCCATTGGGGTACGAATACAATCAACGATCACTGCTTGTTTCATTTGTTTCTCTCCGCCTTAAACCGGGTAGAACACGGCACCAGAAGCTGCCATGGCGCGGGTTTTGTCTGTTACCTGATAGATTTCACCTAAGTGGGCGTATTTGTCAGCTAAAGCAACAAAGTTAGCCAGACCAATGGTGTCGGCATAACGCAACGGGCCACCACGGAACGGAGGGAAACCTAAACCATAAATTAAGCCCATATCAGCTTCTGCAGCGCTGGCAACAATGCCTTCTTCCAGACAGCGGATCACTTCGTTAATCATGGGCACCATACAACGGGCAATAATATCGTCGGCGCTGAATTCCACACCTGAAGCACCAGCTTTAGCCAGTAAGTCATAGGAAACTGCATCAGAATCTTTTTTCGGTTTGCCTTTGGCATCTTTGCTGTACGCATAGAAACCTACACCGTTTTTCTGACCATAACGCTGTGCCTGATACATCAGGGCTACAGGGTCGTTTTCTACTTTGCCCATGCGAGTTGGGAAGCCTGCAGCCATCACGTCTGTGCAGTGGAAAGCGGTATCTAAACCAACAACGTCCAGCAAGTAAGCAGGGCCCATAGGCCAGCCGAAGGTTTTTTCCATCACTTTGTCTACTTTGGCAAAGTCAGCACCGTCTAATACCAGTTTGCTGAAACCTGCAAAGTACGGGAACAAGACGCGGTTGACGTAAAAACCAGGGCAGTCGTTCACCACTATAGGGGACTTGCCCATTCTGGCAGCGTAAGCCACAACGGCAGCTACGGTTTCTTCGCTGGTGTCTTTACCACGAATGACTTCTACCAAAGGCATTTGGTGCACAGGGTTAAAGAAGTGCATACCACAGAAGCGGCTTGGGTCTTTTAAATTGGCCGCTAAAGAATCAATAGAGATAGTAGAAGTATTGGAAGTAATAATGGCGTCGGCCGCTACTAATTCTTCCACTTCTTTTAATACAGCGCCTTTGATTTTTGGGTTTTCAACGACTGCTTCAACCACTATGTCGACAGTTTTCACTGCTTCCATGCTCAGCGTAGGCTGAATGCTGGCAATAACTTTCGCCATACCAACAGCATCCAGACGTTTGCGCTCTACCTGTTTATTCAACAGCTTAGTGGCTTCGCCCATACCCAACTCTAAAGCTTTGTCGGCTATGTCTTTCATCACAACTGGCACGCCTTTTAATGCAGACTGGTAAGCGATGCCGCCACCCATAATGCCTGCGCCTAATACGGCTGCTTTTTTGATGTCTTTCGTTGCTACTTTGGCTGCTTTTTTAGCTTTGCCTTTAATCAACTGGTCATTGAGGAATAAACCAATCTGGGCAGCAGCAGCTGTAGTTTTTGCCAGTTTGGCAAAAGATGCGTTTTCTAAAGCCACAGCACCTGCTCTTTCTAAGCGGGCCGCTGCTTCAATAGTTTCTACTGCAACCATAGGGGCTGGGTAATGTTTACCTGCATTGGCAAACACCATACCTTTGGCTGTGTTGAAGCTCATCATGGCTTCAATTTTATTCAGCTTCAGTGGCTGTAATTTGGCGGCGCGTTTTTTCTGCCAGTTCAGTTTGCCAGCTATGGCATCCTTGATCATGGATAACGCAGCGTCTTTTAATTTTTCTGGTGCAACAACGGCGTCAATAGCGCCTTCTTTTAATGCAGCGTCAGCGCCACGTTCTTTACCAGTCGTGATCCATTCCATACCACCGTCAGCACCAATAATGCGAGGTAAACGTACTGAACCACCAAAACCTGGCATTAAGCCCAGTTTTACTTCAGGTAAACCTACTTTGGCTGTCGTATCTGCTACACGGTAGTCTGCTGTTAAGGTCCACTCAAAACCACCACCTAAAGCAAAACCACGAATAGCAGCAATGGTTGGAACCGGTAAATCTTCTGCCAGGTCAAATACATCAGAGGCAGATTTGATCCAGGGGATAAGTTCAGCTTCAGGCTGCTGGAATGTACCTAAAAACTCAGTAATATCAGCGCCTACGATGAATGCGTCTTTTCCTGAGGTGTAAATCACGCCTTTGAGGTTTTTATCTGCATGCAGCAGATTCAAAGCTGCACGACAATCTGCTAAGGTTTGTTGGTCAAATTTATTAACTGAACCTGCAGCATTAAAGGTAAACTCGGCAATACCATCCGCCAGATAGGCGACGGTGATGCTGTTACTCTGGTAGATCATGAATGTTCTCCTTCGTCCGATAGGGTGGACTATTGCTTTTATTCGCAACTGGTAAGATGAGTCTATTGCAGTCTCAGTGTGTCGTGGTTAAGTAAAAATTTCAACCGTTATTTAAACACTTGTTTGAATTTGCGATAGATGTCCCAGTAACTATAGGTGGTAAAAATTTGTATGTGGCGTTTCTCCTCTGTTTTCCGTCCATCGCTCTGGTTACTGGCAACTGCCGCCTTATCCGTGGTTTTTCCTGCTCATGCTATTAATGAGGGCATGCGTAAGCGTTTTGCTTTAGCCGAAAAAAACATTCATAAACTCACCGAAACTCAGGCAAAAAAAGTATTAAAAGAAATGGAAACTTATCCGCTGCAGCCTTATCTGGAACTGGAGTGGCTGAGTAAATCGCTGGATGATACCAATGCTGTTGTACGTTTTATGCAGGAGCATCAAGGCACACCGTTGGAGCGTACTTTACGTAAACGCTGGCTGATTTATCTGGCCGATCGTAAACAAGCGCAGTTATTTCTGAAAAATTATCAGTATGGCTCTGATGTGGTGCTGGATTGCCAGGCGCTGGAAATGCGGCTGGTGCTGGAAAAACCTGCTGCTGTATGGCCTGCTGTGCGTGACTTATGGGCTGTAGGCAAATCACGGCCTGATGAATGTGATCCTATCTTTGACCGTTGGCGCAAAGCGGGACAGCGTACACCTGAAGCCGTCTGGCAGCGGGTACTGGCTGCGGCAAAAGCCGACAATCAGCGGATGTTGCCTTACTTGCGTAGCTTATTGCCTAAAAACCAGCAGTATCTGGCAGAAAAGTGGGTGCAGGTGATGGATAACCCTGCTTTGGTGTATCGCAAAAACTTCCTGCCGTTACGCAGCCCGCTGGAACGGGATTTAGCTGCTTATGGCATACAAAAACTGGTTTGGAAAAAGCCGGATCAGGCTATAACGGTCTGGGAACGTTTTGCTCACGACCCTGCATTCAGCAATGAAAACCGCGCTGTCACCGCCCGTCAGATGGCTATAGCTTTGGCCAGCAAAAATGATCCCAGGGCTGAGAAGTTTATTAATATAGTGCCGGCTGAATACAAAGACAGGCTTTTTGTGCAGTGGAAACTGGCGAGTTTACTGCGTAAAAAAGACTGGTACGCTGTGATTGAAGCCGTGAAGGCGTTGCCGGAAGAGTTGGCCAAAGATGATGCCAGCCAATATTGGTTAGCCCGAGCTTATCTGCAGGTCGATCTAAAAGAATCCTCCACTCATATTTATCAGCAACTGGCGAAAAAGCGCAGTTATTATGGTTATCTGGCAGCTGCACATCTGGGGCAAGCCCCAAGTCTGGCGCACAAGCCAGTGCCAGTGACTGAAACTGACTTTTTGGCCTTTAAAAGCAGTGCCCCAGTACGGCGGATGAAAGAATGGCAAGCCATTAAACGCCCTAATGCAGCTAAACGTGAACTGACCCATTTACAGCAATACGGCACTGATTTACAAAAATACAGTGCAGCTAAGCTGGCCTTTGAACTGGGTTGGTACGACAACGCTATAGTGGCGCTGGCCAAAGCTGAATACTGGGATGATGTCGATTTACGTTTCCCTATGGCCTATAACAAAGAAATTCAGACTTATTCCAAAAAAGCCAAAGTGGATCCGGCCTGGGCTATGGCAATAGCCCGGCGTGAAAGCACTTTTATCCCAACGGCCAAGTCGCCTGTGGGTGCCCTCGGTCTGATGCAAATTATGCCGGCTACCGCCAAACATATTACCGGCCGCAGAGTATCGGTGGAGCAGTTGTATAATCCGGTCACCAATATTAATTACGGTACTTATTATCTGAATTATCTGATGAAGCATACCGGCAATAATGTGGTGTTTGCCACTGCGTCCTATAATGCCGGCTTTAGCAGGGTAAAATCCTGGATCCCCAAAGATGGTTCAGTACCACTGGATATCTGGGTGGAAACTATTCCTTTTAAAGAAACCCGTGACTATGTCAAAAACGTCATGATGTATTACCAGGTCTATAGTTTAAAAATGCAGAAAAATCAGCGTATTTTTGAACCCCTGGCCGAGATGAGGATAGGGGTGGAGGGCTAAAGCCTTCATGGTACACTGTGTTGATTTTAATGGTTTTTAGTAATAAATAACGGAATTTGAATTTATGCGTCCAGCTTATCAAGAACTTTACGCCGCTCATTTATTTGCGTTGCAGCAACGTACTAAAGCTGTATTAGCCCGCGAGAATCTGGACGCTTTGGTGATCCACTCGGGCCAGGCAAAACGCCAGTTCCTCGACGATATGGATTACCCCTTTAAAGTAAATCCATTGTTTAAAGCCTGGATCCCTGTGGTGGATAATCCGAATTGCTGGCTGATTGTGGATGGTGTGAATAAACCTAAGCTGGCTTTTTATCTGCCAAAAGATTTCTGGCATAAAGTACCGGATGCTCCTGATTCGTTCTGGTCTGGTTTTTTTGATATTCAAATTCTGGAAAAAGCCAATCAGGTTGAGCATATTTTGCCTTACGACAAAGGCCGTATGGCTTATCTGGGTGAGCATATTGAAGTGGCCACGGCTTTAGGTTTCAGTGAAATTAACCCTGAAGCTGTGATCAGTTATCTGCATTACCACCGTGCTTATAAAACTGAGTATGAACTTAGTTGTATGCGTCAGGCCAACAAACTGGCAGTGGCTGGGCACAATGCTGCCAAAGCGACTTTTATGGCGGGTGGGTCAGAGTTTGATATTCAGCTGGCCTATCTGGCCGCTGTGGGGCAAAGCGAAAACGAAGTGCCTTATGGCAATATCATAGCGCTGAATCAGAACGCGGCCATCTTGCATTACACAGCTTTGGAGCGGAAAAAACCTGCAGAGTTTCATTCGTTTTTAATAGATGCTGGTGCCAGTTTCCATGGTTATGCCGCCGATATTACCCGCACTTACAGTTTTTTAAATGATGAATTCGCCGCGCTGATTAATGCGATGACGGAAGTGGAACTGAAGCTGGTGGATGGTTTAAAGCCTGGTATCAAATACCCGGATTTACATATCGAAGCTCATCAATATATAGCCAAAATTCTGGCTGATTTTAACTTTGTCCAGATGTCCGCAGAGGGCATAGTCGAATCCGGTATCAGCCGTACTTTTTTCCCGCATGGTTTAGGTCATCACTTGGGTTTACAGGTGCATGATGTGGGTGGTTTTATGGCGGATGAACGTGGTACTCATGTTGCCGCTCCGGATGATCATCCATTCCTGCGTACTACCCGGCTGGTGGAAGCCAATATGGTCTTTACCATTGAGCCTGGTTTGTATTTTATTGACTCCTTATTGGCGGATTTAAAAGACACAGCCCATGGCAAAGCCGTGAACTGGGAAAAAGTAGCGCAATTCCGTAAATACGGCGGCATTCGTATTGAAGATAACGTCATAGTGCACAAAGACCGCAATGAAAATATGACCCGTGATCTGAAGCTGGCTTAAGCTGTTTTGATGTCCGGCTGGTGGGTGTTGGCTAAAACAGCTTCGTCTGAAACGGATATCAAACGCAGCAGGTTTTTATGTACTTTATGGCCAATCCAAAACCTTGCTGAAGGTCAGCAGATGATTCGTCAGCAAAAACAGCAACATCCGCAGGCAGCTCACGTCTGCAGTGCTATGCTATTGCCAGCCGGCCCAACAGGTCAGCCTCAGGCATTCAGTGATGATGGTGAGCCCTCTGGTACAGCTGGTAAACCTATGCTGGCCGTATTGCAAGGCTCTGGCTTGGTAGGGCTTTGTGCTACGGTAGTACGTTATTATGGCGGCGTTCAGCTGGGCACCGGCGGTTTAGTTCGTGCTTACAGTGATTCGGTGCGACAGGCTTTGCTGTCTGCACAACGAGAATTTATACCCATAAGGCATCAGGCAGATTTGTGTTTGTCTTATGCTGCTTTTGAAACTATGCAGCGTTTATGGCAGAACCGCTGGCTGATTGAACAACAAGAGTTTGATCAGCAAGTGCGCTTAACAGTGCGTATCGCTCAAAGCGATCAACAGGAATTTGAACAGCAGTTTATGCAGACCATACTCAGACTGAAAGAACTTCAGGCCAGCATTAGCTGGCATCGCAACGCAGAACAGGGCTCCTGATGCAATACCGTTCTATTATCCGGATTTTAGGCCTGCTGGTTGCCATCTTCAGTATCACCATGTTACCGCCTGCCTTTATCGCCTACTGGTACCAGGATGGCGCTGGTGTACCTTTTATTTTGTCCTTTTTCCTGTCGTTGCTGATAGGTTTTGTCGTTTGGTATCCCAACCGCAATGAAAAGTCTGAACTGAAAGTCCGGGAGGGCTTTTTAATAGTAGTGTTGTTCTGGACAGTGTTAGGGGCTGTTGGTGCTTTGCCGTTCTGGCTGGCAGATAAACCTGATATGAATCTGGCCGCCAGTATGTTTGAAGCCTTTTCAGGTTTAACCACCACGGGCGCTACTGTGCTGACAGGTTTAGAAAGCCTGCCTAAAGCTATATTGTATTACCGCCAGCAACTGCAATGGTTTGGTGGTATGGGGATTATCGTTTTAGCTGTGGCTATTCTGCCGATGTTAGGGGTGGGTGGTATGCAGTTGTACCGTGCTGAAACGCCTGGCCCGGTGAAAGACAACAAAATGACGCCCCGTATTGCCGATACCGCCAAACATCTGTGGTTTATTTATTTAGGTATTACCATTGCCTGCGCTTTGTCTTTTTATATTGCAGGTATGAGTGCTTTTGATGCCATTTGTCATGCGTTCTCTACTGTGGCTATAGGGGGGTTCTCTACTTACGACGCCAGCATAGGTTACTTTAACAGTGTCAGTATCAATATGATTTGTGTGGTGTTTTTGCTGATCAGCTCAGTCAATTTTCCACTGCATTTTGCGGCTGTGCGTGGCAAAAACATCAAAACCTACTGGCGTGATCCTGAGTTAAAAGCTTTTATGGTGATCCAACTGGCCTTGATGGTGATTTGTTTTCTGGTGCTTTTGGAAGAACAAATTTATCCGGACTTACTCAGCGCGCTGAATCATGGTGTGTTTCAGGCTGTGTCTATGTCGACTACTGCAGGTTTCTCCACAGCAAGCTTTTCCAGCTGGCCTTTGTTTTTGCCTATTTTGCTGATTTTCGCCAGCTTTATTGGTGGTTGTGCAGGGTCTACCGCCGGTGGTTTAAAAGTAGTCAGGGTGCTGCTGTTATTCCTGCAGGGCAAAAGGGAGTTAAACCGTTTAGTGCATCCAAGAGCTGTGTATTCCATCAAGCTTGGGCGTCGGCCTGTACCAGATCGGATAGTGGAAGCGGTTTGGGGCTTTTTTGCGGCTTATACCCTGGTGTTTGTGGTTATTATGTTATTGCTGCTGCTGGTTGGCATGGACAATATCAGCGCCTTTACCGCCACAGCGGCCTGTTTAAATAACTTAGGCCCAGGCTTAGGTGAAGTAGCCGCCAACTTTGCCTCAGTGCCCGACGCCGGCAAATGGATTTTGGTCGTGGCTATGATCTTTGGGCGTTTAGAGATTTTTACCTTACTGGTGCTGTTTACAGCGGCATTTTGGAAGGATTAAGTTAGATTGGAATTTCAGACGGGCGGGTTGTAGGGGCCGGGCTTGCCCCCGCCCTTCCTTATGCACCGCGGTATCATTAGACGGGCGCGGATAAACCGCGCCCCTACAGTCGAAACATCAAATAAATATCGCACTCACCTGGAACAAGCGTTCCACTTCGGTGATGTACTTTTTATCCACCAAAAATAAAATCACATGATCGTCAGTTTCAATCACCACGTTATCGTGAGCTATTAATACTTCGTCGCCACGCACTATGGCGCCTATGGTCGCACCTGGTGGCAGTTTAATCTGGCCTATGGCCTGACCTACCACTTTAGACGTCGACTTATCACCATGAGCCACTGCCTCTATGGCTTCTGCAGCGCCTCTGCGCAGTGAGTACACATTCACTATGTCACCACGGCGGATATGGGTCAGCAATGCTGAAATAGTAGCTTGCTGTGGTGATACGGCTATATCTACTTCGCCACCTTGCAGCAAATCTACATAAGCACCGCGTTTAATCAGCACCATGGTTTTTTGTGCGCCCATACGTTTGGCCAGCATGGCCGACATAATATTGGCTTCATCGTCATTGGTAACGGCTAAAAACACATCGACCTGTTCGATATTTTCTTCTTCCAACAGCTCAGGGTCTGAAGCATCGCCAATATAAACCACTGTATTGTCCAAAGCGCTGGACAGGTATTCGGCACGCTCTTTACTGCGTTCTATCAGCTTCACGCTATGGTTTTTCTCTAAAGCACGAGCCAAACCATAACCTACGTTACCGCCACCTGCGATCATAATGCGGTGATAGCTTTTCTCCAGCTTTTGTAGCTCGCTCATCACAGCGCGGATATGTTTAGTTGCAGCGACAAAAAACACTTCATCGTCTGCTTCTATCACTGTGGTGCCTAAAGGCTTAATAGCGTGACCACGACGGTAGATAGCTGCAACACGGGCGTCCACATGCGGCATATGCTGTTTTAAAGTGGATAAGGCATGGCCTACCAGTAAACCACCGTAATAGGCTTTTACTGCCACTAAACTAACCCGGCCTTCGGCAAATTCCACCACCTGCAAAGCGCCTGGGTAGTCGATTAAGCGTTTGATATAGTCGGTCACCAGAGTTTCGGGGGAGATGAAGTGATCCACCGGCATATCGTCTTTATGAAATAACTGTTCGCGGTATTTCAGATACTGGTTAGTACGGATACGGGCAATTTTCAGCGGCGTATTAAAAATACTGTAGGCCACCTGACAAGCGACAATGTTGACTTCGTCGCTGCTGGTGACGGCAATAATCATATCGGCGTCTTCAGCGCCAGCACGTTTTAAAATATCAGGGTGCGCACTATGGCCATGCACTACCTGCAGATCGTATCTGTCCTGCAGGGCTCGTAGTTTTTCAATATTGGTGTCGACGACTGTAATGTCGTTTTGTTCACCGACCAGGTTTTCCGCTAAAGTGCCACCAACCTGACCTGCACCCAAAATGATAATTTTCATAAAGCCTCTGCGTTACCGCTTTGTCTTGCGAAGTTTGGCATAAAAGAAACCATCCATCTGTTGCTGGCCCGGCAAAATTTGCCAGTGCAGTTGTGGGTGGCTATCGGCCAGCGGGATCAGTTGTGCATCTGCATGGTCGGCTAAAAAGGCTTCTATTTGTTGCTGGTTTTCTTCCGGCAATACAGAGCAGGTGGCATACAACAGTTCAGCATCAGGTTTTAATAAAGGCCAGATATTACGCAGAATTTGTTGTTGTAGCTCAACCAGTGGCGCTATATCGGTTTTTTTCCGCAACCAGCGAATATCAGGGTGACGACGGATCACGCCGGTGGCAGAACAGGGCACATCCAGCAATATACGATCAAAAGTTTGAAAACCTGCCCAGTCGTCCGGGTCTGCAGCGTCAGCAGCCATTACACGGGCATCTAAACCTAAGCGGTCCAGATTGTCGTATACCCTGTCTAAACGGCGTGGGTCTTTATCCAGCGCTAATACATCAGCTTCTGGTGCCAGTTCCAGAATATGGCAGGTTTTGCCACCAGGGGCGCAGCAGGCATCTAAAACTGAATCCTTGTTACGAGCGCCGAGGAAATAAGCGGCGTGCTGAGCTGCACCATCCTGCACTGAAAACCAACCATCGGCATAACCTGGTAATAAGGTCACATCAGAGGCCTGTTCAAGCAATAAGGCACAAGGCAAATAAGCAAAAGGCTGACTGGCGGCTATGCCTTCGGCGGCAAGAGCCGCTAAATAAGCTTCAGGTGTGGTACGTAACTGATTTACTCTAAGCCACAAAGGCGCTTTTTGCTGATTTTCATCCAGTATCTGTTGCCAGTTGTCCGGATAAGCTTGTTGTAACTGGGTGATGATCCAGCCTGGATGGTTGTACTGGACTGGTAAAGGCGAGTCCTGAAAATCAAAAACTTCAGGTTTACGTTGCACTGAACGTAACACCGCATTAATTAAACCTGTCAGGCTTTGACCTTTTAATTCTCGGGCCGCTTCTACGGTTTCGCCTATGGCGGCATGGTCTGGCACCCGTAAAAACTTTAGTTGGTACAAACCAACGTAAATCAAAAACTGCAAAGGGCGCAGATGTTTGACCAGAGGTTTATCCATCAGCTTCTGACAGACCGTTTCCAGCTGGGGCAAATAGCGCATCACACCAAAACAGATTTCCTGCAGCAGGGCTTTATCTAAAGGCGAGTCCAGTTCAATCTGAGCTTTATGCAAAACTTCTGACAAGGACTTACCCTGATCCACCACCTGATAACAGGCTGTTGCTGCCAGAGCGCGTAAATTTTTACTCATTTGCTCTGCTCATCAACAGGGGGCAATATCTGGCCTGGCTGAAACCAGTCGGCGCGGCCATTGAGGAAATCCATCACTTTCATGGCTTTTTTGCCGGCAGGCTGTAATTCGGTGATCACTAAAACCCCATCAGAGGTTTGAATGGCAATGCCTTTTTTATCCACCCGCAACACCTGACCTGGCGTGCCTGAACCTGGTTCTGTCACAGCGCGCCAGATTTTCAGTTGCTGAGTACCCAGTTGCAAGTAACTCATAGGCCATGGATTAAAAGCCCGGATTTCGCGCTCTAGCGCAGCGGCTGGCTTGGTGAAATCCAATAAAGCTTCTTCTTTAGATAATTTTTCGGCGTAGTTGGCTAACTCATCCTGCTGCGGTTGGGCTTTGGCTTGCAGCGCTTCTAAATTGGCTAATGCTTCCACTAAAGCGACAGGGCCAGTGAGCGCCAGTTTGTCGTACAAGCTGGTGCTGGTTTCATCTGCTGCTATAGGGGTGCAAACTTTGCTCAGCATAGCGCCTGTATCCAAACCTATATCCATCTGCATAATAGTGACACCGGATTCTGCGTCTCCGGCCCAAATGGCACGTTGAATAGGTGCAGCACCACGCCAGCGTGGTAACAACGAACCATGCACATTGATGCAACCTAAACGAGGTGCATCTAACGCAGCTTGTGGCAAGATCAGGCCATAAGCGACCACCACCATCAAGTCCGCATTTAAGGCAGCTAATTCTTGCTGAGCAGCGGCCTTTTTTAACGACTTAGGCTGATACACCGGAATATCATGTTGCAAAGCCAGTTGTTTTACCGGGCTTTGTTGCAGCTGATGACCACGACCTGCAGGTCTGTCGGGTTGACTGTAGACGGCAATCACCTGATGAGGAGAATCCAGCAGGGCGGCGAGATGGCGGGCAGCAAAATCTGGTGTGCCCGCAAAAATAATACGTAACGGAGTGGTCAAAATAATTCCTGCTTGGTTAACGGGCTGCGAGGCGAGCTTCTTTTTCCAGCTTTTTCTTAATACGGTCACGTTTTAACGGCGATAAATAGTCGATAAACAGCTTGCCCACTAAGTGATCCAGCTCGTGCTGTAAACAAATGGCCAGCAAACCTTCAGCCTGCAGTTCAAACCACTCGCCTTTGGTGTTTTGCGCTTTGACTGTCACTGCAGCGGCGCGTTCCACTTTGGCGTAGCTTTGTGGCACAGACAAGCAGCCTTCTTCGTATTCAGTGTCACCACTTTTGGCAATGATTTCAGGGTTGATAAAAATCATCGGCTCGTTACGGTTTTCTGAGACGTCGATCACTACAACCCGCTTGTGTACATTGACCTGAGTGGCCGCTAAACCTATGCCGTTTTCGTCATACATAGTGTCCAGCATATCTGCTGTTAGTTGCTTAATTTCGGCCGTAACTTCAGGCACTGCTGCTGCTACTGTGCGTAAACGGTCATCTGGATAATGTAAAACTGTTAATACTGTCATGGAACCTACAAAAGTCGTCTATGTTCAATTGGCTGTGCTATGGTCTAATTTTAGCCATTTATGCACAGTATGAATAGCTTAGTGTGCAAGAATTACTATAAGTACGAATGGGGATGGTGTTATGCGACAGCAGCTTCTTGCTTTTTTGGTCAGCTTTTCTGCGTTTTTCAGTATGGATCTGGTGGCTGATGAGCTGAAACTCAAGGTTGATGCGCCAACCTTGTATCTGGTGAAAACCGGCGATACCTTATGGGATATAGCTGGCTTGTATCTGCAGCACCCCTGGTTATGGCCACGTTTATGGAAACTGAATCCTCAGGTGAATAATCCCCATCTGATTTATCCGGGTGATCAATTGCATTTGCAGTTTGATGCCGATGGTCAGCCGATACTGACGTTAAACAGTCAAAGAGTGGCGGTCAGTTCGTCAGGCCCAGTAAAGGCTCCAGATCATTCCGCAGTTTCAGGCAGCATCAAATTAACACCTCAAATCCGCCGTATAGCAAAAGCTGATAAACCAGTGCCATCTATTGCCTTGGCCGTGATCGAACCTTTTTTATCGGAAGAGCAATTGGTTTCAGAAGAGCAGCTGGAAAACCTGCCTTATGTCCTGGGTGGGCAACAGAATGTCAAAAATGCTGTGTCTGGCCATGTGCTTTATGTCAAAGGTGAACTGGACCAGACCCAACGTTATGGCATTTATCGCCAGGGGGAAGCTTATGAAGATCCGCAAACCGGTGATCTGATGGGTTATGAAGCTGTATTAATGGCTGAAGCTAAAGTCTTGCCGCCAGCTATGGTGGATGAACAACAAGTCAGCCGGATTGAAGTGCAAAATTCCAGAAGGGAAGTGAGGCAAGGTGATCGCTTATTAGCTATGCCACAGCAGTCGCTGTATCCGGATTTTTTTCAGCTGCAATCCCCGGAAGCTTTGGTTTCAGGGGTTATAGTGGACAGTGCATCCCAATGGCGTGAGTTCGCCAAAGGGGAAATTGTGCTGTTGAATCAAGGCCAGAATGCTCAGTTGCAACCCGGTCATTTGCTGGGAATATTTCGTCAGTCACCGCCAGTGGTCGATTTTGGTGATAAACCTTCTTATCCGGAAGACAGCGACAAACTCCAGCGTATTCTGCATGAAATGGTGGGCTCTGCTGATGAAATGCCAACTGAGTTAGTGGGCCAGCTGATGATTGTAAAAGTGGACGAACACAGCAGCTTTGCGATGATTTTACGCACTGAACAGCCTGTTCGGGTGGGAGATTTAATAGGTAATCTCTGATAGTTTAACAAAGGAGAGGAACATGGATGACCTCGAGCATTGGATCCGTTTAGCAGCTATTCCATCTATGGACAGACTGAAGCATCAGCAGTGGGCTGAGCTGGTTTCTTCAGCTGACTTCCATCAACTGGATGATCAGCAACTGCAGCAGCTAGGGTTTACTGCGGGCCAAATCCAGTGCCACAGAGCCATCACGCCGCAGCGTATTGAGCATTGCCTTGAGTGGCTACAAAGCAGCCCCAATCACCATTTTGTTCGTTACACAGACCCGCTTTACCCTGAATTACTCAGCCAGATTAAGCAGCCGCCTTTTGCCTTGTTTATCAAAGGTAACCCGGCTTTGTTAAACGAAGCGCAGATTGCAATAGTGGGCAGTCGCCAGCCCACGGCCACAGGTAAACAAGTGGCCTTTAATTTTGCCGCCGATTTATGCCGCTTAGGTTTAACTGTCACCAGCGGTATGGCCAAAGGCATAGATGGTTGTAGTCATAAAGGGGCTTTGTCTGTGCTCGGCAACACTATTGCGGTGCTTGGTCATGGTTTTGATACTGTGTATCCGGCGCAGCATAAAGACTTGGCCGCAGAAATTGCCAACAGCGGCGCTTTGGTATCGGAGTTTTTACCTGATGTGCAGCCTAAAGGAGATCATTTCCCGTTACGTAACCGTATAGTTGTAGGCTTAAGTGTAGGAACTTTAGTAGTGGAAGCCGCACTTAAAAGTGGTTCCTTGATTAGCGCGGGTTATACGGCAGAGTATAGCCGGGAGCTTTTTGTGATCCCAGGTTCCATCTACAATCCGCAAGCGGCAGGCTGTCATCAGTTAATTCAGCAAGGTGCTAAATTAACCACTTGTGTGGCCGATATCATAGAAGAATGGAGCTTTTTGCAAAATAACAGTCTAAGTACTGTAAAGGACAAAGAAAAAAAGTTACAAACAGGCTTGTTTGACGACGGCTTGTTGGCTAACGTAGGAGATGAGGCCACTGCGATTGATCGTATTGCAGAACGTAGTGGTTTATCTGTAGCGCAAGTCTCAATTGAATTGCTTCAGCTGGAATTGGCCGGTGAAGTGGCAGCAGTACCTGGTGGTTACATCAGAGTGAGGAGGGCCTGACTATGTTTGATATCCTCATATATTTGTTCGAAAACTACATCCATAACGAGTCAGAAATTTATGTGAATCATGCCGATCTGCAGCGTGAGCTCAGCAAAGCCGGTTTCCATGATGATGATATTTTTAAGGCCCTGCGTTGGCTGGATTCTTTATCTGCCTTGCAGGAAAGTCATGTTAAGCCCTATTTAACCAAAGTTAATTCGACCGCAATTCGTATTTATACTGTGGAAGAGCAACGTAAGCTGGAGACTGAGTGTCAGGGTTTCCTGCTGTTTCTGGAACAAATCAACGTGCTGGACGCGCCCACCCGCGAGATGGTATTGGACAGAGTAATGGACCTGGATCAGAGTTCTGTGAGTCTGGACGATTTAAAATGGGTGGTGTTGATGGTGCTGTTTAATGTGCCTGGTCGTGAAAATGCTTATGCCCAGATGGAAGACCTTATTTTTGACGAACCTACAGGGCCGCTGCATTAAGCGGCCTTTTTCGTTGCAAGCCTCGCTGTAACGACTATTACTTTGGGTATATAATCTGTGCTGTTTTCTTCTATGGCCTTTGTATGTCCCAGTCTGACGATACACTTTTTCAACATGAAAAAACCGCAGAGCCTTGTCCTCTGTGTGGCCATGCTTTGCAGATTAAAAGTGGCAAAAATGGGCCTTTTTTAGGCTGTAGCAACTATCCGGCCTGTAATTACCTCAAAGCGCTGCATCCCCATGAAAATACAGTGGTAAAAGTACTGGAGGATCAACTTTGTCCAGAATGTGGAAACGAACTGGCGGTCAAAAACGGTCGCTACGGTATGTTTATTGGTTGTAGCCATTACCCACATTGTCATTTTATTGTGCATGCCGATGAACCCGAACCCAGTGATGTGCCTTGCCCTGAATGCAAAAAAGGCCAATTGCTGGAGCGTACCAGCAAATATGGCAAAGCTTTTTATGGCTGCAGCAGATACCCGGACTGTAAATGCCTGCTGAATTTTAAGCCTGTCGAAGGGCAATGCCAGTTCTGTAATTATCCATTGTTGATGGAAAAACCTTCGGCTTCTGGTGTGAAACTACTGTGCGCCAGTAAAAAATGTCAGAAAGTGCAGGGCAGTTAAAGCTGGCAAAGAAAGGGCTACTTCGCCAGCTTTAGAATGTTATTGCAGTTGTTTCAGCCGAGCCGCCACTAAATCCAGTTCTGGAAACTCATCTTCAGGTAAATGCTGACGCAACAGATCAAAACGTTGTGCCAGTTCGCTGGTGCTGGTGGCACTTAAATTGATATGCCCCATTTTTCGGCCCGGTCTTTTACCTTTGCCGTACCAGTGTAAATGGCAGCTTGGCAAAGTTAATACTGCAGGGCTGACATGATCTTCACCCAGAATATTCACCATCAAAGTGGGACGCACTAAAGCTGTGCTGCCGAGTGGCAAACCACAAACTGCCCGTAAATGATTTTCAAACTGGCAGGTGTCTGCACCTTGTTGGGTCCAGTGTCCTGAGTTGTGCACCCTTGGTGCTATCTCATTCACCATCAACTTATCGCCAACCTGAAAAAACTCCAGCGCCAATACACCAACATAATCCAAAGCCGTGGCTACAGCTTCAAACATCTGCTTAGCTTGTTGTTGTAATTCCTGTTGACCAGGTAAAGCCAGAGATACCGCCAGTACACCAGAGACATGATGATTTTCTGTCAGAGGGTAAACCACCATATCGCCAGCCTGATTACGGGCGCCGACTAAACTGACTTCACGGTCAAAACGGACAAACTGCTCTGCCACTATGGCTTGTGGCAATGTGTGATCAGCTCCTGCCATAAACTGCTGAATATCAGCCCAAACCCCTTGTGCATCCGCCTGAGTTTTTAAACGCCATTGGCCTTTGCCGTCATAACCTGCCAAGGCACTTTTCAGCACCAGTGGTAAACCCAGCTGTTCAATCGCCTGATAAAAATCCTGTTCAGTCACCACAATGCTGTAGGCGGCGTTAGTCACAGCAGCTTTATCCAGCAATTGTTTTTCCTGACGCCTGTCGCCACCTGCTTTAATAGCTGTGCTGTTCGGTAAAAACTTACCGCTTTGCTGGCAAAGCTCCTGAACCGGGTAAGGGATATGCTCAAACTCAGAAGTGATCACATCCGCATTGGCTATAGCTTGTGCCAGACCAGTCCCCAGTTTTTGCTGAGTGACAGGGTCAACAATAGTGTCGCTGTTCACATCATAAGCTGAAACTTTTAAGTTCAGCGGTGTGCCAGCCAGGCTCATCATGCGAGCCAGTTGACCAGCACCTAAAACCAGAACCTTCATCAGTTATTCCTCGGCTGGGTTAGGCTGGGCAAGCACTGTGTCTGTTTGTTCTTTGCGGAATGCATCAATTTTGCTCATCAGCTCTGCATCAGAGGTCGCCAGAATTTGAGCTGCCAGTAAACCAGCGTTGGTCGCGCCAGCTTCGCCTATAGCAAGAGTACCCACTGCAACACCTTTAGGCATCTGCACTATGGATAACAAAGAGTCCAGACCTTTTAAAGCTTTAGACTGCACAGGCACACCTAAGACGGGCAAGCTGGTAAAAGCCGCAGCCATACCAGGTAAATGCGCTGCACCACCTGCACCTGCAATAATGACTTTTAAACCACGTGCAGCTGCACTAGTGGCATAGTCGGCTAAGAGTTGAGGAGTTCTGTGAGCTGAAACAACGGTAGTTTCATAGGCGATTTGAAAACGATCTAACATATCGGCCGCGTTTTTCATTGTGGGCCAATCAGATTTAGACCCCATGATAATACCTACTTTCATCGTTGTTTCCTTAAAGCTGCTAAGAACTGGCATAATAAGGCCGCTATTATATACGCAAAGTAATTGAAGCTGTAGCTTCTGCTAAGACTCTGGCCGTGACCAGAAAGACTTTTGACTAAAAAACCTCAGATACAGGGCTCAGAAAAGTGACAGATATAACATCTGCCGTTACTGCGTTGCGGCAAGGCCAGGTGATTGCCTATCCAACCGAAGCTGTTTTTGGTGTCGGCTGCGACCCGGATAATAGCCAGGCCATCGAAACTTTGTTGCAGGTCAAACAAAGGCCAAAATCCAAGGGCTTAATCTTAATAGCTGCAGACTTTTCTCAGCTGATTCCTTATATTGCAGCCGAAAAGCTAAGCATGGAACAAACTCAGCTGATGCTGGACTCATGGCGTGATAGCGCTGGTGTTAAAGATAAAGCCGCTGTGACCTGGGTTGTGCCAGCTTCAACACGTTGCACTGATTGGCTGACAGGGCAGTTTGATAGCATTGCCATTCGGGTTTGTGATCACCCAGTAGTGCAGCAGTTATGCCTTGCTTTTGGGAAGCCTATCACGTCCACCAGCGCGAATTTATCAGGCCTTGAGCCCTGTCGCAGCACAGCCGAAGTGCAGCTTCAACTGGCAGATAAAGTTGCTGTAATAGTGGATGCGCCAACAGGTGGACGCGCTGTGCCGTCAGAAATACGAGATATCACTACAGGCCATATTTACCGGGCGGGTTAATATCCGGCTGCGAATCAAGAGATAAGCAAATGCAAAACGTCGATAAACATCAGGTAAAAGCTTTTTTAATGGCACTGCAGGACAGTATTTGCGCTGAACTTGCAGCTGCTGATGGCGCAGTAGACTTTGCAGAAGAAAGCTGGGACAGAGCCGAAGGTGGTGGTGGTCGCAGCCGGGTTCTGACTCATGGTGCTGTATTTGAGCAGGCTGGTGTTAATTTCTCTCATGTGTTTGGCGATAAGATGCCTGGTTCAGCCACGGCACACCGGCCTGAATTGGCGGGTCGTAAGTTTGAAGCTATGGGCGTGTCTTTAGTGATCCACCCGTTGAATCCACATATCCCCACCAGTCATGCCAATGTGCGGTTTTTTATCGCCGAAAAAGAAGGTGAAGCACCTGTCTGGTGGTTTGGTGGAGGTTTTGATTTAACCCCTTTTTATCCGGTTGAAGCTGATGTAGTGCATTGGCATCAGGTAGCCAAAGACTGCTGTGATCGTTTTGATGCCGCTTATTACCCTAAGTACAAAAAATGGTGTGATGAATACTTCTACTTAAAACACCGCAACGAAACCCGTGGTGTAGGTGGTTTGTTTTTTGATGATTTAAACGAGCCGGGTTTTGAGCAAAGTTTTGCTTTTATGTCTGCAGTAGGAGAAGCCTTTACTAAGGCTTACGTGCCTATAGTCGAACGTAATAAAGGCAAAGCCTATTCAGAGGCGGAGCGCCAGTTCCAGCTGTATCGCCGTGGCCGTTACGTAGAATTTAATCTGGTATTTGACCGAGGCACTTTGTTTGGTTTGCAAAGTGGCGGCCGCACCGAATCTATCCTGATGTCGATGCCACCATTAGTGCGCTGGCAATATGGTTATCAGCCGGAAGCCGGCAGTGCAGAAGCCAAATTATACGAGCGTTATCTGCAACCTCAGGATTGGCTAGGTCTTGAATAATAAACACAGAGTAACTAAAGGCGCTTCGGCGCCTTGGTTTTATCTGTAGCCCATTGTCTGTAGATCATTATCTGTTGATCATATGGCTGGCCAGTTGCGCCAGCGAATGGCTTAGCCCTTGGCGCAGTAACTTGTCTTCTACCACTTCAGCCAAAGCTTTATCCATACAAAACATCCACTGATCGCGCATCTGTTGATCAACAGCAAAAGGCATATGCCGCATCCGTAAACGTGGATGACCGTATTTTTCTTCAAACAAAGAAGGGCCGCCCAGCCAGCCTGATAAAAACTCAAAAAACTTTTGCCTTATGGCGTCCAGTGGCTGAGGATGAATCGCATACAATTCGGCTGCTTCAGGTACTGTCGACATAATGTCGTAGAATCTGTTAGCCAGACGCCGTGTTGCTGCTTCGCCGCCAATCAGCTCGTAAGGCGTGGTCGCCGGAGTTGGATGTGGCTTGCTATTTGGCTGGCTTTTATTAAAAATCGCGTCAAACAACTTTTTCATGGTGAACCTGTGGACCGTTACGCTGTATTTGGAAATCCTGTTGGGCACTCAAAGTCACCGCTGATCCATAGCTGGTTTGCCAAACAAACCGCACAAGCTTTGAGTTACGAGGCCATTTTAGCACCGGTAGACGCCTTTGCCGACAGCTGGTTTAGCTTTGTTGCTGCGGGAGGCCGTGGTGGTAATGTCACTGTGCCTTTTAAAGAGCAGGCTTATCAGTTGGCAGAACAGCTCAGTGAACGCGCTTTGCAGGCTGGAGCAGTGAACACCTTATATATAGATAAAGAGGGTGTGCTTTGTGGTGATAACACCGATGGTTTAGGTTTAGTGGCTGATTTAACCCGACTGGGAGCGGAGTTAAAAGACACCACTATTTTAGTCTTAGGTGCTGGTGGAGCTTGCCGTGGTGCAGTGGGGCCTTTATTGACTGCTGGTGTAAAGCATATTCATATAGCCAACAGAACAGCAGCAAAGGCTGAAGCAATAGCCGAACTTTTTGATAAGCGGGTGACTGCATCAGGTTATAACGAAGTGCCGGCTGAAAAATGGAGCCTGGTCATCAACGCCACTTCAAGTGGATTGGACCAACAAAGACCGCTGTTAGCAGAACAACATCTTCAGCACTGCTTTTTGGCCTATGATATGTTGTATGGCAAAGAGCCGACCGCTTTTCTGATCTGGTGTCAGCAACAAGGTGTACCTCAATCTGCTGATGGTTTAGGTATGTTAGTCAGTCAGGCCGCAGAAAGCTTTGCCATATGGCGTGGTGTTAAACCTGATGTGACTCCAGTACTGCAGCAACTGACGGCTATGGTGAAGGCATGAACCAGCAACTGATCTTTAATCATGACTTCAGTTTTGATGAAAACACCGATTCAGTCAGTTGTAGTTGTTTAGCTGCTGGCATGCGGCTACGTATCTATATAAAGAAGCCACAAGGCTGGGATAACCAAAGCTGGCTGGAGCAAATAAAAGAAGACTGCTTTTATTGGGAAGAACAAATAGAAGAAGCGGCCAAACAAGACCGCTTTAATACAGATGGTGTGTTGCATCTGGATGGTTCAGCTTAACGGCTCGGCCAGATACTCATCTTTTAATACCACATAGTTAATAGCAGACTGAGTCAGAAAACTACGTTCTGCTTCATTCAGCGGCCTGGCTTGTTTTACCGGGCTGCCTACATATAAGTAACCAGACTCTAATCTTTTGCCAGGTGGTACTAAACTACCGGCACCAATAATGACATCGTCTTCTACTATAACGTCGTCCATCACTATAGCGCCCATACCCACCAGAATACGATTGCCCAACTGACAACCATGCAACATCACTTTATGGCCCACTGTGACATCGTCTCCTATAAGAAGAGGAGAACCGCCCGGGTTCTTTATAGTCGGGCGGGACACATGCAATACAGAACCGTCCTGCACATTAGTGCGCTCACCAATGCGGATAATGTTCACATCACCCCGTGCTGCTACTAATGGCCAGATACTACTATTGAGGCCAATTTGAATATCGCCAACCAAAACAGACGATGGATGCACATAAACCCCGCCATCAAGCTGTGGAGTTTTACCTTTATATGAAGTTAATGACATAAGAATTTCCTCTGCTGCTGCAGGAGTATGCGACAAATGTTGAAAAAAAGCACGGTTCGATTGAATTTCAGGCTGTCGCACTCAAAAGTACAAGTTTTCTCAAAAAGAGTATTGCGCGCCGCCAAAAACTCCCTATAATGCGCGCCATGCCAACGGGGTAGTGCGAAAGCAGCTCTGGGGTGGTTTTGAAATGAAGTGAAAAATGATGCAAAACATCGCTTGACACGACGATGAAAACCACTAAAATGGCCGCCTCGCAGCGCGGTGGAGTCGAAAGGCTCAAAAGTGAAGCGAAGCAGTTTAAGTGGTGAGTTTGAGAAATAAAATCAAAACACTGGCTTGACACAAATTCTGGGAAGTGTAAGATACGCCTCCCGCTGAACGTCCCTGACGCATC